>JAFDWB010000010.1 GCA_018268675.1 Actinomycetota bacterium
CTCCAGGAGCGGATCTTTTTCGAAGACGCGAGACCGATCTCGATCGCGTCGAAATTGTTGATGTCGATCATCAGTCCTCCACCTCGGCCGGCGCGGCCTCCTCGACCGCCTCGGCTGGATCATCGGTTCCCGCTTCGCCCTCGGCGACGACCTGCTCCTCTTGCTCGTCGGCCGCTTCGGGCGTGCTCAGTCCGTTGCCGTCGGGACCGCTGTCGGCGCGGACCCCGGTGAGGTCCATGCCCAGCTCCTCGGCCGCTTTGAGGAGGTCGTCCTCCTCATCCGAGATCTCGACGTCGGTCCCCTCCGACACGACGTTGGCGTCGAGCGAGAGGCTCTGGATCTCCTTCAACAGCACTTTGAAGGACTCCGGGATCGACGGCTCGGGGATGTTCTCCCCCTTGACGATCGCCTCGTAGGCCTTGACGCGCCCGACCGTGTCGTCGGACTTGACGGTGAGCATCTCCTGCAGCGTGTAGGCGGCGCCGTAGGCCTCGAGGGCCCAGACCTCCATCTCGCCGAAGCGCTGGCCGCCGAACTGCGCCTTGCCGCCCAGCGGCTGCTGGGTGACGAGCGAGTAGGGGCCGGTGCTGCGGGCGTGGATCTTGTCGTCCACCAGGTGCAGGAGCTTCAGGATGTACATGTAGCCGACCGTCACCTTGCCCTCGTAGGGCTCGCCGGTACGGCCGTTGTAGAGCTGCGCGGTGCCCGCGCAGCGGGCACCCGGGCGAGCGCTCTTGTCGACGCCGAGGTCGATGCCCCGGTCGGCGTTCTCTTCGTTCCAACGGAGGAGCGCCTCGTCGACGTCCTCCAGCTCGGCCCCGTCGAAGACCGAGGTCGCCACGTAGACGCGACCGTCGCCCTCCTCGGAGTGAGCCTGCTTGTAGGCCTCGGTGCCGTCGTCGTACCAGCCGTTCGCGGCGACCCAACCGAGGTGGGTCTCCATGATCTGGCCGATGTTCATCCGGCTCGGCACGCCGAGCGGGTTGAGGATGACGTCAACGGGGGTCCCGTCGGCCAGGTGCGGCATGTCCTCCTCGGGCACGATCTTCGAGATCACACCCTTGTTCCCGTGGCGGCCGGCGAGCTTGTCGCCCTCGGCGA
>JAFDWB010000011.1 GCA_018268675.1 Actinomycetota bacterium
CCGTCCGCCGCCGACACGACCAGGATCGCGCCGTCCATCTGCGCGGCGCCGGTGATCATGTTCTTGACGTAGTCGGCGTGGCCCGGGCAGTCCACGTGCGCGTAATGGCGATTCTCAGTCTGGTACTCGACGTGGGAGGTCGCGATCGTGATGCCGCGTTCCTTCTCCTCCGGAGCGTTGTCGATCTCCTCGAACGTCTGCGCTTCGGCACCGCCCACGGTCGAGAGGGTTTTCGTGATCGCGGCCGTCAGCGTCGTCTTGCCATGGTCGATGTGACCGATGGTGCCGACGTTCACATGCGGCTTGTCGCGCTCGAATTTCTCCTTGGCCATCTCTTTCCGTTTGCCCTTTCGAAGGTCGTGTTTCTGTCTTGTCTAAGTGCTTGAGTTTCTTGAGCGGTGCCTGGCAGGGACTTTTCCATGCAGATTGGCCCTGCCTGCGGGCGAACCTGGGAAATATAGCCAGGTCGCGCCGTCAGCGGCGGTCCGCCTCTTGCTTGGTTCTATGCAGCCTCGGCGGAGCCGCCTCCGTTGCGGCTTTCGACGATTTCTTCGGCGATGTTCGAGGGGACCTCCTCGTACTGCTCGAACTGCATCGTGTACGTGGCGCGCCCCTGGGTCGAGGATCGCAGATCGGTCGCGTAACCGAACATTTCGCCGAGCGGGACGAGCGCCTGGACCGCCAGGGCGTTGCCGCGCTGGTCCTGCCCCTGCACCTTGCCGCGCCGCCGCGAGAGGTCGCCGATCACGTCGCCGAGGAAGTCCTCCGGGGTCACCACCTCGACCGCCATCACCGGCTCGAGCAGCACGGGGTTGGCTTTGCGGGCGGCCTCCTGGATCGCCATCGAGCCGGCGATTTTGAACGCCATCTCCGAGGAGTCGACGTCGTGATAGGAGCCGTCGACGAGTTCGGCTTTCACGTCGACCATCGGGTAGCCGGCCTTGACGCCGTTCTCGAGCGCCTCCGCCATCCCCTGTTCGGCCGGGCCGATGTATTCGCCGGGGATGACGCCGCCTTTGATTTTGTTCTCGAAGACGAAGCCTTCGCCGGGGGCCGGCTCAAGGTTGATGACGACGTGGCCGAACTGGCCCCGACCGCCCGTCTGGCGGACGAAGCGGGCGACGACTTTCTCGACCCGCTTGCGCACCGTCTCGCGGTAGGCGACCTGCGGTTTGCCGACGTTGGCCTCGACTTTGAACTCGCGCAGCATCCGGTCGACGATCACCTCGAGGTGGAGCTCGCCCATCCCGTGGATCAGGGTCTGGCCGGTTTCCTCGTCGGATTCGATCCGGAAGGTCGGGTCATCCTCGCCGAGGCGCTGAAGGGCGGTGCCCATCTTCTCCTGGTCGGCTTTGGTCTTCGGCTCGATCGCGACCGCGATCACA
>JAFDWB010000012.1 GCA_018268675.1 Actinomycetota bacterium
CTCCTCGACCGCGACCCGCACGCCGTCGGCCATGGTGCCGAGGAAGACGGTCAGCGCGTTGGTCACCGCAGCCATCTGGTAACCCTGCTCGGGCGGCCCGCAGACGGCGACCGCGAAGTCGTAGGCGAGCGCGATGATCGGCGAGAAGGCTCGGTGCAGGAGGCCGGTGGCGACGTGCTGGACCGAGTAGCGGAGCCGGTTGGAGAGCACCGTCGCGGTGAAGCGATCGGTGTCGTAGAGGGCTTCGAACTCGGCGTCGCCGAGGTCGCGCAGCAGGGTCGCCGGCGCGGCGGCCAGCGCCTCGCTCATCGTCCCGCCCTTCGCGCCGCGGTCGCCTCGGCATCGATCGCGAGGTTCTCCGGGTCGCTGTCGGGGTCGCCGACGATGACGACGCCGAAGTCGCGCTCGGCTCCGGCGATCGTCACGTAGCCGTCGCGGACGTCGACCTTGACCCGCTCAGGGTCGCGCTCGAAGGGGTTCCCCCAGCCACCGCCGCCGTTGGTGACGTAGCGCCAGGTCGCCCCCGCTCCGGTCTCCCAGATCGGACTGCTGCAGTAGTACGCGTACTCCCCACCCGGATCGAGCGTCTTGGTCCCCGGATCCATCATCCCTGCGACCGCCGTGGCGTCGGTGTAGACGCCGTCGTCGTCGATCGAGACGAAGGCCTCCTCGCCCTCGATCGGGCCGCCGCCCTGGCGGAAGATCCAGGCCCCGCCGACCAGCCCGTGGCCGGCGCCCCCGACGCCGACCCCGCTGCCGTGGCGGAAGCGGACCGGCATCGTCTGGTGCTCGGCGGCTTCGGTCCACATGATGTCCTTGAGGATCGCCGCGCCGCCGCGGTTGAACCCCGGCCCCGAGCTGTCGGGCGCGTACTCCTTGCGCATGATCCGCACCGGGAAGTCGGCCTCGAGGCTCTCCGAGGACGGGCACATGATGTTCAGCAGGTACGGGCAGGTGTGGCCGTCGCCGTCGGCGGCGCTGTTGGCGCCCCACGGCCCGGTCTCGCCCCCGGCCAAGGCCGAGCAGGCCCAGGGAGTCCCGTCGGGCCGGACTCCGTGGGCGTTGTGGAGGTTGTTGGAGCCGGTGTCGCCGCCCAGCGCCCGCTCGCCGAGCGCCTGGGAGAGCGCCCGCACGAGACAGGACATGATCACCGAAGCCACTTCCCAGTAAAGGAAGATCGGCCCGTCCGGCGGCAGCGCGCTGGCCACCGTGCCCGGCGGGATGACGATGTCGATGTCGCGGAAGGAGCCCGAGGTGAACTCGCTGTAGGGATCCAGCAGCATCTTCAGGCCGACCCCGATCGCCGTCTTCGCGTCGAGCGCGCCGCCGTTGATCGAGGTCCGCGCCTGGCGCGAGGAGCCGCTGAAGTCGGCCTCGAGGCGGGCGCCGCGCTTGCGCAG
>JAFDWB010000013.1 GCA_018268675.1 Actinomycetota bacterium
AACGCCACCGCGGCCAAGTTCTCCGCCGAGGGCCAGGCGATCGAGTACGAAGGGACGATCTACATCACCGACGGGGCCGACGACGTCTTCGCGATCGACGCCCACAACGGCCACCGGCTCTGGACCTACGAACCCCATCTTCCCCCCGACCCGCTGGGCGAAGTCGTCTGCTGCGGCTGGGACAACCGCGGCGTCGCGATCGGCGACGGCATGGTCTTCATCTCGCAGCTGAACGGCGCCCAGGTCGCCCTCGACCAGGCGACCGGCAAGGTCAAATGGACCACCAACGTGGTCAAACCACGGTCGGGCTTCACGATCACCAGCGCGCCGCTCTACTACAACGGCAAGGTGTACGTCGGCGGGTCCGGAGGCGAGTACGGCGTCCGCGGGCGCCTGACCGCGCTCGACGCGAAGACCGGCAAGGTCGACTGGCGCTTCTGGACGACCCCGAGCCCGAGCGAAACCGGTGGCGACACCTGGCCGAACAACGGCTCCTACAAGACGGGCGGCGCCTCGATCTGGAACACGCCGACCGTGAACCCGAAGAACGGCATGCTCTTCTTCTCCACCTCCAACGCGGCGCCGTGGACCGGCGAGAGCCGCAAGGGCGAAAACCTGTTCACCGCCTCGATCGTCGGCCTCGACGCCGAAACCGGTGAATACAAGTGCCACTACCAGATGGTCCACCACGACCTCTGGGACTTCGACGCGCCGAGCCCGACCGTCCTGATGAAGGGCGAGATGAACGGCAAGGAAGTCGAAGCGGTGGGCGAGCCGGAGAAGACCGGCTGGGCCTACGTCGTCGACCAGGAAAACTGCAAGCCGGTGTACCCGATCCCCGAGGTGAAGGTCCCGCAGGACCCGTCGCAGAACACCTGGCCGACGCAGCCGGAGCCGACGATGGAACCGTTCAGCCCGATCGAAGCGACCCCGGAAGCGATCGAACAGGCCGAAGCGGGCGTCGCCTCGATGCACCCGAAGCCGAAGATCGTGGGGAGCAAGATCTTCACCCCGCAGAGCTCGGACCCGAGCACGATCAACCTCGGTGCGAACGCCGCGGTCGGCGGCGACAACTGGCCGCCGTCCTCCTACGACCCGGAAAAGAACATGTACTTCGTCTGCTCGCAGTCGGGCGCGCTCGGCCTCGTCGTGCCGCCCAAACCGCAGAAGTTCAAGGAAGGGGTGAACTACATCGGCTCGGAAGTCATCGTCGCGTCCGGTTTCGACACGACCGGCTTCCTCACCGCCTACGACATGAGCACCGGCAAGATCGCCTGGCAGAACGAACTCAAGGGCGAATCGTGCTACTCCGGCACGGTGACGACGGCGGGCGGCCTGCTCTTCGTCGGCCGTAACGACGGCAACCTGGCCGCCTACGACAGCGAAACCGGCAAGGAACTCTGGCACTGGCAGACCGGTGCCGGCGCCAACACCACGGTGACCGTCTTCGAAGACGAAGGCGAAGAGAAAGTCGCCATCTACGCCGGCGGCAACTCGCTGGCGGCCACCGCCCACGGTGAAAACTTCTGGGTCTT
>JAFDWB010000014.1 GCA_018268675.1 Actinomycetota bacterium
ACGTCCCAGACCTCGGGGATCATCGACTCGACCATCTTCTTCGCGGCCTTGATGTTCTGGACCGCTTTGCGCTCGACCAGCTGGGCCATGATGAACGGCTTGAACAGCTCCAGCGCCATCAGCTTCGGCAGGCCGCACTGGTGCAGCCGCAGGCTCGGGCCGGAGACGATCACCGAGCGGCCGGAATAATCGACGCGCTTGCCGAGCAGGTTCTGCCGGAAGCGGCCCTGCTTGCCCTTGAGCATGTCGGAGAGCGACTTCAGCGGCCGGTTGCCGGGGCCCGTGACGGGGCGCCCGCGACGGCCGTTGTCGAACAGCGCGTCGACCGCCTCCTGCAGCATCCGCTTCTCGTTGTTGACGATGATCTCGGGGGCGCCGAGGTCGAGCAGCCTTTTCAACCGGTTGTTGCGGTTGATCACGCGGCGGTAGAGGTCGTTCAGATCGGAGGTCGCGAAGCGGCCGCCGTCCAGCTGCACCATCGGGCGCAGCTCCGGCGGGATCACCGGCACCGCGTCGAGGATCATCCACTCCGGCTTGTTCTCGGAGTGCAGGAAGGCCGAGGCGACTTTCAGGCGCTTCACCGCGCGCGCCTGTTTCTGGCCTTTCGAGGTGTTGATGATCTGCTCGAGTTCCTCGCAGTCGGCCTCCAGGTCGACCTGTTCGAGCAGATCGCGCACCGCTTCGGCGCCCATGCCGCCGCGGAAGTACTCGCCCCAGCCGAACGGCGAGCCGAACCGGTCCTTGAGCTCGCGGAAGACCGTCTCGTCGTTGATGACGTCCTTCGGCTTCATCTCCGTGAAAATCTTCCAGACCTCCTGCATCCGCTCCGCCGCCTCTTCGAGGTAGGCCTCGGTGTCAGAGATCTCCGCGTCGAACTGTTTGCGCAGTTCTTTGATCATTTTGCTGCGCTCGTCGTCTTTGAGCTTGCGCAGCTGGGCCGTCGTGAGTTTCAGCGAGTCGGCCCAGATGTGGTCTTCGTCGTCGAATTTGGCCTGGTCGCCCTCCTCGAGGTACTTGACCCGCCGCTCCAGCGACTCGTTCAGCTCCTGGGTCCGTTTCTGCTGTTCGACCTCGTAGGAGTCGACGACTTTTTTGACCTCTTTCTCGAGTTTGCCGACGTCCTTGTCACGGGCCTCCTCGTCGACCCAGGTCACCATCGAGGCGGCGAAGTAGAGGACCTTCTCCAGCTCTTTGGGCGCCATGTCGATCAGGTAGCCGATCCGGCTCGGGACTCCCTTGAAGAACCAGATGTGGGATACCGGCGAGGCCAGGTCGACGTGCCCCATCCGCTCGCGGCGGACCTTGGAGCGCGTCACCTCGACGCCGCAGCGCTCGCAGACGATGCCCTTGTA
>JAFDWB010000015.1 GCA_018268675.1 Actinomycetota bacterium
CGGGCACCGTGGGTGGAGATGAAGTACTCGAGGACCGAGAGCCCCTCCATGAAGTTGGCCTTGATCGGCCGCTCGATGATCTCCCCTTTCGGGTTGGCCATCAGACCGCGCATCCCGGCCAGCTGGCGGATCTGTTTGAACGATCCGCGCGCCCCCGAGTCGGCCATCATGAAGATGGGGTTCAGCTCGTCGAGGTTGTCCTCCATCGCCTGCGCGACCTCGTCGGTCGCCCGGTTCCAGTGGGCGGTGACGGCCTCGTGGCGCTCCTCCGCCGTGATGTAGCCGTCGTCGTACTGGGCCTGGATGGCGGCCGTCTCCTTCTCGTAGCGGTCGAGGATCTCCGCCTTCTCGGGCGGCGACACGACGTTGTTCTTGGAGACGGTGATGCCCGCCTGGCTCGCGTACTGGAAGCCGAGGTCCTTGAAGGCGTCGAGCACCTGCGAGACCACCGGCGCGCCATAGGCGACGACGAGCTCGGAGACCATCGCGTTGATGTCCTTCTTTTTCAGCGAGGCGTTGTTGAACTGGAACGAGCCGGGATCGAAATCCTCTTCCAGCGCGTCGGCCAGGGCCCGCTCGATCTTCTCGTTGAAGATGATCCGCCCGACCGTGGTCAGGAAGTGGCCGCGCCCGGCCCGCCGGTACTCGGCCAGGTCCTGGAGTTTGCAACCGCCGTTCTCGTAGACGAGTTCGGCCTCCTGGGAGGAGCGGAACACCTTCAGGTCGCTGAGGCCGTTGCGCCGGTCGCCACCGGCCGCGATCTCCTCTTCTTTCGCCTTCAGCTCCTCCTCGCTCGGCCCGTAGGTCAGGTAGTAGATGCCGAGCACCATGTCCTGGGACGGGGTCGCCAGCGGCGCTCCGTGGGCCGGGGAGAGGATGTTGTTGGCGGAGAGCATGAGGATCCGCGCCTCGGCCTGGGCCTCGGCCGACAGCGGCACGTGGACCGCCATCTGGTCGCCGTCGAAGTCGGCGTTGAACGCCGAGCAGACGAGCGGGTGGACCTGGATCGCCTTGCCCTCGACCAGCACCGGTTCGAAGGCCTGGATGCCCAG
>JAFDWB010000016.1 GCA_018268675.1 Actinomycetota bacterium
GCAGACGACCAACCCGAAGGTCTTCGCGATCGGCGACCTGGTCAACAAGAAGGCACTCGCCCACAAGGCCGAGGAGGAGGGCGTGGTCGCGGTCGAGCGGGCCGGCGGCGTCGATACCCACCCGGTCGACCAGGAGCTCCTGGTCGGCGCCACCTTCACCCACCCGCAGGTGGCGAGCGTCGGCCTCACCGAGGCGCAGGCGGTCGAGGCGGGCCACGAGGTCAAGATCGGCAAACAGAAAATCGCCGGCGAGGGCGCGGGCACCGTCTACGACGACAAAGACGGGATCGTCAAGCTCGTGGTCGACGCCAAGTACGGCGAGATCCTCGGCGCCCACGTGGTCGGCAACCGGGCCTGCGACATGATCGCCGAGCTGGTCGCCGTGATGGCGCTCGAGGGCGGCGCCCAGGAGCTGGCCCGGATCGTGCACCCCCACCCGACGGTCTCGGAGGCGGTCTTGGACGCCGCCCGCGCCGTCGACGGCTGGGCCATCCACGCTTAAGCGGCCGAAAATCAAGCAGGTCGAGGGACGCAGGGAGTGAGGCGAGGGGAGCGCACTACCAGTGCGTGACCCGAACCGAATGACCGAGGACCCCGAGATGCGCCGATTTGCAGGCCGCGCCGTCTTCTACTACGACCTCGGCTCGCCCTACGCCTACCTCGCGGCGGAGCGGATCTCGGGGCTCTTCACCGCGGCCGGGCTGGAGCAGCCGGAGTGGCAGCCGATCCTGCTCGGCGGGCTCTTCCGGCACTTCGACCGCGGGTCGTGGGCGCGGACCGAGGGGCGGGCGGAAGGGATCGACGAGGTCGAGCGCCGCGCCGCCGCCTACGGGCTGCCGCCGCTCGTCTGGCCTGAGGGCTGGCCCGGCGACATGCTCACCGCGATGCGGGTCGCGACCTTCGCCAAGCAGACCGGCCGCACCGTCTCCTTCAGCCTCGCCGCCTTCCGCCAGCAGTTCGCCGCGGGCAAAGATCTGAGCGATCCCGACAACGTGATGATCGCCGCCGCGGCCTGCGAGCTCCACCCGCGCGCGCTCGAATCCGCGGTCCGCACGCAGATTGTCAAGGACGGGCTCCGCGAGGCGACCGACGCCGCCGCCGCGGCCGGGGTCTTCGGCGTCCCCAGCGTGCGGGTCGGCGAGCAGGTCTTCTGGGGGGATGACCGCCTCGAGGACGCGGTGGAGGCGGCGGCCAGAGACTGAGTGACTATCCGGAGACCCCGCGCGCGCCTGGCGGCACCGCACACACATCGCGGGGCGTCGTCCTCGGTCGGCCGAATGGCCCCGCCATTAGGCCGACCTGCGTCCTACCCCCGCTCGGTGCGGCGCTCGCCAGTCGCACACGCGGTCTTCCGGATAGTCACTAAGGTGGAGCGGTGCCCGATCTCCCGGACGCCGCGACCTGTTACGAGCTGCTCGCGCGGATGGCGCTGATCCGGCGCTTCGAGGAGGAGGCCGGGCGCCAGTACCAGCGGGCGAAGGCGGGTGGCTTCCTGCACCTGGCGATCGGCGAGGAGGCGACGATCGTCGGCACCACCTCGGTGATGCGCGACGAAGACTTCCTGATCGGCACCTACCGCACCCACGGCCACGCGATCGCCCGCGGCACCGAACCGAACGCGGTGATGGCGGAGCTCTTCGGGCGCGTCGACGGCACCAGCGGCGGGCGCGGCGGCTCGATGCACATCTTCGACGCGGCGCGCCGCTTCATGGGCGGCTACGGGATCGTCGGCGGCAACCTGCCGATCGCCGCCGGGCTCGCGCTCGCCTCCCAGTACAAGGGCGAAGACGCGGTGACCGTCTGCATGTTCGGCGACGGCGCCTCCAACGCCGGCAACTTCGGCGAGACGATGAACCTGGCGGCGCTCTGGACACTGCCGATCCTCTTCCTGGTCGAGAACAACCTGTACGGGATGGGGACGGCGATCGAGCGGCACTCGGCCCAGACCGACCTCTCGAAGAAGGCGGAGGGCTACGGGGTGCCGGGGACGCGGATCGACGGCATGGACGTGATCGCGGTGCGCGAGGCGGTCAGCGCGGGGCTGCGCTCGGCCCGGGAGGAAGAACGGCCGACGCTGATCGAGGTCGTCACCTACCGCTACCGCGGCCACTCGGCCGCCGACCCGGAGGTCTACCGGGAGCGCGAGGAGGTCGAGGAGTGGCGGCGGCGCGACCCGATCGAGAGCTTCGCCCGGCGCTGCGTCGAGGCGGGCGTGCTCGGCGAACGCGAGGTCGGCCAGGCGCGCGAGGCGGCCGAGGCGACGGTGCTCGCCGCGGTCGAGTTGGCCGACGCCTCGCCGGAACCGCCGCTCGACACGATGTACGAGAGCCTCTACGCGCTCACCGACTACCCGGGCGGCTGGTACGCGGTGGACGAGCGCAGCCCCGAGCCCCACCGCGGCGAGCACGAGGCCGACATGCCCGAGCGGGCGCGCGAGCTCGCCGAGGCGGGCGCCGCCTACGCGGAGGTCGAGGAGGAGGGCGAGCGTCCCAACCCGGCGCTCGCCGGCGACGCCCAGGACCACACCGCCTCGCGGACCGGGCCCGACCCGGAGGAGCGCGAAGACTGATGGCCGAGCTGCGGATGCGGGAGGCACTGCGCGACGCGATGGCGGAGGAGATGCGGCGCGACGAGTCGGTCTTCGTGATGGGCGAGGACGTCGGCGTCTTCCGCGGCGCCTTCAAGGTGACCGACGGGCTGCTCGACGAGTTCGGCGAGCGCCGCGTTCGCGACACGCCGATCTCCGAGAACACGATCGTCGGCGCCGGCGTCGGCGCGGCGATGAACGGGCTGCGGCCGATCGTCGAGCTGATGACGGTGAACTTCAGCCTCCTGGCGCTCGACCAGATCGTCAACCACGCCGCCGCGATCCCCTACATGTTCAACGGCCAGGCGAAGGTGCCGATGGTGATCCGCATGCCGGGCGGCGGCGGGCACCAGCTGGGGCCGACCCACTCGCACAGCTTCGAGGCGCTCTACCTCCAGGTGCCGGGGCTGCTGGTGGCGTGCCCGTCGACCCCGGGCGACGCGAAGGGCCTCTTGAAGTCGGCGATCCGCGACGACAACCCGGTCGTCTTCATCGAGCACGAGAGCCTCTACGGGGTGCGGGGCGAGGTCGACGACGGCGGCGAGGAGCTGGTGCCGTTCGGCGAGGCGCGGGTGCGGCGCGAGGGAAGCGACGTGACGATCGTCGGCATCCTCAAGATGGCGAACGTGGCGATGGAAGCGGCGGAGACTTTGGCGCGCGAGCACGGGGTCGAGGCCGAGGTGATCGACCCGCGGACGCTGCGCCCGCTCGATCTCGACACGATCCTCGGGTCGGTGGCGAAGACGAACCACGCGGTGATCGTCGAGGAGGGCTGGCCGCACGGCGGCGTCGGCGCGAACCTCTCGGCGCTGATCACCGAGCAGGCCTTCGACGACCTCGACGCGCCACCGCAGCGGGTGACCGGCGCCGACGTCCACATGCCCTACTCCAAACGCCTCGAGCAGGCGGCGATCCCCCACCAGGAGCACATCGTCAGCGCCGCGCTCGCGACCCTCGAGGGGGCGCGGACCTGATGCCCGAGATCGTGATGCCGCGCCTCTCCGACTCGATGGAGGAGGGGACGATCCTCGGCTGGATGAAGCAGGTGGGGGACGAGGTCGCGGTCGGGGACGAGCTCGTGGAGATCGAGACCGACAAGGCGAACATGGCCTACGAGAGCGACGTGGCCGGGACCTTGACGGAGATCCTGGCCAAGGAGGGCGAGACGCTCCCGATCGGCGCGCCGATCGCGGTGGTCGGCGACCCGGGGGAGGCGCCGACGCGGGTGGTGGAAGAGGAGCGGGAGCCTGCCCCCGAGGTCGACGAAACCGTGCACGAAGAGCCGCTGCCCGTGCGGGAGCCGGCGGCGAATCAGGACGAGGACCGCGTCAAGGCGTCGCCGCTCGCCCGGCGGATCGCACGGGACACGGGGGTCGACCTGACGACGGTCGAGGGCTCGGGGCCCGGCGGGCGGATCGTCAAGGCCGACGTGGAGGGCGCGGCTCCGGCGCGTGCCGAGGCCCCTTCGGAGGCTGCCGGGGAGACCGCCAAGGGTCAGACCACCTACGTGGAGCTGACGAAGCTCCAGCAGGTGGTCTCGCGGCGGATGGCGGAGTCCAAGGCGACGGCGCCCCACTTCTACCTTCAGAGCGAGATCGACATGTCGGCCGCTGTCGAGGCCCGCGGAAGGCTCAAACGCCTGACGCCCGAGGGGGAGGTCGTGCCCTCCTTCAACGACATGGTGGTGAAGGCCTGTGCGCTGGCGCTGCGGGAGCATCCGCTCGCCAACGGGGCCTACAGGGACGGGCGCTTCGAGCTCCACTCGCGGGTCAACGTGGGCGTCGCGGTGGCCGCCCAGGACGCGCTCGTGGTGCCGACGGTCTTCGACGCCGACCGCAAGGGGCTGCGGGAGATCGCGGCGGACACGAGGGCGCTCGCGGCCAAGGTACGGGACGGCTCGATCACCCCGCCCGAGCTCTCCGGGGGGACCTTCACGGTCTCGAACCTGGGGATGTACGGGGTCACGAACTTCTCCGCCGTGATCAACTCGCCGCAGGCGGCGATCCTCGCGGTCGGGGCGATCGGCGAGCGGCCCGTGGTGCGTGACGGTCAGATCACGACGGCCCACCTCCTCGGCGTCACCCTGGCCTGCGACCACCGGATCCTCTACGGCGCCCCGGCGGCGGAGTTCCTGGCAAGGGTGCGGGCGCTGCTGGAAGAGCCGCTGGGCCTGGCGCTGTGAGCGTCTGCATCTACCCCTCCTATACGGGGGTAAATGCAGACACTCAGCAGGTCTGCTTCGCTCCGGTCACCGCGTTCCAGGCGGCGCCGAGGGAGAAGTCGGCGTCGACGCTGAAGACGCCGGGATGGGGGACGCGGGCGATCGTCCAGCTGCCGTGGCGGAGGAGGCAGCCGGAGCCGCGGCCGATCGACCAGTAGGGGGTGAAGTTGACGCGGACGAGGAATTCGCCGGGCCTGGTGACGTCGAGGGCGAAGCCCTGGCGGCCCACCCGGACGGGGCCGGCGCGACCGGAGCCGAGGGGCTCCACCAGCGGTTTGGGGTCGAGGACTTCGTAGATGCGCCACTGGGCGGAGCGGAAGCGTTCGCGCAGGTAGGGCGGGGCGGAGAGGATCAGCCTGCGCTCGGCGATCGAGGAGTAGTCGAGCGGCGCGCGCGGGAGGGCGACGTAGGAGATCGCATTGCCGCGGAGCCAGCGGCCGTAGCTGCGCTCGGTGAGGGCGCCCTGCCGGTAGAAGATGTCGTCGCGGGCGGTGTCCAGTTGGCGCAGCCAGCCGCGGGCGAGCTCGAACCGCGGCGCCAGGTAGGCCGACTCCCAGTGGTTCGCGGTCGGCGGCACCTCGATGCGGAGGCCGCGCCCGCCGTGGGCGCCCAGCCAGCGCTCCGCGGGGACGAAGAAGGCTTCTTCGGTCGACGGTTCGCCGACCGAGCGGGCGATCTGGGTGACGCTCGCGGTCAGCTGCCAGTAGAGGCTGCCCGCGAGGGTGAGGACGAGGACCGCGGTGTAGGCCCAGGCGGGGACGCGGGGACTCGGGCGGGGCACCGGGCGGTGCGAGAGGAGCACCGCGGCGAGGACCGGGCCGCCGAAGAGCGCGCCTAGCCGCACCGCGTTGCCGCCGAGCGCGTTGGGGACTAGGCAGATCGCCGTCGCCGCGAGGGCGTAACCGCCGATGGCGCGGCGCAGGCGCCCCTCGCCCTCGGCGCGCCAGACGAGGAAGAGCGCGCCCGCGCACCAAAGCGGGATCGCCACGTAGGAGGAGAAGACGAAGGGGAAGCGGCCCGGTTCGGGGAAGGCGAGGTTCGGGGCGACGGTGAGGAAGAGCGCGGTCGCGGCGGCGGCGATCGCGGCGCGCCCCGTGCGCTCGCCGCGTTCCCACGCCCCGGCCGCGAGAACCCCGGCGAGGAAGGCGCCCGCGACCGGGCTCGCCAGCGGGCACACCGCGGCGGCGAGGATCGCGAGCGCGCCCCGCCCCACCTGCAGCGAGCGCAGCGACGCCAGCCCGAAGGCGACGCCAAGCGCGAAGGTCAGCTGCCCGTCCGCCAGCAGGGTGACGACCCCGGCCGCGAACCAGAGCGTCGCCGGGCGCGCCACCGCCCCCCAACGGTCGCGGACGAGCCGGTCGAAGAGGTAGGAAGAGGCGACCACCGACACCATCCCCACCACCTGCGGCCCGACCAGCGCCGCCGCGGGCGGGAAGAAGAAGCTGTAGTTGAGCGTGTAGTGGCCCGCGTACCAGCTGCTGTTCCAGATCGCCAGGCCGGTGTCCTCGAAGACCTCGGTGTGGAAGACCTGGGCCGCGAGGTCCCCGACCTGGGGGTCCCAGATCAGCATCAGGGCCGCCAGCGCCGAGCTCAGCGCCACCGCCGGCAGCCATTCGGGGCGGTACGCCTTCGACTGGAGCATGCGGACCTAAAGCATATGGGCGCGGCTTGAGACAATTGACCCGTGAGTGCCGAGCTCCTCCTGATCGATTGCGGCACCGTCCCCTACCGCGAGGCCTGGGACCTGCAGCTGGCGCTGGCGGAGCGGCGGGCGGCGGGCGAGGTCCCCGACGTCCTGCTGCTGCTCGAGCACCCGCCGGTCTACTCGCGCGGGCGCCGCACCAAGGGCGAGGAACTGCCGATGGGCGACGCCTGGTACGAAGCGCAGGGGATCGAAGTCCTCGACACCGACCGCGGCGGGCTCGTCACCTACCACGGGCCGGGGCAGCTGGTCGCCTACCCGATCGTCGATCTCGGGCCGCTCGGCGGCGACGTGCACGCCTACGTGCGGGGGCTCGAGCGGGTGATGATCGGGGCGCTGGCCGAGCACGGGGTCGGCGCACAGACGATCGAGGGGCTGACCGGGGTGTGGACCGACGGGCCGCCGCCGGTACCGGGGCAGGCGGGCGCGGCGCGGAAGATCGGCTCGATCGGCGTCCACGTCAGCAAGGGGATCACCACGCACGGGCTGGCGGTGAACGTCGACAACGACCTGCAGCCGTTCGAGTGGGTGATCCCGTGCGGGATCGAGGGGGTGTCGATGACCTCGATCGCGCGCGAGGGCGGGCGTGAGGCGAGCGTCGCCGCGTTCGGGGCGACGGTCGGGCGGCACTTCGCGACGGTCTTCGAGCGGGCGGCGCGGGGGGCGGGCCTCGACGAGGCGCTCGGCGCGGCGGCCGCCGGGACCGGCCTGGGAGCGTCGCCCGGTACGCTCCCGGCAGAGCGATGAGCGAGACGACCGAGCGCATCCACGTCACCCGCTCGCGGGCGAAGCCGGGCGGCACCGCGCAGGCCGACGGCGCGATCCCCTTCAAGCGGGCGCGCAAGCCGCCGTGGCTGAAGGTGCCGGCGCCGGGCGGGCCGAACTACCGCCGGCTGAAGGAGAAGATCGCGGGCGACAACCTCCACACCGTCTGCGAGGAGGCCAACTGCCCGAACGTCGGCGAGTGCTGGGAGCGCGGTACCGCGACCTTCATGATCCTCGGCGACGTCTGCACCCGCCGCTGCGGCTTCTGCAACGTGCAGACCGGCAAGCCTTCCTGGAACGACCCGCTGGAGCCGCTGCGGGTCGCCAACCAGGTGAAGGCGATGGGGCTGCGCCACGCCGTCGTCACCTCGGTCGACCGCGACGACCTCCCCGACTACGGGGCGAGCGCCTTCGTCGGCGTCGTCCGCTCGATCCGGATGATGGCCCCGGACTGCAAGGTGGAGATCCTGACCCCGGACTTCCGCGGCCAGGAGATGCCGCTGGCGAAGGTGATCCACGAGAAGCCCGACGTCTTCAACCACAACGTCGAGACGGTGCCGCGCCTCTACCCGATCGCCCGCCGCGGCTCGCAGTTCGCCCGCTCCGCCCGCGTGCTGAAGATGGCGAAGGAGATGGGCGGCGACGACGTCGTCACCAAGTCGGGGCTGATGGTCGGGCTCGGCGAGTCCTTCGAGGAGATGGTCGAGACCTTCGGCCTCCTGCGCGAGCACCGCGTCCAGGTCCTCACCGTCGGCCAGTACCTGCGGCCGACCGAGAACCACCTGCCGGTGGTGCGCTACTGGCACCCGGAGGAGTTCGAGGCGCTGGAGAAGGCGGCCTACGAGCTCGGCTTCGAGTCGGTGGCGGCGGGGCCGCTCGTGCGCTCGAGCTACCACGCCGACCAGAACCTGCCGATCGGGAAGCGGGCCGAGAGCCTGCTCGCCTGACCCGGCCGTACCGCCGACCGCGCGCTCCTCCCCGAGCCCGCCGCCTGGCGCGCCTTCTACGCAGCCGACTCCGCCCGCCCCATCGCCGAGCGCGACACCTACAACCTCACCGGAGCGGCCGAGCTGACGCCTCGGACGTTTGGTGAGTTGACCCCGCTGGGGTGTGGTCAACTCACCAACCGTCCAGGGGTTTTCAGGGATGGGACGAGGTTCGGGGCGCCTTGCGTGGCCAGCGGGCGCCTCAGACGTTTGCTGAGTTGAGGGCGCCAGGGCACACACAACTCAGCAAGCGACGGGGACCCCGCTCACGGAACCGTGACTTCTCCCGCCTTCCGTCACTCCTCCCCACCTCACTTGAGCCGCGGATGCCGGGCCTCAGCCAGCCCGGGTCGGATCGGCATCCGCGGCTCTCGCAGACCCCCCATCCCGCCTCAACCGAAAGACCAATGCGCATGACAGACGCTACGAAACCTGGAAGGCGCCGTCGCGCAGGTGCGCGCGGTAGAGGTCGAGTGCGTAGGCGGCGGGGTCTTCGAGCGGGGACGGCGGCGCGGCCGGGTCGGCCCAGCGCATCGCGGTGGTCTCGACGCCGTCGGGCTCGGGGTCGCCGCGCCAACGGCGGGCGAGGAAGAGCATCGCGAAGCAGTGGCTGACGTCGCCGCCGGGGTAGGTGATCGTGTGGAGCTCGGCCTCCGAGAGGCAGGCGAAGGCGACGAGGTCGGCGCGGTCGGCGACGACGCCGGTCTCCTCGCGCAGCTCGCTGATCGCGGTGTCGGCGAAGCTGCCGCCCTCCTCGGCACCGCCGGCGGGGAGGCACCACTTGCCGTTGTCGGCGCGGCGGGTGAAGAGCACGGCGCCGTCCTCGCGGACGAGGAAGACCATCGCACCAGGCACCAGCACGAGGTCGGAGCCGACCTTCTGGCGCAGCCGCCACAGGTATGAGCCCTCGAACGGCATCGGCGCTCAGGCGACCTGAAAGTTTCCGGTGCGCAGGTAGGCGAGCAGCAGCTCGACCGCGCGGGCGGTCGAGTCCTCGAAGGGCTGCGGCAGGTCACCGGGGTCGGCGAAGCGCAGCTCGGTGGTCTCGTGCCCGTCCGGCACCGGCTCCCCCTCCCACTCTCGGACCAGGAAGCACATCGAGAAGTAGTGGGCGACGTCGCCGTTGGGGTAGTGGAGCGTGTGCCGCTCCGCTTCCGAGAAGCAGGCCACCGGGATCAGGTCGGCCTCCTCCACGACCAGCCCCGTCTCCTCCCGCAGCTCGTCGACCGCGGTCCGCGCGAAGCTCCCTCCCTCCTCCGCCGCCCCGCCCGGCAGGCACCACGTCCCGTCGTCCCCCCGCCGCGCAAAGAGCACCTTCCCGTCCTCCCGCTGCGCCGCCACCGCCGCCCCCGGCACGAGCACGAGGTCGTGCCCGATCTTCCGCCGCAGCCGCCAGAGGTGTGAGCCCTCGAAGGACAAGAGGCACCGAAACTTAGAGAGATGCCCCGTACAATCGTGCGGACGGGGCCATAGCTCAGATGGCAGAGCGCCTGATTTGCATTCAGGAGGTCGCCGGTTCGATTCCGGCTGGCTCCATTGACGGATCCCGGCTGAAGTCGGGATCCAGGTAGTCGGCGGCGCGGCGGATCCCGAGCGACTGGCCGTTTCGCGCCGGGACCAAGCGAAGCCGCAAGTCAGCGAGGCCGTCGACGCCGAGTATCCAATAAGCGACGTAGTAGCAGCGATCGGTAGTTACGTCGTAGACGACGACCCAATCGACGGTCTTCGACGTATAGCTCTTGGTGTGCTGTGATTACGACTTGGCCGCTGACTACGAGGGCCGACTGCACCGAGTACAGGTCAAATACACGAGATCTGACGGGCGAGTCATCATCGTCCGTTGTCGTTCGCACTCTTTGACGAAAGGAAAGGTCCGGCAAGGTCGCCTTTCTTCTTGAGCGCCGCCATCCTCCGACCCTAGGAAGAAAATGCGCGCGCGTGGTGCGCTGAACTGTGCCGCACTGAAAAAGATACGAGACAGATCTGTGAAGCGGATCAACGTGACCCTCGACGAGGCGCATGCGGAGAAGCTCGCGCGGCTCGCGGAGCGCACGCATGTGCAGGAGGGGACGCTGGCGCGATCGCTGCTCTGCACTGCGCTTGACGACGCCGACCCGGGCGCCGCCCGCATCACCTAGATCCTCGACGCGATCCCCGGTGCCCGGGAGCGAACGCGGCAAGGCCTGGCGGAGGCGGCTCGCGGCGAAGGCACGCCGTTGGTCGGCGCTCGGGCTGCCAAGCGACACCTGGCACCTCGGCCACGATGTCGCGACCGTAGACGCGGCGGCGGATCAGCGCACGACGGCGCGTTTGTATCTCGCCACGGCGAGGAAGGCGAAGACGGCGGCGATGCCGAGGGACCAGGCGACGGCACCCCAGACGGAGTTGCCGGCGGGGTCGCCGATGAAGAGGGCGCGGATCGCGTTGACGGTGGTCGAGAAGGGGTTGATTTCGGCGAACCACTGGAGGGCGGCGGGCATCGTTTCCGGCGGGACGAAGGCGGAGGAGACGAAGGTGAGCGGGAAGATGATGATGAAGCCGAGGCTCTGGGCCGCCTCCGGCGATGAGGAAGTGAGACCGATGAAGGCGAAGACCCAGGAGAAGGCGTAGCCGAAGAGGAGCAGGAGGAGGATCCCGGCGACGACGTGGAGGAAGGTGCTTTCGAAGCCGAAGCCGATGATGATGCCGACCACCAGCATCACGGTGATCGAGATCAGGTTGGTGGCGATGTCGGAGAGGGTCCGCCCGGCGAGGACCGCGGCGCGCGACATCGGCAGCGAGCGGAAGCGGTCGATCAGGCCTTTGCGCAGGTCCTCGGCGATCCCCATCGCGGTGACGAAACCGCCGAAGGCCATCGTCTGGACGAGGATCCCGGGGATCAGGAAGTCGATGTAGCTGTGGCCGGGGGTCGGGATCGCGCCGCCGAACACGTAGGCGAAGAGCAGCACGAACATGATCGGCTGCACGGTGAAGGCGAGCAGCAGGTCGGGCGCCCGCGCGATGCGCAGGAAGTTGCGTTTCGCCAGCACGAGCGTGTCCGAGATCGCCGAGGCCCTCATTCCTCCCCCTCCCCGTCCTCCTCGGCGGCGTGCCCGGTCAGGGTGAGGAAGACGTCGTCGAGGGTCGGCCGGTGCATCGAGATGTCGTCGATCCCGACCCCGGCGTCGTTCAGCCGCTGCACCGCGGCGGCGATCGTCCCTTTGCGCCCGGCCACCGGCACCCGCAGCACGATCCCGTCGAGCTCCGGCCGCTGCGAGGCGACGCCGTCGAGCGCCGCGACCGCCGCCTCCGCCTGCCCGGCGGCCTCGAGCGTCACTTCCAGCGCCTCGCCGCCGACCTGGTCCTTCAGCTCGTCCGAGGTCCCCTCGGCGATCA
This sequence comes from Actinomycetota bacterium, assembly GCA_018268675.1. Taxonomy (GTDB): domain Bacteria; phylum Actinomycetota; class Thermoleophilia; order Solirubrobacterales; family 70-9; genus VAYN01. The sequence goes on from JAFDWB010000016.1 coordinate 11,637, forward strand.
CCCGCCCGTGGTCGATCACCGAGATGCGGTCGGCGAGCCGGTCGGCCTCGTCCAGGTACTGGGTGGTGAGCAGCACCGTCGTCCCCTCGGCGACCCGTCCTTCGATCGTCTCCCACAGCCCGATCCGGCTGCGCGGGTCGAGCCCCGTCGTCGGCTCGTCGAGGAACAGCACCGGCGGCCGCGCCACCAGCGCCGCGGCGAGGTCGAGCCGCCGCCGCATCCCGCCCGAGTAGGTGCGGACGAGCCGCCCGCCGGCGTCCTCGAGGTCGAACCGCTCCAGCAGCTCGGTCGCCCGCGCCTTCGGCTCGCCCTTCGGCAGGTGGTAGAGCTGCCCCACCATCTGCAGGTTCTCGAAGCCGGTGAGGTTTTCGTCGACCGCCGCGTACTGGCCGGCGAGGCCGATGCGGCGGCGGAGCTGCGGCGCTTCGGTGGCGACGTCGATCCCGGCGACCCGGGCGCGGCCCCCGTCGGCGGGCAGCAGCGTGGTGAGGATGCGCACCGCGGTCGTCTTCCCCGCCCCGTTCGGCCCGAGCAGCCCGAGCACGGTCCCCGCCGGCGCGGTCAGGTCGACCCCGTCGAGCGCGCGCACGTCGCCGTAGGACTTGACCAAGCCCTCAGCCTCGATCGCGGCTCCCTCCGACACCGGACCCAACCTAGCGATCGGGCACGGCGGGCGTCAGTCGAGGTCGAAATCCTTCGGCGGCTTCTGCTCGAACCAGAGGTCGTCGTCCTCCGGCTGGTCCTCGAGGAAGCGCGGCGTGTCTTCGAGCACGTCCTCGTGCCCGGTTTCCGGGTCGTAGTCGTACTCGGCTTCCTCGGAGGGCGGCTCGGCGGCGGCGCGCGGCGCTTCCTCGGAGGGGGGTTCGAACGAGTCGCGCTCGGCTTCCTCGGACGGCGGCTCCGGGGCCGGGCGGGGCGCCTCCTCGGCCGGGCGCTCCTCGTAGGCCTCGCCCTCGGACTCGAAGTCGAAGATCCCGCCCTGCCCGGGCGCATCTTCGTAGCGCGGCATCGCGATGTGCTCATCGGTAGGCGGCAGCGGCGCCTCGAGCGCCTGGTCGAGCTCGTCGGAGAGCCGCTGTTCGTTGAAGAAGTCGAATTCGGACGACTCCTCCTCCGGCGCGGCCTCGGGCGGCGGGTGGCCGGCGACCTCGGCGTCGGGGCCGCGGGTCTCGAGCGGCGGCTGCTCGGGCGGCGCCGCGGCGGCGGGCTCGGCGTCCATCTCCGCCTGCACGTCGAACATCTGCGTCGGCTGGTCGGCGATCGCGTGGCGCTCGGCGGCGTCGGGGTCGGGGTCGGGCGCGGCGACGATCTCGTGCTCACCCGCCGGGTGCTCCTCCTCGATCGGCGCCTCGTCGGTCGGCGGGGCGACGTCGGTCGGCGGCGCCGGGTCCGCGGGCGGCGGCGCGTCGGCGGAGTCGTCTTCCGTCGTCGCCTCGAAGTCGAACAGGGCCCCGGCGGCAGGCGCCGCGTCGGCGCGCGCTCCGTCGACAGGCGCCTCGGCAGGCGTTTCGCCCGTGGGCGGGGCGAGGTCCGCCGGGACGGCTCCCGCCGGCGGAGGCGGCGGCGCGTCGGGCGCGGCGGCGGGGCTCGGCGGTGGGGCGTCGTCGGGAGCGGCCGCGAGCTCGTCGCGCGGGGCGGGCGGCGGGTGGCCGGCGACCTCGGCGTCGGGGCCGCGGGTCTCGAGCGGCGGCTGCTCGACCTCCTCCGGCGCGCGCCCCTCGACCTCCGGCCCGCGCTCCTCGACCTCGGGCGCCGGCGGGGCGTCGGCGGGGGCAGGCGCCTCGTCGGCGGGCGGCGCCTCCGGCGGCACCGGGACCTCGGTCGGCGGGCCCTCCTGCAGGTCGGTGATGTTGGGACGACGACCGCTGCGCGCGGCTTCGTCGCCGACCTCGGGGACCGCCGCCGCGGTCTCCTCCGGCGAGAGCAGGAACTCGGTCGGCGCCTCGGCGAAGGGATCGATCTCGTCCGGACGCTGGGGCGGGCCGAACGCCTCGTCCTCGAGTCGCTGCAGCTCCCCCTCGTCGGCGCCGTGCGCACGCTTCAGTTCCAGGTGCTCTCGGATTGCGTCGTCAAGAATGCTCATCTGGAGTTCCCCGGGAGAGTTCCAAAGACTAGGCGCTATTCCTTGGCCGTGCGATGAGGTGGGCACAACTTCCCAGCCCGTCCTCCACCTTGCGTCCGCTCCCAGGGGCAAACCGCCGCGCGAGGCTCCTCGACCGCGGCGGCAAGCTCCGCCGGCCCTCCGACCGGCCCCCTAGTCGGCGGTGAGCTCGAGCCTCACCTCGCACATGTCGACCGATGCGCGGGTGCCCGGCGTCTCCCCGGGATCCATCGCCTCGAACGCCCGGGCGCCGGCCTCCATGTCCTCCGCGCTGGCGAAGTACTGGAGCACCACCGCGGTCCCCTGGGCACCGTCGGCGAGGATCGTGAGACCGGTGGCGGGGATGTCCGGGGGCGGCCCGTCGGACTCCTCGATGCGAGCGAGGAGCTGCTCCATCCGCTCAGCTGACACGTCGGTGAACCTGACGGCACGTACGTACATGGCCAAACCCTCCTCGAGTCGTGTGGGACGAACATATCCCGCTGCCTGGCCCCGCGCCACGATCGGAGGGGCGCCGCGTCGCGGGCGCCCCCGCCGTCGTATCCTGGCGGGATGGCGCTGCGGGTCGCGATCGCGGGAGGGACCGGAGTCGTCGGCCGTCACGCGGTCGAGGGGGCCCGCCGGCGCGGCCACGAGGTCGTGGTGCTGAGCCGCTCCCAGGGGGTCGACCTCCTGGACGCCGACTCGCTCGCCCGCGCCCTGGACGGGGTCGACGCGATCGTCGACGCCTCCAACCCCGAATCGACCGAGGAGGAGCCGGCGACCGAGTTCTTCACCGCGGTGACCGGGAACCTCCAGCGCGAGGGAGCCCGGGCCGGGGCCGGCCACCTGGTGACGCTCTCGATCATCGGTATCGACGCGGTCCCCGTCGGCTACTACGCGGCCAAGCTCGCCCAGGAGCGGGCCGCCGCTGCGGGCCCCGTCCCGCTCTCGATCCTCCGCACCTCCCCCTTCCACGAGTTCGCCGCCCAGATGGTCTCCTGGACCCGTGAAGGATCGCGGGCGAAGATCCTCGACCTGCGCCTCCAGACCGTGGCCGCGAGGACGGTCGGCACGGCCCTGGTCGAGATCGCCGAAGCGGACCCGGTCGGGAGGGCGGCGGACCTGGCCGGCCCCGAGGCGGACGACCTCGTCGACCTCGCCCGCAGGCTGGTCGAGCGGCGCGAGGCGGAGATCGAGGTCGAGGCCGACACGGACGGCCTCGAAGGGATCCCCCGCGACGCCTTCCTCCCGGGCGAGGGTGCCCGGATCGAGGGCCCGACCTTCGGCGACTGGCTGGCGAGCGAGGACGCGCTCGCGGTGCCGCTCTAGGCGAAGGGCGAAAGCGGGCCGGGCCGCGGATCTCCTCGCGACCCGACCCTTGCCGATCGGCCTACCGCCTCAGCATTCAGGGTATTCGGGGGTTTCCATCGACCCGGGGACCAGGCGGGCGCCGATCCGCTCGAAGATCCGCGAGAAGACCGACAGCCGACCCGTCTGCAGGGTCTCCATGCCCGCGATGACCGTCCCCGTCTGCGGTTCGTACATCGTCTCGGTGCCGTAGCCGGGCACCGACCCGTCGTGTCCCAGCCAGGTCCCGAAGCTGATCAGGCCGAGCCCGTAGCCGAACTTCGACGGGCCTTCGAACGGGTACGGGACCGGGCAGAACTGCGTCCGCTGGGCGAACATCGCCGGGCTCAGCAACGCCCCCGTCCCCAGGTCCCGGCCGTACTTGGCCAGGTCGCCGATCGTCGAGATCATCGCCCCGTCGGTGAAGAAGACTTCGGGGCTGAAGGCGCTGCAGTCTTCGAGCGCCCCGGCCACACCACAGTAGCCGTGGGCGAACGGCACGGGCATCTGCGCGCTGGGCGGGAAGCTCGTCTGGTTGAGCCCGAGCGGTTTGATCACTTCCCTGGTGATCACGGCGGTCGCGCTTTCGCCGGTCACCTGTTCGAGGATGATGCCGAGCAGGAAGTAGTTCGAGTTCGTGTACACGGTGTGTTCGTCGGGCGCGGATGCGGGTTCGTGCTCGCGCAGGATCTGGAGGAATTCTTCGTTGCTGAACGTGGCCACCGGGTTTTCGGTGAACCGCTGCTGGAACCCGGGGTCGAGCTGGTATTCGAAGAGCCCGGACCGCATCGCCAGCAGATCGTGGATGGTGATCTCGTTGCCGTAGGGGATGCCGCTCACCCACTTGCTCACGGTGTCGGAGAACGACATGTGACCCTGTTCGATCTGCCGCAGGATCGCGGTCCCGGTGAAGGTCTTGGTGATGCTGCCGATGCGGAAGTGGGCTCCCACGCTGAGCGGCGCCCGGTTGCCTAGTTCGCGCACGCCGTAGGTCTGCGTGTAGCTGCCGGCCGGGCCGCCGATCGAGATCACGACGCCGGGCTGCCCTTCTTCTCGCATCGCCGCTTCCACGGTTTCGTCGACGAACTGGCGATCGGCGCTCGACAGGGGCTTCGCCTGCGCCTGGGCGACCAGGCCGAGCAGCGCCAGGAACACGACCAAGAACGGAACGATCCGCGCGCGGCGGATCGCAGGAGCGAACGGCTTCGACATGACTCTCCTCCGTCTACGTGAATGACAGTCGTCGGACAAGACTCCGGCTGCCGAGCCTATTGAAGCGTTTTAACGTTGTCAACCTCGAGATCCGGATCCTGGCCGGGAGGGACGAGGGCGTAGACGTCGCGGGTCGGGATCTCGCCGTCGACAGGACGGATCGCGAAGCCGGGATGGTCGTCGGCCAGGAGACCGGGAATCCAGCCGACGCCGATGCCGCGGGCGATCAGGCCGTGGGTGGCGACGGGGTCCTGGGTGGTCGCCACCACCCGCGGCTCGAAGCCCGCCGCCCGCAACGAACCGGCCAGGAACCCTGAGGCGACCACGCTTAGACTCCGAAATCGTTCACTTTCGCCCACCTCCGCATCAGGTAGCGGAAGCTTTCCGTCGTGCTCCGGTGGTCCTCGCCGCGGACGAACTGCCAGGTCCGTCCGTCGGCCCATCTGCTGAAGTCGATACGCGACCCGTCCCGGCCGTGAGGGCAGTACGTCTTCGAGTAGCTCCGGCATAATTGACCCACCCGCCGGCTCCGCCCCTCCGTGAACCCGACACCTACTCCCGACCCCTGTTGACGGCGCTATAAAAGGAGATGGAAGCTCTGAGGAAGGAGGGCTGAAGTGTCGATAACCCTTACCCCCGCACAGGCGGTCGCCTTGGGACCGATCGCCGACGAGGCCCGCAACCCGCTCCGGCTCCACCAGATCGGCGAGGACCCTGACGTCCTCATCACCTGGGGCGAGACCGGGGAGCCGCGGCTTCTGCTCCGTGCCGACGGCGCCGCGGAGCCGATCGACCCGCATCCGATCGGCTGACACGTCGGGAGCCGACGGATCTCAACAGCGGAACGCGATCCCGGCGGCGTCGACCCGGTCAGTCCTTGCAGAGGCGCCCGACCACCGACGCCGAGCGCTCGCGGGCGTCCTGTAGGTCCTCGGCATCGAAGACCTCCCGCAGGACGGCAGCGGGCTAGCCACGCGACTCGACGGTCTCCCAGGTGCGGATGCCGCGCGCTTCGACGGCGGCAAGGATCTCGCGCCACTCGCTGAGGGCACCGACCCCGACCACGCCCTTGTCGCTGATCTCACCCGCGCCGAGCATCGGCAGCAGCACCACCGGCGTCGTGCCCGAGGTGGCGAGGACCATGTGGGTGCCCCAGGGCACGGCCGCCCGGGCCTCGGCCAGCGTCACGATCAGCCCCTGGGTGTGGCAGATCTCACGCCCCTCGTGGCTGCCGTTCACCTCGACGCAGACGGCGAAGGCGCCTTCGCTGACGATGCCCTCGGCCAGCGCCTCCTCGTAGCGCTCCGGCGGCACGAAGGAGCGGCCCAGGATCGTCGCCAGGTCGCCCTCGCCCGGCTCCTCGACCGCCAGCTGCTTGCGCATCGCCTCGATCCAGATGTCGCGCGAAGAACGCCAGCGGCCGTTGGAGAGGCCGCTCTTCACCTCGATCCGCTCGACCTCGACCCCGAGGTTGAGCATCGTCCGCATCTCCGGGTGCATGAAGCCGGTGAAGACCGAGATCGGCCCCAGCTCCGGCCAGTCGTAGACCTCCTCGCAGTCGAGCGGATCGACGGTCACCACCTCGCCGTTCTCCCAGCGCATCGGGGTCGGCATGTTGAAGTAGGGGATCAGGCTCGGCCCCACCGTGGAGACGAGGTCGCTGCCGTCGTTGCGCTCGACCCAGCGCACGGTGATGCTTTGCACCGCGGTCATCCCCTCGGTCGCCCGCCGCGCCGCCAGGTCGACCCAGCCAGGCGCCACGCCGGCGCAGGAGATCGCGGTCAGCTGGGCCGCGGCGAAACGTTCGTCGAGCTCGAACTGGGCGTCGATCGTGTCCGCGTAGGGGATCATCCCTTCGACCTCGAACGGCCCCGAGTTGAGGTCCATGTAGTGAGCGCCGCCGGCCAGGCAGCCCTCCATCACCGCGAGGTTCAGGTGCGGGATCGTGGCGTTGACGACGGCGTCGAGATCGCCGGCCCAGGCAGCCACCGCCTCGCTGTCGCCGGCGTCGAGCACCGCGGTGGTCAGCCCGACCGCGCTGTCGAGGCCGGCGAAGCGGTCGCGGGCGAGGCTGAGCCGGCCCTCGTCGACGTCCGCCAGCGCGATCGCGTCCACTGCGGTTTTGGCGAGCAGGGCGGAAAGACCACTCCCCTCCGCGCCCGCGCCGAGGATCCCGAGCCTCATGGGGCGAACCTAACAAAAACTAGACAGAGTGTCTAGTCGTCGCGGAGATCTCCTGGCGGAGCGTCCCTCAGCCCAGCCGCACCGTGATCGTCGTCCCAGCCGCGAGCACCGTTCCGGGCCTCGGCACCTGCTTGATCACCTTGCCGCTCTTCGCGTCGACCCCGTGCCTCCTGGTCACCTTCCCCACCTTGCAGTCGCCCGCCCGTGCCCGGCGCTTGGCCACCTTCAACTTGACCCCCTTCAGCTTGGGAACGAGGCAGAGCGATTGGGCCGGCGGTTCGGGTGACGAAGTCTGGGTCGGGGCCGCAACCGGGGCTTCGTAGTCGAAAACCGACGCCGCCGTGCCGGCCGGGGTGGTGACCGTGAGCGGCACGGCCCCCGCCGCGCCTGCCGACGGCGCGACCGCGGTGATCTGGGTGTCGGAGTCGACTCGGAAGGCGGCCGCGGGCACGGCGCCGAACTGGACGCTGCCGGCGCCGCTGAAATCGTGGCCGCTGATCGTGATCGTGGTGCCGCCGGCCGGCGGTCCGCGGGGCGGGGAGACGGAATCGATCCCCGGCGGCGGCTGGACGTCGGCGTTGAGGAGCAGCTCGAATTCGTTGTAGACGTTGTTTGGCGCCCGTTCTTCGCCGCCCAGCAGCGACGGCGTCCAGCTCGAGACGGCGAAGCCGGCGGGACGGGCGACGCCGACGTCGCTGACGAATCCGGCCGGCAGATCGACCCCGATCCGCTGCCCGGCTTTGATCGGGATATCGGCGGGGAAGGTTTCGAGCGATTCCGAGGCCGGACGCTCGGTTTCCCCCGTCAAGCCACCGGTGTTGCCCGTGATCACCCTCAAGGTGAGGGGACCATGGCCGCGCAAGACGCGCCAGCGAACGATCGTGCCGTCGATCGGGGAGACATAGCTCGGCGATTCCTGCGAGTACGTGCAGCCCCCTGGGACGTTGCAGCTGAAGGTGTTCACCCCGACCGCGGTGGTGAGGTCTGGGCCTAGCGTCACGGTGGCGCCACGCGCGGTGGTGGCGAACGCAGCGAAGGCACAAATGAAGCCGACCACGGCGAGGACGAGTCGGGGAGTCAGCCGAGAGAGCGGTTTCCGGGTCGAGAGGTCCATCGGACGACGCTATTCGCCAAAGCACCAGGCGGCAAGCCGTGAGGATCGAGAATCGTCACATCGTCCAGATTCCCCACCCACCTCCTGCAGGAAGCCGAGCCGACCTCCGATAGGCGGGCGCCGCTGTCACCTCTGACCAGGCTCATCGCCGGGAGTCGGCCTCCCGACTTCGGACCGCTCGGGCTCAGCCCGGCCCGCCGACGAAGACGCGCCCGGCACCCTCCCCGGCCAGCATCAACACGCCTTCGCGTGGGCCGCGCTCGACGAGGCGGCGTTCGAAGAGGCGGCGGCGGGCGACATCCACGTCGGCCTGCCATCGCAGGGCTCCCGCCGCGGTCCGACGGGCGGCGGCGCAGGCGAACGGCGGCGGCGCCTCCCGGCGCCCCGACCTATCGGATCGGTCCGCCGCTCGACCCGCAGCTGGACCCGCCGAGAGACGCAGGCTGATCGCCTCGCTCTTCGAGGGCGGCTGGAAGGACGAGGGGACGATCGTCGCCGTCAGGCCGCGCAAGCCGTTGCTGCAGGTGAACGCGGCCTATGAGGCCGGGCCGACCGGGGGTCCGACGATCGGGTTCGTCCTATCTTGCACGCGAGACCTCGGGGGGCGAGCCAGAGGGGGACCAAGGGTAGAATCGGAAATCCGCGAGGGGCAGCCCACGCGGTCCGAGCACACGGGGCTATAGCTCAGCTGGCAGAGCGCCTGGTTCGCAATCAGGAGGTCGGCGGTTCGATCCCGCCTAGCTCCATGATCGGGCGTCGCGATACGGACGGATCGGGCCGAAGGAGCCGGGTGCCTCCCCCGCCCGCCCTCAGTTGGCCGAGGGCTTGGATCGGCGGTCAAGTTCTGCCATCGGATCCCCCGAGTGGCAGAACACCCGACACATCGCCACATACCCACGCCCATCCGCCGATAGACTGGTAATCCGATTACAAGCTGTTCCGGCGGCTTATCCCCTGGAAACAGCTTGATACGGGGCTATAGCTCAGCTGGCAGAGCGCCTGGATCGCACCCAGGAGGTCGGCGGTTCGAATCCGCCTAGCTCCATCGAGTCGAACGCCCTGCAAACGCGGCGTTTCGCATTCCGGCAGTTCATTTGAACCACCCCCCTCTCCGGCCCCACTTTTGGGCACTAGTGCCCAAAGTCCCGCGGATATGCGCCGATATGCGCCGATTCCGGTCCGATTCCGACTCGCTTGGTCGCCCAGCCAGAGCTACGGTCGCGCCGCCGCATCGCCGGAGGGACCCCGGCCGATCGCCATCGGCGGCCGGGGTCCCGAAGGCGCAGCCAATGCGATTCGGGCTTCCCGCCTTCCTAGGTCGGGTGCCCCTGCACCCGAGGAGGACGTCCTATGCCAAGACGCGGAGCCAGGCACCCGGAAGCCGAGGGGGGTGGTCGACGGTGGCGCAGGTAGAAGAGATCGCGACCGTCCTCATCTGCGAAAAGGACGAGCGCACCCTCGAGATGCTCGCCGACCACCTCGTCGCGGACTATTTCGAGGTCCTGCCGGCATCGACGGGCGCCGACGCACTTCGATTCTGCCGTTACAACAGCCCCGATGTCCTGGTCCTCTCGCTCGATCTGCCGGACATGCCCGGCCTCGAGGTCATCAGGACGATCCGCGAGGCCGACGGAGTCGAAGACCGTTTCGATCCGAACCTGGCGATCATTGCCCTCGTAGGCGACACCGGCGACCGGGCGCGCGTGATCCAGCTGGGCGCCGACGACTACCTGGCACGGCAGCCCTACTCCTACGATGACCTAAAAGAGCGCATCAAGGCGATCCTGCGACGGCGTCACAACCGCCAGGCGAAACCGACCCGGGTGGGGGAGCTGCTGATCGATCCTGCGCGGCGGAAGGTCACGGTCGGCGAGCGGGAGGTCCATCTCGCGAAAAAAGAGTTCGTCCTCCTGCTCGTCCTCGCCGAGGATCCGACGCGGGTGTTCTCGAAGGACGAACTCCTCCGGGACGTCTGGGGCTTCAAGGCTCCCGCGGGCAAGACCCGGACCCTCGACAGCCATGCCAGTCGACTGCGAAGGAAGCTCGACCCCGACGACGAGAAGAAGTACGTCGTCAACTCCTGGGGCATCGGCTACAGCCTGGTGGCGCCATGATCTCCGCCCGCCAGATGGTCGAAGCGACGGGAGGCACCGCGGCCGCGCACGACCAAACCGCCTCGCCGGGGGATCAGCTTCGAAGGGCGCGCACCGCGATCTCGGTTGCATTCGGCCGGGCCGCCGACCTCTTCCAGCCGTCCGCCGTAGCCGGGGGCGCCGAGAGCCGATCGGGACGCCTCGATCCGGCAGCGCGACGGCGGGTCGGCGAGAGCCTCGAAGGCGAGCTCTCCGACATGCTGGAGGACGCCGCCCAGCGCGGACTCTCCGAACAGGGAGCAAGGGCGCTCCTGCTCACCGCCGACATCGTGCGCTGGCTCCGGGAGGGCGAAGACCTCCCCGGCGACGGGGGCGACGGGGCGATCGGGTTGCTGGAAATCCACGTCGCGATCTTCAACGGCGCCCCCCACGAGGAGGAACGCCGGTCCCAGCGGGATCTCCTCGCCGTCCTCCTGGCCCTCGTCGATGCGCAGGCCAGGGAGATCCACGGCGGTCGATGGCGATACCGGCGGGTAAACGCCGAGGCGGCCGAGAACCGCGAACGCCGGAAGTTCGGGGACGAGGTCGACCGCCTGCGCGAGTCGCTCGATCTCACCATCGGGGAGCTGGCGACGCGGGCCGATCTTGAGGTGCTGGCCGTCGTCGAACTGATCTACGCGGCAAGGGAGGCCGGCTCCTCCGAGATCCGCCTGCTCGCCGGCGCGCTCGATGTCGAGCCGGGCGCCTTCTTCTCCGATCCCCCGGACGGTGCCGCAGGAGCCTCGTCCGGGCCGGACGCCGCCGCCGAGGACGGATGCGGCGGATGAGCGACATGGATCCGCGGCCCAATAGCGAACTCGGCCCGTCGGGTCCGGTGTCCGACGACGCGGTGCTCGCGGCCGTCGCCCGCGCCGAGCGGATCGAGAGAAGGCATACGGGCGTCAGGCAGATCGCCGAACACCTCGGGTGGCGCTACAGCGGCCGGGCCACCTCCCGCCTCCGCCCTCCTCTCGCGCGCCTGGTCGACTCGGGTCTCCTCGACTCGGCCGAGGTTCCGCGCCGGAAGATCCGCTCGAAGGAATGGAAGACCACCGAGGCCGGCCGGCGGCACCTCGCCGCCGTCGGCCCGATCGACCTCCCCGAGTCCCCGCAGCACCGGCGCTGGCGACAGGACCGCGACGTGGCCCTCTGGGCGAGGGACGCCGTCCGCGCCGAGGCGCTGATGGTCGTCGATCAGGCGTACGACCTCCTCCGGGATCCGCCGGCCAGCGGTCCCCTCACCGAAGGCGAACGCCTGAGGCTCACGCGCCGGTTCGAAGCCGCGATGAAAGCCCACACCCTGGCGAGATGGATGTGCGAGTGCTGGACGGAGCCCACCGACGACGCCCGCGGCGAGGACCCGGACAGCGTGACGCAGCTTCTTCCCCACCTACCCGAACGACAAAGGAGTGCTTGATGGGACAGACGACGACCCTGGACCGCGACGCCAGGGACACCTTGGTCGACCTGATGGTCTACCGCTACTTCGTCAGCGCCGACCTCCGGGTCATGCGCGAGTGCGAGCGGGGTATCAGCGACGAGCTCGTCGCGGCCTGGTTCGCCGACGACAGGGCTCTGATGCTGGATCTCGACTGGCTCAAACGATGGTGCCTCGGCATCCTCGGCCTGCCAGGCGACGAGGAGAACGAGTTCGAGTTGCGCCGTCTCCCCGCCGAGCGGCTGCGCCCCGCGATCGAGCGAGCGCTGGCGGACGCCAAGGCGGCATCAGCCGCGGGCGAGTCCCCGCTCGACGGCAGCCCCGACGACCTATTCGACCGGGCCGCGCAGGTCTGCGAAGCCCTTCTGGAAGAAATCGACAAGACGGAAGCCTCAGCATGAGCACCAAGAACGACTCGAAAGCGAAACCGCAGACCAAGAGCAGTCCGAAAGCGAAACCGCGGACCAAGCCGGCGAAGTCGAAAGGCGGCCGATCGGCGGGCAGGAGTCCGGCCAAATCCAAGGCGGCCAGGGCGAAACCCGCGAAGCCGCAGACGAACCGCGCCGGATCCAAGAGGCTCCGGCCGGGGGAACTCGATGGCCTCGTCATCGACTACATGCGGAAAAGCGAGGACGCCCTCCCGCTTGGCGCCAGCGCCATCGCCAAGGCCATCGACCGCTCGTCGGGGGCGGTGGCAAACTGCCTCGAGCGCAAGGCAAACGCCGACGACAGCCCGGTCAGGCGGGCCAAGGACAAGCCGCGCGCATACGACCTGAAAGGCGAGCCGGCCGAGAAGCCGTCGTGACCGAAGCGCCCGATCCGGCCGAGACCCCCGAGGTCGACACCGACCTCGTCCAGTCCGTCGTCGACGATCCCGACGACGGACACCTCGAGCCGGGCCAGCTCGTCCCCACCGGCGGCGTCCCACTTCAGCTCGGCGGCAACATCGCCGAGCTACGCCGAGCGGCGGGCGTCACGCAGGGGGAACTCGCCGCGAGGTCCGGCATCACGCAGGCAGCCGTCAACTACTTCGAGGCCGGGCGCCATATCCCGACCCTCCTCGTCGCCTTGAAGATCGCGGGTTCCCTCGACACCGGGATCGACCGACTCACCGCCGGGATCTTCTGGAATCCCGGCCGGCTGGGCTCCGACCGCTCGGCCTCGGGACTTCGGGCGGTTCGGTCCCAGGGCTACTTCTCCACCCGTCCTGCCCATCTGCGGGCGGACGTGCCCTCCCTCCCGGTCTTCAGCCAGGACGAGGTCGCGGCCGTCATCGGCCACAACGTCAGGGCGGCGAGGCGTAGCCGCCATATCTCCCAGAGGGACCTCGGGCCCACCATCGGACTGGAACAGACCCACGTCTCGAAGATCGAGCTCGGTCAGATCGAACCGACGTTGACGACGGTGATCGCGCTCGCGCGGGAGTTCGAGGTGGCGGTCGGAGCCCTGCTCGACGGCATGCATTGGGGCGAGGTCGGTCCGGCCGACGCATGGGGGGAGGCGGCGGGCCGCCGTGGGCGGACGCGCGAGCTTCACTCGCTCGACGCCCTGGTCCTTCGAGGATGCCGCGAAGGAAAGGCGCCGTCGACGATCGCCAGAGAAGCATCCGCCGATGAGCCGACGGTGCGCAGATGCATCGAACGGCTACGCAGGAAGGGCCGCAGCCTGGACGCCGACCCCGCCACCTGGACGGAGGAGGATCTCGCGGACGAACTGGCACTCCGGCACGAGGAAGAGCTGCGTGCGAGCGATCCAATCGAGGAGAAGGACGCCGCGAAGGTCGTGGCGGGACACCTCCGCCGCCACCGTCGTAAGCAGGGCATCAGGCAGGAACCGCTCGGTGCATTGGGCGGGTTCTTCTCCGCCAACTCGGTTTCCCAATTCGAGAGGTTCGGCCCGAACTTCTTCCTCACGCATCTCGTCCGCCTCGCCGCCTCGCTGCGGGTGCCCTGCTCGGCTTTGACGGCGGGGCTGCGATGGGACCACTTCGCTGGGTCCTTCCTGCTCGCCCGCCACCCGCGGCTCCCGGACCGCTCGCCCGCAGCGGTGACCGGTAGGAACGCCCGGCGGATCCGACAGTCGGCGCGTCTCGCCGAAACCACGGTCGCCCGCCGTGTCAACCGGCGAAGCAACTACTTCAACGCCCTGGAGCACGGCCGGAGCACGCCCCGCCCGATCTCCTTGTTGATGCTGGCCCGGGCGCTCGAGGTGGAGGTCGAGGACCTTCTCGAGGGCGTGCGCGACTGGTACGTGCGGCCCCTCCTCCCCCTCGCGATGACGGAGGCCGAGGAGGCCGCCGAGACGGCCTCGCGGCAGGAACAGCTCCTGCGACTCTGGAACCAAAACGTCGACCTTCGCGGCATCGCCGACGCCCTCGAGATGAAACCGCAGACCGTATTCGCGGTGGTCAACAGGCTGCGGGATGTGGGGGTCGACGTGCCCTACAGGAAGGCGCCGTTGACCCCCGCGCGGCTCTCAGAAAGGCTGCGGCGGCGGCGGGCGAGCCGAGCCCTGGTCACCCGCTGAGGATCTTGATGCACGCCGAAAGCGGCCAGGCCGAAGTGCTCGACGGCGATGGAGGCGTCATCGCGGTCGAGGCTCAGTCGGAGGAGGAAGCGCAGGAGACCGGGGCCGGGAGTCCTGCCTTCCGGCGCCTCGGCTCGAACCTCCTCGGTCTGCGGGAGGCCGCGGGGAAGACGCAGGAATCGCTCGCCGCCAAGGTGGGCGGCCCCGACAGTCACCTCGGGTCGTCCTGGGTATCGCAGCTGGAGGCGGGGAGGGCCCAGACCGGAATCCTGCAGGGCCTGCGGCTGGCGGCGGCGCTCGACTCCTCCATCGACGAGCTGCTGGAGGGGATCTTCTGGAATCCCGGGGAGATCGCCCGCAAGCCAAGAGAGAAGAAACCCGACGCCGAACGTCTGGCGGGCTACCTCACGGTCCTGCCGCCGGGTGAGCCCGCCTTCGAAGAAGCCCCCGAGGTGGTAACCGTCGAGGACCGCAAGGACGTGGCCGCGGTCATAGCCCGGAACGTCAGGGACGCACGGACCCGTCGACACCTTCGACAGCGCGATCTCGGACTGGCCGACACCTCGGCGGCGGGACTGATCGAGTCCGGCATCCGCCAACCTGAGCTGCAGGGCCTGCTGACGATCGCCCGCTCCCTCGAGGTGCCCACCGAGTTCCTCCTGCGAGGGATGAGGTGGGAGCCACCCGATCTGAACCCGGGGATCGCGAGGGGGCGCGGGCGACGCCACGACTTCCACGCCCACGACGAGGCGGTCACGAGACTCTGGCGCGACGACCTGACGGCGGCCGAGATCGCCGTCGAGATCGGCATCACCCAGCCCTCGGTGGAAGGCATCGTCCGTCGGCTTCGCGCGCGGGGCATCTACCTTCCCTCCCGGGTGGCCGGACGCCGCTCCGCGGGCGCCGCCCCGGCGGAGGACGCATCGGGGTTCCACCGTCGCCCGGCGCCCGACGCCGAAGACGTCGGCAGGCTGCATGACCGGATAGCGGCCAACCTGAAACGGCACCGCCTCGCCGCCGGCCTCAGCCTCGAACAACTCGCCGAAGCGACCGAGATGAGGCTGGACAACATCTGGCGCGCAGAGACCCAGCGGTCCGAACCGAGGCTGATGACGGCCGTCCGCCTCGCGGCGGGACTCCGGGTTCCGCTCGCGGCGATCACCCGAGGAATCACCTGGGACCCGGCGACCGACGCTCTCGGGCTCGAGGGCCAGGCGGAAGGATCGGAGCCGAGGTTCGGACCGAGGCTGGGGGCGAACATCCGCCGGCACCGGCGCCGGCTCGGCCTCTCACAGGAGGAGGTCGCGGCCAGGACCGGCATCTTCCGCCGGCACTTCAGCGCGATCGAGTCGGGTGCCGCCCTGCCCCGACCGATGAACCTTCTGGTCCTGGCCCACGGCCTCGAGGCCGACCTCGCCACGCTGCTCGCCGGAACCTGTGACTGGTATGTGCGGCCCCTGCCGCCGCCCGAATACGCCGACGGCGAGGGGCCGCCGACGAAGGCGGAGCGACAGGAGCGCCTCCTGCGCATGTGGGGCCAGGGGGCGAGCACGCGGTCGATCGCGGACGCCCTGGACCTGACGCCCTCGGCCGTCGGCGGGGTGATCAACGAAATGCGCGCGGTCGGGATCGACGTGCCCTACCGCCACCCACCGACCAGCGCGGCCCAACTGTCGGGCCGGCTGCGCCGCCGCCGACGTGCCCGGCGACGGCCGGCGGTGGCGGCGATGAGCGCGCCTCCTCCGAAGGCTCCGCCCAAATCAGCCGATCCGGGCGGGTGGCCGGCGTGAAACGTCGCCGTGTCCGGCCTCCTGTGGGCCTGCGAGGCAGGCCCGAGGGGTTACGGTCGCAATCGGGGGTGCAGGCCACACGTGGCCGGACAAGGGCGCGCCCGCCAGATAGGCGGGCGCGGGGGAAGCGCCGGACCTCGATACCTCGACTTGCGGCGACTCGCGAGGATCGGCCTGCTGAGGTCGCCCGCTAGCTCCACTCGTAGCCTTCGCTGCGGGCCTTCAGGCGGTCGGCAGTGTTAGCTCTGGTCGCGCGACAGAGTCAAGTCGCCATCCCCGCGCCCCGTCGCCCTCGGCCTCATCTCTTCTTCCGCCGGCCCCGGTCACGCTCCCGTCGCCCTTCCGCCATTTCGCGGTCCAACCTTTCCCGGTCGCTGTAGATCACGAAGAGCCAGTCCAGGATCTCGACGACGATGTAGGCGACGACGTAACCGAGGACGAAGCCGGCGACCGCGCCGGCCACGCTTGGCGTCCATGCGTAGCCACCGGCGAGGCCGCCCGCGAAGGCCAGGGCGACCTCAAGGGCCAAGGTCAGCCCGACGTAGTGGTCCACCTTCACGGTCCAACTCCTACTTCGCGGTGCCGGCCGGGCGCCACCGCTCAGGCCGGCCCCCGCCGGCAGATCAACTCGGTGGGGTCGAGCAGCTCCTCCCCGCGGGTGAGCCAACGGGCGACGAGGGACGCCGAGTCGGGTCCCGTCAGCTCGATCCTGCCCTCGGCGGGATCGAAGGTGCCGACCGCGATGACCGCGTCCTGCGGCACCACCATCCTCGCCGCCGTCGGGTAGTTCTCCGCCAGCCGGCCATATGCGTGCGCGACGCGGTCGGCCAGGCTCGCCATGTTGACCTGGTCGTATATGCCACCCTCGAAGTAGATCTCCGTCAGGCCCGATCCGTCGGGCCGGCCGACGATGCCCGACGCGGGCGCGATCGATCCGGTCGCCGGATGGTCGCCTGCGGGGACGTAGACGACCGGGTCGGTGGCGATCAAGAACATCCCTCCCCGCCTTCGCCGGCCTGCGACCCAATGTGGCAGGCCTTCGGCCCCCGCTCGGTCCTGATCCTCATCTCTCTCCTCCTCGTTCCAGTTCTTCGAGGACCCGCGAGCAGGATCTTCCGGCCTGCTCGAAGACCTCGCGCTGCTCGTCGTCGACGCTCGGATCGCACCGGCAGGCCTCCTCGGCGTAGCGGGCCACCCGCCTGAGCGCCCGCCGCAGCCGATCAGGCTCCAGCGAGAAGCCGAACTCGGCCTGGTCGGCCTCGGGCATCCCAAGCTCGATCAGCCACCATCGAGGCAACCAGGCGAGGTCGGTCATCAACTGGAGATCGTCCCGGTAGCGGGCGATCGGCGCTTCGTCGGGATACTCGTCGTCGAGCCCGGTCTCGCCTCCCACGAAGAACCGATAACCCATCAACTCCACCAGCGCGTTTCGGCCCTCTCGGTCGATGGTCGGCGCGCTCATCGCGGTCCGCCTTCTTCGGTCGCGTCGCGGTAGGCATCAATCATCGCGCCCGCGACGTAGATCCAGTCAGGGGTCCTGACGGCCGCGAGGAGTTCCTCATGCAGCCGGGGCAGGAGCTTGGCGACCCGCGAGATGTCGAGGTGGCCGTCTTTTGCCAGATCGTCCAGCCTCTCGACCACGACATCGTGGAGGGCGTCGTGGCGCAGGCAGGTGAGCAGGAAGTCCCGAGGCACAGCTCCCGAGATCTTGTCGCCGTCCCCGACCTCGCGAACATCGCAGCGGGCGGCTCGCGCCTCCTGCGAGGTCATCCTCATGCCTCCTCCGAGGGCGTGCTGCTTGCGCTCTCGGCAGTTGCCTCTACGACTTGGCCGTCGGGGTCCACGCCGAGGACGGCGAGCGCCCACGGCTCCTCGACTGTCGGGGAGTAGAAGTGCTGCATGGATCCGCGCACCGGCTTCTGGTCGACCAGCGCCACGGCCCCGTGGTCGGCAAGCACGCGGACGTGGTAGCTGACGTTCGAGAGCGGCTCTTTCAGCACTTCCGACAACCGGCGGGGGCTGATCGCGGCGCCCTCCTCGAACATCGCCCGGAGGATCTGCCTCCGCAGCTCATGGCGCAACGCGACGAGCAGGTCGGCCTCGGCCTGCCCGCCACCCGCACCGCGCACGACGACCTGTTTCCCTTCACCCATCCTGACCGCCTCCCGTGGTCGTCCAACCCGCCCCGCCCTCGGCGGACGGGTCCCACCTGATTCCGTCGAAGAGGTCCTCGACTTCGACGCCGAGCGCGCCTGCGAGCAGGTAGATGACGTCCACCTCCACCTTGCGCCGGCCGTCCAGAAGTTCGTCCAGTTCCCCGAGGTCGAGTTTCGCGCGGGCCGCGAGCGTCTCCTTCGAGTACCCGCGCTCGCGTCGCAGCGATTCAACCCTCTCGGAGAAGTTGACGCGGGCGGGCGGCACGGGTCCCTCGACCCTGCATCCCGGATTCGGTGACACGCTCATCCGGCGCCCGCCGCCTCGATCAACGCGGGTCCCCAGTCCTCGTCCGGCGCCCTGTCGGCGGCGATGTTGCCGATCCGCTCGACCTTCGCGGTGAGGGCGCGGATGCGCTCCTCGGGCGTCAGCAGCGTCTGCCCGGCCGGGATCTTCGCCACCTCGCGGATCTGGTCGAGCGCCTGCGATTCGGGTGACCTCGAACCCCGTTCGAAGGCGAGGGCCGCCGCGATGATCTCCACCTGTAGCGCCTCCACCATTTCGCCGCTCGGGGCGCCGTCTGGAGCGAGGTAGCCGCAGTCGGGATCGCGGGTGTAGCCGAAGGCCTCAAGCGCCCGCCAGACGAAGCGGATCGGCATGTAGATCCGCTCCGCGAGATCGGGTTCGGCAAAGAAGTGGTCCGCTCGCACCCTGCGGGCCTCCTCGCGCTCGGCCTCCGTGACGCAGGCGGGGACGGCGGCGGCTTCGCCTCGGCTGGCCATCAGGACGCTCCCCCCTTCGCGGCCGGCCCGGTCACGTCGCGGGCCTCCGCGATCAACTGGCCGGCGATGATGTTCCAGTCCTCTTCGGTGCCCGAGCGCAGGGCGTCGAGGATCTCCTCCTTCACCGCTCCTCCTCGGTAGGCGGGGTCGAAGCCTCGCCTGCCGATCTCCGGCCTCCGTTGGAGTCGCTCGCCGACGAACGGGTCGTCGGCAAGGGCGCGGAGGAACGCTCGGATCATGGAGATCTCGAACACGTTCTCCTGCTCGGAGCGGCGCGATCCGTCTGCTTCGACGGGGGGCGCCTCGGGGTCGAGGACGTGTTCCGCGACGGCCGCCCAGTCGGCCTCGTCGGCCACGTCGGTGGCCTCGCTGAGGAAGGGCGCCAGCGAGTTGGCGACGACCGTCCAATGGTATTTGCCGAGGACCACGTGCTCGAAGAGCAGCTCGGTGACGGCGTCGTCGACCGTGTCGTGGGCCAGCGCGACCATCAGGAAGCGGCGGCGCTCCTCGTCCGCCGCGACCCAGGCCGCGGCAGTTTCGACTGGCTCTGGAAGCGTGGTGTTCATGGTCTCCCCCCTCAAAGGGTCTTTTCGTCGTTTTTTGGCTCTGTATAAGGCGTTCAACTGATGCCCACACGTGATAGCTCTGGGTCGGCCCACCAGTCAAGTCGCCCACCGACACCCGACAGGCAACGACGCCGCGCGGACCCGCCGCAGGCCGTCATTCAGGCGCACGGCGCCTCCGGCGGTCCAGCGGGCCGGAACTCCCGAGCCACAGCATCAGGGCGCCCAGCGCCGCGATCAGCAGGCCCAGGGGTTCGCCCCGGACGGCCGCCCCGAGGAGGCCGAGGACGACGGCCACCCGGCCCGCCAGCCGCAGGATGAATCCGCCGGCGACCACGGTCGCGAGGACGATCAGGACCGCGGCGCCGAGGGCCGAGACGATCATGCGGCCCGCCTCCTCGCGTCTGGGGGTATGCGCCGGGCGATGGCTGGGGGCATCTCGACCGAGGCGGCTCCGTCATCTTCGATCAGGCAGAGGGCGGCGAGCTGCCAGTCCTCGACCGAGGTGGCGTCGAGCGCCTCCTCGATCAATGGCCGAAGCTCGTCCCCCAGGCTGACCGGGTCGAGGGTTCCGTCGGAGCGGTGCCCGGCGATCACCTCCTCAAGCCTGGGGCGCAACACGTGGTGCCGGAGCACACTCAGCGCGTAGTCGGTGTTCGGATCACCTGCGGCGACATCGCTCATCGACGTCACTCCTCTCGTTCGGGTTTGGGTCCCCCGCCCGCGGGCTTCGCGGGATGCGGGGGCGTTGGTTCTTCTTCTTGGAGATGGTCGAGGTCCGCCTTTCGGGGGCGGAGAGCGTCGGGCCCCATCTGGTGCTCCTCACCCGGGGGCTCAACTCCGGCGAGAGCCGCCGCGACGAGGGTTCAGGCCCGCCTCCTCGCATCAGGAGGGTCATGCGACAAGCCTCAACTTGCGCTCGATCTGTTGCGGCTCGGCGGCAGCGGGTGGCGCCTCGGCCAGGCGGGGAGTCGTGATCTTGGCCACCGGAGACCGCGCGAGTTTCGCCCTCCCGATCTTCGTTAGCTTCCACTCGCCCCGGCCGCCGCCGGCTTCGATCCAGCCCTTCTGCGTGACGCCTATCCAGGCCTTGCCGACGCGCGGTTTCCATCGCGGCTGCCCGCTCGGGAGCTTCTCCAGATCCCGGGTGCCGTGGCGGCCGTCGAATTCCTCGCCGATGGCCCTGACGACTTCGCGCTTCTGGGCTCGGCCGCCCAGCTCGGCGAGCCCCCGCAGGATCGGTACCTCGTAGTCGTCGAGGGCGACCACTTCGGGGAGCGGCGCCTCGACCGTGAGTACCCGTTCACCGGCGACCAGGGCCTTGAGGCGCCTGCGCTCATCGTCGCCGCGCGCCATCATGTGGGTGTAGACCTTCAGCGTGAACTTGGGGTCGGTGTGCCCGAGCGCTTCCATCACCGTCTTCGGGTCCTTGCCGATCGCGACGAGGATCGAGGCGAAGGTGTGGCGGAGCTTGTGCGGGGTGACGCCGAGCGGCAGGGGCAGGTGGTCGCGTTCGAGGAGGACCTGATCGGCGCGGCGCAGCGCGGCGGCGATGACGCGGTTACGCAGGTTGTCCTTGTCGCGCCTGCCGCCGGTCCCGGTCGGGAAGACGAGATCGTCGGGTCCGGTGCGATAGGCCCGCGCCTTGTGAGCGACCAGCCTCTTCCGCAGGGCCGGCAGCATCGGGATCTCCCGGAGACCGGCAGCGGTCTTCGAGCGGCCGATGAAGATCCTCTCGTTCAGCAGGTCGACGTCGCGCCAGAGGAGGTTGCCGAGCTCATGGGCGCGGGGGCCGGCGAAGAGCAGCGTCGCGACCATCGCCTCGCGTTCGGAGCAGTGATAGCGCGGCTCGCGGTCCAGCTCGGCGCAGGCGACGAGGAGGCCGTCGATCTGCTCGGCCGTATCGAGATGGACGGGCCGCTTCTCCGGCTCGACCAGCCGGCGGGCTTTTCCGGCCGCTTCATTTTCGGTGACCCCGGTCTGCTTCTTGTATTCGACCGCGATCCCGAGGATCCATTGGAGGATGTCGACGGTCTTGTTGATCGACGCCGGCGCCAACGGCTTGCGGACCTGTCCGCGGCCGTCGCGCAGCGGACGGCCACGGTCGACGGCCGCCGCGAATCGCTCGGACTCCTTGACCTTGTGGGCGACGTAGGCGTCGACCAGGACGTTGTCGATGTCGAGGAGGTAGTCCTCGCCGAAGAACGGGATGAGGTGTCTCAGCCCCCATTCCCGGTAGTCGTGCTGGCTCTCGGAGACCCGGCCCTTCCTGTCTGCGACGACGCCCTTCGCGAAAGGTCCGAAGAGGATCGGCTCGTCGTCGTCGCCCTCGCTGATCTGAAGGCCTCCGACCAGCGTCGTCGCCGCGCTCTTCTTCTTCGTCTTCGGCGGCGGGGTCCAGAGGTTGCGCCGGACGTCGGCAAGTGTGTTGTCGAGGATTTCGCCCGCGCGCTCGTCGTCGAGCGGCGGCGTGCCCTCGCCTTCGTAGCCGAGGGTCAGGTAGCGGCGCTCGCCGTAGGCGCGGAAGCGGAGCGCGAATTTGCGACCCTTCCTATTTTCCCGGACGATGACCTCGCCTTCCTTCTGGCGCCTAGCCATTCTGGTCCGACCCCCCCGGCACGGCCACCTTCAGTCCCCCGCTGATGGCGACGATCGGGTCCCAGGTGATCCCGGCGACTAGGTCGTTCGGGGTGACCCCGAGAGCGCCGGCAAGTTTCACCACAGTTTCGAACCGCGGCAGCCTGTTCCCGTTCTCGAGGAGGCTGATCCGCGTCCGATGGATTGCCGACCGGAACGCCAGCTCTTCCTGGGAGAGGCCCCCCTCTTGGCGGAGGCGGCGGAGATTCGCGGCGAAGCGGTCCGCCATTGCCAGCGGAGCCGCACGCCGTTCTTGGCCTGGCGCAGCCCTACCCTCCATCGCCTACCTCCTCGCTCGACGGCGTCCGCGCGGCGGGCAGCATCGATCGGGCCCTCTAGGAGTAGCCTCGGTCCTGCGCCCCCCGTCGGGCGCCTGTCGGGGGCGCGCCTTCACCGCGCCGCCCCCGACACACTTTCTCTTGGCGCGTTGACGTTAGCTCTGGTTCGCGACGAAAGCGAGTCGGAATTGCGGGAGGCGTTGATCCAGCGTGAGCGCGGGAGATCGGTCCTCGCCCGACGCTCGCAATCGGGCGGCCCGAGGCGACGGATGAGGACTTTCACGTCGAACCGCAGACGTGGCCGGGGCCCGTCCCCGAGCGGGATCGCACCCAGCTCGTCGGCGTGCTCATAGACCCAACGGCGCTGCACGCCCCAGCGACGGGAGACCTCCGCGGCGGGGATGATCTCGGGTTCGTCGAGGAGGTGGCCGTCCTTGATGAGCTCGGCCAGGCGGACCGCGAGGGCCTCGATCGACTCCGGCGCCAGTCGCAGCTCGGTGGGTGCGCCCGCGGCGCTCATCTTCGCGGTTGGCCCGCTGGAGCGCGCCGGGAGCGGGTACGGGGTGGCCGCGCCGAAGAGCTCGCGGCGCACGGCGACCCATTCGCGCCCAACCCTCCCCAGTGCCGGATCCTGGCGGCGGCGATCCCGAGGTAGTTCTTGTCAATCTCGATCCCGCAGAAGCGCCGGTCCTCGAGGGTGGCCGCCACCCCGGTGGTGCCGCTGCCCATGAACGGGTCGAGGACGAGGCCGCCTCCAGGGCAGGCGAGGCGCACGAGCCACCTCATCAGGTCGATCGGCTTCAAGGTCGGGTGCGGATTCGTGACCATCCCGCCCCGGCTCGCGTTCGGAAGCAGGTTCAGGAAGGTCTCGGGGAGGTCCTCGCAGCCGGCGTCGCGCTCGGCGCGGGTCGGCTTCGGGCAGTAGAGAAAACGCGAGGGGGCGAGCTGGGGCACGGTTCCCCCCTCCCCTCCTTCGGCCGCGACGTCGAGCAGCCCCACGGCGCAACCCGGGGCGCAGGACCCCTCGGCGCAGCCGGGGTCGTGTGAGATGAGGCCGTTGCCAGGGAGTCGGCCCTCGACCCGACAGGCCTCGGCCTCGAGGGCGCCGGTCCCGTGGACGGCGATCGTCTCCTCGGTGGTGCCGTCGAGTGGCCGGCGCGCCAGGACTATCGGCTCGAGGACCGGCTTCAGGGCGGTGCGGCGGCCGTCTGGGTAGCGACGCGACTTCGCCATCCCCGACGAGTAGAGCCACATCAGGGTGTCCCGGATCTCAAGGCCCGCGTCCTCGAGGCCGGCGGCCAGACGGTGATACGTCCTGGGTGAGCCGAAGGCGAGAAGGAAGGCACCCGGTTTCATCGCCCGCAGGCAACCCGCCCCCCACAGGGAGCACCAGACCTCGAACGCCTCCGGCTTCGAGAGCCGGCCGTGTCCGTGGCGGGCCGCGGCCTCGCGGATCGCGCCGGCGTCCCAGCTCTCGTTCTGCCAGCCGATCGCGTAGGGCGGGTCGCAGACGACCGCGTCGACGCTTCCCTCCTCCAGTCCCGAGAGCACCTCGATGCAGTCGCCCTGGATCAGGCGCGGTCCACGGGCGCCCGTGCTGGCCCGTCCGCAGACAGCTCCCCGGCGCCGCTTCCCCGCGGGTCGACGTTCGTTCCTCGTGGCCGCCACCTTCAGCCCTCCTCTTCTCGTTTGCCAAGCCAGTCGACCGTCTGCCCCGGGTCGCGGAGCGAGCGGAAGATCGGTGCAAAGGGGCCGCGCGCGACCAGCTCCCCCAGCAGGCAGACCCGGACCTCTACCTCCGGGGTCCGGGTCAGCTGCGGTTCTGCGCGTAGCAGCGCGAGCGCGGTGTCCCGGCGGCGTCTCAGCACCTCGCGGTCTCCTCCTGCGAGCACGCAGACGACGCTCGGGAAGGTCGGATAGCGCGAACGCCAGACCGGCCCGGCCTCCTCGTCCCCCGCCCTGAAGAGGTCGGCGTAGCGGGCCAGCTCGGCGGCCATCGCGTCGACCGGCAGGGTCGCCCGGTCGAGCTCGAGGAAGCGCTGCTCGACGAAGACTTTCCCGCCCGCGCTCCTTATATAGGTGAGGAGAGCGTCGGAGATGACCGAGCGCGAGCGCCGGCGACGGCCGCCGTCGAGGAAGGAGTGGGCGACCTCGTTGCGCCAGGCCAGGGGGCCGAAGTCGTCGCCCTCGCGCCGGGCGGCGCGGAGGAAGCTGATCGCCGCCTCGTTGACAGCCACCGTGTGTGCCTGCAGAGGTCCGACCACCTCCCCGGCCTCGAAGACGCGGGGCATGCGCGGCAGCGCGCCCAGCCCGACGGCCGCCCGCGCGCCTGCCTCGGTCGCGAACCAGAGCCGCTGCGGGGAGCCGCCCGCCGTGCGTACGTGGTCGATCAGGCCGGCGGCCGCGATCCGCCCGAGGACCCGGCGCGACCACCGGGCACCCGTGCCGGGCATGTGCATCTCGCCGATCTGCTCCCTGGAGAGCGCTCGGTGGGCGGCGACCGAGGCGACGATCTCGATCGCCGCCCTCGGCAGGCCTCCTCCTCCCCCCGACTGGGGTCCGCTCGTCACGAGGACTCGACCTCCACCTCGAAGCCGCTGGCCGCGGCGGGTCTCCTCCCGGTCTCGTGGACGTCGCCACGCCGCCGAGGACGGGTCCTGCCCTCATGCCGCGCGGCCGAACGGCGGTGGTTCCGCAGCGAGTGGCCGATCCGCTCGTCGAGCGTGTCGCGCTCGGCGAGCACCTCCGCGCCGCGGCGCCGCCTCCCCGAGCACTCCATCGCCGCCTCGAGGCGCTCGAGGCCACCGGCGGGTGGAGCCCCGAGCGCGTCCTCGACTCTGACACCCCCGAGGGCGAACGGCCGCGACAGCTCGCCGTGGTGGGTGACCTGGCCGAGGAAGCGGTAGCGCGGGAGCCTGGTGATCGCCTCGGGCCGAGGTTCGCCCGCCCACTCTTTCGTCACCAGCCCCGCCGCCTTCGCGTTCAACGCCGAGACCAACATCTGACTGCGGTTGGTCATCAGGGAGTTGAGCGTCTCGGCACGCAGACGTTCCGGGTTCTGGTTGATGAAGATGCCCCGCAGGCCGAACTTCGCCCCCTGCTCGGGGATCGCGGTCATGGTGCCGCTGTCGTAGCTCTGGGCCTCGTCACAGACCGGCCAGAAGAGGCGCCTGTCCCCGGGCGCCAGCTCGCCGCGCGAGCGGGCGCTGTAGTAGGCGTCGAAGAGGGCGAAGTTCGCGGTGAGGCGCTCGCGCGTGCCGCCGGCCCCAGAGCAGAAGAGGACGATCAGCCCGAGGTCCATCGATTCGCGCAGGCTGAAGGTGCCGCGGCTCCCGCCGAGGAGAGCGCTCATCTTCCGCGAGGCGGCCACACGGTCGACCAGGTTGGTCAGCGGCGTCACCGCCTCCTCGGAGAGCCGGGGGAACCGCTCGCGCCAGAAGCCCTGCGAGGCCGCGGGGACGAAGGGCAGGACCGACTCACGCCAGGCGTCGTCGGTCAGGAGGGTCGGGATCTGGAAGATCGTCGGCGCCAGCTCCGGCGGCAGCACCTTGGCGATCGAGGCGAGCGCCGTGGTCGCCTGGGTCAGCAGGTTGATCGCCCTGGTCGAGCGCTCTCCCCAACCCATCGCCGTGGCGAAGGCGTCGACGACCACCTCGACCCGGGCCTCCGGGTCCTCGCCGCCCAGCTCGAAGAGGTTCCAGCAGGGCTGGTCCTCGCCGCCGCCGGGACCGAGATCCACCTCGATCACCCGCTCGGCGACGCCGGGCTCGCCGAGGTAGGGCTTGATCCGCTTCAGCGCGTCGCCGTGGGGATCGATGAAGAGTCCCCCGTGGCCCGAGCGGGCGAGGTGGGTGAACATGGTGATAGCCGCCTCCGTCTTCCCCCAGCGCGAGCGGCCGGCGACGTAGGTGAAGAAGGTCTCCTCGACCCGCACGCCGACGATGCGCTCGCCGCGCTCGTCGGCCACCCGCCCGATCGGGATCAGGTCCGCGCGGTCGGGATCGAACTCCGGCAGCTCCGGCGGCGGCGCGAGGAGCGTGCCGGAGCGCAGCACGTTCTCCGAGCGGCAGTTCTCGGTCGGCGGCTTCAGCAGACCGGCGATCTCCACCGTGGTGAGGATGCTGCGCCGCGACGGCCGGAAGAGGCCCGTCTCGAGGCGGCGGTCGAATCGGCGGCGGCGACCGCGACGGTCGGAGCCCAGGAACGCGAGGCCGGCCAACTGCAGGCCGGAGGCCCGGAGCCAGTTGCGATCCGAGAAGGGACCGAAGGCTGCGAGCAGGCCGCGCATCACGCCTTCGGCGCGGCGCCTCTCCGGCGCCCGGGTGCGGAGGAGGATCTGCGCCTCGAAGAGCGGGGCACCGCCGCGCAGCTTGACGTCGAGGCCGCGGCCGAGGTCGCGGCGCTCGGCCATCTCGCCGGGATCGACCCGACCCTGACGTTCGCCGCCGAGACCGCTGCTCGGGAGTTCGACGACCTCGTTGCGCCGAATGGCCTGGCGACGCATGAACCACCGGCGCCAGAGGACCCGGAGGCCGCCGACGGGAAGGAGGTCGATGCAGACCTCGGCCCCCTCGCCCCGGGCCCGGTCGAGGCCGGCCAGGGCCGCCGCGAAGGGAGAGAGCGGATCGGGATCGAGCGGCAGCCGGGCGAGCGGCTCCACATACGGACGGGCGAGGACCAGCTCGGTGCGGAGGATCTCCTCCCCGCCGACGGGAGTCGCGGCCTCGCCGAGGACGTCGACCGGATCGCGCAGCTCGACCCCCCGGTAGGACCGGAGCGCCCCACGGAGCATGGACAGGTCGCGCTCGGCGACGTCGAGGAGGTAGACGAGGCGGCCGTCCTCATCGTTGGTGAGACGGATCCGGAACGCCGAGGCGGGGCGATCCCACCAGCCGCCGATGCGACGACCGGAGCGGGCGAGCTGGGCGGCGAAGCTGACGACGGAGTCCGGCGAGGCGTCGAACTCGTCCGCCGGGACGACCGCGACCGAGAGCCGCGAGGCGAGCGTGCGGCGGGTGGCGATGTGGCGTTGCCTAGCCAGCGCGGAGGCGATCAGGACGACGCCGGCTGCGATTGCGACGGTCGATGCTCGAGGCTGGATATTCGATAGCCGGCCAGGATCGAGGCTGCGCGCGAGCCGCAGCGCGGCGTACCCGGCGATGCAGGCGACGAGAGCGAGGAGTGATCTCGCGTCGTTGGAGCCTCGATCACGCCGATTCACGAGTCGGCCTCGAGGTCAGGGTTTGATCTAGGCGTTTTCGATCCGCCGCGATCCGGCCTGTGCCGCGGAGCGTCGGGCCGGTCGCCGCCTCGGCGCCGGGCCGCCGGGCGGGTCTGACGGCGGGCCTCGTGGTGGGCCTCGGGGCGGAACTGAGGGCGCCTCGCCGGCGCTGCCTCCGCCGCGCGCGAGCATTCGTCGGCGGGTCGATCCGGCGATCCCTGAGGCGGGTCGGTTTCGAGAGGAAGAGGACGGTCGAGCACCTCGGATGCCCGAGTTTGACCTCGCGATGGGAGGACGACGCCGGAATCGGTGCCGCCGGAGAAGAGAGAGACGGTCCGCGGCGGCGACCAGCGCCTCTTGGTGGCCGCGATCAGTGCGTCGGGCGCCTGTATCGCCGTTGGGCCAGGCCCGGCTCGGAACTCAGCCACGACCGCCCGCTCCCTTGAAGACCGGGAGATAGGCCTCGCCGCCGTCCCGGAAGCGTTCGAGGAATAGCTGCCATGCTCGCCTCGCCGCGGGCACGGTGCCCGCCTCGATCCGTATGACGGCCTTGGGCCCGCGGGCGCCGACCATCTCCATCGACACGTCGCCGGACCGGAAGGGGAGGTGTTGAAGGGCGCGGTGTGAAGCCAGCTCGGCGGCGGCCCGGCGATGCGCCGCCGTACCGATCCGATCCTGCGGATCCTGCTCAGGCATCTCCGACAGCCCGCGACCGGCAACACTTCCGGCCGCCCTTCGCCCGGCTGCGTGCGCGTGGACGGCGACCGTCGTGCCCGATGCGCCGTCGCCGATGCCGCCGAGGACCGCGACGACGACGAGACCGAGCGCGATAGAGAGCGCGAGCAGCGTCACCGCCCTTGCAATCTCAGGGTCCAGAGGTCGATCGAGCAGGGCCCGGAATCGCTCAATCACCGCCGACCCCCATCAGGCTGGGAAGGAACCCGGGTGGCTCGGCGTAAGCGTAGATTTCAGCCGGCTCACCTTCGGCGTGCGCCTTGCCCGGATAAAAAGGCCCGACCCTCGACACCCTGTCGCCGAAGTTGCCGTCGATCGTCACGATCGTTCCGGCGAAGACCGATTCGACGATCGCGACATGGTCCATATGGGCGGCCGTCCCGAACATCACCGCGTCGCCCGGCGAGGGGGTCGCGGTCGGCGGGAGGTCCCTCCCGCCGTGTTCTTTGACCCAGCCGTAGAAGGAGCCCGAGTATGCGTAGGGGGTCGTCCCGCCGGCCATCTGGACCCCGGCGTGCTGCCAGACCCAGGAGACGAAGAGAGCGCACCATTCGACGCAGGGCCCGTACTTGGTGCAGTTGGAGCCGAGCGGAGACTCGGCTTCCCCTAGCTGGCTGCGGGCGATGCGGACGATCTCTTCGCCGGACGCGCCGCCGGTCGTCGACGACCTCGGCGCCGCTTCCCCGCAGGCAGGCCCCTGCGGGCCGGCGGCCTGGGAGATCTTCCGGTGGTGGCGGTTCGACCTGGTCTTCAGCGCCACCGGCGCGGCCGCTTCGGCGCGGCCCGCCGGCGGCGCGGCGCCTTCGTGACCGAAGCCGAATTCGACCGCCCGGCCCATCACTTCGTCGGCGTAGTCGGCGACCCCGTCGGCGCAGGCGCCGTAGTAGTTGCAGGCCGCTTCATGGTAGGCCGCGTAGGAGCCACCCGTCGGCGGCGCCCCCATCGTCTTGCGCAGGATCCGCGCCGCGGTGAAGATCGCGTCGGCGGGGTCGAAGATGCTCGCCCCGCCGCCGTCGGCGTCGACCTTGTAGGTCTCCCAGATCGTCGGCACCGAGGGGTCCGGGCTGCATTCGGAGCCGCGTACGTAGGCGATCTCCATCACCCCTGCGCAGCCCGACGGGGCGACGCCACAGTGCCCGTCGTAGCCGCACTCCTGAACCCCGATCGAGGCAAGGAACGGCCAGGAGATGTCGAACCTACGGGCCGCCCCCATGAAGATGTGCAGGCGGGCGGGCGGGAACTGCTTCGCGGCGCCGGTCACCCTCGGCCCCGAGGCGGAGGCGCTCCCGCCGCCGACGAGGCAGGGAGCGGTAGCGCCGACCAGGCCGGCGACCGCGGCGACCACCACCGCGGCAACGGTTGCCGGGACCGCCAGCAATGCCAGTGGCAGAAGCCGACCTCCGGACCGTGCGCTCATCGGCCGTCGTCCTTCTCGGCGTCGGCGCCCGCGTCGGTGTCCGCGTCGGCGGTCTCCGCGCTTTCAAGCTCGCGCTGGCGCGCCTCACCTCGCTCGGTGAGGCCCCAGACTCTGCGCCGAGGGTCGAAGCTGACATGGCCGCCGTCGAGGAGCCGGCGCCGGCGCGCCCGTAGGCGAGCGGTCCACAGTTCCCCTCCGGCGGGGTCGACCGCGCGATCGGCGTCGCTGAACCGCGCCTTCATCAGCTCGCCGACCGAGTCCTCGACCGGGCGGCCGCCCTCACGCCGCTCCCCGGCGTAGGCCTTAAGGATCGGGAGTTCGTACTCGGACTCCGACAACGGAGCGCGGGTCTGGCTGCCACCGGGCGCTGCGGGCCGCAGCGAGAGATCGGCGCCGTGAACGGCCCGGGTCGGGGGCGGCGCTGCGGGGGCCGGTTTCGCCGCAGGGGGCACCGGCCGCGTGCCGCGCCTCCTCCGCTGATCGTCCTCGAGCGCGTCGGCGAGGTCCGGCGCCTGCGGGTCGCGCCGGGAGACTGCCGGCCTCCTCTCGGGCTCGGGGCGGGCCGGACGGGTCCTCCGCGGCGTCGCTGACGACTGGGGCGTCTTGGCCTCGGCGCCAGGCCGAGGATGAGGAGGCCCATTGGTCGACGCGGTCGCCGAAGCCGCCGGACGGCCGCCTCTGCGCCCTGCGCCCCGCCACCAGCCCGCGCGGCCGGTTCCGCGCCACCTCGGAACTCGCCGTACCGGACGGCCGCCGCCCTCCTCGGGACGACGACGGTCCTCGTCGTGGTCCTGAGACTGCGGCCGTTCGGGACGATCCGCCGGTCGGCGGCGCCCTCGATCGGGATCTTTCGCCCGGTCTCCCGGTCGCCTCTCCGGCCGCCAGCGCGTCCGGTCCTGCCGGTGCTCGTCTCGCCGATCGGCGTCGCCGCGGCCGCCACCGAGCTCGGTGTGGACCTTCTTGCCGCCGAGCGGCACGCCCGGCGCCCGCACCGGCGCGACCGGGTCCTGCCCGCCCGTGCCGCGGCCCCGTCCGAGGAAGGTGCTCCCGGCCCAGGCGAGGCCGCGGCCGGCCCCCCGTCCGGCCCGCGCGGCGGGCCGTAGGAGAGTACGGCTGCCGACCCGCGCACCGGCATAGAGGGCGAGGAGGCTCAGAGCCCGGTCGCGCCCGGGGGCGTCCGGTCCCGTGACCGCACCGATCAGCCCGTCGGTCAGCGAGCGACGCCGCAGGAACACCGTCCAGAAGAAGGCGCACTGCAGCCCGAAGGAGAACAGCCAGCCAAGCTCCGAGGTCGCCTCGGAGATCGCCGCGCAGACCGCCAGCAGGATCGCGAGGATCAGCGAGTAGGCCGCCTTACGCAGCAGCAGGCCCGCCAGCTTCGCCAGCCAGCCCTTGAAGAACTGATGCCCGCGTCCGGGGACCACCGCCGCCACCAACGCGACCGGCGCGAAGGCGAGCATCAACAGCAGCTCGACCTGGGCGACGATGACCCCGAGCGAGAGGCCGCCGAGAAGGAAGAAGGCGCCCAGCTCGGCGAGCAGGATCACGAAGCCGACCAGCAGGCGCTGGTACTGGCCGCCCTTTTCCATCGACGCCGCGGCCGGTTCGTCCTGCGGCCCCAGTTCGTAGGAGCCGTTTTCCTTGCCCGGGTCGGAGTCGGGCAGCTTCGAGGTGTCGCCGTCTTCGAGGGCTTCGACCTCGCCCTTTCGTTCCTTGGAGCCCGGCGGCATCCGCAGGAAGTGCGGCCCGTACTTCTTCAGGTTGTTGATGCAGGTCTTGCCGCCCGAGGTGACCGTCTGGCCGGATTCGAGGCCGCGCGAAGCCGAAGGCGCGAGCGGCTGGACCGATACCGATTCCGGTTCGTCGCCTTCTGACCCCGACTTGACGCAGTGCTCGAGGCCGCCGAACTCGAGCACCGCCCAGGGCTGGGCGACGAGCAGGCCGAAGAGCTGGTCGGCGCCCGCTTCCTTGGCTTCCGCCTGGCTCGTCGGCTCGCCGTTCTTGGCGATCGAGAGGAACGCAGTCGACATCTCGTTCGTCAGATGCGAGGCGGCGCCGATCGTCTGCCCCGGCTGGAGCACGAAGAAGAAGGCGGCGCAGACATATATGAGGGAGAGGGCCAGCTGGGCGGCGGTCTCCGCGTAGCGGCGCTGTACCAGCGCCTTCCACATCGCCCAGAGCGCCGCGACCGAGACGGCGAGCACCATCCAGGGTCCGCCGAAGGCGGTGGTGTAGATGGTCTGGATCGCCCGGGAGACCGGCCCGAGCGCCCCGGCGCCGCCGGTCGCCCCCGACCCGTTGACGAGATCGAGGCTGAAGGCGAAGCCGAAGAGTTCGATCAGCAGGTTGGCGAACCAGGAGGTGCCGAGCCAGATGACGTTCGCGAAGAAGAACGCGATCATCGGCAGGAACCCGGAGACGTCGACCCCGGAGAGGACCCCCGCCGAGATCATCGAGAAGTTCTCGTCGAGTTCGTAGGCGCCGAGGGTCCAGCCGCCCTTCAGCCCCGACAGGGACCGGCCGGGCCCGACGTTGGCCCAGACATCGGCGTGGGCCGCCGGCGCCGCCAGGCCGAGGAGCGCCAGGCCGAGGCCGGACGCGATCAGGACCGCCCGCCGGTGGCCGGAGAGGATCGCGACGAGGCGCCTCACGCCTCGGCCTCCGTCTGCTCCCGACCTCTGCCGCCCGCGCCGTCGTGGCCTCGGCGCCGCGCCCGCCTGGCGGGTCGCCCTCCTGCCGGGTGCTCGCCGCGGTTCCTGCCCGCCGCTCCCTCGTCGACATGGTCGCGCGGCGAGCGCCTGCCGGGGGTGGTGTCTAGTTCGGAGAGGAGGCTCGGGTCGGGGTCGACCTGCACCTCTCCCCAGCGGCCCTCGAGGTCCCGCTGGAGACCGCGCCCGCGCCGGTATTCGGTGAGGCGCGAGGCGAGGCCCCCCTCCTCTGGATCGAGGCCGAACTCCTCGAGGCCACGGGCGGCCGCGCGCGGGGAGTCCTGGCCGAAGAGGAACGTGGTACCCACGAGCTGGGCCAGCTCGCCCAGGTCCTCGACCTGTTGGGTCGCCAGCAGGACGGTGGCGTTGAACGCCCTCCCGAGGCGGATCAGCTTGTTCAGCAGGGCCCGCCCCTGCGAGGAGGCGAAGAACACCCACCCCTCGTCGAGCAGGACGATCTTGTGGCGCTCCCGGTCGCCGGAGATCAGCTTCAGCGTCGAGGCGGCGACCAGCGCCAGGGTCGCCACCGAGACCCGCTCGCTGCGGGTGTAGGCGGCGCGGTCGGCCCCGGGATCGGGCAGGTTCAGTCCCGGCATCCGGATCGTGATCAGGCTCGGGCCGGCACCTTCGTCCAGAAGTTGCGCGTCGTCGTCATCGGGCCGCGAGAATCCGAGGCGGGCGAGGCCGAAGTCGGCGACGACCTCGAGTGCCTCGGCGGCGTCCTTCGCCCCCGCCGCCTCGGAGTCGTGCATCCTGGCGACGACCCCGTGCAGGCTCCGCTCGTCCTGGCGGACCGCGTCGCGCACCGCCCGGTCTATCGCCACCTCCCAGGAGGAGTGGGGGTCGCGGAGCAGCTCGAGCAGATAGGAGGAGGCGAGTTCCTCGCGCAGCTCAGGGAGCCCGATCCGCAGTGGATCGAGTTTGCCCCGGTGGACGGGGTCGGCGGAGAGCTCGAGGATCTCGACCTCCTCGTGCCCGAGTCCCGACAGCTCCGCGAGCCGGTGGTCGGGCTTCGGGTCGAAGTCGATAACCAGGCTCCCTCGCAGGAGACCGGCGTGTGCGATCACCTGGGCGGCGATCGTCTTCCCCGAGCCGGGGGTCCCCGAGAAGAGGACCGCCGAGGGACGCGAGTCGCGGGGCGCCTCGGTGGGGTCGAAACGGACCGGCCGGCCGGCCACCGGGTCGTAGCCGAGATAGACACCTTCGGCCGATCCGACCGCGGCGGTCGCGATCGGCACGCTCGCCGCCACCTGCTCGGTGGTCATCTGCCGTCGGTAGTCGGGGACGGCCCCCCCGTCGGGCCGCGGCAGATGATCGAGAAAGAGGGCGTGCTGGAGACCCCGCGGTCGGTGGAGGGCGACCTCGCCGTAGCGCTCTCGGAGAAGCGTGATGCGAGCCTCGAGCGTCTCGGCGTCCGGGGCGCCGACGGCCAGCGAGATCGAGGCCCGCAGCATCGGCGGCCGCGCCACCGAGGAGAGGATCGCCTCGTACTCGCGCGCCAGCTCCCGGTCCTCCTCGGCGAGCGCGCCGGGGCCGGTCGGCGAGCCGGTGAGCTGCTCTCTATATGAGTGCTCGACGTCGAGCACGCGGCGGCGGACCTGAGCGAGCGCCTCGCGGTTCCCGACGAGATCGGCATGGAGCACCGCGTCGACCGGGCCCGCCCCTTCGAGCGGCGCGAAGAGGATCTCCGCGGCGCCCGGGAATTCCGCCTCCTCGGCCAGCGAGCCGAGGCAGAGGAAGGCCTGGTGGGAGTCGCCCACCTCCGACTCGACCACCAGGGAGGGCGGTCGACCGGGCTCCTCGCGCATCGGCGCGTTGACCGGCTCCCACAGATCGGCTTCGAGCGGCTCGTAGAGGACCTCCTCGCCCTCGCCGCCGAGGATCAGCGCGTCGGGCTGCCAGTGGCGTTCGAGCCCGGGATCGCCGAGTCCGCGGACGGCTGCGCGGCGGAGCAGCCACTGGAGATCCTCGGTGCCCGCGCGTCGCAGCTCGACCACGGAGGCCGCCCTGCCGAAGGCGCGGCGCTCGGCCTCGGCGAGCGTGTGCAGCTCGGCGCCCGAGATCGGGCTCGCGGCACCGACGCCCGCCAGGTCCTCGAGGCGGCGGCGCGCCCGCCCGAGCGAGCGCAGGGCGCCGCCGGCCCGACGACCCTTGGTGAGGGAGATCGCCAGGTAGATCTCGGGAAGGTGGGAGTCGAGCGAGGCAAGCCGCTCCTGCTGGCCCTCCAGATATGCCCGCCAGCGGGCGCGGTCGGCATGCTTTCGATCGGCCAGCCAGGCGAGCTCGGCCGCGTAGCGCTCGGCCGGATAGGGTCGCGCGACCCGATAGATCGAGAGGTCCGCGCCGACCACCGCGATCAGCCGCTCGAGCCGCTGGAGGAGTCCCCACTTCTCGGCGACCGAGAGGAACGGATAGGAGCGCGACCCGACCCGGTAGAGGCCGGCGGCCTCACCGCCCGGTCCGATCAGAACGTTCGCCCGCGCGTAGCGCAGCGGGAAGCGGATCACGGCCGCACCTCCAGGGTCTGGCCGTCCCGGAGCACGACCCGGTGGCGAAGGCGCGACCGGCGGCTCAGGAGGCCCGGTTCGCGGACGACGAGCCCGCTCCCGAGGAGACGACGCTTGACCACCACCGGCTCGACGAAGCCGACCGACCCGGGGCCGGTGAGACGGGCATGTCGCAGTCGCAGCCCCGTCGCGTCCGGGGCGACCCAGATCCGCGCGCCGGCGCCCCGGCGCGCGCCCGGGGCGGGCAGGCCGCGGCCGAGCGACCGCCGCAGGGGCGCCAGCCGAAGCGCCGCCCAGGAGAAGGCGAAGCGCTCCGGCCGGCGGCCGTCCGGGGTCGCCTGGGTGGCGAGAGTCGCCACCGCCATCGGAGCGACGACCAGCCTGAAGGGCCAGTCAAGCGCTCCCAGGAGGACCCCGAGGATCAGCGTCCCTGCGGCTGCCGCGGTGGCGGCGAGGAGCCCGGCGGTCCTGTCTCCGATCGCGAGGCCGCCTGCTCCGGCCGCCACCGCCGCGGCCACAGGGACGAAGAGGGAGCCCGAACCGACGGCGAGGACCGCCACGACGGTGCCGAGCATCCAGCCCAGCCACCGCAGCGGCACTCCGCCGGGGACCGGCAGCGGCCGGCCCTCCACCTGGTGGATCCGACGTTCGGGCGAGAAGATCCGCTGGTAGGAGCGGACCCCGACAGGGCGACCGTCGCTCACGGCAGCACCTGGTGGGCGATGGCTTTCGCCGCGTCGGCGACCTGGCCGGGGGCGAAGACGAACCAGCCGACGACGATCGCCGCGACGAAGAACATCATCAACTCGGTGAAGCGACGGTTGACGAGGAAGAAGAGCGCGAAGATCGCGACGATCCCGGTGTAGAGCTCGCCGGCGTATTCGCGCAGCAGCCCGGCGAGGTTCGACCCGACCGAGTTGCCGCCGGCCGCCAGCGCCGCGGCGGGCACCATCAGCGTGACCGCGATGACGGTGGCCGCCGTGAGTGCGATCCGAGCTAGCCGCTTCATGCGACCGCCCCCTCGATGCCGGCGACATACCAGCGCCCGGCACGCTCCACCGCCCGCAGGCGGTAGGCGACCGGGTAGACCGCGCCGGTGTCCGGATCGCGGAGTCGGGCGGCGACCGTGACGTCGCGCTCGGGACCTTCGGAGCCGTCGAGCTGCGAGGCGTCGCCGACCGAAGCGACTTCCAGCCCGCCTCCGAGGGGCACCACCATCGACCCCGGGGCGACCAGATAGGCGAGGTCCGACGCCTTCCCGGCCGAGACATAGGCCGGGATGAACTTCGCCGCCAGTTCGCCGATGGCTCCGGCGTCTGCTCCGGCGATCGGCCGGGGCCGCTCAGGGTCGGCCCCGGCCGGCGCCGGCACCGCGACGATGGAGGGCGCGCCCAGGGCCGCCACCTCGCCCGCCTCCTGACGGACGATCGGGACGGCCAGATCGAGGGTGCGCGCGTCGCGGAGATCGCAGGAGACGGTGAGGACCCAGCGGCTCGCGCCGACCTTGGTGCTCTTCACCACCTCCGCCTGGGCCACGCCGCCGCCGGCCGTCGGCCGGTGCCCGGCGCCGAGGTGCGCGCCGTCGGCGAGATAGGCCCGAAGATCGTTCGGGGCGGGCGATTCGAGGTAGGCCCGCGCGTAGCCGACAGCGAGCGCCTCCGCCGCCCGCCCGGGCCCCGCCGCGCCGGCGGGGGCGAGTGCCGCGGGACTGTGTTCAGGCGATTCGAGGATCGCCGCCCCGCCCCGGATCAGCAGGATCGCCAGGACCGCCCAGATGGCGACCCGGCCGACCGGGCGCAGCGCGGCGCCCAGCGGCCGTCGGGACTCGACCTCCTTTCCGGCCTCTCGTGAAAAACGTGGAAATGACACCTGACCCACACCTCCGTGGTCCTCCATGTCCGCCTTCTCGGCGGCTGTCGGAGGAACAGAGGGACGGGATCAGGAAGTGGTCACAAACGTACTCATCACCGTTTGTGTCTCGAAGAGGACGAGGTGGAGAACGCCGGATGGCCTGGACGCGAGAGTGTCTCTGCTCGCTCCAGGTCACACCTTTGACCTCAAAGGTCATGGCTAAAGTCACATCTCATGTCATCTCCACCAAAGGTGTCATTGGCCTCTGGAGAGTGATGCGCGTCGCTGCTACTGTCGCCAGGGATGGCGCTCGGAGGTAACAGTACTCTCGCTCAACTCGAAGAGGGTATGGTCATCGGACACGGATCCCGCGTCCGCCGCCCGCGCTCCGAAAAATGGTCGCGGCTGGCTAACCTCGTCCTCGGAAGGGTTCTCGAGAGGGCTCAGGACCACCAGCCTCCGAGCCGGTCTATGGAGACGATCCGATCCGCCGCCGCAGAAGGATTCGACGAGATCGCCGACGACGAAGTAACCGAGCTGCTCGTCTACCTCGCCTTCCTCGGCTACCTCGGTCGCGAGGTCGAGGAAGACTGGAAATGGACCGAAATCGGCTCCGACTGGATCCGCCGCGTCCTGGCGACCGGCAGCGAGGTTGCAGGTACGAAGACGAACATCTTCGAGGAGATGACCTCCTGGATCGCGGTCCATGCCTGCGACCGAACGCGCGTGCATGAGCCGCCGGGATTCTGTGTCGATGCCATCGATGCTCCGCTGTGGGCGGTGAGAGACTTCGTCATGGCCCGCTTCTGCCAGATTCAGATCGAAGTCGGCGCCCATCATGGCCTCAGCGGAGCGGACCGCCTGCCGGCGGGAACCGAGATGGGAGACTTCATGGCAGCATGGCGGATCGGCGTGCTGGTGCGTGCCACGGAGCAGTCGGCGCTCGTTCCGGCCTAGCGACGCCGGCCTGCACGGGCGTGGAGCGGACCGGCTCACGATTGGAGTCCGTCGGCGAGTTGATGAAGCAGCCACGGCCCTATCCAGTCCCGGAGCTCGTAGTGGACCCAGACACCTTCCCGGCTGCGGCTCACGATCCCCGCCGCGCGGAGGATCCCGAGTTGATGCGACACGCTCTGCTGGGTCACCGGCAGCAACGAGGTGAGTGCGCTGACGGTCGAGCGACCGTGGCGCTCGAGTGCGTCTATCAGACGTATCCGGGTCGGATCGGCCAGGATTCGGAGCATCTCGGCGAGATCGTCGACATTGTCGATTGCGCCTGCGCCCTCGGGCGGCTGAACCTCTCGATCCGCGACGGCAGAGCGCTGTTTGACGACGGTGGCCGGCATCTCTCTCTGCACAGACAGAGTGAGAACGAGAAGAACTGGCCCCCCAAGTTAGAAACTCTCCTTGGATAGGCGAGTAAGTCAAGAATCAGCGGAGAAAGAGAGCCGCGCGGCTCCCTGATCGGGACCCGCGCGGCCATTGCACCTACTCCGACTACGACTTCAGGAGAGTCGAAGTTCGACCCCGACCGGCAGGACATCGGGGTCGCCGGTACCGATCCGGCCAGAGTTGATCCGCCAGAGTTGGTGAACCTCGGCGGCGATCTGGGCGTTGGAGGCGCCTGCGGGGAGTGCCGCCGCCGCGATCAACCAAAGGCACTCGCCCGCGGCGACGAGGTGAGTCTTCCTGCCGACGAAGCTCCCCGGTCGATCGGATGCCGCGCCAGGGACCACGGCAGACGGGGACCCGAGTGGTTGCGGAGCGACAGGAGCGACCGGTTCGGGTTCGGGATCAACTGCGGCCGACGGAGCGGCCCGGGCGGTCGAGTGCGCGCTCTTCTTCGCCGAGGCCTGGTGCCGCGGCGCGGGCCCGACGATCGTTTCGTGCTGGACCACCGCTTCGGCGCTCGGCGGCGGAGTGCTCGGAGCGGGTTCGTAGGACGGTGGCGATTCTTCTACTCCGTAGGCCGGGGCTTCGACAGGGGGCGTCGTCGGAGTTTCGGACGTCGGAGGCGGCGCTTCTGCCGGTACTGGAGCCGCAGCTTCTGGCGGAAGGGGCACCGTCGGCGCCGTCGGCGAGGTTTCGACGCTTTCCGGTTCCGGTCCTTCGACTTCTGGCGCCGGGACTTCTTCTTCGACTTCGGATTCTTCCGGGCCGACGGATTCTTCCGACAGCGCGGTTTCTTCCCCGGAGGGTTGTTGCCCGACACCGATTTCCAGGCCGGGTAGGGCGCCCGGCGCCGAAGTCCCTTCACCTTCGGTGTCGTGTTCGTGCTTCGCCAATGCGAGCGGCGGCGCCAGGCTGCCGAAGACGAGCAGAGACCCCAGGAGCGCGGCGGTCGCCCGGACAGTCCGCCTACGGCGGCCACCGGGCGCGAGGTTCGGTTTTCGCATCTCGGACTCCTTCTCCATTTTCAGTTCCTCGGATCTACGACACAGCGGTAGGAGTGGGGATCGGCGGCGTTGTCAGGCGTCAGCGCGACCCCACCGGTCGGCGTGGTGACGAGAAGCGCTTCGACCTGGCCCGGCGACGCGGCGGAGGGATACACCTGACTCGTCAGCTCGCCTCCCGCGGACAGCCCGATCTCGGAGTGCGTCAGCGCTGCCGCGAGCTCTGCGTAGGTCGGGAGCCGCCTCCCCGGACCTCCAGGTTGGCTTTCGATCGCGGCGCATTCGTGGAGAGCGGCGCTGAAGTAGGCAGGAGCGTGCGCTTGGGTTTCGATACAGGTGTCGGAAACGGCGAGCGTCCCTTCGGGGCAGCGGATGAAGAGCGCTTCTGCCGTGACTCCGTTCAGATGCTCAGCCTCCACCGCCTGCGGGACCTTCGAAAGAGTGCTCTCCCTGATGGCACTGCCGGTCACCGAGTTCTTGTGGAAGTTCCGGGCGGTCAGGGAGTGTGCTTGCAGATCCTTCCCCGTCAGCTTCGCCGCTGCATATGAGGTGCCGCCGATGGCGACGAAAACTGCGATCGTCGCCATCACGTTTGCGTAGGAGAGGTGACGGCGTAGTCGATCCTTCATTTGCGATCTCCTTTTTCTGCTTGGTTCAGGCCGTCGGACATGGTCTACCTCTTACGGTGACGCCGATCACGTGGCTCTGGCCTGGCTCGAGGGGGAACCCTCCCTCTCCCGGAAGCCGCGCCCGGAACTTGTATTCCTCCCTGCCGCAGGTCCGTTTGAAGGGATATTCGATGCTCCATTGGCCTTCCGGGTCGGTTCGGATCGTGCGGAAGGTCGACCATTCGTGGGTGAGCCGGACCTGTAGCTCGACCAGCTTCCCAGCCGCCGGTAGAGGTCTCCCCTGCACTTCTCCGCTGAACGTGACCGAGCCGCCGTTGAGGACGTGCTTCGGGGTGACCTTGACCGTGCTGGCGGAGTGGACGAGGACTTCCGCGCTCCCTTCGGCGGGGAGGCTGGTCGCGGTCCCCGAGTAGACGAAGCGGAGGTGTCGCGAGGATTCCGGAGTGACTTCGTAGGCAAAGCCGCCGTCGGACCCGGTGGTGAGCGTCGCGACCTGGGTTTCGCCCTGCTCTTCGGGGATGGCCTGCCAGACCGCGATCGAGGCGCCTGCCATCGGATTGCCTGATTTGTCGAGCAGGTGACCGGAGAATTGAGCCTTCGAACCGAATTCGATCGTCGCCTGCGAGCCGGTTTCGCTTACTTCGTGCTTCTTGACGCGCCTCTTGCCGTGGCGGTGGACGACCTTGGTCACCACATGGTGGGCGAGGACGCCGGCGTCGACCGTCGTCGGCACCCGCAGGGGCAGGTTTATCTTCATCGGCTGGCCGTCGATCCGATTTTCCGAGCTGGCCTGGTTCCCGGCGTGGTCGGTGGCGGTGGCTCGCAGCTGGTATTCACCGGCGGGCAGGCTCGCATCGTCGATGCGGGTGACCAGTTCGTCACCTTCGAGCGAGCTGGTCAATGGTTGCCAGACACCGGAACCGACCCGGCTCATCTCCATTTCCCCGCCTTGGATGCCGGAGAGCTTGTCGGCGAGATGCACCGCGATCCGCGTCGGGTCCTGGGCGGCGATCGGCTCGAATCCGACTTCGGGCGGTTCAGGATCGAAGCGCAACCGCGCCGGCACCGAAGCGTTCTGCGGCTGGGTGTTCCCGGCCGCGTCCCGGCGCCACATCTGCACTTCCCATTCCCCGGGACCGGGGACCCCGAGGCCGCCGATCGCCGCCACCGAGGGCCCGTTCGCGGTGCCCGTGAGGCATTCCTGCGTACCCACGCGGCAGACCCGCCAGTGCGCGGCGACGATCGGGGCCCGGTCGCCTTCGTCGGGATTGACCCAGCCGACTGCGAATGCGTCGTGGTTCCGCCACGCTTCCCCGCCTTCGACGGCGACCGGCACCGCACCAGGCGGGGTGTTGTCGATCCGCACCGTCACCGGGTTGGATTCAGCCTGGTTGCCGGCTGCGTCGGTCGCAAGCAATTGGAGTTGCTGGGTGCCTTCGCCGAGCTTGGTGGTGTCGACGTTGATGGAGCCCGAACCGCTCGGACAGGGAACGCGCTGGGTGTAATCGCAGGTGTTTTCACTTACCCCAGCCGAGGCGCCGCCGACCGATCCTTGGACGCTCTTAATGCCCGTGTTGTCGGAGGCTTCGTACCCGACGCCCTGGGTGCCTGCGGTCCATTCGCCGCCGAGAAATCCTCCGCCGCCTGCCACCGAGATCGACGGCGCGGTGTCGTCGACGACCGTCGCTTCCGAAGTGAAGGTCTCGAGATAGTTCTGCCCTTTACCGGAGCAGTATTCGGCCTTCGGGGCACCCATGCACACGACGCGCTGGACCAACTTCGTCGCCCCTCCCAGTTCGTAGAGGGTCGGCCGCGGCCAGCTCGCCCCCTGAGCTGCCTTCGCGGTCTTCGGGCACTTCTGGTTCGCCATGACGTTACGGATCGCATCCGAGCCGCCGTCGGGTCGGACGGCGTAGAGCTGCAACGCATACCGGCAGTCGCGCCGATGAGCCTCGCCCGACCACTTGAGGTTCGAGAAGGTCGTTCCCGGCGGCGCTTCGAGGACGAAGGCGGACTGTGAGCCGACCGCGACATGCCCTTCCCGAGGGACATTCGCCGTGACGAGGCCACGGAGTCCTGGCCCAAGCGGGTTGCAGGCGCGCCGCCACTTCATCCCCCTGGTGGCGAAGTTTTCGAACGCCCCCGAGGAGAATTCGCCGTTGGCCTGGCAGGAGGAGATGGTGAATTCTCCGGCCAGGGCCGGCGAGGGCGAGATCGCGCCGAAGGCGGCCGGGACGAGCGCGACCAGGACGACGGCGATCGACGACGCAAGTCTGCGGGAGCGGACATTGTGGCTGTGGAACTGCATCTCTCAGGGACCTCCAAATTGCGTTGCTTCGTTCTTCGGCACCGGGGCGGGCTTGGCCGCCGCCGACGATTCCGATCCGGATGAGGAAGTGGACGGGGACGACGAGGAGCTGGACGACGACGAGCTCGAGGAGGATTCGACCGCCGGGTATTCCGGTGAGGCGGGTTCGAAGCTCTGTTCCGCCGGCGGCGGGGAGGCTTCTTCGACGACGACTTCTTCGGGTTCGCTGACCGCCGGTTCGACTGCGGGCTGTTCGTGTTCCTTCGGCGACGATTCGTCGCGAGGCTGAGTTTCCGGGGGCGTCGACGTCGATGGTTGCGATTCGGTGGCTTCTTCCGTGCCGTAGACGGGGCCGACGACCGATTCTTCGGCAGGTTCTTCGGCCGCCGGAGGAGCCGCTGCTTCTTCGGCCTTCGGCGGCGTCGGTTCCTTCGCAGCTTCTTCGGAGGTGCCCGAGATGAGTTCCTTCGCCGCCCCGAGGGGGTCGACGCCCGGCTGCGAGCAGATGGTCGCCGCCCCGCCCCCGATGGCGAGACAGCCGGCGACGACCGCCGCCACCGTGCCGGGACGCGTCCCGATCAGGGGCGTCGGATCCGGGGTCCGGCCGTACGTCGCCAAGGTCGCCTGCTGCTTTATCTGCGAACCGCCGCCGAGGACGTGTCGCTTCGCCGAGCCGACGGCTTCGCCCACCCGGCCCACCGCCCGCCCCAGCAGACCCGGGCGTGCGACTTCGATGGCGACCGGAGGAAGCACCGCCGGCACCTTTTCCTTCCAGGCGACGAGCTCCTCGGAGAAGGTCGAGCAGCGACCGCAGTGCTGGAGATGAAGACGGGCCCGGACCTCCTCCCCGGCCACGGCAAGCCCACAGGTCAGTCGCAACACCAGCGACTCGCCCTCTGCACAACCTCCGCCGGTCCGGCTGGTCAGGACCTCGCGGGCGCTCCGCATCACCTCCTCGAGGGCCTTCTTCACGGCGCGGTCACTGAGACCGAGCTGTTCCGCGATCTCCGGCCGCTTCCGCCCTGCGGCCCAGAGCGCGAAGACTCTCCGGCGCGAATCCGAGAGCTTCGATGACACCTCCTCCACGAGGATCTCGAGCTCGGTCTGCTCCTCGATCTCCATCAGCTCGGCGACCGGACCGGGTTGATCGGATGCCTCGCCTTCGAAAAGGGAGCCGGTCGGATCCGCTGCGATCGTCCTCGTCTGGCCTTCGAGCTCGTGCACCATCTCCCGGTAGGCGGCCGTCCGAAGCCAGGCGTACGCGCGAGCCGGCTCGGTGAATCCGGCGGCGTCGGCGTCGCCGAGGAATCTCTGACATGCCGTCTGCACCGCATCCTCGACCTCGTCTGCCGGGCGTCTCGGAAAGCGCTCCGCGAGTTGCCGCCTGAGCCTCTGCCCCCGCTGACGACCCGGTCCGAACTGCTCGAGCAGGAGTGCGGGCCGACGCAGGTCCGACGCGTGACTGTGAGAGGTCATCACCCCTCCAGAGCGGCGAGGTCCAAAAGTGGCCCCCCTCGTTGACAACCCGAGTCTTCGCAACTTCCTTCTCCTTGAAGGACGGCCTCCCATGCCGCCTCAGCAGTCAACGATTTCCCACATATGGGAGATTGCAAACCGTTCTGCCGAACCAAGAACGATTGAGAAAACCTGAGTTTGGGCCTCCAGGACACAAGCCGCTCCCGCATGTCGTCGTTGCGCCTCAGACGAGAGAGGGCGCCCGATAAAGCGTCTTGACGACAGACGCCTCAGCCGGCGACGCCGGGCAGCGACGGATCCGCTTTCCCTGCAGTTTCGTAGCAGCGCTCGTGGGAGCGACGGACGCCTACCTCGTTGCGGTGAGGTGTCCCTTCGGTCACCACCGTTGCCAGACCGTCGCGCACGACCACAACGGGCCGGAAATATTGGCCGACATGACCGCATCCGGCGCAGCGCATCCCGCTCATCCTCTGACCAGCTCGTCGTAGTGGACCGCGGCACGGGTAGGAGTGACGGTCCCGTCCCCGGCACCGATGAGCAGTCCGGCCCTCGCCAGCCACTTGACGACATCTCCGTCCTCCGCCTCGACCCGTAGCGCCGTCGGTCGGCTG
The DNA here is from genome assembly GCA_018268675.1 of Actinomycetota bacterium. GTDB lineage: Bacteria > Actinomycetota > Thermoleophilia > Solirubrobacterales > 70-9 > VAYN01. The sequence continues at coordinate 55,733 of JAFDWB010000016.1, forward strand.
GCGATGGCGGCGTCGAGAAGCGCGAGTTTGTCCTTGGCCGAGGACACGAACATATGTTCGCAAACGTCAGCCCGCGCCACAAGCGCGTCGGCTTTTATGGCGCGAGCCGAAGTGGCTCGGAATTGGGCTCATCCAAAGTCTCTTCTTTTCAGGAGCTCGGCAGCGACGTCATGAGCCGGTCCACCGCGGCTCTCGCTTATCTGCGAAAGCCTGCGCGCCCTCCTTCGCGTCCCTTGAAGCGAAGACGGGATCCGCCACAGCTTCCTGAAAGGACCAGAACTCCGCATCGGCTAGGTCGTGCTGGCGGTCGAGGATCCGCTTGGTGGCAAGAACTGCCAAGGGCGCGGCCCTTCCGATCGACTGTGCCAGGCCCATCGCCGCGTCTGCGGCCATCCCGTCCTCTACGACCTCCTCGACAAGACCGATCCGCTGTCCATCAGCGGCGGAAATCAGGTCCCCGCTTAGGGCCAGCCGCTTGGTGAGACCCGGGCCGATGCGATCTGGCAGGCGACGCAGCGCTCCGCCGATCGCGACCAAGGAGCGCTGTACCTCCGGCACTCCAAATTTCGCCGAACGTCCGGAGACAATGAAGTCGCAGGCCAGAGCCAGCTCCAGCCCACCCGCTACGGCGAAACCCTCGATCGCGGCGATCACAGGCTTCGTCGCCATCGGCTCGGTAAGTACGCGTTTAAGGCCGGGACCATCAGCACCGCCCTCCCATACCGGCTCTCCGTCACCGAAGGCCTTCAGGTCCATCCCCGCACAGAAGCCCGGACCCGCGCCCGTGAGTACCGCTGTTCGTAGCGTCGGATCAGCGTCGAGGCGCTCGAGCGAGTCGCAGAGCCCACTCACCAGCTCAAGGTTCAATGCATTTCGAGCCTCTGGACGATTCAGGGTCACGAGGAGCACCGCCCCGCGTACCTCGGTCGCGATTGCTTTGGACATGAGTCGAGAGCCTCCAGTTCGCTGAACAATACTTCAGTACGTTATATAGTACTATCGAGAGGTTACTTCCCAGAGCAGAGTTCGCGAGACAGGAGAGCGATGAACGTCCATGGAGCTACAGCCATCGTCTTCGGTGGTGCGTCCGGCCTCGGCGAAGCGACGGCTCGCCACCTGGCGGCCAGCGGTGCAGAGGTGGTGATTGCCGATCTGGACGGAGAGCGTGCTGAGATGGTCGCGGAGGGGTTCGGCGCGCGCGCAGTTCAGTGCGATGTCACTGACACCGAGGCAGTCGGCGTTGCGGTGGACGACTGTGGGCGATCGGCCGAGCACGGACTGCGTATCGCCGTCATCTGTGCTGGCTTGGCCACCCCAGCGAAGCTCGTCGGCCGAGAAGGGCCGACCCCGCTCGAGCGGTTTAGCAAGGTGATCGAGGTTAATCTCCTCGGTACGATCAACGTGCTTCGTCTCGCCGCTGCCGCGATGATCGAGAACGCGCCTGACGACAGCGGCGAGCGCGGCGTCTGCGTCAACACCGCCTCGATCGCCGCCTTCGACGGCCAGATAGGTCAGGTCGCCTATGCGGCCTCGAAGGCGGGGATCGCTGGACTGACGCTGCCGGTCGCCCGCGAGCTCGCCGGCAGTGGAGTGCGGGTGATGACGATCGCGCCGGGCGTGTTCGATACGCCGATGCTCGCGGGCCTCCCGGACTCCGCACGCGCGGCGCTCGGAAGCGTCACGCCGTTTCCGTCGCGCCTCGGTAAGGGACAGGAGTACGCCGATCTGGTCGAGCACATCGTGGCCAACCCGATGCTGAACGGTGAGGTGATCCGGCTCGATGGCGCTCTTCGCCTGGCGCCGAAGTGACCGCGCCGCCGATCTCCCGTCGACTTCAGGTCAGGATGCGTCGGTCCGGATGCCCCTGAGAATCAATTCCGCGAGCTCATCGTAGGCCTCTGCGGCACTGAGTCCGGTTGCCGCCAGCACGTGCCCTTTGTGGATGCGCCGCATCGTGGCCGTGACGGTATCCGCGACAAACGCCGCATGGACATGACGAAAATGCCCGCTCGACACCCCTTCGTCGATCAGCCCGGCGACGCGTTCCGACGCCACTTGAGTGTTCCGGTCATACACCCTTGCGGCTGGCGGCAGCGCTGCCAGATCAGCGACGAATGCGGCCGAGGCCGGCCGTAGTGCGTCCGCGACAGCCCGAAGGTAGGCGACGATCCGTTCCGGCGGGTCGCCGCCTTCGGCCCGACGCTCCACCTCCTCGGCCGAACGCTGGAAAAAGTGCTTGACGGCGTTAACGGTCACCTGCTCCTTGCTTCCCCCGAGCGCGTAGAGCGTCGTCTTGGAGCAGTGAAGCCGTGAAGCCAGGTCGTCGAGGGTGAACTGCAGAAATCCTTCGGCGAGGATCAGATCGACGAGGTCATCGAGTAGCTGGGCCTGCCTGTTGGTGGCTACAGGGACCATCTGCACAGTGTAGACCTGTCCTACTTATCGTACTTGGGTATTACCTTTAGTATCATCTGTCCATGACCGATGATGCGATTCGCACCGTTATCCTCGCCGCTGCTCGCACGCCGATAGGCAAGCTCGGCGGCAGCCTTTCGGCTCTTCCAGCCCCGGACCTTGGGGCGGTAGCGATCAGAGGGGCGTTGGATCGCGCCGCCGTAGATGGCGAGGACGTCGATCACGTGTTGGTAGGCACCGTCGTACAGGCGGGCCAAGGAGCCGTTCCGTCCCGTCAAGCTCAGCTCGCAGCCGGCATCTCGCGCGATGTCTCTTCAGAGACGATCAATAAGGCGTGCGCCTCCGGCCTTCGCGCAGCGGCGATCGCGGATCAGGCGATCCGAGGTGGCGACGTGCAACTCGCGGTCGCAGCCGGCATGGAGTCGATGTCAAAGGCCCCATATTTGCTGCCGGATGCCCGCTTCGGATTACGGATGGGGGATGCGACCGTCCTCGACTCCATGCTGTGCGACGCGCTGCGGAGTCCGTATAGCGGTAGGCAGATGTACGAGGAGGCGAGCGCCGTCGCCGACCGTCTCAACCTCGAGCGAACCGAACTCGACAAGTGGGCGTTGCGATCGCATAAGCGCGCCATCGCCGCCACTGATGAGGGCCGTATGGCGGAGGAAATCGAGCCGATCACGGTAAGTGGCCGTGGGGCCGATGTTCTCGTCCAACATGACGAGATGCCACGGCGGGATACGACGGCAGCTGCCCTGGCGAGGCTGCCAGGTCTGGTCGGCGCCGACGGATCCCATACCGCCGGAAATTCGCCCGGGGTCAACGATGGCGCAGCCGCCCTCGTCGTGGCGTCCGACCGCTGGGCTCGGACCCATCGCCGTGAGCCCCTCGCCGAAATCGTCGGCCATGCACAGGTTGCCGGACAAACCGACGTCATCGCGACGATGCCGGCGGTCGCCGCCGAGAGAGCGCTCGAGCGAGCGGGGATTCGCCCAGACGAGGTCGATCTCTGGGAGATCAATGAGGCCTTCGCCTCGGTCGTCGTGAATTCGATCCGTCAGCTCGATATCGATCCGGAGTGCGTCAACGTGAACGGTGGCGCTATAGCCCTCGGGCACCCCGTCGGTGCCTCGGGCGCGAGGATCGTCGGTGCGCTCGTCCACGAGCTTCGTCGCCGAGGCGGCGGCATCGGTGTCGCTGCCATCTGTTCCGCGGGCGGCCAGGGCGACGCCCTCATCGTCCGAGTCTGAGGCCCGACGCCCGGTTCAGAAACCGGAACCCCGGGGGTTCTGCGCTTCTGAAAGATGATGATCCGATCTGTATCGTTCGGTCGGTACATTGCCCAGAAGAGCCAGACGTACCCGCACAACGTTCCGCAGGGGAAGGCCGGTGGATCGGCGGGCGAAGGCACTGGCAGGCACGGCGATGACCGCCAAGCCACCCTTACAACAGAAATGGAGACCAGATGGAGACGGCCGAGTACCTCGCGTTTCGCACAAATCTCTTCGAGGCGCTCTGGCGAGATATCGCCCCCCTCGAAGAGGAGATCGAGACGAACGAGCACATCCCGCAAGACATCGTGTGGAAAGCGTTGCGCGAGATGACTGCACTTGGTCTCTTGGTTCCGACCGAGTACGGCGGCGCCGGGCTCTCCGTAACGCAGTACCTGCCGATCATCGCCGAGTTCGCGAAGGCACACGGCGGTGTGCGCGCGCTTGTGCATGTCCATAACTCGTTCGCTCATGCGGTAGCCGAACTTGGGACCGACGACCAACGGGCGGAACTGCTGCCGGCCGTCGCCCGCGGAGATGCTTCGGTCGCCTTCGCGCTGACCGAGCCTGATCATGGCACCGGACTGGACCTCGGTACGACGGCACGGTTGGAGAATGGTCATTACGTGATCGACGGCCGTAAGTGGCTGATCACCAACTCGAACTTCGCCAGCCATTTCATCGTTCTTGCCCGCACCGGTAAGGCAGCGTCGGATTCTCTTTCGGCCATCTTGGTCGAGCGCGACGCGCCTGGTCTCACGATCGAGGCGTTGCCTGAGACGATGGGATGCAAGGGTGGCGAGCACGGGCGGCTCACGTTCGAGAATGTGAGGGTCCCCACCGACTCGATCCTGGGCGGCGAACCAGGAAAGGGCGAGCATCAGCTCGAGCACGCACTTGAGATCAGTCGGCTCTTGGTCGCGGGGAGCTCCCTTGGCACGGCGGAACAGGCGCTATCGCTCTCCATCGACCGGTCGCAGTCTCGAGTCACCTTCGGTCGCCCTATCGCCTCCCGACAGGCAATCCAGCGCTACTTGGCCGAGATGGCCACCGACGTCTACGCCCTTCGCACGATGTTGCAGCACGCAGCACGAAAATGGGATCGTGGAGAGCGGATACCGGCCGAGGCATCGATGTGCAAGTTGTTCGGCCTGGAAGCTGTTGGCAGAGTCACCGATCGCGCTTTGCTCGTCTTCGGGGGTGCGGGCTACATCCGCGAGCACAGCATCGAGAGGCTCTATCGAGACGCGCGACTGAACTGGATCGAGGAGGGAACGCCGACGATCCAATATCTGACGGCGGCACGGGCGCTGCTTGATGGTCACGAGTGGGACGAGTTCGCCGAAACGGACACTCCGTCGGCGAGGGCGAGCTGAGGACCGCCGGGTCGTTCGGCAATCAAGGAGACACCTTGCGCAACGAGTCTCCGATGTGATCCGGTCCTGCCCGCTTTCCCTTGCGGGATCGAGTCGTTCGAGGCCCTGCTGGTGCGCCGCGAGGCGCTCGAGCCTACGCGGCATCGACCCCCTCTCGGCGCTCGGTCTCTGCGCCGAGGTCGGTGACTTCGAGCGCTTCGCCCGCCCGGCGCGGCTGATGAGCTACCTCGGCCTGGCGCCCTCGCAGGACTCGAGCGGTGAGCGCGGTCGGCAGGGCTCGATCACCAAGTCGGGCTCCCGCCACGCCCGCCGCCTGCTGGTCGAGGCGGCCTGGCACTACCCCCGGGCGCCGCGCAAAGGCCGCGATCTGCGCCGGGCCTGGTTGGCAGTCCAGTAGCTCTCCCGAGTCCGAGGCCCAGACCGTCGCCGACTTCCTCCGGCAGATCTCGATCGGGAGAGAGTGGGCGAAGCGCATAGGCCCACTTCCGCATCAGGGCCTGGTGGAAACGCTCCACATTCCCGTCCGTGCGGGGTGTGTAGGGCCTGATCAGCAGGCGGGAGACGGCCCTGGGACGGTAGCTAGTCGTCGTTCTCTCGCTCCGCCGCCACCTGCTTCTCCAGCTCGGCCATCACGCCCGGGTCGCGCAGCGTGGTCACGTCACCCAGCGCCCGCCCCTCGGCGATGTCGCGCAGCAGGCGGCGCATGATCTTGCCGGAGCGCGTCTTCGGCAGGTCGTCGGCCCAGATCACGCGCTTGGGCCGGGCGAATTTGCCGATCCGGGCGGCGACGCCGTCGCGGATCCCGGCCATCACCTCCTCGGAGGGCTCGACCCCGCCGTTCAGCGTGACGAAGGCGCAGATCGCCTGGCCGGTGTCGGGATCGGACTGGCCGATCACCGCCGCCTCGGCGACCTTCTCGTGCGCGACGATCGCCGACTCGACCTCCGCGGTCGAGAGCCGGTGGCCGGAGACGTTCACCACGTCGTCGATCCGCCCGATCACCCAGAAGTAGCCGTCGGAGTCGCGGCGCGCCGCGTCGCCCACCAGGTAGCGGTCCTTGCCGAACTTCGAGAAATAGGTCTCGACGAAGCGCTCGTCCTCCTTGTAGAGGGTGCGGAGCATCGAGGGCCACGGGCGCTCCAGCATCAGGAGGCCCTGGCCTTCGGCGACCGGCGTGCCGTCCTTCTCGTCGACCACCTCGGCGCTGACCCCCGGGAACGGCGTCGTCGCCGAGCCCGGCTTCGTCGCCGTGATCCCCGGCAGCGGCGTGATCATGATCGAGCCGGTCTCCGTCTGCCACCAGGTGTCGACGATCGGGCACCTCTCCCCGCCGATGACCTTGTGGTACCAGAGCCACGCCTTGGGGTTGATCGGCTCGCCGACCGACCCGAGCAGCCGCAGGCTCGAGAGGTCGTACCGCGCCGGGATGTCGGCGCCCCATTTGATGAAGGTGCGGATCGCGGTCGGGGCGGCGTAGAGGATCGTCGCCTTCGTCTCCTGGGCGATCTCCCACCAGATGCCCTGGTGCGGGTAGTCGGGTGCCCCCTCCCACATCACCGAGGTCGCGCCGTTGGCGAGCGGGCCGTAGACGATGTAGGAGTGTCCGGTGATCCAGCCGACGTCGGCGGCGCACCACCAGACGTCGGACTCCGGCTTCAGGTCGAAGACGTACTTATGCGTCGTCGTCGCCCCGGTCAGGTAGCCGCCGGTGGTGTGGAGGATGCCCTTCGGGCTCGCGGTCGAGCCGGAGGTGTAGAGGATGAAGAGCGGGTGCTCGGCCTCCATCGGCTCCGCCGGACACTCCGGGTCGGCCGCCGCGCAGACCTCGTCGTAGAAGACGTCGCGCCCCTCCGTCATCGGGCACGGGGTCCCGGTGGCGCGGACGACGACGATCGTCTTCAGGGAGGCGAGGTCGCCCATCTCCTCGTCGACCTGCTCCTTGATCGGCGCGGTCTTGCCCTTGCGCCGCGCCCCGTCGACGGTGACGAGCGCCTTCGCCTCGGCGAATTCCATCCGCTCGCGGACCGACTCGGCGGAGAAGCCGCCGAAGACGACGTTGTGGATCGCCCCGATCCGGGCGCAGGCGAGCATCGCCACGGCGACCTCGGGGATCATCGGCAGGTAGATCCCGACCACGTCGCCCTTCTCGACGCCGAGATCCTTCAGGGCGTTGGCGAAGCGCTGGGTCGAGTCGAGCAGCTCGGCGTAGGTGACGTCGCGCCGCTCGCCCTCCTCGCCGCGCCAGTGGTAGGCGACGCGCTCGCCGTTGCCGACCGCGACGTGGCGGTCGAGGCACTGGGCCGACGCGTTGATCCGCCCGTCCTCGAACCACTTGTAGAAGGGCGGGTTGGAGTCGTTCAGGCCTTCGGTCGGCTCGACGTCCCAGTCGAGGACCTCCTTCGACTTCGCCGTCCACCAGGCGACCGGGTCGGCGGCCGCCTCCTCGTAGATCGCCGGGTCCGACCAGAGGGCGCTCTCGCGGAATCCCTCGGGCGGCGGGAACTTCTCGATCTCGAGCATCACCTCAAGCTCGCGCGCGAGGTCGGAGGCCAGCCGGTCCGGCGTAGCTTCGGTAGCCATTGGTTTCCCCTCTCTCGGTACTCATTATCGGTAGTAAATCGTACCGACCGATCTATATCTTAGCTGTTTGGGGCTTTATCTCCCTGGCGGAGTCCACTAACGAAATGGGCAAGTACCGATCGTACGGTACAGTAGGAACATGTCGCCTAGGCACAGCGATCGGGCGGAACACTCTCGTGTCAACCACTCCGCTCGAGGACAAAGGGACGACCTCGGGAACGCCGATCAGCGGCCGTTCAACGGGGTCACCGCCGTGGAAATGGCTGGCATCGGACCCGGGCCATTCGCTGGAATGATGTTGAGCGATTTCGGAGCAGAGGTCATCCGGATAGATCGCACTGACAGAGTCGGCGTCGACCATCCCTTGATGGGACCATCCAAAACCGACGTAATGTCACGAGGACGTCGATCGATCGCCCTCGATCTGAAGCGGCCCGAGGGTATGCAACTGGCCATCCAACTGATCTCGCAAGCGGATGTTTTGATCGATCCGTTCCGCCCCGGAGTGATGGAGCGTCTGGGTCTTGCGCCTCACGAGTGCATGAGGAGAAAACCAGACCTGATCGTCGCGCGCGTCACCGGATGGGGTCAGACAGGGCCGCGAGCCAAATTTCCGGGCCACGACATCAACTACCTTGCGAGGGCGGGCGCCCTTTCGGCCATGGGTGCGCCGGACCAAGTGCCAGCACCTCCCCTCAATCTGGTGGCCGACTTCGGAGGAGGCGGAATGCTCGCGGCCTTTGGCATAGCCGCCGCGCTGCTGGAGCGGACGAGATCAGGTCGAGGGCAGGTGATCGATGCAGCCATGATCGACGGCGTGAGCTCACTGATGGCGAGCATCTATGGTTTCCGAGCCGGAGGTCGCTGGCGGGATGCCAGATCCGACAACCTGCTCGACGGAGGAGCGCCTTTCTATCGGTGTTACGCCACGGCGAGCGGGGACTTCGTCGCGGTCGGCGCGCTCGAGCCCGAGTTCTACGCGTCTCTCCTGAAGGCTCTGGATCTCAACGTCGAGGAGTGGCCCCAGAACGACCGAGCGCGATGGGCGAACCTGACGGCGTTGCTCACCGATGTGTTCGCCACCCACCCGGCCGAGCACTGGGCGGAGGTCTTCGCCGACGGAAGCGCCTGCGTCAGCGTCGTCGCGACGCTGGCCGAGTCGCATGAAGAGCCGCAAATCGCACAGAGGGACACTCTCGTCCGCCGAGATGGAGTGCAACAGCCCGCGCCGGCACCAAGACTCGAACGGACGCCGGGACGAATTGGCGGCGTCCCACCCGTGGCAGGCGCTGACACTGAGGAGATTCTCACCGAACTCGGACGAAGCCCAGCGGCGATTGCGGGTCTCGAACGCGACGGCGTCGTCAGCCAAGCCTGACGCAGGCCCGCTACCTCGCGATCATCAGGATCATTCGGGACGCAGGTCAGACCTGCGAAGCTTACCGCTCTCGGTGCGCGGAAGGGCGTCGTGGCGAACTAGGCGCCGCGGCGCTGCATGCCACCCGATCGCCGACCCGACGAGCGCTCGGACCTCCTGAAGAAGACGATCGTCGTCTTGCTCCTGATCCGAAGCAACGATGTGTGCGACGACCACGTGTCCCTTTCTGTCGTCTGGCTCACCGACGACGGCGGCGTCATTGATCTGGCGATGGCGAACGATGGCGCCCTCCACGTCGCTGGGCCCGACGTTATACCCAGCGGTGACGATCATGTCGTCGTTTCTCCCGACATACCAGAATCGACCGTCTGAGTCTCGTGTAGCCAGGTCCTCAGTAACCCACCAGCCATCCTGGACGCGGCCCTCCCAGAGAGATTGTCGCCCCCAGTAACCCTGTCCAAGCAGAAAACCGTTGTCCCGGATCGCAATGCGGCCACTTTCCTTCGACCCAATCAGAAGAAGCGTGCCATCCTCCGCGATCAATGAAACCTCGAAGCCCGGCAGCGCGCTACCCATCGACCCGTCCGCCGCGGGCGGCGCGCCTTCCGGTCGCAGATTTCCGAGCACCATTCCGGTCTCGCTCAACCCGTAGGAATCCTGCACTGGGACGCTGAGATTTCGCTCGAACCATTCGGAGACCTCACCCGTCAGAGGCTCCCCCGCCGTCGTAATCCCCTCGAGCCGGTCCGGCCGCATACCAATAGCGTCGATACCGGCGATGGCCAGCTGACGCAGACCGGTCGGCGCAGTTGCAAGGTGCTGCGCTCCGGTCTCTTGCAAAGCTTTCCACCAAACCACAGGATCGAAACCGCCCTCGACCATGACTCTCGAAAAACCCAAAGTCAGTGGCGCGAAGCCGGTCGTATAGAGGCCGAACGACCATCCCGTATCGGCTGTAGAGAACAGGGCGCCATCGTCGTGCAGGCCAAGACAGTAGGTGACGAACGGCCACATCGTTATCAATCCTAAGTGGGCGATAACGCACCCCTTCGGCTTTCCGGTCGTACCGCTCGTGTACATGATCGTGGCCGGGTCGTGCGCATCACACATCCTCGTCTCAGGCACCGATGTCGCTCCGCGCAGAATCCCCTCTAGATCGGTCACACCTTCAGGAGGATCTGGATCGAGCGAAAGGACACGCACATTCTCGGTGGCTCCCGCTATCGCGTTATCGACATTCGCCGCGTCGGTCACGAGGACACCTACGCCGGCGTCCTCCAAACGCACACGGACCGCCTCGCTTCCGAAACCCGAAAACAGAGGAACGAACAAAGCTCCGAGCCGCCACGTCGCCGAGGCAATCGTCAGGGACTCAGGACGTCGACCGAGCAGACCGGCGACACGGTCTCCGGGCCGGACCCCCAGCGCTCGCAGGGCCGCCGCCAGTTTGAGGCTTTGCTCGAGGAGATCGGTGCCCGACCAGGTCTGAAGAGAACCATCCACACGCACCCAGATCAGAGAGCTTCGGCGAGGGAACGAGGCGCTGCCGGCATTGAACCTGCCGTCTCGAGCGACGCCGACGCGCCGCATCGCCTCGTCCCAGTCCCACTTGTGGTGACGCGAGTCCATGAACGGCTAAGAACCCGTCGACTTCTTGCTGGCCGAGCTTCGCCAATTTCGATCCGCGAGGCAGCTCGGTCTCTGTTCGTTCGATTTCACGCTTGGTACGTCTCCGGAGATCCCAACTTTGCTCCACCGAGGCAACCGCTCGAACCCGAAAAGGTTCCTTTCTTGCGCCCACTCCGATGGTAGCACACTGGACCGATCGGTCAGAACAGTACCGAAGAAGTTTTTCGACCCCCGTCGCGGATTATGGTTTAAATTGCACATGGTTATCCGACAAACTGGTCGGTACGGAAGGCATAGGTATGAGCAGAAAACCCGATCAGAAACGCCGGATAAGGCGCGAGGCAGCCAAATTATTCGCTCGAAATGGCTACGACGCGACGGGCGTCGCCGAGATCGGCGAGGCTGTCGGCCTGGGACGAGGTGCGCTTTACCATCACATCGGAAGTAAGGAGCAGCTTCTTTTCGAGATCGGCATCTCCCATGTTCAGGAAATGGTGAGCACCGGTGAAGCCATATTGCGCCTCGACCTTGAACCCCAACAGAAGTTTCGCGAGCTGGCCCGCCAACTTATGCAAGCCATCGCGGACAACCTGCCCGAGCTGACCGTCTACTTCGCGGAGCACCGTGCGCTAACCGGACAACGACGGGCGTCTGCGCTCGAGATGCGCGCGCACTTCGAGCAGGTTTGGCAGGCCATCCTGGAACAAGGGGTCGAAGCGGCAGTGTTCAAAACCAGTGACGCCTTGGCGGTCAAGGGCATTCTTGGCACGTTCAACTATTCCTACCTGTGGCTCCGTCCGGACGGCGAGAAAACGCCCGTGGAAGTTGCTGACTTTTTCTGCGACATGCTTTTGGAAGGCCTTGTCGTGGACGACGCGTCTTAGTCCTGTCGGGGTCGTCCCGTGACCGGGACGGGCCGGCGATCATGGTCGCCGGCCCGTCTGCTGGTCGGTCGCGATCCGCGACCTCCTCTGGAAGGGGCCCTCAGGTCAGGAACCGCGGCATCTCGACGCCCAGCTCCTCATAGTTGTGAGGCGTCACATCGGAGCCGACGATGGCCATCGAGTTCTGGAACTCCGGAATCACATACTTGCCTACCATCTCGATCGATTCCTTGTTGACCGAGTGGCCAAAGCCATCGATTCGAAGGATAACCTCGTCGATGCCCATGGCTTCAAGCCGTTTGATCTTTTCGATCAGGTCGTCGGGAGTCCCGACCATGACCGTCGGCGAATGATTCATGATCGCCTCGTAGTCGCCGATCATCTCTTTCAACTTCGCCGTTAGCCCGAAGTCGTTGTAATCCGGAGTACGCGCGGCAAGTTCCTCGTAGAGCCAGATCGTACCGCGGAAGAACCCGTCGATGACGTGTTTTGAGCTCTCGATCGCCTTCTCACGAGTCGCAGCACAATTTGCCGTGAAGGTCGCGTACCCGATCGAGTCGTTGACCGGATAGTTCCCGAACGGCTGGGCGTTCTTGATCGACTCCTTGTAGAGCGCTACACATTTCTCGACGTGGTCCCACCCGACGTATCCGTCATTGGTGATAGAGCCCAACCCCAACTCCCCGGCCATGCGGTGGGTCTCAACGCTTGAACAGATGACCGAAATCGGGAAGAGCTCGCGTCGATAGAGCCGCGGGACGACGCGAGGCGGGGCCACTCCCTCGGACTCTTCGTACTTGATGTTCCAGTATTTGCCCTCGTGTTCGACTACCGGGTCCGTAAGAGCTTTGACGACGACCTCGAGCGTTTCGCGCCACTGGTCCCTGGTCTCGCTCGCGTTGACACCGAAAGGATCAAGCGTCGAGGCACTGTTCGATCGAGCGGTGGAGAGCTCTACTCTACCCCTCGAAAGAAGATCCAGGACGGCGAGGCGCTCAGCCACCCTGATCGGATGGTTGAAGGCCAGCATAAGGATCGACATATGGCGGAGCTTGATCCGATTGGTACGTGCCGCCACGGCGCCGTACAAGGTCTCCGGGGCGGGACTCGGTGCCCAGCTCGGGAGGAAGTGCTGCTCCGAAGTGCCCCAGAAGTCGAAGCCCATGTCCTCCGCAAGTGCTACTTCGTCAAGAACCTCGTGATACCTATGGTAATGCGCCATACCTTTAGGCGTGTCGATCTCATGGAGCAAGCCAAATCGCATAGATGGTCCTCTCGTTCATAGTTGCGTGCCGAGTGTGCGACCTTGGAGCGCCACGGTCGGCAGATTTTGGTGGCAAAGCGAGCCGCGGTGTCGGTGACTCCGAACACACTTGCCTGGTCCGCGGACTCGCAAGTTCTTGCTTGCTCGGTTCCGCGATGGATTGGTCAGTACTGGATGCAGATGGACTTAGACTCTAGATAGAGGTCGAATCCTTCCCGGCCGAGCTCGCGGCCCCAGCCGGACTGCTTGTAGCCCCCGAAGGGCAGAGCGGCGTCAACGATGTTGTACGTATTGACCCAGACAGTGCCGGCCTGTAGCGCATCACTGACCCTCAGCGCGCGCGAGACATCGCGCGTCCAGACGCCGGCGGCCAGGCCGAATATCGAGTCATTTGCCAGTTGAAGGACATCGTCTAGATCGCTGAAGGGGATGGCAGCGACGACAGGGCCGAAGATCTCCTCTCGGACCATGCGCATCGAAGGCTCGGCGTCTACCATGACGGTCGGCTCGACGAAGTACCCCTTGTCACGGACGCGACCACCGCCGGTGATTACTGTGGCCCCCTCCTCCAGTCCTGAGTCCACGTAGCCCAGCACTCGGGTCAGCTGTTGATCGGAGATCAGCGGGCCCATTTCGGTGGCGTCTTCCAAACCTTCGCCCAGCTTTATCGCCTTCGCGGCGTCGGAGACTCCCTGGACAACTGCGTCATACACCTTCTCGTGCACGAACAGACGCGACCCTGCCGTACATGACTGGCCGTGATTGAAGAAGATCGCACTGGCAGCGCCGGGGATGGCGATATCAAGGTCGGCGTCATCAAGCACGATTGCGGGCGACTTGCCCCCAAGCTCGAGGGACACCTTCTTCAGGTCTTGCCCAGCTGCCTCCACGATCGACTTTCCCACGTCCGTGGACCCAGTAAAAGCCACCTTGGCGACATTTGGGTGCCTCACCAAAGCGGCGCCCGCCGTCTCGCCGTATCCAGTCACGATGTTGACGACACCATTCGGGAACCCCGCCTCCTGCACGAGCTCTCCTAGACGCAGAGCTGAAAGAGGCGTCTGCTCGGCGGGCTTCAGGACGATCGTGCATCCGGCCGCCAGGGCCGGAGCCACCTTCCAGGCCGCCATCATCAGCGGAAAGTTCCACGGAATGATCTGGCCGACAACTCCGACGGGCTCCCGCTTGACAACCGCGAGGAAGTTCGCATCGGAAATCGGCTGCCGTGAGAGACTGCCGGCCTTGCCGTCAAGCTTGGTCACCCAACCTGCCATGTACCGGAAGGTGTCGATGGCGATCTCGACATCCGCCGCGCGGGCGACCAGGTGCGGCTTTCCATTATCGAGCGCTTCGAGTTGGGCGAATTCGTCCGCGTGAGCTTCGATCAGGTCGGAGAGAGTCCAGATCAGTCGGGCCCGGTCAGCACCGCTCATCCTTCGCCACGGCCCCTCCTCGAAGGCCCGCTTCGCGGCCTGTACCGCTCGATCGATGTCCTCGATGCGACCCTCTGCAACGTCACAGATACGCTCCGCCGTGGCGGGGTTGAGGACCTCGAGGCGTCCGCCCTCCGCGGATTCGACCCACTGGCCGTCGATAAGTAGTCCTAAACGTTTTTGGACAAAGCTTCTGATGGTTGGGGATAGACGCTCGTCGGTCTCAATTACACTCATTATTCCTCCAGCAGTTATTACGCGGGGTCGGCCGTAACGGTCAACAGCACGACACTCACTCCATGCTCTGACTCGACCCGTTGACCGTCCGCCAGCACCTTGGCCAACTCAGGCGAGGTAAGGGCTCCGTCGAGATCATCCTGGCTGTCAAAGATCAGCTCCGCGACACGGTAGAACGCGGCGTCGTCGGCGCTGGCACGAAAAGTCTTCAGTTCGCGCATTCCGGGCACGCCAGCACTTTCGGCGAGCGGTATATGGCGACCGAAATAGTCGCTCTCAAACGCCTCTACGTCGGCGGGGCGTGACCATAGGGCTATTGCCTTGACCATCCCGTACTCCTTTCTGGTGACATCATCTATCGGTCATCTCACTGGTGAACCGACGCACGAGTTCGACAAAGCGCTCCGGCTCCTCGAAAAACGGCATGTGACCACTGTCCTCAAACTCAACGGTCGTACAATTCGGCAGCATCTCGGCGAGCGCCGACGTGGCGCCAGCCGGAACGAAACCATCGTTGGCGCCACGGACAACGCAAGTCGGAACATCAATCTGCCCCAAGACCTCTCGCAGGTCTTCCTGGATGAGCGCCTCGAGACAGGCCAGACTCGACCACGAGGGGGTCTTCATCGAGAGGCTCCACAACCAGTCCAAGACGACGTCAGACGTATCGCGGTGAAGCGATTGCTCGATCACCCACCTCCGATAATCTGGCCTTTCGGTCCGCTCCCGCTCCATCAGCCCTCGGACTGCGTCCTCTGGCAGCCCGGCGTCAAAATTGGGGCTGGAGGTGAACTTCGGGGCCGCAGGTCCAGCCAGAAGCAGTCGACTGGGTTTCTGGGACTCGCTCGCGTAACGTAACGCGATGGCCGCTCCCAAGGACCATCCCACCAGAGTGAAACGCTCTAGCTGCAGGGCATCGACCACTGCGCCGACGTCACGGGCGTGACTTCCGTAGTCGTATCCCGTTGCCGGCTTGTCCGAGGAGCCGTGGCCACGAAGATCGACACCGACGACGTCGAAGGTCGGGGCCAGGTCCGTCACGATCCTGTCCCATACCTCAAGGCTGAAGTTGATGCCGGGGAGTAGGACTATCGACGGACCAGAGCCCCACCGTTCATAGGCGATACGTGTCCCATCGAAGCTCTCGACGTACTTCATCCGACCTCATCCTTACCTGCAAGCTCCGGCAGTGCCTCTGCGAGATCAATCGCCCGGGACTCGTGATAGTGGATGAGAAGCCACTCTGCTCCTGAACGATTGAAGATCAGAGTGCACCTCACATCGCCGTCGAACGGTTCGGACACTCCTTGAACACGGAGGTCTGTCGACAGGCGCGTAAACAGAATGGCGATGTCACTACAAACGCTGAGGTCGTGTTCTACCGATTTCCATTCGACGACCGACTCAAGGACAGACGGAGCAGCATCCCAGTAGTCGGAAATCTCTTGCCAGGTTCTAAATGGCTGTGGTTGGTCCTCCGGCTGGTACACCAAATGGTCGAAGTCCTGTTTCCACAGAGACTTCATACCCGCGACATCGATCTGTCGCCAAGCCTCCTGCCATGCTTCGAAGGCAGCGAGTACACCATTTTCCGAATCAGTCATGGACAGCACACCTTTCCTTCGTGATCAAACGGTCAGTCGGCAACCCCGAGAGACGCCTGCTCGGCGATCTCTGGAGGAGCCCAATTTGCGATGTCTAGACCGGTCTCATCGACTTTCTGATCGACGGCGATGCCGATCGTCTTCTCGGTGCCCAGGATCGTGATGAATGCAGTGACCAAACCGACGAGCACGGTCGCCCCAACCCCAGCCAGTTGCCACCATGGCGTTATCTGCGCGTGACCCGCGACGTAACCCGGCTTTCCACCGAAGTAACCGCCCGTTTCTACGTGCCATCCGACAAATCCGGCCATCACCGCGCCATAGATGCCCACTCCCAGAGTGAGCGGAACGATCTTTTCGTCCGTGATGCCCAAGGTAGAACGAACCGCTCTGGACGTCAGAGCGGCGGCGGCGGGAGCGAAGAGCGCCACCAGCCCGATCGACCAAGGGTGACCTACGTCGAACATGGCGGTACCCGAAAGGTATCCCGCGATAGGTCCGATGAGTACCCAGACGGGGTTTCGGGTCCGGTAGCTGACTATGCCGCCTCCGATGGCTCCGGCGAACGCTGCCACCACGACGTTCGTGAGGACCAATCCGAACCCACTTGGCGTGGTGGAGATCCCGAAGAAGCCTTCTTCGGGCGAGATGATCCCGCACGCCGGGACGAACGCACATACCCCCACAATCACCAGCATCGCGGCGGCTGCCAGGAGAGGTGGATTGACCGCATGCTCCTCCTCCGCGGCCTCGTCGTCGATTCGACCCTCCCGCTCCCGCACCTTCTTGACTCGCCACAGAAGTACCGTGGCCCACGTCCCGACGAGAATGTAGAAGCCAAAGATGCCGACGAAGTCATGGGTGCCCCGATTGCTCAGCAGCCCTGCCGAACCCCAGGTCAAGTACCAGACGAATGGGGTGACAAGTCCGCAGAGGACGACCACCATCACGACCATCGACTTCAGCTTTACTTTTTCGATGGCCGCGCTGTGAAAAAGGCCGGCAACGAATGCGCCCGCTACTACAAAGAAGGCCGCGTAGACCTGGCTCACGTCAGCGAGAGGGGTCGTTTCGGGGTTGATTGACCCGGCGAAATGATTCAGGTTTCCGCTGAAGAACCACCAGTGTTCGATAGCGCTACCAAATGCGTCAGGGACTCCCAAGGCGGTATAGAACTGCCACTCCCAGATGCCATATCCGACCCCGAGGATGGCAAGTCCGCCGACCCCCATGAGGACGATCTTCTCCGTCATCGTTGACATCGCATTCTTGGCACGTGCCAGCCCGCCGTCCAATAGCAGCAACCCGACGATGGCGATCACTACGCCGATCACCCCTACCCAGTAGATCGCCGAGACCAGCATGACGTTCGTCGAGACTTGTTCCCCAAATATGTGCATTAAGGCCCCCTCAGGCACCCGGCGTCGAGTCGAATGATTGATTCC
Organism: Actinomycetota bacterium; assembly: GCA_018268675.1. Lineage (GTDB taxonomy): Bacteria > Actinomycetota > Thermoleophilia > Solirubrobacterales > 70-9 > VAYN01. Next base: position 73,249 of record JAFDWB010000016.1, read on the forward strand.
AACGCTTCTTGATCATCGGACCGATCAACAGGCGGCCCGACTGACTTGTCGGTACAATAGGGTCGGACCGGGAGGCTGTCAAGCAGGCGAACGACCCCGGTTGCCGGGAGGCGCGAATCACGCGGTCCGCACGGCATATGGCTTCGCCGCCACGAATCGCCCAAGCAAATTCCTCGACGCAGACAGAGGTGATGAGGTGTCCGCAGAAAAAGTGATCGAACGGGTGCGGGAAGGCGGCGTGGCAATCGTCACCGACGATCCAGGCCGCGAGAACGAGGGCGACCTCATCATGGCTGCGGATGCAGTCACGCCAGACAAGATCGGCTTCTTCCTTCAGCACACCTCCGGCGTGATCTGCGTAGCCCTGGACAGGGAGCGCTGCGAAGAGTTGCGCCTTCCTCTGATGATCGGCCGCAACACCGAGGCTCAGGGCACGGCCTTCACGGTTTCCACCGATGCGTCGACGGGCATCACGACCGGGATCTCTGCCGATGATCGGGCCCGGACGATCCAGCTTCTCTCTAGCCCGGAAAGCACGTACGAGGACTTCGATCGCCCGGGGCACGTCTTTCCATTGCAGGCTCGGCGCGGGGGGGTCTTGAAGCGGTCCGGACACACCGAGGCCGCCCTCGACGTGGCGCGGCTGGCCGGCCACAGCTCGGCCGGTGTCCTCTGCGAGGTCACGGCCGAGAACAAGAGGCAGATGGCCGATGCCACCGAACTGCGGGCGCTCGCCGCGCGGCACGATCTGCCGAGCTGCTCAATCGTTGATCTTGTGAGTTATCGCTATCAACGTGAGCGCTTGGTGGAGCTATGTTCGACCACGCGAATCCGAACCGCGCATGGGATCTTCACATGTCACGCGTGGCGCTCGCTGACCGACGGCTCGGAGCATCTGGCGCTGGTATGTGGTCATGTTGAAACCGCGGAACCGGTCTTGGTCAGGATGCATAGTGAGTGCCTTACGGGCGATGTCTTCGGATCCGAGCGCTGCGACTGTGGGACCCAACTCGATGACGCGATGCGACGGATCGCCGGGGAGGGCCGAGGGGTCGTCGTCTATCTTCGCGGACACGAGGGACGAGGGATCGGTCTTGCCCACAAGATCGCGGCCTACAACCTGCAAGAGGCCGGTCACGATACGGTCGACGCAAATCTTCTTCTGGGCCTACCAGTCGATGACCGCGAGTACGGAATCGGCGCTCAGATCATCGCTGGGCTTGGTGTCCGTGAGATACGCCTGATGACCAACAACCCGGCCAAGTATGCGTCGTTGGCCGGCTACGGGTTGGAGATCGTCGAGCGAGTAGCGCTGCCAACGCGGGTCACCGCCGATAACCTCGATTACCTACGCGTGAAGCGCGATCGCATGGGCCATCTAATTGCATCCGATGCGCTACCGAAGACTGGACACTCATGATCCTCGAGATTGACCTCCGCAACCCCGCTCCGCAGCCGAACTTGGTCGATCCGGCAAACTTCCGCGCCTTTCACGCCGCGGTCGCGACCGACGATTCCAGCCCGGCTTGGAGCGAGTTGCAAGGTGCTCTAGCTGGATTCGCCAAGGTCGACCCATCGGGCGGGAGGATCTTCATCGAGGCCGGGGCTCTGGAGAAGTTGGCCGGCGACCTGTCGTCCGACCCCTCATGGCGTGACGGGTTCTCGGCGATGCTGGTCTACGCCGAGAAAAAGGGCTGGCTGGACGATGCGGGCCGGGTCGCCGCGCATGTCGAGTGGGAGTTCATCATCCCGATCGAGCCGGAGGCCTTTCGACATGTCCTCGGTCATTTTCCCACGGGCGTGACGGTCCTGACCGCGTGGGAAAGGGGCACGCCGATAGGGATGACGTGCAATTCCTTTACGTCCGTGTCGCTCGATCCGCCTTTGATCGCGGTCTGCCCAGCCAAGTCCTCGCAGACGTGGCCGAAGATTCGCGATGCCGGACGGTTCATTCTCCATCTCATGCCCGTTGCTCATGAGGAGATGGCGCAGAAGTTCGCGCAGAGAGACGCAGACCGGTTCGTATCGGTGAGTCATCGCGCGACCGTCGCAGGCCCGGCACTGGACGATGCCCTCGCCTGGATCTACTGCTCCGTGGTGGACGAGCACGACGCCGGGGACCACACCATCGTGGTCGCCGAAGTGGTCCGCCTCGAGGGCGGCGGTGGAGGACCGCAGCCGCTGGTCTTCTACCGCGGCAATTACGGCACTTTCGTCCCCTCGACGGAGCCTCACGCGCCGGATGGGCCGAGAGTCAGATGAGCACGCAGCAGCTATCAATCCGAGTCCGGGCTCTCCTCGCGGCCGGGCACGCTTTCGCATGACCGAGCGGGCTGCCCTCGTTACCGGAGGCTCGTCCGGTATCGGGCTCGAGATAGCACGGGTGCTCGTTCGACGTGGCTTCGCCGTGACTATCGGCGGGCGCCGGCGCGAGAAGTTGGAGGCAGCAGAGGCGTCGTTGGCGACCGGAGGAGTGGCTATCGCTTCAGTCGCGGGTGATATATCCGATCCAAAGGTCGTCACGGAGCTCGTCGAGCGGCATCGCAAGGCCCACGGGCGACTCGATGTTCTCGTCAATAATGCAGGCCTCGGAATAGGGAGACCGATCGAGGCAATCCGCGACCGCGATGTCGAGTTGCAGTTCGGCGTCAATGTCCGGTCGGTGATCTTGATGTACCGCGAGGCAGTGCCGCTACTGCGCGAAGCCGCCGCGGAACACCGAAACGCACTGGTGATCAACAACGCCTCGATCGGCGGCAAGCGCCCCGAGCCCTTGATCTCGGTGTACAGCGCCATGAAGGCGGGGGTGGTTGCCCTGACGGCGGCGATGAACCGCGAGCTTGGTCCCGAAGGAATTAAGTCGACGGCCCTTTGTCCGGGCTTCGTCGACACGGAGCTGACCGCTTGGACGCGCGACACGGTGCCCCAGGAGGAGATGCTTAGCGTGGACGACGTTGCCAGCGCCGTCGACTGGCTTTTGTCCACCTCGCCCAACTGCGTGGTCCCGGAGCTCGAGCTGACCAGGCCAGGCGACCGGATGTAGCACGGCCCAGGCCGCGGACGTCGAAGCTGGTAGGACATACCCTGGGCCCCTTGGGCTCCCTACGGTGATCCAGTCTTCCACGGTACGGCCCAGCTTCAGACTTCGCCAGGCTGCTTCACGGCTTCACCGATCTTGTTGCGGATCGGCGCGAGTTCCTCGCTACCGTCACGGATCACGACCCCGCCGCCCCGACAGAGGAGCGCCCGAATCCTTTGACCTCGACGATGGCCGCTTGTGGGGTGCACAAATTCGATCTGGCGAGGGTCGCGTCGGCTTAACCGCGAATAGGGTCGCCGCCCCGGACCCCGATCCGAGGACCTCCATTGCTGATTTCGTTCTTCTACCTTGCCTTGCGCAAGCTCATCGGATTGGTCGCCCTCCGCTCGCGCTCCGCCGACTACAAGGAGCTGGAGATCGTCGTCCTTCGGCACGAGCTCGCCATCCTGCGCCGCCAGGTTCATCGACCCGATCTGCGACCGGCTGATCGGATCTTTCTGGCGGCGGCCGGCCGCCTGCTGCCGCGATGGCGCTGGTCGGCCTTCTTCGTCACGCCGCAGACCCTGCTTTCCTGGCATCGCCACCTCGTCACCCGCAGCTGGACCTACCCGAGCCGCGGATCCGGCCGCCCCCGGGTGGACCCGGCGATCAGGGCGCTCGTCCTGCGGATGGCGCGGGAGAACCCACGCTGGGGATATCGGCGAATCGTCGGTGAGCTGGCAGGCCTCGGGATCTCGGTCTCGGCGACGACCGTGCGGAAGATCCTCCTCGCCGGCGGGTTGGGTCCGGCTGGGCGTCGGAGCGGTGGCCCTTTCCTGGAGCGAGTTCATCCGCGCCCAGGCCGAGAGCATGATCGCCTGCGATTTCTTCACCGTCGACACGATCCTCCTACGGCGCATCTATGTCCTCTTCTTCATCGAGATCTCGACCCGTCGGGTCCACATCGCCGGTATGACCGAGAACCCCGACGGCGCCTGGGTCGCACAGCAGGCGCGGAACCTCGTCTGGGAGTTCGCGGACCGTCGGACTCCACCGCGCTTCCTGATCCGCGACAACGACGCCAAGTTCAACGGTGCTTTCGGTGAGGTCCTTCGCGGCGAGGGGATCGGGATCGTCCGCACCCCGATCGAAGCGCCGAAGGCGAACGCGATCGCCGAGCGCTTCGTCGGGACCGTGCGGCGAGAGTGCCTGGATTGGCTGTTGATCGCCAACCGTCGCCACCTCGAGCGGATCCTGCGGACCTTCGTTGATCATTACAACGGACATCGGCCGCACCGCGCCCTGAACCTCGCGGCGCCGGATCGCGTCAACGTAGTGCCCATGCCGGCTATACCACCGACCGTCACCAGGATCGGAAGGCGCGATCGCCTCGGCGGGCTGATCCACGAGTACTCGTTCGCGGCTTGACCGGATGTCGGTCCGGCCCGGCCGCCCAAAGTGAAATCGCCTGATGACCGACGGCCGGCGCGGCGTGCAGATCAACCCTGCCTGCGACCGGCGTCCGGTCCCGGGAACGACGAGTTCTGCGGCTATATTCAATGGGATACCTCGAATGGCACCGTCTTACTTGCCGGAATCCGAGTTTGCGCACCCCACAGGCATTATCGGCCATCGACGCCGCCATTCAGATCGAGAAGGAATTCACGCCCCGTCCCGCTTGACCCGTCCGTCCTGCTCCACCGTTCGCGCCTGAAGCGCGGGTTTGAACCTCACTCTGCCCGACGCGGGCACTGAAGACGATGTGTGCCCGAATCGCCGTATATCCCTGCGTATATCGACGTACATCCGCCTTAGGTCTCCAATGGGAACCGGGCGCTACACCGCTCTAGAATGCGGAATGCGACGAAGGATCGCTCAACGCCGCCTTGTATCGCACCCAGGAGGTCGGCGGTTCGAATCCGCCTAGCTCCATCGAGTCGAAAGCCCTGCAAACGGGCCACATCGGATTCCGGGGAGCCATTCGAACCGGCCGGAAATTCCCCCTCGTTTTGGGCACTAGTGCCCAAAGTGCATCGGATACGTGGGGATATGCGCGGATTCCGTCGGATTACGGCCGGCTTTGGCGGGGGGCCGAAGCTACATTTGCCGCGCTGGAACATCGCCCGGCTCCTCGACAGGCCGGAGGTTGACGAACGGCCCGAGGGCGAAGCCAGGCGGCCCGGCGGGGTAGTCGTGCTCTCAGCCAAGGACAACCGTCGTAGAACGCCACGTTCTTTGGTTAGACCCTCCGGGAGCAAAAACATGCCGTTACATAGCGAGCACCGAGCGAGAACCGAGTCGCTACCCTTCACCGCTTGGCAATCCGGCCGCAACAGATCGTCGCGGCCGGGGAGACCCAGCGCGCCGCAGCAATCGACGACACCACGAGGGTGCGGGTCGTCGCCGGTCCGGGGACCGGCAAGTCGTTCACGATCGAGCAGCGGGTCTGCTGGCTCCTCGAGCAGGGGGTCGAGACCGGCGCGATCGCGGCGGTTTCCTTCACCCGAGCCTCGGCGCTGGACCTGCAGACGCGGGTGCATGCCGCCTGCGCGGCTGCCGGGCAAGACGGCGCCGATATCCGCGTCACGACCCTGCATTCACTCGCGCTGCGAAGCCTGCGCAAACGGGGGGTACTCGGAGGCTATCCGGTGGACCCGGTCGTACTCGACCGGTGGGAGCTAGAGAACCTTTTCGACGATGAGTTCGGCCATCTTGCCGGGATAGGCGTCACCCGTCGGCGCGAGATCCGGGAGGACCACGAGGCCTTCTGGAGCACCGGCTCCCACGAGCCCCGCCCCTCCCAGGACCCGCCGGATCCTCCGATCACGAAAGAGGAGCGAATCCGCTTCACGAACTTTCATGGGCCTCGGACCCAGCTCTACGCCTGCGTCCTGCCTGGCGAGTTGGTCCAGCGTTGCGTGGAGATGATGGACGCGGGCACCCTCGACCCGGCCGGGCTGCTCGGCATCGAGCAACTGATCGTCGACGAGTTCCAGGACCTGAATCCGATGGACCTTCGCTTCGTCTACGGGATCGAGGCCCAGGGCGTCGGCCTCTTCATCGCAGGGGACGATGACCAGAGCCTTTACTCCTTCCGCTACGCGACCCCGACCGGGATTCAGGAGTTCACGAACCGCTTCGATCCCGTCGGTGACCACGTCTTGCGGGACTGCTTCCGCTGCACCCCGAAGGTGCTTCGCGCCGCGGAGACCCTGATCGCGGCCAACGCTGCGCCGGGGCGGATCGCCAAGAACCATGTCTCTCTCTACGCCGAGGCCGACCCGCCACTCGAGGGCGACTTCGGCTGCTGGAGCTTTGACGACGGCGCCGAAGAGGCCGAGGCGATCGCTCTGTCCTGCAAGCGTCTGATCGACGCCGGTCTGCCGGCGCGGGAGATCATGGTCCTTCTCAGCAACCAGCGAGCGCTCTGGTGGGCACTCCGTGAGGCATTCGCCTTTCACGGGGTGCCGGTCGACCCGCCTCGGGCCTCGCCGTTCAAGGACACCGAACTCGGACGCGCACTCTTCACCCTGCTGCGCTTGGTCAACGACGAGCCTGACTACATGGCGATGCGCACGTTGCTGAAGTTGCGCCGCGGAGTCGGGGTCGCGACCGCGGCCGGCATCGCCGATGTCGCTATAGCCGAGAACCTCAATTACCGCGACCTCTTCTACCAGGCGCTGCCCGACGTCTTCAGCAAACGGCAGAAGGCTGCGCTCGACTCGGCGCGGGCCATCTGCGCAGAGCTGCTTGAGTGGTCGAGCGAGGAGACGCTCGCCGATCGCGGCGAGGAGATCGGCGGGATGATCGAGACGATCCTCGGCCAAGCCCCGGACCTGGACTGGCGCGAGGAGGTCGAGGGGCTGCCCGAGGAGGCGACGCTGGCGGAGATGGCCCGCTACCTCGGGACCGAGAAGGACGACGAGCGTGCACAGGTCGTTGCCGCCATCCAGGCGCGGCTCGGCAACGAAGTCGATCCCGAGGAGACGCTGCCCGAGCGGGTCCGCGTGATGACCATGCACAGCGCCAAGGGCCTTTCGGCGACGATCGTCTTCATCCCCGGGATGGAGGAAGAGATTCTGCCGAGTGCCCGACGAGCCCGATTCCCCGGCCAAGTTCTTGAGGCCGCCCGGATGCTCTACGTCTCGATCACCCGGGCGCGACTCGCCTGCATTGTCAGCTATTCGGAAGAGCGCTTCATCAACGGCCAGCAGACCGCGCACACTCCCTCGCGGTTCACCTCGAACCTCGGAGGGACATTCCGCAAATGTAACGGCGGCCTCACCGAGGAACAGGCCGTCGGGGCCGTCGCAGCGGTCGCCGACCTCTAGCGCACCGAGCCGCATGCCCTGGTCCGCCATCACCGTTCATGTGGCCCACGATTGGCTTGACTATGCCGCCGCCTTCGCGGGCATCGGTTCGCTGGTACTGGCGGCCGTCGCTGCGCTCATCGCGATTCGCAGCAAATCCGACGCCAGGCGCAGCTCCGATGCAGCCGAGCGAACCGCCGGAGCCGCGGCCGCCACCGCCCGACTGACCGCCAAATTGGAGCAGCGCAGCAACGAGCAGCTCCAGATTATGCGCGACGAGCATCGTGCGCTCATGGAGGAGCAGCACCGTCGTCCTCAGATCGAGCCAGTCCTTGAGATGGGCGGCCCCGGCATGCATGGTGATCTCGGTATCGCGATTCGAAGTGGCGCGACGAACGTCGGCACGCTTACCGCCGAGGATGTCCTGGTCTTGACCTTGGTGCCAGACGGGGTGCGGATATTCCAACTTGACGGAACCGGAAGGGTCGTGAGACCCGTCGCCTTGGGCCCTCAACGCGAGCAGACCCTGCTACGAAAGGGCGCGCAATATCCGTCGGTGGGGTTCGGTGTCGCGGTGGACGTTCGGCCAGGCGTCTTTCAAGTCGACACCCTCCTTGTCACCTTCCCCGAGCCTGGTGTCTACGAGATCGCCGCTCGCTGCCACCATCACGACATCCCCGGCGGGAGATGCTGGGCGGTCGCTGAAGTCGTCCTGGGAGACGGCCCGACGCGTTGGAAACAGACCAAGCGTGGCCACACTAGCTCTTTCCCCGACTAGGAAAGGTGTCGGGAGTTGGATACCGGAGCAGTTGCACTGACGGTGCTCCGTCGACTGTGGAGCGATTCCCCGTCGATGTGATCGCCAACAATCGGCTGTGCTGAGAACTATGTGCTGGTGAAGTCGACGGTCTTCTTAAGACTGTTGTGGCGATTAGGCGGGATCACTTCATCGTGCTGAAGGCGACCAACGATGATCCCTGGCGAAACATTCATCTCCGCGGCGAAGGACCTCACCGACGCGGCGTCCAGCTGACCGCGGTCGAGAAATGACCGAAGGGCGACTCCGTCTATCAGAGCATCTCGGGCAAATGCGTCGGCGCGGCGCTCGGCCTCCGGGTCGTCGTAGTCGGATGAATGAGCATGCAGAGCGTCGACGAAATCGTGTCTCGGCCTGTCGAGAATATGGCCAATCTCGTGCATAAGACTGAACCAGAGATGGTCGTCCGTCTTGTGCCTGAGGCTTAGCTGTATGACCGCTATCCCGCGCGGCAGCCAGCGCGTTGCACCACTAAGGCGGGTGCCATCGAACTCCGGCAGCACGACCAGCGCGACACCGACCTCGCGGAGTCTCGAGCGGGCCTCATCCAAGGCGGCTTCAAGCGGAGACACACGGCTAAGGCGGGGCAGTTGCGACGCCGCCGCCGCGAGGGCTCCGGCATCAACCGGCTCTAGATCCATGTCCTCGGCGAGCAGTTCGCCCCACCTCAGCCATGCCGCACGGGACCGTTCAGAACCTTTGTAGGTCGCGGATTTGCGGTACTGCGCAAGTGGCTCCCCCCATCGCCTCTCTAGCGCCTCTGGGCTCGCAGTACCGAAAAAGGCCAGAAGCTGCCTGACCTGTTTCTCGGTAGTACCGTTTCTGTCCATAAAGCCATGGCGCGCAAGGTCTTTGACAGGAAACTGCTTGAGCCAGTCTGCGAGGCCCGCAAATGCCGCGAAGGTTTCGCGCTCGGCGAGATGCCGACGGTACGAGCCCTCGAGGTTCACCCACAGCGACGCAGGAATTCCAAGGACGAGTTCCAGCTGAAGTGCCGTCTCTGGCGTGACCGTCGCCTTCGCGTGGATGATCTCGTTGATCGTCTTAACGGGACGGCCCATCCGTCGGGCGAGTTCAGATTGGCTCATCCCGCGCTCTTCCAAAGCCTCGGCAAGTATCTCGCCCGGCGAGACGATCCAGTCGCGCTGCTGTCCATGAGACCTAGCGGCCATGGTAATCGGCCACCTCAACAATCTTCACCTGAGTGACCTTGTGGGTGTCGAGGCCCCCATCGACGAGCTGTGGCAGCGGTTGGTGATCAGGCTCGATTATCAACCGGTAGTTGGCATCCAAGAAGCCGGACCACTGGCCGACTCTGTCCGCCTTCAATGGATGCCATTTGCCAGGGGCTTCGTGGAGGTCGGCGAGGCATTCGGCCTCCTCAAGAAGCACGATCCGCCGCTTGAGGTTCGGCCAGCGACTGCCGAACTCTCGACGACCCTTCTTGTCCTCCGAGCAGATGCGTTCAAGCCGTCGATCGGCCCATGAGACTCGGATGTCGTCCTCCTGGCAGCACAATTGTCTTTAACCCTTGGGGTTATAATAGCGCCATGCAAATTTAATGCAGACCCCACTCATACCTCCCGAGCCCTACTCGCCACTCCCCACGACGGTCAAGGGATACGTCCCCGTGCTTCAGGATCACCCCGGAGAGAGAATCGCCCTCTCGAAGGCCTCTGCACGAGCCTGGAGCCAGATGACTCCCCTCATCGAGGTCGTTGCGCGCGCAGGAAAATTGAGCGACGGCTCGGTCAAAGATCATGTTCGGCGCCTTCACGATTCGGTGGGAGAGCATCCGGTCTATCTCGACCTGAAGAACATCGACCCGTCGGCGTTCCTTGAGACGTCGCGGGGCGAGCGCCCTGTACTCGAACTCCTCTTCGAGGCGGCCCGGAAGAGGGGGCTCTGTTTCATGCCGGTGGCATGGACGAGCAGCGGAGAGGAACATCTTCGTCTGGTCGCAGACGCTGTCGGCGGCGACTGCCAAGGAGCGGGCCTCCGCCATCGGTTCGCCGGTGTCAGCTACGGCGAGACCATCGAGAGCCTCCTCCATCGTCGCGTCGACGAGCTCAGGGCCAGCCCAGAGCAGATCGATTTGTTTTTGGACCTTGAGTACCTCGATCCAGATTCGGATCCCTCTGCTAGCTGGGTCTCGGGTCGACTTGAGAGGATTGCTGAGATCGGAACGTGGCGAAGCATCGTCCTCGTCGGGACCAGCATCCCGTCTAGCTTCGGCAACGGGCTGGTTCCGGAGCGCACGACGAAGGAGCTTCCACGTCGCGAGTGGAGCCTTTGGAAAAACGTGGCGGCCGCAGCCTCGGTACCTCTCGCGTATGGAGACTACGCGGTGCAGAATCCGGCGCCTCCGGAGAAACCGCCTCCGATCGGGCCCTGGGCGACCATCCGCTACACCCTCGCCGACAACCTACTCGTGGCTCGCGGAAGGGACACCCAGAGGCACGGGCGTGAGCAGTACAGGGAGTTGAGTTCGTGGATCACCTCTCACCACGGATTCAGGGGTGCGGCGTTCAGCTATGGAGATTCGGAGATCGCGCGATGGGGGTCTTCCGACAATCCGGACGTGGTCATGGTTGAAAGAGAAGTCGACGAGCTGGATGAAATGGATGAATCAACGGGCAACAGCTACTGGCGAGGAGTCGGAACTTCGCACCACATGGAGGCAGTAACCGAGCAGGTCATGCAGGGCTCGCTCGCGTAGTAGTCCAGTGTCGGGTCGGAATCCGGGCCGAGCTGCCATTTCGACCTGCCACGGCCGAACGCACGCAGACCTTCAGGCTCGCGGGGCTGGCGTCTCGGAGAAGCCTCCTCCACAGCGCATGTCGGCTCGCCCGCGCAGACGTCTCGATGCCGAGTTCAGCGGCAACCGCCAGAGCCTCTTCCTTCCAGAGGAGTTTCACCAAGAGTTCGAGATCCACTTCCGGATTGGGACCCGGCTGGCGGATCCACTCGAGGCGATCATCGTCTCGTTCTCCGGCATCGATAACACCCCACCAGGGCGGTACGCGTTTCATACCAGGCCCTAGGTGAGCGGTCGCTAGAACCGCCACACAACGATCAAATAGACGACTGAAGGCGGCGGCCTGACGCGGCAACCTCGCCAGGGAGTCTCGAGGCGACTTGATCTCGAAGGCCCAGATCTCGCCCGCGACCGCGACCAAGTCCGCTCGCTCATGCGATTCCGGGACCCAGAACTCCTCTACGAGCACGGGCCGCTCGCCAGCCGACGCCGCGGCGATGGGTGACAGCCGATCGAGAACGGTCTTCGCGGTGGCTTTCATCGGCAGGCTGCGCGGATCCTCGGCGTCACCGCCTGAGATTACGTGACCCCGTGAAGGCCCGCCGCCTCGGAGCAACAGAGCGTCCGAGCCAATCGGGCGTTCAATCACCACGCCGGATTGGCGGGGTGCCGGTTACGCAGGCGCAATAGCTAGTCAGCCGGGGTCGCCGATCCGGACAGCCCGATCCAGTTCACGACCCGTTCGGGCGGCCGCGGACCGACGGTAGAATGCGATCCATGACCGCAAAGGAGAAGCTGCTCGAGCGGGTGATGACCCTCTCGGAGGCCGAGGCGGACGAAGCGCTGCGCCTGCTCGATGCGCGCCGGGACGAGGCCGACGAGTGGGGCAACCTGTCGAAGGTGCATGAGGTCGCCTTCGGCGATTCGATGCGGCGCCTTGCAGAGTCCGAGCGCGCGGCCGGCCACAAGCCCTGGTGAAACGCGGAGAGGTCTTCTGGGCCGAGCACCCCGAGTGGGGACGTCGCCCGGCCGTGGTGATGACTCGCGACGCGGCGATCGGCGCCCTCAATGAGGTCCTCGTCGTCCTGGCGACCACCACGATCCGAGATCTGCCGACGGAGGTCCGGCTCGGAACCGAGGACGGGATGCCACGGGAGTGCGTCCTCAATCTCGACCATGTGGATACCGTGGCCAAGGGATTCCTCGCCGAACGCATCACGACTCTGAGCGCACAGAAGCTGCACTCCGTGTGCCGGGCCCTCGATATGGCCACCGGCTGCGGTTGAACTCCGATCAGTTTTCTCGGCAAGTAGTTCGAACCGAACCTCGCCTGGCGTGGGCACTACTGGCCTTCAGTGCCCGAATCGCCGCATATCCGCGTGTACATCGCCGCATATCCGGCCTAACGCGCCAGTGGGAAACGGCGGGTAAACCGCTCTAGCATGCGGAACCCGGAGCCAGGACCACCGAACGAGCCCCTGGATCGCACCCAGGAGGTCGGCGGTTCGAATCCGCCTAGCTCCACTCTTTCTCCTTGCAAGGCGCGTCTACCGTATGCTCGATATCCGCTCAGGCGCGGAGCTGGGCGGCCGGCTGGCGCGCGACGGCAGACGCAGCCTGACCACGCGGTGTGAGACCACCAGGGTCTTGCCGCCCTCGGCCTGCTTGGCGACGAAGTTCAGCGAGAGCGTAGGACGATCGAGCCGGCGATCTCCGTTGATGCCGCTCAACCTGATGCGGGCGGTCTTCTCCTGACCGCCGCCGAGCACAACCGAGGCTCGACCGGCGATGACCGGGGCAGGCCGAGAGGACTTGGATTGCGCCCGGTGCGGGTCGGCATGGCCGCGGAGCGTGACGGTGACCTGACAGGCAGCCGTGCTGGGCCCGGCGCATCTGACGTGTACCCACGCCGTGCTGCCGTGCAACTCCACTCGTCCGATCTTCGCCTTGCCGAACGGCGACGCGCCAGAACCGCCACCTTCCGGTGCCGGTGGAACGGGCGACGGTGGCGGCTGGAACGGGATTGACCTTCGTGACGGTTCGCCCGCCATCAACACGTTGCCGTCCGAATCCAGCGCCACGCAGAACGCTTCCGACGCACAGGAGACCAGCTTGAGTAGTTCCTGATCGATATCCACTGATCTACTCCACACCCCGCCGGCAAAGACATTGACGTAGCCATGATCGACACCGGCAAGCCACGACTGGCCCCACCCGACGGCGACGCAGGTGGTGTTCGACGGACACGAGACCGCCGGCAATTCAATGGGGAGATACTGGCCGGATCCCCAGGACGTGCCTGCGCCGACGCGAACCTGGCCTCGCCAGTCGGCGGCCGCGCAGAAGAACTGGGAGTGGCAGGAAACCGAGGTGAATCCCAGGTGTCGACAGGGTCAGGCGCACCCCAGGTGTGGGTCGCGTAGGTGAGAATCCTGCCCCATTCATCGACCGCCACGCAGGTGGTGGTCGACCTGCAGGAGACAGAGCTCAAAGGCATGCCCTGCCCGTCTTCGAATTCGTCGATCTTGTGGTCTTCGCTCCAGGATCCGTTTTCGTACATGAAGGCGTTGCCCTCACGATCGACCGCCGCGCAGAAGGAAGAGGTGGCGCATGAGATCGAGGTGAGGGTGGAAGCGCTGTCGACTTTTGTCGGCGCCTGCCAGACCCCGGCGACGCGACCGAGAGCCTGGCCGGCTTCGTCGATGGCCATGCAGAAAGATTCGGTCGGGCAGGACACCGATCTGAGCGGGATCACACCATCGACGACCTCGGGCGCGCTCCACGATTCGCCGTCGAATGCGAGGGCACGGCCGGTGTCGTCAACCGCCACGCAGGAGCCGGAGGTCGGACAGGACAGAGAGGCGATGCGACCGCCGATCGCGACCGGGCTGCCCCAGGAGGCGCCGTCATATCTGATCGCGTCCTCGCGGGTGTAGCCCACCGACATGCAGAACGAAGGTGATGCACAGGCGACCTTCCCCGCCTCGGCACCGAGTCTTGTCGCCCCGCTCCAAGACCTTCCGTCGAAGGTGACGGCCATGTCGCTAGAAGTGGTGTAACGAGCGGGTCCTCGTGGGCCGGGACGAAGTTCCGGCCACCGCGGGCCCCAGACTCGTCGGTTGACCCGCAAAAGTCGACTGACGAAGGAGCACCACGA
>JAFDWB010000017.1 GCA_018268675.1 Actinomycetota bacterium
GGGGTCGGCCTGAAGATGCTGCTGGATCCCTACAGCGAGTTCACCTCGGGCTCCTTCCGCGACATCGACATCGTCATCCCGCCGGGCACGGTGGCCAGCGCGCTGCCGCCGGACGGGCCGATCATGCTCTATTGGGAAGTCGGCTCGGTGATCATGGGCTCGTTGCTGCGGGCCTTGGCGGAGGCGCTCGGCGAGCGCGCGCTTGGCGGCGACACCGGCTCCAACAACGTCCACAACGCCTGGGGCGTCGGCCCCGAGGGGATTCCCTGGGCCTGCTCCTCGCTTGCCGGGGGCGAGACGGGTCCGTGGGGCGCCAACAGCGCCGCCGACGGCGACGGCCACACCTGCCCGTACCTGCTGAACATCATGTCGCCGTCGTTGGAGTCGCTCGAGGCCGACTTCCCGCTGATGATGCTGCGCAAGGAATACGTCCCCGACACCGCCGGCGCCGGCTTCAACCGCGGCGGCGCGGCGATCGTCAAGGACGTCATGTGGACCGGACCGGCCGAACACCAGTCGCTGCCGATGCGCTTCAAACACCCGAGCGGGATCGGCGTCCGCGGCGGCCGCGACGGAACCAACGGGGCGGTCTGGGTGTTCGGACCCGACGGCCGCGCGACCAGCGGCGAGGGGGTCTTCGTCGCCGCCGACGATGACTCGGTCTACGCCGCGGCGACACCGATCGCCGGCGTGCTCGACCCGGCGACCAACATTCCCGACCCGGCCGGCGAGTACGTCTACTTCGGGGACCCGCGGGTGCGGACCACCGCGGTAGGAGCCACCTACCGGTACCTGACCAACGGTGGCGGCGGCTGGGGCGACCCTTTCGAGCGCGATCCGGAGCGGGTCAAGCGCGACGTCCGTGATGGCTACATAACGATCGACGCCGCGGCCCGCGATTTCGGCGTCGTGGTCGGCGGCGATCCGGAGCACGACCCCGAGGGACTTACCGTTGACGATGACGCGACCGCGCGCCTGCGCGCGGCCGCCAAGGAGGGCTGACACTTGAGCGACAACGCTGTCGCGATGCTGCAGTACGGGACCAGGGACCTACGCGAAACCGAGGTGCCGAAGCCGAAACTGGTCGAGGGCTCGGCCCTGCTCCGGGTCGAGGCCTGCGGCCTTTGCGGGTCCGACATCGAGTCGCTGCGCGGCGAGGACTGGGCGACCTTCCCGCGGATCATGGGCCACGAGATCGTCGGCACCGTCGAGGCGGTCGGCCCTGGCGGGCGCCCCGACCTGAAGGTCGGCGACCGCGTCGCCGTCGACCCTTGGATCCCCTGCGGTGGCTGCCGTTACTGCCTCGCCGGGATGGGTCAGTTCTGCGACCGCAACCCCTTCGACAACTCGCGCCTCGCCTGTTACGGCTACATCACCACCGACAACGAACCGGGCCTCTGGGGTGGCTACTCGAGTCACGTCTACCTGCACCCGATGGCCGTCACCTACCAGATCCCGGACTCGATCGACCCACTCGACGCGGCGCTCTGGCAGCCGATGGCGGCGGGGATCCAGTGGGCGGTCAAGGAGCCCGGCCTGACGGTCGGCTCGACCGTCGCGATCCTCGGCTGCGGCCAGCGCGGCCTGACCTCGACGCTCGCCGCGCGTGGCGCGGGAGCCGCGACGATCATCGTCACGGGGCTCGGTAAAGACGCGCGCAAGCTGGCGCTTGCCACCGAGTTCGGCGCCGACCATGCGATCGACGTCGAGCAGGAGGACCTGAAGGAGCGGATCGACCACATCACCGGCGGCGAAGGCGTCGACATCGTCGTCGACACCTCGTCCTTCTCGATCCAGCCGGTCGTCGATTCGATCTCGCTGGTCCGCAAAGGCGGCACGATCGTCTTCGCCGGCCTGAAGGCGAAGGAGGTCGACGGCTTCCCGGTCGACGAAGCGATCATGAAGGGGATCCGGATGCAGGGCGTGCTCGGTATGCCGCCCGACGCCTACCGGCGCTCGATCGCCCTGATCGCCACCGGTGAGGTCCCCATCGCCCAGATGCGGACCCACGTCTTCGACTACCACGAAGGCATGAAGGCGGTCGACACGCTCTCGGGCAAGATCGAGGGCGAGGACGCGATCAACGTCGTCCTCAGCCACGAGGGCTGAGCATGAGCGAGCAGAAGCGCGTGGCGCTGATCGCGGGCGCGAGCGGCGGGATCGGCGGCGAGACGGCGCGGACCCTGGCCCGCGAGGGCTACGACCTGGCGCTCTCCTACCGGAGCAACGACGAGGCGGCGGCGAAGATCGCCGCCGAGGTCGAGGAGCTCGGCGCGACCGCGCGGACCTACAAGGCGACGCTCTACAAGTACGCCGAGGTGAAGGCGATGGTCGACCATGTGGTCGCCGACTTCGACCGGATCGACGCGACGATCTACGCCGCCGGCCCGTACCTGCCGCAGCGCTGGGTGACCGAGTTCGATCCCGCCGAGATGGACGACATCCTGCGCGACGACACGGTCAGTTGCTGGAACCTGCTCCACGCCTCGGTGCCGGCCCTGCGCGAGACCGAGGGGGCGATCGTCTCGGTCTCGACCCCGGCGGTGCGGCGTCACGCTCGCAAAGACCTGCTGTCCTCGGTGCCGAAGGCGGCGATCGAGGCGCTGATCCGGGCGGTCGCCTCGGAGGAGGGGCGCTTCGGAGTCCGCGCCAACGCGGTCGCCGTCGGCGCCCTCGAGGACGGGATGTACCACCGCCTCCTGGCCGAAGAGGACTTCGACGAGCGTTGGATCGAGGTGACGAAAAGCGTCGTCGCGCTGGGTCGGCTGGGTAAGGCCACCGACATCGCCGAGGCGATCTCGTTCCTCGTCTCGCCCGAGCGGGCCGGCTACGTGTCCGGCCAGACCCTGACCGTCGACGGAGGCTACGCACTATGAGCAACGGGAAAGGAAAGGTCGCGATCATCACCGGCGCGGGGGGTGGGGCCGGGCGCGCGGCCGCGAAGGTGTTCGCGGCCGACGGCTACTCGGTGGTCGCCGCCGACATCGACGCCGAGGGCGTCGAGCAGACGGTCGGCGAAATCGAGGCGGACGGTGGCGTCGCCACCGCCTCGGCGACCGACATCGCCGATCGCGACGCGGTCGAGGCGATGGTGAAGCTGGCGGTCGACACCTACGGCGGCCTCGACGCGGCGGTCAACAACGCCGCGATCCCGCAGGTCATCCGCGACGGCCGTCCCTCCGGGACCCTGATCCACGAGATGAGCTTCGAGGAGTGGGACCGGGTGATGAAGATCAACCTGTACGGAACCTTCTTCTGCCTGCAGAGCGAGATCCGGGCGATGCGCGAGCACGGCGGAGGATCGATCGTCAACATCTCCTCGTCCTCGGCGGTGCGGGCACTTGAGGGTCTCGCCGCCTATATCTCGACCAAGAAGGCGATCTTCGGCTTGACCGAAGTCGCCTCGATCGAGAACGGCCGCCACGGGATCCGGGTCAACACCGTGATCCCGGGCAGCGTCACCGAAACCAAGATGACGTTCCTCGAAAGAGGAGACCCGGCGGCTTCGGATCGCTCCTACGCCGAAGTCAGCCCGCTAGGCCGTGGTCAGAAACCCGCCGAGCTCGCCGCCGCGATCCTCTTCCTCTGCTCCGACGCGGCCTCCTACATCACCGGCACCTCGCTGCTCGTCGACGGCGGGACCACGGTGCGGCACCCGAGCTCGAAGGAGATGGAGTGAACGCCGACGAAGACTCGAAGGTGGCGCTCGTCGCCGGCGCAAGTGGCGGCGTCGGTCGGGTCATCGCCGCGCGCTTGGCGGTCGACGGCTACGACCTGGCGCTGACCTATCTCGACGAAGATGAGCATGCCGAGCGGGTGGCCGCAAAGGTGCGCGAAGACGACCGGCGGGTCGAGCTGTTGCCGCGGGTCGACCTCGGCGACGACGAGGCGGCGGCGGCGATGGTCGCCGAGGCGAGCGCCCGGTTCGGCCGGATCGACCTGGTCGTCTACGCCGCCGGGCCCTGGATCCCCCTGGCCTGGATCAGCACGCTCGATCCGAAGAAGATGCGCGAGGTCGTCGAGGCCGACGCGCTCGGTTGCTTCAACCTCCTGCGGGCCGCGGTCGCACCGTTGCGCGAGACCCGTGGGGCGGTCGTCGCGTTGACCACGCCTGCGCTCCGCCGCCATGCCAACCAGGACACGATGTCCTCGGCGCCGAAGGCGTACATCGAGGCGCTGATCCGCGGCGTCGCCTCGGAGGAGGGGCGCAACGGGATCCGCGCCAACAGTGTCGGCTGCGGGATCACCGAAGGCCCCGGCCTGGTGCAGAAGCTGATCGACGGCGGTTACTTCGACGACGCCTACTTCGACGCCGTGCGCCACAACGTTGCGCTCGGGCGGATGGCGCGGCCGGAGGAGATCGCCGAGGCCGTGGCCTTCCTCGCCTCGCCGATCCAGGCCGGTTACATCACCGGTCAGAGCCTGGTCGTCGACGGCGGCTACACCGCCTGATCGCGATCCTCGCGCGGACGCTCAGCCGAGCGTCACCGAGTCGCGCCAGCGGATGGCCAGTTCGGCCTCCTCGCCGCCTGTCGCCACCAGCCGGTCGACGCCGCGCATGAAGACGTCCGGGTCACCTTCGGTGAAGAAGACGCGCAGGGTGCGACGGGCGAGTCGCCAGACCCCGTCCACCTCGCGGACCAGTGCGTCTTCGTAGCGGCCGACCAGCGTGTAGCAGTCGGTGCCGAGGATGTGGCGGGCCTGCAGCGCGCAGACGGCGCCGGCGCGATCGCCGTCGAGCTCGATCGCGAGGTTGGCGATCAGATGCTGGGTGGCGTCGAGCCCGCCGAGACCGCCGCGCAGGTGCTCGATGATCCGTGCGCCGGTCTGCTCGCCGCCGTACTCGAGGTAGTCGACGATGCCGCCGGTCGCGAAAGACTGCTCGACCAAGGGCCAGTCTTTGTCGTCGAGCGCGGTCGAGTAAGCGGTCAGGCGGGCGCCGATCCGCTCGCGGTCGACCAGCTCTCTCAGCTCGTCGTCAGCCAATGAAGGAGCCACCGTTGACATCGAGCACCGCGCCGACCGTGAAGCTTGCCGCCGGAGAGCAGAGCAGGGCGATCGGCCAGCCGAGCTCGTGAGGTTTGCCCATCCGCCCGATCGGGATCGAATCGGGGTTGAAGGTCATCGGCGCCGAGAGGGGCGTTTCGACTGGACCGGGGGCAACGCCGTTGACGACCACGTTCTGCGGCGCGCCGCGGCGAGAGAGCCAGCGGACGACCGAATGGACGCCGCCTTTGGAGGCCGCGTAGGCGGCGTACTCGAACGAGTCGTTGGCGACGGCGCCGCCGTTGCGGCCCGCGGCCGAGCCGACCAGGACGATGTTGCCGCCGCCTCGCGCCCCCATCTGGTCGATGCAGGCGCTCGCCAGCCGCATCGGCGCCCGCAGGTTGATCTCGAGCACCCAGTCGAAGCCCTCCTTCGAGGACATCCCAGCGGGCGGGGCGAACACCCCGGCGACGGCGGCGAGCGCATCGTAGGGCCCTTCGTCCATCAGCCCGTCGAGGAAGTCGTCGTCGATCAGGTCGCCCTGGATCGCGGTCACCTCGGCGCCCGCAGACTCGGCCTCGGCGGTGACCTCGACCATCGGCGAGATGTCGGTGATCACCAGATCGGCGCCGAGCTGGGCCAGGCAGGTCGCGGTGGCGCGGCCGATGCCGCTCGCCGCACCGGTGAGCAGGACCCGCTCGCCGTCCATACTGATGCCGGCCGGAACCCCGTTTGCGGCCTCGCTTCCCTCCATCGGACTCCCTCCTTCGTCGGTGCAGAAATTCTACTTTAGATTAGGTTATGGTGGAAACATGGAGATCGTCCGGGCGGTCCACGAGACCCCGCGCCACCGCACCTCCTACCTCGCGGCGGGACCCGAGGACGGCCCGCTGATCGTCTTCGTCCACGGCTGGCCCGACCTGGCGCTGAGCTGGCGCAATCAGCTGCCGGTCTTCGCCGGCCTCGGCTTCCGCGCGGTCGCGCCGGACATGCGCGGCTACGGCGACTCCTCCGCGCCCGCGGGGCGCGAGGCCTACTGCCAGCGGGAGATCGTCGCCGACATGCTCGAGTTGCTCGACGGGCTCGGCCGCGAGAGCGCGATCTGGGTCGGCCATGACTGGGGCGCTCCGGTGGTCTGGAACATCGCCTCACATCACCCGGATCGCTGCCGCGCGGTCGCCGGGCTCTCGGTTCCGTACCACACGCTCGAGTACGGGCTCGAGGCGCTGATCGAGCTGGTCGACCGCGGCCTCTACCCGGCCGACGAGTTTCCCGCCGGGCAGTGGGACTACATGCTCTTCTACGAGGAACGGTTCGAGCGCGCCTCGGCCGTCTTCGAGGCCGACGTCGAGAAGACCGTCAAGGCGCTCTTCCGCTCGGCCGGCCCCGAGTTTGCGGGCAAGCCCGCCTACACGGCGAAGATCCGCCGCCAGGGCGGCTGGTTCGGCGGTCGCGACGCGGCGCCCGACCTGCCGCTCGACCCGGCGGTGCTCTCGGCCGCGGAGGCGCGGCTCTACGTCGAGGCGCTCTCGCGCACCGGCTTCGCGGGCGGTGACGCCTGGTACGTCAACCACGCCGCCAACCGCGCCTACGCCGGCGAGGCGGTGGCCGGGGGCCGGCTCGAGATGCCGGTCCTGTTCCTCGTCGGCGCCTACGAGTACACCTGCGATTGCCTCACCTCGCGGCTCGCCGAGCCGATGGGCGAACACTGCGCCGATCTGACCACGGCGACGCTCCCGAGCGGCCATTGGCTGGCCCAGGAGCGCCCGGCGGAAGTGAATTCGGCCCTCGCGGCATGGCTTGCCGGGCGGGTCGGGGCGCTGCCGATCCTCGCCCGCTCGCAGCCGCCCGTGCGGCTTTGAGGGCGGCGGCGCTCAGACGCTGTAGCCGCCGTCGACGTAGATCGTCTGGCCGGTGATCCACGCCGCCTCGGGGGAGACCAGGAAGCGGGCCAGGTAGGCGATGTCCTCGGGGCTGCCGAAGCGTCGCATCGGCGTCGCCCGCGCGGCCATCTCCAGGGTTGCGTCGTCGTAGTGGCCGGACTCCTTCATCGATTCCCACATGCCCTCGCCTTCGAGCATGCCGACGCCGATCGTGTTCGCCGTGACGCCGTAGCGACCCTCCTCGACGGCGATCGCCTTGATCACCCCTTCGATCGCCGACTTGGGGATGCTGGAGAGCGAATCGCGCTTCGCGTAGCGGGCGACCGCCTGGGTCGAGAGGGCGATCACCGAGCCTTCGCCGTCGCGCAGGTGGGTGACCGCCGGGCGCAGCAGGTTGAAGCAGGCCATCACGTCCTGCGAGAGGACGCGTTCGAGATCGGCCGCCCCCATCTGCGAGAAGTAGCTGAACGGGATCCGCGGGCCGGCGGCATAGATCGCGGCGCCCAGCGGGACCTCGGCGGCGAGCTCCGCGATCGTCGCGGCGCTCGCCTCGGCCTCGGTCAGGTCGATCGGCAGGGCGCGGGCGATGCCCCCGGCGCGCTCGACCCGGGCGACCGTCTCCAGTGCGCCGTCGCGGTTGCCGCGGTAGGTCGCGGCGACGTTCCAGCCCGCTTCGGCCAGGGCCTTCGAGATCGCCCGGCCGATTCCGCCAGAGCCACCGCCGACCAGCGCCCAGCGACCTTTCCCGACATCGTCCACGGTCGCAGCATAATCTAATCTGGAGTAGAACACGGAGTGAAACGGAGGACGGATGAGGTTGGAGGAGACGCTATGAGCGAGTCGCCGGTCCTGCTCGAGGTCGAGGACGGCATCGCCCGCCTGCGGCTGAATCGACCGGAGGCCTCCAACGCCCTCAACAAGCCGCTCTTCGTGGCGTTGATCGACGCGGTGCGCCGGCTGCAGCGCGACGACTCGGTCCGCGTCGTCCTGCTGAGCGGGGCCGGACGGAACTTCTGTGGCGGTGGCGACGTCGCCGAGTTCGCCTCCGCCGGCGACGACGTCGCCGCCCACCTGCGTGAGGTGACGGCGATGCAGGAAGCGGCGGTCGGTGGCCTGGTCAACCTGCGGGCACCCGTCGTCGCCATCGTCCACGGCGCCGCGACAGGCGGCGGCGGGACCGGGCTCGTCTGCGCCTCCGACCTCGTCCTCGCCGGCCCGAAGGCGAAGTTCATGCTCGGCGTGACCCGGGTCGGGATGGCCCCGGACGGCGGTGTCTCGGTCGCGTTGACCCAGGTCGTCGGCCTTCGTCAGGCCCTGCGGCTGGCACTGCTCAACCCGCTGCTGGGCCCGCAGGAGGCGCTCGCGATCGGGCTGGTGACCGAGGTGCTGCCGGACGACGAGGCGCTCGCTGCGCGGGCCGAGGAGGTCGCCGCCCAATTGGTCGCGGGTGCCCCCTTGGCCCAGGCCGAAACCAAGCGGCTCTTCTGGCAGGGCGTCGGCCGCTCTTTCGCCGACAGCCTCGCCGACGAGTCTCGGACGGTTGCCACCCTGGGCGGCACCGGCGATGCGCGCGAGGGCCTGGCAGCCGTGCTGGAGCGGCGGGCGCCGGGGTTCGGGGAGCCATGAGCCCCCGCTCCGAGGTCGCGCCGCAGCGCATCTCGTTCGACTCCCACGGCCTCGAGCTGGCGGCCGACCGCTGGGAGCCCGAGGG
The DNA here is from genome assembly GCA_018268675.1 of Actinomycetota bacterium. Lineage (GTDB taxonomy): Bacteria > Actinomycetota > Thermoleophilia > Solirubrobacterales > 70-9 > VAYN01. The sequence continues at coordinate 8,581 of JAFDWB010000017.1, forward strand.
CGAGTCCGACGGCACCGTCCTCCTGCTCCACGGCGGCGGTCAGACGCGGCACTCCTGGGACCGCTCCGCCGGCGACCTGCACGGGCTCGGTTGGACGGTCGTGACGATGGATCTGCGCGGTCATGGCGAAAGCGAGTGGGACGCCGAGGGCCGTTACTCGGTCGATTGGATGGCGGAGGACATCTTGATCGTCTGCGGCGAGCTCGAGGCGGAGGCGCCTGGCGTGCCGCCGGTACTGGTCGGCGCCTCGATGGGCGGCCTGGCGGCGCTCCTAGCGGTCGGCCGGCGGTCGGAACCTTGCCGCGCCCTCGTCTTGGTCGACATCGCGCTGCGGGTGGAGCCGGAGGGTTCGCGACGCATTCGCAGCTTTATGATGCAGAAGCCAGAGGGGTTCGAATCGCTGGAGGAGGCCGCGGCCGCGATCGCCGCCTACAACCCGAACCGGACCCGGCCGGTGCGTCCCGAGGGGCTGCGGAAGAACCTCCGCCTCACCGACGAGGGTCGTTGGCGCTGGCATTGGGACCCTGAGATCCTCAACCAGAGCCACGACACCGAGGATCCCGAACATCCGATCCGGGTCAGGCTCCGAGAGGCCGCCCGGACGGTCACCGTGCCGACCCTGTTGGTCCGCGGCCTGCAGTCGGACGTGGTCAGCGACGAGGGGCTCGCCGAAGCGTGCTCGATCCTCCCCGAGGCGACGGTGGTCGACGTCTCCGAGGCCGGCCACATGATCGCCGGTGACGACAACGAGACTTTCCTCGACGCGATCAGGGCCTTTCTGGAGCGGCTGTGAGCGGTCCGGCCGAGATTGAGCGGATCGCCGATCGGCTGGCGATCGAGGAGCTCCTGGTCCGCTACAGCGACTGCCTCGACACGCGCCGGATCGAGCGCCTCGAGACCGAGGTCTTCGCCGCCGACGCCGATGTCGACTTCGGCTGGGGCCATTGGACCAGCGCGGCCGAGGTGACGGCCTGGATGCTGGCGACCTTCGAGCGCTTCTCCGGCACCCTGCACGCGGTCGGCAACCAGCTGATCGAGCTCGACGGCGACACCGCCTCGAGCACCTGCTGCGTCCAGGCCTACCACTGGCTCCGCGACAACGACGACGGTGATCGGATGCGGCCCGCCGACTTCGTCTTCACCGGCATGTACGAGGACCGACACCGCCGCACGCCGGACGGCTGGCGGATCGCCTGGCGCCGCTTCCGCCGGCTCGGTGTCTCCTCGGTCGGGGTCGGCGTGGTGCCTGACTGGATGCGGCTCGATCGCGAAAGGGAGCCGGACGCCTAGCGTCCGCTCCAGACCGGCGCTCGACGCTCGAAGAAGGCTGCGACCCCCTCACGGGCGTCGTCGGTGTCGACCGTCCGCGCCACCGCGAGGTCGTTGAGCCGCCAGGCCTCCTCCTCGTCGGCACCCGCGCCGTCGAGGACGACCATCCGCGATTCGCGGACCGCCAGCGGGCTGCAGGTGGCGATCTCGGCGACCAGTGCGCGCGCCCCGGCGAGCGCCTCGCCGGGGTCGCAAAGAACGTTGACGAGACCGTGCTCATGGGCCGTCTCGGCGGCGATCGGATCGCCGGTCAGCGCCGCCCGCATCGCGACGTTGGTGGGCAGTCTGCGGGCCAGCCGGAAGAGGCCGCCGCCCGCCGGGACGAGGCCGCGCTTGGCCTCCGAGAGCGCCAGCCCTATCCCGCGCGCGGCGACGACGAGATCGCAGGCGAGGACGATCTCGGTGCCGCCGCCGTAGCTCGAGCCGTCGAGCGCGGCGATCAGCGGCTTGGTGCGCGCGCGGCCGGCGATGCCACCGTAGCCGCCCCGCTCGGTCCAGACCCCTTCGTGCTCGCCGTTGCCGACCAGCTTCAGGTCGGTGCCCGCGCAGAAGACCGGCGGCGCCCCGGTGAGGATCACCGCCCGCACCCGCTCGTCGGCTTCGGCCCGGTCGAGATGGCCCTCGATCGCCGCCGACATCGCCGGCGTCAGCGCGTTGCGGGCCCGCGGCCGGTCCAGGGTGATGACCGCGCAGTCGTCGGCCTCCTCGTAGTGGACCGCTTCCGCCTCCTGGTGGTGGACCATCACCCCTCCTGACGGATTCTCGAATTTGGAATAGATTCTATGGAAGGTTAGAAGGCTCTCGGGACGGAGGTCAGGATGAGTGAAGGGGAGCAGCGGATCGCGGCCGTAACCGGCGCCTCGGGCGGGATCGGCAGGGCGATCGCTCTGCGCCTGGCCGCGACCGGCGCCATGGTCGAGATCGCCTCGCGCAACGAGGCTGAGGGAGCGGCGACCGTCGCCGCGATCGAGGAGACCGGCGGCATCGGTCGATTCACGCGGGTCGACGTCGCGATCCCGGACCAGGTCGAAGGGTGGATCGCCGAGCTGCACGGCCGCCGCGGTCGGCTCGATTGGCTGGTCAACAACGCCGGCACGAGTGGCGGCTGGGTGCGGATCGAGGATCAGGGGCCGGGCGAGTTCGAACGGCTGCTGGCGGTCAACGTGCTCTCGGCCTGCTGCGCCTTGCGCGCCGCCCTCCCGCTGATGCGGGCGCAGGGCCACGGCTCGATCGTCAACGTCGGCTCGACCGCGAGCGTGCAGGGGATCGGGATGATGTCCGTCTACTCGGCGACCAAGCACGCGATCCTCGGCCTCACCCGCGGCGCGGCGCTGGAGAACGCCGACGTGCCGATCCGCGTCAACTGCATCTGTCCGGGGATCATCGACACCGACCTGATGCGCGAGATCGAGGGCGCGGTCAGCCCGGATGAGCCGGAGGCGGCGCTCACCGCCTTCGCCGCGACGGTGCCGATGAAGCGTTATGGCAGCCCGGCGGAGATCGCCGCGGCGGTCGAGTTCCTGCTCGGCGAGGACTCCGGCTACGTCACCGGCACCGGGCTCACCGTCGACGGCGGAGTGATGAGCGGTGTCTGACGGCGCCCCGCCGCGCCGGATCGTCTGTGCGCTCGACGACGCAGGCGCCGCGGCGATCGCCGCCGACGGACCGGCGCTGCCGGTCGACCACACCGCGGGCGCGGTCTGGCGGATCTGGGCGGCCGACGGGCCGGCCCAGATCGGCGCCGCCGAGCCCGCCCACGGCCCTGAGTTCTTCCCGCCGGCGGGCGGTTCGCGCGTCTATCTCAGCGAGATGCCGGTCGATCCGAACCCGATCGATCCGGCGACCCGCATGCACGCCACCGACACCGTCGACTTTGCGATCGTCGTCTCCGGTCGCGTCCGCCTCATCCAGGGCGACGGCAGTCAGGTCGAGGTCGTCCCCGGCGCGGTGATCGTCCAGGCCGGCACCGAGCACGCCTGGGAAAACCCCGGGCCCGACCCGGCGCGGATCGTCTTCGTCCTGCTCGGGGCGAGCGCTTGATCCTCGTCACCGCCGCCCACGGGACCCAGGCCCGCCGGCTGATCCCGCGGCTGGCCGCGGCCGGGACGCCGGTGCGGGGACTGCGCCGGGCGGGCGATGCGGAGGAGGTCCGCGCTCTGGGGGCGAGCGAGGTGATCGTCGGCGATGCCGCCGACCCCGAGGTGCTGGCGCGGGCGATGCGCGGCGTCACCGCCGTCTATCACGTCGGCCCCACCGCCCATCCCTGCGAGGCCGAGATCGGGGTCGGCGTCGTGAACGCCGCGGCGGCCGCCGGGGTCGGGCACTTCGTCTACGCCTCGGTCCTGCACGCGCGGATCAGCGCCCTTTACAACCACCGCGCCAAGCTCGTCGTCGAGGAGCAACTGGTCGGGGCCGGGATGCCGTTCACGATCCTCCAGCCCGCCGACTTCATGGAGACGCTGAACTACAGGCGGGCCTTTCGCGACGGCGTCTTCCGGCTGATCTGGAGTCTCGAGCGGCGCCAGGCGCTGGTCAGCGTCGAGGACCTCGCCGCGGTCGGCGCCCGTGTCCTCACTGAGGGTGAGACCCACTTCGGCGCGACCTACGAGCTCAGCTCGGCCGGCTGCTGGACCGCCCATGAGATCGCCGCCGAGATCGGCCGACTGGCCGGGCGCGAGGTGGTCGCCGAGCGGCTCGACGTCGAGGCGGTCCTTGGTCTCTACGGGCACGACGAGTACGGGGAGGAGGGCGAGCGCTACCGGCGCGACTTCTTCGATGCGCTGATCCGCTGGTACGACAACCACGATTTCGTCGGCAACCCGTGGGCGCTGCGGACGCTACTCGGCCGCGAGCCGCTCGACCTGCCCGCTTTCCTCGCGGCCCGCCTCCCCGCGCTCGAGGCCAGGCCGTGAGCGCCGGGCCGCTCGCCGGAACCCGGGTGGTCGACGCCGCGACGCTGCTGGCCGGACCGTTGATCGCCACCCGGATGGCCGACTTCGGCGCCGAGGTGATCAAGGTCGAGCACCCCCGCGGAGACACCTTGCGCGAGCTCGGCTGGAACGACGGCGGCACCTCCGTCTACTGGAAGACGGCCTCCCGCAACAAGCGCTGCTGCACTCTCGACCTCGGCTTACTCGCAGGCCAGGAGCTGATGCGCGAACTGGCGCGCGGTTGTGACGTTCTGATCGAGAACTTCCGCCCCGGGACGATGGAGCGCTGGGGGCTCGGATGGGAGACCCTGCACGATCTCAATCCCGGCCTGATCATGGTCCGGGTCACCGGCTTCGGCCAGGACGGGCCCTACAGCGCCCTGCCCGGCTTCGGCACGCTGGCCGAGGCGATGAGCGGCCTCGCCTCGGTACTCGGCGACCGCGACCGACCGCCGATCGTGCCGCCGCTTCCGGCCGCCGACGCGATCACGTCGGCGGAGGGAGCGTTCGCGGTGATGGCGGCGCTCTACCGGCGCGACGCGGGTGAGGGCGGGGGACAGCTGATCGACCTCAGCCTGCTCGAGTCGATGGTCTCCTTCATGGCCCCACAGGTCAGCGCTTACGACCGCCTCGGGCTGGTCGCCGAGCGCGATGGCAGCCAGGCCCCGTTCAGCTCCCCGCGTGGCGTCTACCGCACCTCGGACGACGGCTGGCTGGCGCTCTCGACCAGCGCCCAGAGCGTCGCCGATCGCCTTTTCGCCGCGATCGGGCGGCCGGAGCTCGCTGAGGATCCCCGCTTCTCCTCGACCGTCGCCCGACTCGAGCACCGCGAGGAGGTGGACGGCTATATCGCCGAGTGGGTCGCCGTGCGCCCCCTGGCGGAGGCGGTCGACACCCTGCGCGACGCCGACGTCGCCGCCGCCCCGGTCTACACCGCCGCCGACGTGGCAGACGACGAACACCTGCGAGCCCGCGGGGCACTGGTCCGCGTCCCCGACCCAGAGGGCGGCACGGTGCTGATGCACAACGCCCTGCCGCGCCTCTCCGAGACGCCCGGCGAGGTGCGCGAGGCGGGCCGACCACTCGGGGCCGACAACGATTACATCTATGGCGACCTGCTCGGGCTCGGCCCCGACCGGCTTGCCGAACTGAACCGCGAAGGGGTCATCTGATACCGAGTCCGCCGCCTACCACCCCGCGCCGCTCCCGCCCTCGCTTCCGGGTTCGTCGGCAAAGATGCTCGGCAAGGCGTCCGGCCTCCCCGCCGACGAGCTGATCATCGACCTCGAGGACGCCGTGGCGCCGAGCGCCAAGGACGAGGCGCGGGCACTGGTCGTCGATTCGGTCGGCTCGGCCGCCTTCGCGGGGAAGCGGCCGGGCGTGCGAGTCAACGCGCCGCGCAGCCGCTGGTGCCATCTCGACATCGCGGCGATCGGCGCGGCGCCCGGGGCGGTCGGGACGCTGGTCGTATCCAAGGTCGAGGGGCTCCGGCGACTCGCCTTCGTCGACCGCCTCCTCGCCACCGCTCGATTCGCTGATCGTCGGCTACGCCGACCTCACCGCCTCGCTCGGCCTCCGCCGCCGCCGACCTCGATCTATGCCGCCCGGGCCAACGGCCTGCAGGCGATAGACGGCCCCCACCTCGGTGTCGCGGTCGACTCGGATTTCGAAGCGGCGGTCGCCCGCGCCCGAGATCTCGGCTTCGACGGCAAGTGGGCGATCCACCCGTCCCAGCCCGAACACCTGAACGAGGCTTTCAGCCCGACCGCCGCAGAGCTGAGCTGGGCGAGGGCCGTGCTCGACGCGCTCGAGGCCGCCGAACGGGAGGGCGGCCGCGGCGCCGTCGCGCTCGAGGGCGAGATGCTCGACGAGGCGGTCGGAGCGGCCGCACGTCGCATCCTGGCACGCGCCTGAAGGCCGCCCGCGCACCGTTGAGGCTGGTTCCCGGAACCGTTCCCAGAATCTTTGCCGGGACCTCGCGGAGATGGTAGTTTTCCTTCCGAGGTTAGAAAATGGGAGCGAAGGAAGAGGGAGTATGGGTCTTGAGTCGTTGATGCCGATGCCGCCATCGGGAGATCGGATCTCGGTCGAGCGCAAGCCGGTCGATGAGACTTGTCCCAAGTGCGGTTCTGGCAATGTGGCCCGCTATCCAGTGGCAAATTTCATTGGTCCACGGATGGTGACCAAGTGCCAGGACTGCTTCCACAGCCTGTCTGTGGACGTGCCGACCGAGGAAGACCACTGGCCGCCGTGGCGGTCGGCGACGCTCGATTGGCCGACGTCACGGGCCGGCTAGTCGTTCAGAGCGCGGCAAATTTTCTAACTGTGAACAGAGAGGGAAGATGAGTACGACGATTGACGGCGGCGGGGTCGCGGAGCGCGGGATCGACGCGCCGACCGCACGGGCGCGCTACGGCTACGACCTGATCGACCTGGAGACGCTGCGGTATGCGGTGATCGAGGTCTCGCGGGACATGATGGACGCCCTGATGCGAAGCGGCTTCTCGCCGATCGTCCGCGACATCCGCGACTGCACCGCCTGCGTCCACATGAGGACGGACGCCGGCTGGGAGATGATCGCCTCGACCGAGGGGTGCGTCCAACACGCTTTCACCTCGCAGCACATCGTCAACTTCGCGATGTCGGAGTGGGACGAGGAGGCGCTGCGGCCCGGCGACACCATCTTCGTCAATGACCCCTGGCGCGGCGCGATCCACTGTTCCGATGTCAACGTGATCCGTCCCGTCCTGGTCGACGGCAGACCCGAGTTCATCCTCCACACGACGAGCCACGTCGCCGACCTCGGCGGCGCCACCCCAGGCGGTTTCGCCCAGGGGGTCGAAACGTGTTTTGAGGAGCAACTCAAATTTCCGCCGATGCTGCTCTACGCCGAGGACGTCCCGGTCCGCTCCACTTTCAACTACCTGCTCGAGAACAACCGCGTCCCGGCGATGATGCTGGGCGACCTGCGGGCCCTCGCCGGCAGCCTCGCGGTCGGCGAGAAACGGCTCAAGGAGTTGATCGAGCGCTACGACGTCGATCAGGTCCGGGCGGGCAGCGCCTACGGGATGGACATCACCGAGGCGGCGATGCGGGCTGGGATCAGGCGCCTGCCGGATGGCGACTACCGGGCCGAAGACATCATCGACGACGATGTCATCGTCCAGGAGCCGATCCCGGTCGTGATGACGGTCAAGGTGCGCGGCGACGAGCTCGAGATCGACTACTCGGAAAGTGCCCGCCAGCCGCGCGGCAGCGTCGGCTCGGCCTGGGTCGAGGCGGTGCGGCCGATCGTCGGCGCGAAGATGCTGCTCGACCCATCTTCACCGGTCAACAGCGGCACGCTGCGACCGATCCAGGCGATCATGCCGCCCGGCTCCACCGTCCTCGTCCTGCCGCCCGCCAGTTGCTCCGACCACGTCGAGATCGGCGGTCGCGCCGTCGACCTGATCACCACCGCGCTCGGCAAGGCGGATCCCGAGCATGCGATCGCGGCCGACTGCGGCCACGCCGGGATGCTCGCCGTCTCCGGCATCGACGGTCGTCCCGGCCGCGAGGGCACCCCGTGGGCGTCGTTCGCGTTGCCCGGCGGCGGTTGGGGCGCGACCTGGAAAGGCGACGGGCTCTCCTGCTGCATCATCGCCCTCGGCACCGGGCCGCGGACCTCGGTCTGGGAGCACATCGAGGAGGAAGCGCCACTGCGGATCTGGCAGCACGAGCTGATGCCAGACTCGGCCGGCGCCGGCAAGCACCGGGGCGGGCTCGGCGGCATCTACGCGGTCGAGGCGATCTCACCGACGATCATCTCGATCGTCGGCGACCGCTCGCGGGTCGGTGCCCCGGGCGTGGCCGGCGGTGGCACCGGGATGCCCTTCTACGCCTGGCTGTCGGAGGACTTCAAGGGCGATACCGACCCGACCGACCTGCGCGGCTGGACGCCGATGTTCGGGATGCTCGACGAGAACGGGATCCCTGACCCGGACGGCGGCGCCTTTTCAGCCGGCACCCTCTACCCCTCGGCCAAGGTGCCGCTGATGACGCTGCAGCCCGGTCAGGCCGTGCGCCTCGTGATCGGCGGTGGCGGCGGTTGGGGCGACCCGCTGGAGCGCGATCCGGAGGCGGCGCTGGCCGACGTCGAAGACGGCTACACGAGCGCCGCCTTCGCCGAGCGCTACCACGGCGTCGTGGTCCTCGACGAGGAGCGGCTCGACCTCGACGCGACCGAGTCCCTGCGGGCCGAGCTGCGCGCCAAGCGCGAGGTCGGCGAGTGGTCGGTCCCGACCGCCTGCCCGCCCAGCTGGCGCGTCGACTGACCGAACGGTGGCGGCGATGGCGGCAGGTCGACGGGCGGTGATCGTCGATATCGCGCGCAGCGCCGTCGGCCGGGCCCACAAGGGCTCGCTGGTCGACGTCCGTCCCGATGACCTCGCGGGCTCGGTGCTGCGCTCGCTGCTCGACCTCTACCCAGAGATCGAGCCCGGGGCGATCGACGACCTGGTCTGCGGCTGTGCGTTCCCCTGGGGCGAGCAGGGCTACAACGTCGGTCGTCTGGTCGGCCTCCTCGCCGGCCTGCCCGACCGCGTCCCGGCGATGACCGTCACCCGCCTCTGCGCCTCCTCGCTGCAGGCGCTGCGGACCGCCGCGCACGCGGTCGAGCTGGGCGAGGCCGAGACCGTCGCCGTTGTCGGCGTCGAGTCGATCTCGCGGGTCGGCCGCGGGATCGAGCTGGCCGAGCCGAACCCGCTGCTCGACCCGGAGGCTCCCGGCGAGACGCTGGCCGCCGTCTTCATGCCGATGGGGATGACCGCGGAGCTGGTCGCCGACGATTACGGGGTCAGTCGCGCGCGGATGGACGCCTTCGCCCAGCGCTCCCAGGAACGGGCCGTCCGGGCGGGGGAGAGCGGCTTCAGCGCCCGCGAGATCCTGTCCTTCGAGCTGCCCGACGGGACGGTATTCGCGACCGACGAGGGGCCGCGGCCGACTTCGACCGCGGAGAAGTTGGCGGCGCTCGAGCCAGCCTTCCGGAAGGGCGGCAAGGTTACCCCGGGCAACTCCTGCGCTCTCAACGACGGCGCCGCTGCGGCGTTGGTGATGTCGGCCGAGCGCTGCGCCGAGCTGGGGCTCGAGCCGCGCGCCGAGATCGTCTCCTCAGCGGTCTCGGCGGTCGATCCGTCGCGGATGGGAATCGGCCCGATCGAGGCGATCGACCGGGCGCTCGAGCGGGCCGGGGCGGGCATCGACGATCTCGACGTCTTCGAGCTGAACGAGGCCTTCGCCGCCCAGGTGCTGCCGGTCTGCGACGAGGTCGGGATCGACCCCTTCGACGACCGCGTCAACCCGCACGGCGGTGCGATCGCGGTCGGCCACCCGTTCGGGATGACCGGCGTGCGGATCATGGCGACGCTCTTGAACGGGCTGGACCAGCGCGACGGCGAGCTCGGCCTGGAGACGATGTGCGTCGGCGGCGGCCAGGGCCAGGCGATGGTGGTCCGCCGGCTGGCCGGGCCGCAGCGAGTGGCGGTGGCATGAGCGTCACCGGGACCGATTCGACGCTCGAACTGCTGGCCGACGTCGCCGACGAATTCGCCCGCCCGGACGCCGGGCGCGCGCGCCGGGTGCGCGATGCAGGCGGTCGCATCGACCACGAGGCCTGGGAGAGGATCGCGGCGGCCGGCTGGATCGGGATCACGGTGCCGGAGGAGCTCGGCGGGGCCGGGCTGGGGTCGCGGGCGGTGGCGATCGTCGCCCGCCGGCTCGGCTACGCGGCCTTCCCCGAGCCCTTCGTCGCCGTCGGCGTCCTCGGCCCCGAGCTGCTGGCGGCCGCCGGAGAGAAGGCCGGGGAGACGCTCGCGGAAACGATCGAGGGCAGGCTTCTCTGCGCCGTCGCGAGCCAGGGCTTCGAAGGTGGGCTTGGTGAGGCGGCGGTCGAGGTCGAGCATGAAGACGGTGCGCTGAGCGGTCGCGCCCGCTTCCTCGGCCTCGCCGACGCCGACCTCTACCTGGTCGCGGCGCGGGAGCCGGCCGGAATCGGCATCCACGCGGTGCCCGCCGATGCCGCCGGTCTCGAGGCGACGATCGAGCTGCGCGCCGACGGGGCCGCCGACGTCCGGCTCGTCCTCGATCGGGTCGCGGCCGACTCGTTGATCGCCGCGCCCGACGGCGGCCCGGCGCTCGCCGGAGCCCTGGATGCGGCGCGGCTGGCCCTCTCCGCCGAGCTGGTCGGCTTGGCCGAACGGGTGCTCGAGATCACCCTCGACTACCTGCGCCAGCGCAGACAGTTCGGTAAGCCGATCGGCGCACAGCAGGCGTTGCAGCACCGCGCCGTCGACCTCTGGATCCAGGTCCAGCTGGCCGGTGCGGCACTGGAGGCCGCAATCGACGTCCTCGAGGCCGGGGCCGATTCGGAACGCCGCGCCGCCGCCACCTCCGGCGCAAAGGCCCGCGCCGCCGCTGTCGCGCGCCGCGTCTGCAACGAGGCACTGCAGCTCCATGGAGCGATCGGCTTCACCGACGAGTACGAGCTTGGCATCCACTTCAATCGGGCGCTGGCGCTGGCGCCCTGGCTCGGCACCGCCGTCGAGCACCGCCGCCGTTTCGCCGAGCTGTCCCCGATCGCGGGCGGTGAAGGGGCGGCATGAGCGAGGTTTTCGGAGTCGAGCAGGAGCGCGACTGGAACGAGCTCGAGGACGCCGAGTTCGCGGCGATCGTCCGCGACTGGGTGAGCGAGAACTACCCACCCGAGCTCCGCTTTCCGTCCCGGCGGCTGTTCTGGGCCGAACAAGGCGAGTGGGTCAAGAACCTGGCCCGCAAAGGCTGGATCGCGCCCGGCTGGCCGCGCGAGTTCGGCGGCATGGGCCTCTCGCCGGTCAAGCAGGTGCTCTTCGCCGAGCAGTTGGAGCGCCAGGGCGTCGCCCGCTTCCAGGATCACGGCATCACCCAGGTCGGCCCGGTGATCCAGCGCTTCGGCACCGCCGAGCAGCACCGCCGCTGGCTGCCCCCGATCCTCGCCGCCGAGGACATCTGGGCGCAGGGCTACTCCGAGCCGGAGGCGGGGTCCGACCTGGCGAGCCTGCGGACCCGGGCCCGCCGCGACGGCGACGAGTACGTCGTCGATGGCCAGAAGATCTGGACCACCCTCGCCCACGACGCGACCCACATCTACTTCCTCGTCCGCACCGACCCCGATGCGCCGAAGCCGCAGGCCGGAATCAGCTTCCTGCTCAGCCCGATCGACGCGCCGGGGATCACGGTGCGACCGATCCGCGACATCTCCGGTCATGAGGAGCTCTGCGAGGTCTTCTTCGACTCGGTCCGGGTCCCGGTCGAGAACCGGGTCGGCGCCGAGAACCAGGGCTGGACGGTCGCCAAGTCGTTGCTCGGCCACGAGCGGATCAACGTCGGCAGCCCGAAGCAGCCGGGTTACGCGCTGGAGATGGTCGCAGCCGTCGCCCGCGAGCGCGGCCTGCTGGAGGACCCGATCTTTCGCGACCGCCTCGCCCAGCTGCAGCTCGACGTCGCCGATCTCGGTGCCGCCTACACCCGCTACATCGCGCAGCTCGCCCGCGGCGAGGAGATCGGCCCCGACGTGTCGATGCTGAAGATCTGGGCGACCGAGACGGTGGCCGCGATCGCCGACCTGATCATCGAGGCGGGCGGCGCCGCCGGGGGCATCGCCGGCGAGGTGGCGATCGGCTCGGGAGAGCTCGATCTGCTGGGAGCTTTGTACAAGGCGCGGCCGGCGATGATCTACGCCGGCTCGAACGAGATTCAGCGCAACATCATCGCCACCGCGGTGCTCGGGTTGCCCCGTGCCTAGCGATGGCCCCGAAGGGTTTCGAACGAGGAGGAGTTGACGATGAGTGATGGAAACGGACAGTCCGCCTGGTGGGTGGGGATCGATGTCGGCGGGACCTTCACCGACGTCGTCGCGATCAACCGCGCCACCGGCGAGGTGCGTGACCACAAGGTGCTGACGACCAAGGGACGGCAGGAGGTCGGCGTGCTGGAAGCGCTGCGCGAGGCGGTCGACGACGTCACCGAGGTCGGCGAGATCGTCCACGGCCACACCTCAGGCATCAACGCGGTGCTGAGCCGGCAAGGAGCGAAGACCGCGCTGCTCGCGACCGCCGGCCACCGCGACCTGCTCGACATCGGGCGGATGGACCGGGCCTTCGGCGAGAGCCTCTACGACCCGACCTGGATGCGCCCGCACCAGGTGCGGCCGATTGTCCGTCGCCGCGACCGCTACGGCGTGCGCGAGCGCAGCGGTCCCGACGGCGCCTCGGTCCTCGACCTCGACGAGGAGCAGGTGCGTGAGATCGCCGCTGAGCTGAAGGAGCGGGGGATGGAGGCGGTCGCCGTCTGCTTCATCAACTCCTACGTCGCCCGCGACCACGAGGAGCGCGCCGCCGAGATCCTCCGCGAAGAGCTGCCCGACGTCTACGTGCAGACCTCCGGCCTCTACCCGGTGACGAAGGAGTCCGAGCGCGCCAACACGGTCGTCTTCGACGCCTATGTCGGGCCGATCGTCACCGATTACCTGCACCGCCTGGAGCGGGACCTACGCGATGCCGGGTTCGGCGGGACGCTCTGGATCATGACCATGAACGGTGGCGTCGGCTCGGTCGCCGAGACCTCGAAGGCACCGGTCTTCCAGCTCGTCTCGGGCCCGGTCGGCGGAGTCAGCGGCGGCGTCCACCTGACCCGCACCAGTGCCGGGGGCGCCCAGAACCTGCTGACCATGGACGTCGGCGGGACCAGCACCGACGTCGCCGCGATCCAGGCCGGCGAGACGCCGATGACCGACCTCTGGACCGAGGAGCACGGGCTGACGATGGCGATCCCGGCGGTCGACGTGACCAGCGTCGGCTCCGGCGCCGGCAGCATCGCCCACATCGACTCGCTGGGGGCCCTCAAGGTCGGGCCGGAGTCGGCCGGCTCCGAGCCCGGCCCGGCCTGTTACGGCCGCGGCGGCACGCGGCCGACGGTGACCGACGCCTGCGTCGCGCTGGGGATCCTGCAGCCCGACCTGTTCGCCGGCGGCGCCCTGCCGCTCGACGTCGGGGCCGCCGCGACGGCGCTGGCCGAGCTCGGCTCACAGCTCGGCATGTCGATGTTGGAAACCGCCAACGGCACCTACCGGCTCGCCTGCTCGGACATGGCGGCCTCGATCCGCTCGATCTCGACCTACCGCGGCCTCGACCTGCGCGAGTTCGCCCTGCTCGCCTTCGGTGCCGCCGGGCCGATGATGGCGGGCCAGGTGGCGCGCGAACTTCAGCTCGGCACGGTGATCGTTCCCGAGCGCCCGGGCGGCTACTCGGCCTTCGGTCTCCTCACCAGCGATATCCGCGTCACCAAGGCGCGCTCGCCGATGAAGACGGTCGCCGCCTACGGGGCCGAGCAGCTCGAGGCCGACTACCGCGAGCTGGAGGAGGAAGCGATCGCCGACCTCGTCGCCCAGAACGTGAAGCGGGAGGACATCGTCCTGCAACGCGAGTTCTTCGCGATGTACGCCGGGCAGACCTGGGACAACCGGCTGCCGCTGGCCTCCGGAACGCTTGATGACCAGCGGTTGGAGGAACTGTCCGAGGGGGTTCACGAGTTCTATCGCGGCCGCTACGGCTTCAGTGCCGGAGAGCTGCCGATCGTGCTCAGCGCGCTCGAGGTGACCGGGGTCGCGCGGCGCGAGCCGCTGCGCCCGGGCGACGCGGCGGCGGCCACCGGCGACGCGCTGCTGCGCCACGCTCCGGTCCGCCTCGACGCGATCGACAGCGACGAGGTGCCGGTCTACGCGCGCGAGCGGCTGCCGGTCGAGACGCCGATCGAGGGGCCGGCGGTGATCGTCGAGGACTACGCGACGACCCTGATCGACGCCGATTCGAGCGCCAAGGTAGCGGCCTCCGGTGAGCTCGTGATCACCCTCTCGTGAGCGCCCCATACCACGCCGCGGTGCTCGTCGGAGACCTCGACGAGGCTCTCGACAATTTCGAAGATGTACTCGGAATTGCATTCCGGGAACCTGACGAACGGGCCTTACGCCCGTTCGATCGGGACGCGGACGGGAGAGGGCCAACGGGGCCGGTGCGCTTCGCCTTCTCGGTCGGGAGCTCCCCCCACGTCGAGCTGATCGAGGCCCAGGAAGGGGGCCTCTTCGGTGCCGCCACGGGCCTTGGCGTCCACCACGTCGGCGCCTGGAGAGAGGGGATGGATCGGGTCCGCGAGGAGCAGGCGGAAGCCGGCCTGGAGACGGCTGCTCGCTTCGCTGATCCGGACGGGGTCGAGCGGGTGTTCTACGCCGGCGAGCGGCCCCTGATGCTGGAGACGGTCAACGCTCGCCTGCGGCCGGACTACGAAGCCTGGTTGGCCGCCGGGTCGCCGCGCCCGAGCGCCTCTCCAGCGCGCGGAGGGACCTACCACCTGGCTTACCTCGTTGCGGACATCGCGGCGGCAATGCCACTTTACGAGCGGCTTCTAGGGGTCGAGTTCCGGCCGACGATGAAGCGCCCGATGATCACCGGCGTCGGTCCCGAGAAAGGCGATCCGAGCGGCGAGAAGATCGAGGTCGAGTTCACCTACTCGCTCGGCGAGCGGACTCCTTACGTCGAGCTGATGCAGATGCGCGACGACGACTCGGTCTTCGGCCGCGCGGTCGGCGAGGGCTTCCATCACCTCGGAATCTGGTCGCCCGATCCACAGGTGGCGCGGGCCGCGCAGCTGGCGGCGGGCGCCGAGATCGAGGCCCGCTACTTCAGTAAAGACGGGGTCGAGCGCGTCTGTTTCGCCAGCTTCGGCGGCGTTCGCGGCGAGTTCGTCAACGAAGCGATCCGCCCGCAGACCGAAGAATGGCTGCCCGTCGGCAGCCACCGCGGTTGACGCAATTTTCGAATCTCCGATAGGATTTGCCTAATCTAATGCAGATTTGAAACTTCGCGCGCGGAGTTTCAAGTGAGGAGTTTTCAAAGAAAATGCACGTCGGCATGGGGTTCTTCTTCCAGGGCGGTGAGGACCGCAGCGACCATGAGGTCTACGCCCAGCAACTCGATTTCCTCGGTGAGGCCGAGGCGCGAGGCTTCGATTCGATCTGGACCGCGGAGCATCACTTCACGCGGTATCAGATGATGCCCAACCCGATCCAGTTCCTGACCTACGCGGCGGCCAAATCGGAGCGCGCGAGACTCGGGACGATGGTGATGGTGCTGCCCTGGCACGACCCCGTCCGGGTCGCCGAGGAAGTCGCGTTCCTCGATACCGTCTCGCGGGGTCGCGTGGTCCTCGGCGTCGGTCGCGGCCTCGGCCCGATCGAGTTCGACAACTTCCGCCTCAAGATGGGCGAGTCGCGCCAGCGCTTCACCGAGTACGCGAAGGCGATCTCCGACAGCCTCGAGAGCGGCGCGATCGAAGCCGACGGAGAGCTCTACAAGCAGCCGCGCGCCGAGCTGCACCCACCCGCCACCGCCAGCTTCCGTGGCCGCACCTACGCTGCCGCCGTCTCGCCGGAGTCGGCAGAGATCGTTGCCCGTCTTGGCTACGGGCTGATGTTGATCGCCCAAAAGCCGTGGAGCACGGTGCTCGAGGAGACCGAGTCCTACCGCACGCTTTTCCGCGAGCTGAACGGCGAAGAGCCGCCGCAGCCGGTGCTGGTCAACTTCACCGCGGTCGATCCCGACCCGGCGCGGGCGAAGGAGATGCATGCTGAGTACGCGTTCAGATACTCGGCCTCGGCGGTCGGCCATTACGACTTCACCAACCCGCGGCTGGAGAATGTCAACGGCTACGAGTACTACGCGGGCCTGCGGCGCAACATCCAGAAGCACGGCCTGCCTGCCTTCACCCAGTTCCTCGCCGATCTGCAGATGGCGGGCACCCCGGACGAACTGGTCGAACAGACGGTCGAACGGGCGCGGGCGCTGAACGCGGGCGGCGTCGTCAACATCTTCGACTTCGGCGGCATGCCATTCGAGGTCTCGCGCCGTAACGTCGAGGTGTACGTGGAGCAGGTGCTGCCGCGGCTGCACGAGGTCGACACGTTCCGCGACATCTGCAAGCCGATCCCCGAGTCGACTCCGGTTGGCTGACTCCGGGCGACTCCTCGGCTTCGAGCACATCGGGGTATCGGTTGCCGATCTCGAGGCGATGGTCGCCTGGTACTCGGGTGCCCTCGATCTCGAGGTCGAAGGCGACTTCGAGATCGCCGCGCTCGGGGTGCGCGGCTCGGTCCTCTCCAGGGCCGGGTTCAAGGTCGAGCTGATCGAGATGGAGGGGTCGGCCGGCGACCCGAACGCGGAGCTCGGCCCGGGCGCGGCGCTCTCGCGTCGGGGTCTCGGCCACGTCTGCCTCCGGGTCGCGGGGATCGAGGCCTTCTACGAGGTGCTGCTCGCCCGCGGCGCCGTCGCCATGATCGCGCCCCGTCCGTCGCCGCTGCCCGGGTGGAAGTACGCCTACGTCGGCGATCCGGAGGGCAACCGGATCGAGCTGATGGAGGCCTCCTGAGCAGCGAGGTCCTCGACGGGATGACCGTGGTCGAGGGGTCGGCCTTCGTCGCCGCCCCGCTTGGCGGCATGACCCTGGCGCAGAACGGCGCCGATGTGATCCGCTTCGACCAGATCGGTGGCGGCCTCGATTTCGGCCGCTGGCCGCTGGCCGCCGACGGCCAGAGTCTCTTTTGGGCCGGCATGAACAAGGGCAAGCGCTCGATCCAGCTCGATCTGCGGTCGGATCGCGGCCGCGAGCTGGCCGGGGCGCTGGTCGCCGCGGCGGGCAACTTCCTGACCAACTTTCCGGCCCGCGGGTGGCTCGACTTCGAGACGCTGCGGGCACGCCGCGAGGATCTCGTGATGGTGGCCCTGACCGGCAACCCCGACGGCACCAGCGAGGTCGACTACACGGTGAATCCGGCGACCGGCTTCCCTTGGGCGACCGGGCCGCGCAACATGGCCGAGCCGCTGAACAGCATCCTTCCTGCCTGGGACATCGCGATGGGCACGTTGGCGGCGTTCGGGCTGCTCGCCGCCGACCGCCATCGCGGCCTCACCGGCCACGGCCGGCTGGTCCGGCTGGCGCTCTCCGATGTCGCCTTCGCCACCGTCGGCAACCTGGGACGGATCGCCGAGGCGCAGCTCGGCGGTCGCGACCAGCCGAAGGACGGCAACTATCTCTACGGGGCCTTCGGCCACGATTTCGAGACCCGCGACGGTCGGCGGGTGATGGTGGTGGCGCTGACCGCGCGGCAGTGGCGGGCGCTGCAGGAGGTGACCGGGATCGCCGGGCCTTGCCGCTCGATCGAAGGCGCCACCGGTCATGACCTGGAGAGCGAGAGCGGCCGGTTCGACGCCCGCGACCTGATCGCCGCGCTGCTTCGTCCCTGGTTCGCGGCCCGGGACCTCGCCACGGTGCGCGAGCTCCTGGCCGGGGCCGACGTCTCGTGGGGGCCATACCAGACCTTCGGACAGCTGGTCGACGAGGATCCGCGCTGCTCGGTCCAGAACCCGCTCTTCGAAGCGGTCGAGCACCGCGGCGTCGGCACCTACCTGACGCCCGGCTCACCGCTTTGGTTCGACGGCATCGAGCGGCGCCCGGTGGAGTCGGCGCCGCGGCTCGGCGAGCACACCGAGCCGATCCTCGCCGACCTGCTTGGCCTCTCGGCCGGCGAGATCGGCCGCCTTTACGACGACCGCGTTGTCGCCTGACGCTCAGACGAACTCGAAGAGCGTCTTCATGTGGCCACCGTCGCCGGCCGCCATCGCGGCGAATACCGCGGTCGCGTCCTCGGGACGGTGGACGTGGGTCGCCAGCTCCTCGACTGGCATCCCGGCGGCGATCAGCTCGATCACCGAGCGGATGTCATCGTCGTCGAAGGCGAAGGTGCCGCGTAGCTCGAGCTCGTGCCAGACCAACATCGGCACGTTTACCTCGGGGAGACCCTCGTAGGCGGCGGCGATCGCCACCACCCTTCCGCCGGAGCGGGCCATCTGGATCGCGTCGGCGAGGCACTGTGGCGAGTGGTTGGCGACCAGCACGACGTCGAAGCCGACCCCGTCGGTCATCTCCCTGCCCGTCTCGACCACCGAGGCGGCGCTCGGATCGACGGTGGCGGCGCCGGTCAGTCGGGTGAGGAGGTCGAGATTGGAAGGCTTCAGATCGGAGACCAGCAGGCGCGCCTCGTGGACGTGGTGGCAGATCAACGCCGCCAGGGCACCGATCGGCCCGGCGCCGAGCACCGCGACCGACGACCCCTTCGCCGGTTCGGCGCGGCGGACGGCGTGGTGGGCGACCGAGGTCGGCTCGATCATCGCCCCGGCCCGCCAGTTGACCTGGTCGGGGAGGCGGTGGAGGACTTTGGCCGGCATCGCGATCAGGTCGCTGAACAGCCCCGGCAGGTCCAGCCCCGGTAGCTTCGCGCTTTCGCATTGGGTCGGCCGGCCCGCGCGGCAGGCGGCGCACTCACCGCAGACGACGAGCGGGCTGACGAAGACCCGGTCGCCCGGGCCCCAACCGTGGACTGCGGACCCCGTCCGGACGACCTCTCCGGAGACCTCGTGGCCGAGGATCTGCGGCGCCCGGCGGAGGAAATGGTTGTTGGCGTACACAGACATGTCGGTGCCGCAGATGCCGCCGGCCTGCACTCGGACGAGGACCTCGTCGGCACCTGGCTCGGGCTCGGGGAGGTCGCGCAGCTCGACCTCGTAGCCGTCGTTGAGATAGATCGCCCTCACCCGCGCAGCCCGGCTTCGGTGAGCAGCGGCAGCACCCGCTCGCCGAAGTAGTCGAGTTCCTCGTTCCAGTTGAGGAAGCCGAGCATCACCCCGTCCATCCCCGCCTGGTTGATCTGCCCGAGCTGCTCGACGACCTGTTCGGGGGTGCCGACGACGCGCGCCGCGCCCGCCCCGGCGACGAAGAATTCGGCCAACGGGCCGTGCATCTGCTCGTTGAAGGAGCCGCTCTCGACTCCGAGGACCGACATCCAGTTGTGGGCGGCGCGCCAGTCGGCCATGTCGATGATCTGCTGGTGGACGGCCTGTGCCTCCTCCTCGGTGTCGCGGCAGATGACCAGGCCGTAGGTCAGCACGCCGATGTCGCGGCCGTGCTCCTCGTTGGCGACCCGCTTGATCTCGCGGGTGTAGTTGCGCGCCCCTTCGAGGTCGGCGAACGAGCTGAAGTTGAAGTCGGCGTGGCGGGCCGCCCAGGCGCCGCCGGTGGGGGAGTTGCCGGCGTTGAGGATCGGCGGCCGCGGCTGGATCGGCTTCGGCCGTGCCTGGGCGTCCTTCAACTGCAGGAAGCGACCGTCGAAATCGAAGTGCTCGCTCTCCGACCAGAGCCGGTCGACGACGTCGATCCACTCGGAGCCGTATTCGTAACGGGTCTCGTGGTCGCGCTGCTGGACCCCGAACATCTCGAACTCGGGCACCAGCCAACCCATCACGACGTTCATCCCGAACCGCCCGGCGGAGACGCTGTCGATCGTCGCCCCGGCCTTGGCGGCGACGATCGGGTGGACGATCGGCGCGTGCACGGTGGCGAAGGTCATGATGTTCTCCGTGCTGGCCGCCATCGCCGAGGCGTAGGTGAAGGTCTCGTAGTTCTCGCCGAGGAAGTCCATCTCACCGCCGACCCCGCGCCAGCGGGCCACCGGGATGTAGGCCTCGAAGTCGAGCGCATCGGCCTTCCGTGCCAGCTTCAGGTGGTAGTCCCAGTCGATCGTCCAACTGCTCGGCGCCTGGGAGATGATCATCCCGCCGCTGCAGTTCATCGAGAACAGCCCGAGCTTCAGCTTCTTCTCGTTGTAGAGCGGGACGTTGAGGCGTCGGTACTCGGCGAGCTCTTCCCGCTCACTCTGCTTGGTCGATGGCACAATCCCTCCTCCGGGTTCGGTCGACGGCGACAAAATCTACTCTGGGTTCGGTTTTTGGTCAAGCAGGTCGGCGCAGAAGGAGGAGACCGCGCGGTTCAGCACGTCGGCCCGCTCCCACTGCACGAAGTGGCCGCTTTCGCCGACCAGGTAAGGGCCGACGCGGCGCCGCAGGGCGACCTCCATCCGGCGCGGGTAGTTGGGGCCGACGATTTCGTCTTCGACTCCGTAGAGGATCAGCGAGGGGGTCGAGAGATTGGGCTCGGCCAGTCGCGGGACGGCGGAGCGGAGCTCACGGTTTACGCCGGCCTCGTAGTAGCCGAGGCCGGCGCGGAAGCGCGCCGCGTCGGCGAACGGCGCGGCGAGGAAGGCGGCCGCGGAGCCGTCGACGTTGCCCTCTCCGGCGAGGTGACGGACCGGGTGGTCGGGCCGCCAACGCCGGCCGCGCAGGAAGGTTTCGACATATCCCACCCGGGCCTCGGGCGAGTCGAGTTCGGCTACCAGCGCATCGGCTTCGGCGCCGTGGACGTGGAGGTGATCGGAGACCGCGGCGATCTCCTCGAACTGGCTGCCCGCGATCCCCGCCTCCTCGTATTCGGTCGGTAGGTGCGGACTGAGGCCGTTGAAGACGACCTGGCGGAGGACCAGGTCGGGGCGGCTGAGCGCGAGGTGCTGGACGACCGCCGAGCCGACGTCGCCGCCGACCAGGACGCAGCGCCGGTGGCCGAGGGCCGCCAGCAGCGCTGCGATGTCGCCCGCCGAGGCCGGAATGTCGGCGAACTCGCGCGGGCCGGGGGGGACCGAAGAGTCGCCGAAGCCGCGGGCGTCGGGCACGATCACCTCGAACCCGGCTGCCGCCAGTGGTTCGATGTTCCGCCACCAGAGGCGCTTCGAGCCTGGCCAGCCGTGGACGAGGACGACGGGCAGTCCACCGACGCCCTCGCGGTGAAAAGCGATCTCGGTGCCGTCGGCGAGTCGCTCGCGGTGGGTCGGGAAGTGACTCGGATCGAGCGGCGGAGAGGGGATCTCGTGTCGCATTCGGAGGGGCGTCAACTCATTCGCCTCCGGCGCCGAAGAAGTCGCCCAGGATCGTCGCCACCTCGCCGGACTGTCGCAGTGTCTCGCACCCTGACATCGCCTTGGAACCTAACGCATTTTCTGGAGCAAATTAGATTACCCTGGGCACGATGGAAGATTCCTTGACCGTCGGGGCGACGGGGAAGAAGCTGATCGCTGTCGCCTGCGCCGCCCAGTTCATGGCGATGCTCGATGTCGCGATCGTCAACATTGCACTGCCTTCGATCCGTACCCAACTGGGCTTCACCGATGCCGGCCTGCAGTGGGTGGTCAACGCCTACACGTTGGCCCTGGCCGGCTGCCTGATGCTCGGCGGCCGGGCCGGCGACCTGCTCGGCCGGCGGACCGTCTTTCTCGCCGGCATCGGCCTCTTCACCCTCTCCTCGCTCGGCTGCGCGCTCGCCGACTCGAGCGGCAGGCTGATCGCCGCGCGGGCCGTGCAGGGGGTCGGCGGGGCGATCGTCTCTCCGGCCAGTCTGGCGATCCTCTCCTCGAGCTTTCCCGAAGGCCACGCGCGGAATCGCGCGCTCAGCGCCTGGGCGGCGATGTCGGGTTTCGGCGGCAGTGTCGGGATGCTGCTCGGCGGTGTCCTCACGCAGGCCTTCGGTTGGCCCGCGATCTTCCTGATCAACGTCCCCGCCGGAATCCTCGTCCTCGCCTTCGCGGTCGGGACGATCCCCGCCGACGGCCCGCGGCCGGCCGGGCGCCGGTTCGACGTGCCGGGCGCGGCGCTGATCACCGCGGGCCTCTCGCTCCTGGTACTCGGGATCGTCCGCAGCGAGGCGCTCGGTTGGGGCTCGCTCGGAGTGCTCCTGCCCCTTGCCGCGGGCCTGGCGCTGCTCGTCGTCTTCGGCCTGGTCGAGTGGCACTGGGCGAGCGACCCGCTGGTGCCGCCGCGGGTCCTCCGCGATCCGCAGCTGCGCTCGGCGAACCTGATCGTGATCCTGCTCTTCCTCGGCGGCTTCTCGATGTGGTATTTCCTCTCGCTCTACCTGCAGCAGGTGCGCGGCGCCGACGCGCTCGAAGCTGGACTTTCCTTCCTGCCGTTGACCCTTGCCGTGTTCGCCTCGACGACGACGGCGCCGCGGGCGATCCGCGCCCTCGGCGTGCGCACCGTGCTCTGTCTCGGGCTTTGCGGCGTCGGTGCCGGGTTGCTCATCTTGACCGGGGTCTCGCCCGCCGGCAGCTACGTCACCGATGTCCTGCCGGGCGGCATCGTTGCCACGGTCGGCCTCGGCTTCGCTCTGGTGGCGGCGACGATCGCCGCGCTGGAGGGCGCCGAGGCGGACGAGGCTGGGCTCGTCTCCGGCATTCTCAACACCTCGCGCCTGGTCGGCGGGGCGCTCGGGCTGGCCGGCTTCGCCACGCTCGCCACCAGCCGCACCGACAGCCTCCTGGCCGGTGGCTCGAATGCCCTCGAGGCACTCAGCGGCGGCTACTCGGCCGCCTTCCTCGCGGGCGGCATTGCCAGCCTCGTCGCTGCGGGCCTCGCGCTGCTGCTGATCCGCACGAGCCCGGCGGCCGACCAGGCGCTGCTCGATCGGGTGGAGATATGAGCGGCGCGCTCGGCTTCAGCCTGCGCGAGGGCGGCTCCGGCCGCCCCTGCCTGGTCCTTCACGGCGGCGGCGGGCCGGTGACCGTCGCACCGCTCTCGCGGGCACTGTCGCGGACGATGCGCACGCTGACTCCGACCCACCCCGGCTGGGACGGTGAACTGCCCGAGGGGATCAGCCAGATCGCCGACCTCGCCGCCCTCTACGGACGCCACCTCGCGACCGCCGACCTCGAGGACGTGGTCGTGATCGGCTCCTCGCTCGGCGGCTGGATCGCTGCCGAGCTGTGCCTCGGTGTGGAGGCCGCCCGGATCACCGACCTGGTCCTGATCGACGCGGTGGGGATCGCGGTCGAGGGTGAGACCCTGGCCGATTTCTTCGCCCTCGACGCCCGCGGCGTCGCCGAGCACTCCTTCCACGACGCCGACCGTTTCTACGTCGACCCGGAGTCGCTCAGTACGGAGCAGCGCCGGCGGGGCCGCGATGGGATCGAGGCGATGAGGGCGCTGGTCGGCGATCCCTACCTTCACGACCCCGGCCTCCGTGACCGCCTCGCGGGGATCGCCGTGCCGACCTTGGTCATCTGGGGCGAAGACGATCGGATCGCCTCCGCCGCTTACGGGCGCGCCTACGCCGCGTCGATCCCCGGGGCCCGTTTCGAGCCGGTCCGCGAGTGCGGCCACGTGCCGCAGCTCGAGCGCCCCGAGGAGACGCTGGCCCTGATCGAGCGGTTCCTCGACCGGGGCCGGGCCTGAATCAGGCGGCTTCGAAGACCGCGGCGACCCCCTGGCCGCCGCCGACGCACATCGTCTCCAGCCCCAGCCTGCCGCCGCGCCGTCGCAGCTCGTGCAGGAGCGTGGTCATGATCCGCACCCCGGTGGCACCGACAGGATGGCCGAGCGAGATGCCTGAGCCGTTGACGTTCAGCCGCTCGGGGTCGTGCCACCCCCAGCTCTGCAGCACCGAGAGGACCTGGACGGCGAACGCCTCGTTGATCTCGACCAGGTCCATCTGGTCGAGGCTGTGGCCGGTGCGGTCGAAGAGTTTCTTCACCGCGGGCACGGGGCCGATCCCCATCGTCGCCGGCTCGCAGCCCGCCGCGGCCCAGCCGACCAAGTAGCCGAGCGGCTCGAGGCCGAGCTCTTCCAGCTTGTCCTCGGCGACCACGAGGCAGGCGGCGGCGGCGTCGTTCTGCTGGGCCGCGTTGCCCGCGGTGACCGTGCCTCCCGCCATCACCGTCCGCAGTTTGGCCAGCCGCTCGACGGTCGTGTCGGCGCGCACGCCCTCGTCGCGGTCGACCGTGATCGGGTCGCCGCGGCGCTGCGGCACGCTGACCGGCACGACCTCCTCGGCGAAGCGCCCGTCCTCCCAGGCGGCCGCCGCGCGCTGCTGACTGCGGGCCGCGAACTCGTCGGCTTCGGCGCGGTCGATCTCGAACTCACGCGCGAGGTTCTCGGCGGTCTCGATCATCCCCGAGATCTCGCCGAACCGCCAGACCGGCTGCGAGCGTTCGCGGCCGCGGTCGAGGCGGTCGTGGAGGACGATCGCGCCGCTCTTCTTGCCCCAGCGGGTGTCGGTGGCGTAGCGCTCGATGTTGCTCATGCTCTCGACTCCACCGGCGAGGACGACGTCGGCGACCCCGGTCTGCACCTCCATCGCGGCGATCGCGATCGCCGTCAGTCCGCCGCCGCAACGGCGGTCGATCTGGAAGCCCGGCGTGGAGATCGGCAGGCCCGCGTGGAGCGCCGCCCAGCGGCCGATGCAGGGCGTCTCGGAGTTGGCGTAGGACTGGGCGAAGGATACGTCCCCGATCAGCTCGGGATCGATTCCGGTCCGCTCCATGACTGCTTTCACCACGGTCGCCGAGAGATCCTCGACGGGGACCGGCTGCAGCGAGCCCCCGAAGGCTCCGACCGGGGTGCGAAGGGGCGAGACGATGGCGGCACGACGCATGTTCATTCCTTTTCGAGTTACTGCGGGACAAGTTGGTTGGCCGCCGCTTCGGCTTCGATCGCCTCGCGGTGGCTCGGATCGACCAGCTCCAGCATTCGGCGCGGTCGCTCGCTCAAGGTCAGGCCGCGGAGGTCGGCGGCTCCGTGCTCGGTGACGAACACGCCGGCGTCGGCGCGTGGGGTGCTGACCGGCCCGCTGAGGCGGGCGACGATGCGGCTGGTGCCGGCCGCGGTCGAAGGCAGGGCGACGATCGGCAGGCCGCCCTCGGAGCGAGCCGCGCCGCGCAGGAAGTCCATCGCGCCGCCGACCGCGCCGCGGTAGCGGCCGCCCGCGACCTCGGCGTTGACCTGGCCGGTGAGGTCGACCTCGAAGGCGGTGTTGAGGGCGACGAAGCGGCGCTGCGCGGCGAGCAGCTCGGCGTCGTGGGTGTAGCGGGTGTCGCGGAGCTGCAGCTCCGGGTTGCCGTCGGCGAAGCGGTAGAGCCGCTCGCTGCCGATCAGGACCGCGGCGACCGAGACGCCGGGGTCGACGGTCTTCCGCGCGTTGGTGATGACGCCGGCCTCGATCAGGTCGAGCGCGCGGTCGCCGATCGAGCCGCTGTGGAGGCCGAGGTCCCGGTGGTCCGACAGCGCCGCGAGGATCGCGTCGGGCAGGCTACCGATCCCGGTCTGCAGGGTCGAGCCGTCCTCGACCAGCTCGCCGATCCGCCGCGAGATCTCGCGCTCGACGTCGCTGGGCTCCCGTGGCTCGACCGTCAGGGGCGGCGCCGCGCCGGGGACGAGGAGGTCGAAGTCGTCCTCCTTCAGCAGGCGCGAGCTGGTGCGCGGGGCGTGCTCGTTGACTTCGCCGATCACGACGCGGGCGTTCTCGATCGCGGCGGAGAGGTACTCGTCGGCGAAGCCGAGGCTGTAACGGCCCTCGAGGTCGGGCGGGGACACCTGGAGGAGGACCACGTCAACCGGCAGCCGCCGGTCGCCGATCAAGCGCGGGTAGTCGGAGTAGTGGACCGGCAGGATCTCGAGGACGCCGGCGGTCGAGAGCCTGCGGTTGGAGCCGGCGGCGGTGTAGGAGAGGAAGGTGACGAGGTCGGCGTGCTCGGGCTCGACCGTGTCGCTCAGGTTCATCGCGAAGAAGCAGCGGAACGGGCCGATCCGGTGCCGCGCCTCCAGCAGCGGCGCGGTCAGGCCGCGCGGCTCGGCGGCCGCCTGGCCCCAGACCACGGTGTCGCCCTCCCGCACCCAGCGGTCTGGTTCGAAGCCGGTGCTGCTCGTCGCGGACGCCGCCATTCCTACTCCCGGTACTCGTGTCGAATTATCTATCTGATATTAGAATCCACTCTAGATGACGGAGCTGGTCCACTACGAGGTTGAGCGGGAGATCGCGACGATCACCCTCGACAACCCGCCGCTGAACGTCTTCAACCTGGCGATGGCGCCGCAGCTCGACGCCGCCCTCAAGCGCGCCGAGTCCGACCGAGGCGTGCGTGCGGTGATCGTCACCGCGGCCGGCGACCGCGCCTTCTGCGCGGGCTCCGACATCGCCGAGTTCGACGAGTTGATGGAGCCGGGCCAGGTCGTCCCGCGCAAGCTCGGGCGCCAGTACGAGGTCTTCAGCCGGCTCGACGAGTTCCCCAAGCCGACGGTGGCGGCGTTGGTCGGCATCGTCTTCGGCGGCGGAGTTGAGATCGCGGTCTGCTGCGACATCCTCGTCGCCGACGAGAACGCCCGCTTCGCCTCGCCGGAGATCAAGCTGGGCGTCTTCCCCGGCAGCGGTGGCCCGGTACGGGTGACGCGGCGGGTGGGGGAGGGGCGGGCGAAGGAGCTGATGTTCCTGGCCGAACCGATCTCCGCGGCCGAGGCGCGAGCCTGGGGACTGATCAACCGGATCGCGCCCGCGGGTGAGGCGCTCGCGACCGCCCGCGCCGTCGCCACCACGCTGACCGAACGCCCGCCGCGAGCCCTCCGTTACCTGAAGGAGGCGATCGGCATGTCCTTCGACACCGACAAACACGAGGCGCTGAGATCGGCCCTCGTCCTGAGCGACCGCGCCTTCTCCTCGCCGGAGTGCGAAGAGGGTGTCGCCGCGTTCCGCGAGAAGCGCCCCGCCCGCTTCCCGCCCGACCCGGGCGACTGAGGCTTCAGGTCCGCTCGGCCGGCTCGGCTTCGGCGCCGACGACCAGCTCGGCGATCAGGTCGACGCCGCGCCGGAGATGGCGCTCCATCGCGGCGCTTGCGCGGGCGCCGTCGCCGGAACCGAGGGCGTCGACGATGTCCCGGTGCTCGTGTTCCTCCATCTCCCGCAGCTCGATCGAGGCGCCGCTGATCGCCAGCGCGACGAAGCGGGAGAGTGCCTCGCGCAAGCCGTCGATCATCTTGGTGAGGCGCGGCCGTCCCACCGCGACGTAGATGCGGCGATGGAACTCGGCCTTCAGCTCGACCCGCTGGCAGATCCGCCGCGAGGCGGTCTCGTTCAGCGTCGCCGAGAGGCGCTCGAGGTCCTCCAGCTCCGCCTCGGTGAGCCGCGCCGTTTGCCAGCTCCGCCGCCCGCGGTTCCAGCAGGAACAGGATGTCGTAATTTTCGTGGGGATCGGTGTGGGTGGGGGGCGGTGACCACCGCGCCCCGGTGGGCATCGTGGTGGATCAGGCCCTCGCGGGCGAGCGTCGCGAACGCCTCCCTGCCCGGCGTGGTGCTGGTGCCGAGCAGCTCCGCGGTCTCCGCTTGGCGCAACCGCGTGCCGGCCTTCAGTTCGCCGAGGACGATCATCCGCCTCAGCTTTTGCGCCGCGACCCCGGCCTTGGTGGTCGGGACGCGCGCGGCGCGTCCAAGCCCGATCTCTTCACCCCGCTTCATTCCGTGCAGGGGAACCCTAATCGCCGGACCGCGGCTCCCCGAAACGACACCGGCCGCGTCGGTGGACGCGGCCGGTGCTTGATTCAGCGAAATATTTCCACAGTTCTTCGTAGTGTTTTTCGTATTCGTGTGGGGTGCGCAAACTCGAACCTGCCCGAACGAGGCGTCCCATCGGGCGACTCGCTCCCGGCGACCATCGGGGCACTCCTCGCGGCCACCCCGCTGGCGGTCACGGTCATGGCGATGCGACCCGATCAGAGGTCGAGGATCTGGCATTTCAAGACCACGCTCGACCGCGGGACCTGATCCGGCGAACCTGCTCTCCGGCGCCGTCAAGCAGCGATGCGGTACTCGTTGATCAGGCCGCCGAGGCGGGCGCGTCTGCTCACCCCTCTGACGTCCGACGCGCCCGAGGGCAAGGGCACGACATTCGCACGCGCCGGGGTGGCGGGATCCAGGCCCCGGTGTGGACGGTGCCCCTGACGATAGGGAAACGCGCCCTGACAGGCCTGGCCTGGACCCCTCCAACGTTGTCACCCGAGGCCGCGTGATTCAGTAGACGCCTCGCTCTCCCGGGCATCCTCCCAGGTCTCCCTCACCTCCTTCGGTGTGCGGTGGCCGAGCCCCGAGTGGGGTCGGTGGTGATAGGTCTCGACGTAGGCGGCGATCGCCTGTCGAGCCTCCTCGAGGGTCTCGAACTCAGAGCGCCAGACCAGGCGCTCCTTCAACTTCGAGAACCACGACTCGATGAAGGCCTGGGACTCCGGGTCGCGGTAGCCGCCGCGACGGTGGGTGAT
Organism: Actinomycetota bacterium; assembly: GCA_018268675.1. GTDB lineage: Bacteria > Actinomycetota > Thermoleophilia > Solirubrobacterales > 70-9 > VAYN01. The sequence continues at coordinate 36,914 of JAFDWB010000017.1, forward strand.
GCCGAGTCCGGCGAGATGGGCACGGAACCCACGCGATGTGTAGGCGGTGCCGTTGTCCGTGCCCAGCGTCAGTCGACCCGGCTCGATCGAATGGGCGGCGACGGCGGCCTCGACGACCGCCCCGGCCTCCTGGCGGCGGCAGCGCAGGTCGAGGGCGAAGCCCGGGATCTCCCGGGTGCAGCAGTCGACGATCGCGTTCAGGTGGCACCAGCCGTGCTCGGCCACCCAGACCGAGGTCATGTCCATGTGCCGGAGCTGGTCGGGGCGCTCGACCCGGAAGAAGCCCGGTCGACGGCCGGAGGGCCGGTGGCGCTGCAGCAGGCCCTCGGCCCGCATCACCCGCTGCGCCCGCTTGCGGGAGATCGGCCGCTCGATCTCCCGGCTCGTCAGGGCGGCCACCATCCGGGTGCCGTCGGTCGGGTCGGCCCGGGCGACCTCGACGATCGCCCCGGTCGATCGTCCCGGTGGCCGGCCGCCCCTGGGCGGCCGGCCTTGTCTTCGGGGTGCGGTAGATCGCCTGGCGGGAGATCTGCAGGACGCGCGCCACGACGGCGACCTTGCGGCCGCCGGCGACGAGTCGGCGGGACCGGGCGACGCGCTCCCTCACTCCCGGCCCCGCAAATGCTTCCCCCGCGATGTCGAGCTCCTAGGTCTTGCGACCGAGGGCGCGCCCCGGCTCGCCGATCTTCTTGCGGAGCTCCTTCTCCGCCCGGCGCTCGTCCTTGCCCGCGAGCGCGGCCTTGCCGCCCTCGAGGATCTTGTCGCGCCAGGAGTGGTAGAGGGCCTCCGCCACGTCGTGCTCCCGACAGACGTCCCTCACCGACCGGTCGCCCCTCATCCCGGCGATGACCATCTCCAGCTTCTGCTGGGCACCGCGTTGCTTGCGTTGCTCTGCCGACTCGATCTCCTTGGTGGTCGAGCGGCCATCCTGGGTGCCGTCCCGGATGACTCGTCGGGGCTCCGCCCCTCCTCGGCATCCGGGCCTAATCAGCCCAGGTGGGTGTCAACGCGGGGACGGGGTCCAGGCCAGCTTCGGCCTGCGACCTCGACGTCCTCGGCAGGGTCGGCGTCGTCTGCGGAGCGGCCGGCGGCGCGGTGCTGCCACATAGTCGGCGCTCGACAGGTTCACCGGTACCGGGGGTGGCCATCAGGAGCGGACCGCCGCTGTCGCCATTGCAGGTCGCGTATCGGTAGGCTCTCGGCGCCCGTAACGGCGCCGCGATCCGCCTCGCGACGACGCAGACCTGGATCGAAGGCACGGCGGCCGTGATGGCCGGTTGGGGGCTGACGACCCCGAACGGGGAACCCGCGGAAACGCTCCATGCGGGCGAATCGGTGGTGCAGGCCCCAACACAGCGGCATCCCCCCCGTACCGGTATGTAGCTGGGCACGAGCCAGGTGAGATTCGGGTCGACTGCGACCCGGCTGACCGAGGAGACGGTCTTTTCAGGGGAGGCCCAGTCGACATTTCCGGTGCCGGGCACGGCATCGGCGCCGAGATCGAGCGCATCTCGGCCGATCAGATCAACGACGCCTGGGAGCGCGTGCTGGGCTCCGACATCCGCTACCGCTTCGTGATCGACAATTCGACGCTATAGGCCGACGCTCTGTCGAGGCCGAGAGTCCGTCCCGCCAGCTTAGAACCTGTCTCAAAACCCGCGCGCACGCCCGGCGGCGCCGCACACACTTCGCTGGGCGTCGTCCTCAGTCGGGTTCTTAGGTAGGTCCTTAGCTGTAAGACCCGACCACGTTGTTCCGCTTCAGCTCGCCGAGGCGGGCTCCGGGCGACCTGTGGCTGAGTGAGCCGTGTGGTCTGTGCCAGTTATAGAACTCGAGCCAGCCGGATAGTGCCGCCGTCCGCTCGGCCGAGGAGCGATAGATCGCCCCGTAGGCCCAGCCGCCGAGCATCGTGCGGATGAACCTCTCCGCCTTGCCGTTGGTGCGCGGCCGATAGGGGCGGGTGCGGAGGTGGCGGACCTTCAAGGCCTTGCAGGCGATCGCGTGCACGGTCGAGCGATAGGCGCCGCCGTTGTCGGTCATCAGCCGCTCGACCCTGATCCCGTGGCCGCGGTAGAAGGCCACGGCCCGGCGCAGGAAGGCGACACACGTCTTCGCCCTCTCGTCGCCCAGGACCTCGACGTAGGCCAGGCGGGTGGCGTCGTCGACGCAGACGTGGACGAACTCCCATCCGGCGCCGCGGGCGTGCTTGGTGCGCCTGCCGGTCGCCCGGTGCCCGGCGCCGCGCTCGATCCGCACCAGCTTCTTGACGTCGATGTGGATCAGCTCTCCCGGCTTCTTTCGCTCATAGCGGTTGGGCGGCTCTGCCGGCTCCAGGCGAGAGAGCTTGCCGAGCCCGATCCGCCGCAGGATCCCCGAGACCGTCGAGAGCGCCATGCCCAGGCACTCGGAGATCTCCGCGCCGGTCATCCGCACGCGCCGCAGGGCGGCGATCGCCTCGACCGTGCCCTCCTCGGTGCGGTTGGCCACCGTCCCCGGGGCCGAGCTGCGGTCCACGAGGCCGGCTTCGCCCTCCCCCCGGTAGCGGTCTACCCACTTGCGGGCGGTGCGCTCGCTCACTCCGGCGGCCTCGGCCGCCTCCGTGAGCGACCAGTCCTCCTCGACGACGCGCCTCACCATCGTCAGTCGCCCCTTCGGACCGAAGGGGGCATTAGCGTGAATCTTCATCCGGGTTCTCCTTGGTGCTGGGTGGATCGACACCCCCAGCCTCCAAGGAGACCCGGATGAACAACGTGGTCAGGAATTACATCTAGGACACCCACGGCTCCCGGCTCTCCTTCGAGGAGGACCGGGTCAGGGACGACGAGCGCGGTCCTCGACTCGCCGGGGCGCCACCTGGCGCGGCGCGCCGGCCCGGGGCGTCAGCTGTCGGCGAGGCCGCCGAGGAAGAAGAAGGGGTTCGGGGGGCGCTCGTGCCAGGCGGCGCCGAGCGAGCCCTCGGCGGTGACCTTGCTGTCGGCGGGCGCCTCGGCGCGGATGCGGTCGGCGAGTTCCTTGGCGGCGTCCTCGTCGGCGGCGCCGACGACCATGTAGCGCCAGCGGCGCACCGGCTGGAGGCCCTCCGCCTGCAGCCGCGCGGCGAACTCCTTCGCCTCGCGGTGGGAGGGGAACTCGACCCGGACCTCGAACTCGGCGTACCCGTCGTGGGCGGCGACCTCTTCGTCCTCGGTCTTCATCAGTCGTTCGCGCTCGGCGGCCTTCTCCGCGTCGGTGGTGGGCTCGGGCGCGTCGGGGTCCTCCCAATCCTCGGCGACCGGGTGCCAGTGACGCAGCTCCGTGGTCGCCCTCCACCCCTGCGCATCGACGTATTTGCGCACCGCCGCATCGGCGCGGTCGAGCTGGTCGCGCTCCCCGGCGTAGAGGAAGATCTGCGCGTCGTCGTGGCTGACGATCACCCGCTTGTCCACATCCATCGCGAGGTCGTGTTCGAGCTCGGCGGAGCTGATCGCGTCGGCCAGCTTGCGCGCGGTCCCGCGGTCTTCGAGGCCGATCTGAAGTCGCCAGTCGTCGTCCATGCAGGGAAGCCTAGTGGGGCCGCCGAGATTGCAGTACAAAGGCCTGATGCAGGTGCCGGGCTTCCTCGCCGAATGGCGGCTGGACGGGACGATCGGGCTCGTCTTCTCGCTGCTGACCGTCGCGGTCGGCGTCGTCTACCTGGCCGCCGCCGAGCTGGGCCGACGGCGGGATCGGCGCGGCGGCCGACGAACACCTCTCCGCCCACATGGTCGAGCACATGCTGATCTGGCTCGCCGCGGCGCCGCTGCTGGTCGCCGGAGCGCCGATCCGGCTCGCCTTCTTCGCGCTCGGCCGGACCGGTCGCCACCGGCTCGCCGCCGCCCTCCACTCCCGCCCCGTCGTCGCGCTCACCGGCCCGATCCTCTCCACCGTCCTCTTCTCCGCGGTGGTGGTGATCAGCCACATCCCCGCCGTCTACGACCTGACCCTGGAAAATGGCCTCGCCCACGTCGGCGAGCACGCCCTCTACCTGCTCACCGCGACGCTGGTCTGGGCGCCGCTGATCGGGGCCGACCCGCTCCCCCACCGGGCCGGCGCGCGCGGCCGCTGCCTCTGTGTCGCCGCCTGCATGATCCCGATGGCGGCGATCTCGATCTGGCTGCTGGCGGCAGGCGCGCCGGTGTACGGGCCCTACCGGGAAGCGCTCGGCACGGCCGCGGCGCTCGCCGACCAGCAGCTGTCCGGGCTGATCATGCTGGTGGCCGGGATCCCGGCGTTCGCGATCGCGGCGGTCGCGGAGGCGCCGGCGTGGGACCCGCGCCTGGCCGACTCGGGCGAGGTGCCGTAGCGCGGCGGGCGGGGACGGCAGGCGCGGGCTAATCTACCCAGCCGAAGGTCCGCTCGACCGCCTTGCGCCACTGCCGGTGGCGGCGCTCGCGCTCCTCCTCACCCATCCGCGGCTCCCAGCGACGATCCTCCGCCCAGCGCTCGCGCAGCTCCTCGGTGCCCGACCAAAAGCCGGTCGCGAGGCCGGCGGCGAAGGCGGCGCCGAGGGCCGTCGTCTCGATCACCGCCGGACGGATCACCGGCACGCCGAGCACGTCGGCCTGGAACTGCATCAGCAGCCCGTCGGCGGTCATCCCGCCGTCGACCTTCAGCGCCGCGAGCGGCACCCCGGCGACCTCGTTGGCGGCGTCGACCACCTCGCGGCTCTGCCACGCGGTCGCCTCCAGCGTCGCCCGCGCGAGGTGGCCCTTGTTGGCGTAGGCGGTGAGGCCGACGATCGCGCCGCGGGCGTCTTCGCGCCAGTAGGGGGCGAAGAGCCCGGAGAAGGCGGGGACGAAGTAGACGCCGCCGTTGTCCTCGACGCTCGCCGCCAACGCCTCGATCTCCGCCGCGCTCTCGATCAGCCCGATCCGGTCGCGCAGCCACTGTACGGCGGCGCCGGTCACCGCGATCGAGCCCTCGAGCATGTACTGCGGCGGACCGTCGGGACCGAGCCGCGCGCCGACCGTGGTCAGCAGCTTGTCGGTGTGGACGATCTCGGCGCCGGTGTTGAGCAAGAGGAACGAACCGGTGCCGTAGGTGTTCTTCGCGTCGCCGGGGTCGAAGCAGGTCTGGCCGACCATCGCCGCCTGCTGGTCGCCGAGCATGGCCGCCACCGGGCGCCCGCCGAGCGCCGTCCCATGCACCTCGCCGTAGACCTCGGCGGAGGAGCGGATCGCCGGCAGCATCGCGCGCGGGATCCCGATCAGGTCGAGGCTCGGCTGGTGCCAGTCGAGCGTCTCCAGGCTCATCAGCATGGTGCGGCTCGCGTTCGAGACGTCGGTGGCGTGGACGCCGCCGTCGGGGCCGCCGGTGAGGTTCCACAAAACCCAGCTGTCGATCGTGCCGAAGGCGAGCTCGCCCGCCTCGGCGCGGCGGCGCGCCCCCGCGACGCGGTCGAGGATCCAGGCGATCTTCGGGCCCGAGAAGTAGGTCGAGAGCGGCAGGCCGACCGCGCGGCGGAGGCGGTCCGGGCCCGCATCGCCGGCCAGCGCGCCGACGAGGTCGGCGGTCCGCGTGTCCTGCCAGACGATCGCGTCGTGGATCGGCTCGCCGGTCTCGCGGTCCCAGACCACGGTCGTCTCGCGCTGGTTCGTGATCCCGATCGCGGCGACGTCGCCGGCCTCGGCGCCGGAGCTCGCCAGGGCGCCCCCGATCACCTCGCGCACCCGCCGCCAGATCTCCGTCGGGTCGTGCTCGACCCAGCCCGCTCGCGGCGTGATCTGCTCGTGCTCGCGCTGGTCGACCGCCCTGATCCGCCCGTCGCGGTCGAAGAGGATCAGGCGGGTCGAGGTCGTCCCCTGGTCGATCGCCGCGACGTACTCCGCCATCGGCCCATCCTCGCCGATAGGAATGACGGGGCTTCCCAGAACGCGATCGAAGGGCTACCTTTCCGGCATGAAAGCTCGCTTGCTGTTCACCCCGTTGGCGGCCGCCGCGCTTCTCGCCGCGGCCGTGCTCGCGCCCACCGCCGCCGAGGCGACCGCCGCCAAGGCCTGCCCGGCCTCGGGCCTGGTCATCTGGGCAGGCGAAGAACCGGGGGGCGGGACGGCGGGCAGCGTCTACTACCGGATCGAGTTCACGAACCTTTCCGGCGCCACGTGCACCCTGTCCGGCTACCCGAAGGTGAACGCGGTCGACCTGAAGGGCCGGCGGATCGGCGCGCCCGCCACCCACGAAGCGGGTAAAGCGCGGCGCGTGACCCTCGCCCCGGGCAAGAGCGCGACCGCCACGCTGCGGATCGTCGACGCCCTGAACTTCCCGACGAACCAGTGCAAGGTGACGATCGCGGCGGGCCTGCGCGTGAGCGTCCCCGGCGGTACCGGCACGAAAGTCGCGCCGCTCGCCTTCGAAACCTGCGCCGACGCGAGCTCCAAGACCCTCGCCGTCGCCCCGGTCGCGCCCGCGGCCTGACGCTCCACCGACACGGGGGGTGGGCGAAACCGTGACGGGGTCGGCCTGTTACGGGAGGAATGAAGCGAAACGGACTTAGAGCCTGTCTCATCGCCATCGGCCTGGCAATGGCCGCGCTCCTCGTGCCTAACGCGGCCGCGGCGGCGCTGCCCGCGAACTTCTGGGGCGTCGTCGCCAACGAGACGCCGACCGAAGCGCAAGGGCAGGTGCTCAGGCAGGGCGGGGTGGAAAGCCTGCGGATGCCGATCAACTGGGCGGGCGTGCAGTCGGCGCCCGGCGCCGCGCCCGACTGGAGCGGCGTCGATCCCACCGTGCGCGCCGCCGCCGAGGCGGGCCTCTCGGTCCTCCCCTACCTCGGCGTGCCGCCGCGCTGGGCGGTCGCCTACGAAGGGGTGGGCGGGGCGCAGGCGCCGCGGAGCCTGCCGGTGCAGACCGCCGCCCAGCGCTCGGGGTGGCGTGAATTCCTCCGGCTGGCGGTCTTCCGCTACGGCCCCGGCGGCAGCTTCTGGGCCGAAAACCCGCTGCTCCCGCCGCGACCGATCCGCATCTGGCAGATCTGGAACGAGGAGAACTACAAGTACTTCGCCGCGCGCCCGAACCCGTCCCAGTACGGGCAGCTCGTGGTCCAGTCCTACCACGACCTGCGCAGCGCCGATCCGGGCGCCAGGATCGTCCTCGGCGGGCTCTTCACCCGGCCCAAGGGTGGGAAGGCGAAGCCGGTACCGGGGCGGATCAAGCGGTCCTACCTCGCCGCCGACTTCCTCGAACGCCTCTACCGCTCGACGCCCGCGATCCGCGGCAAGTTCGTCGCCGTCGCCCTCCACCCGTACTCGTACAGCTACACGCAGCTGACCCCGGAAATCGAAGAAGTCCGGGCGGCGCTGAAGCAGTCCCGCGACCCGGGGCGGGCGATCTGGCTCAGCGAGCTCGGCTGGAGCAGCGGCACGCCGAGCGCCGCCAACGGCCACAACGCGTTCGAGAAGGGGTGGCGGGGGCAGGCGCGCGAACTGAGCGGCGCGTTCAAGCTGCTGCGCGCGAACGCGGCCACCTGGCGGGTCCAGCGCGTGTACTGGTTCTCCTTCACCGATTCCCCCGGAACCTGCAACTTCTGCGACGGCTCGGGACTGTTCGGACCCGGTTTCGCGCCGAAGCCCGCCTGGTCGGCGTATAAGCGCCTGGGACGCTGAGGCGCGCGGCGGCCAGGGCGCCGCCAGTTTCCTTGCAGGGTCAGGCCCGGACGGCCGGCCGGCGACCGGTCAGGAGTACCTTCGCTTCGAGGGCTCATGAACGGTCGGCGCAGCGAAGACGGTCTCCACGCGGCTATCGTGTCGGGGTTCCTGGTCGGGCTGGTGGTTCTCGGGTTGCTGGGGGTGCCGGCGCTGCTGGTAGCGGCGATCGGCACCGTGGTGGCGGCGGTCGGGATCGGCCTCTTCCACCGCCGGCTCGAAGGGCGGGCGCGCGGCTCCTCGCGAGCGGGCGGCGGCCGGCGGGTGCCCGACGAGTACGTGCCACGGGTGCTGGAGAGCAGTTCGAGGCGGCGGCGCGCGGTCCGTCCGGGGCGCCGCCGGCATGCGTCCGCGCCCCTGCGTTTCCGCTGAATTTCCGGCCGAACCGCTGTGCTAGCGTCCCGGATACTGGGATCGGGTCGACTTACCGGACGGGGGACCCACCTAGGATCGTCCTGATATCGACCCTCGTCCTGGGAAGGGGTAGGTCGGTATGAGTGGACGTTTCGGAAGGCCGAAGGGAGGCCGCCGGCTTTGGTTCGCGACGCTGCTCATGGCGCTTGCGGCGGCAGTAGTGCTGGCGGCGTGCGGCGGCAGCGGCGGCACGACGACGACCACGGCGAGCGGCGGCGAAGGGCCCAACGGCATCACCCCGGCGCCCGAATTCTCCGCCGCGGAACTCGAAGCACCTGCCGGCGCCAACTGGATCACGAACGGCGGCAGCATGTCGAACGACCGCTTCTCGACCCTCTCCGAAATCAACACCGAAAACGTCAAGGAACTGAAGGGCGACTGGGTCACCAAGATCGGCCAGAACGCCACCGCGGCCAAGTTCTCCGCCGAGGGCCAGGCGATCGAGTACGAAGGGACGATCTACATCACCGACGGGGCCGACGACGTCTTCGCGATCGACGCCCACAACGGCCACCGGCTCTGGAC
>JAFDWB010000018.1 GCA_018268675.1 Actinomycetota bacterium
AGCCGAGCGGGCCCGCTCGATGCCATCCTTCCTGCGCTACTACAACCGGCGCAGGCCCCACAGCTCACTCGGAGACCGGCCGCCGATCAGTCGTGTTCACAACGTCCGTGGGTAGGACAGCTAGCTCCCCGCGGGGTTGCCACTTGAGCAACAGGCGGGCGGCGCTGAGGGCAGCCTCGGCATCGCCGCGGTCGAGCGCGTGGCGTAGCTGGTTCTCGGTCTGGCCTATCCGGCTGCTCGCGGACACGAACATATGTTCGCATCGCCGTCAAGCATGGGGCGATTCCTGACGCGGGGTAAGACTTGAGGTGAACTGACGACCAACTCGCCCGGGGAACTCATGATCCAAAACCAAGGTCCCCGCGGGGCTTCAGGTCCCACCGCCCCCATCACTCTCTCGTACCGTTCAGGCGGGTCCGCGCCCACGACCGAGACGAAGATTTCACGAAAGGCCTCGTGCCGTCCTTCGGGGCTGCCCGAACACTCCCGTGCTCGACTTCGTCGATCGGTCTCACGCGTGACCGTCACGATTAAAAAATGCACTGCGAGCGGCTGCCCGGAAGAATCGGAACTCCTCCTGACGATCGACGGCGGGAGAACTGGTCGCCCGTCCCTGGGCGGCACTGGTCTCGCCTCCGGATGATTGGACCCGTCCATAAGTCACGGCCGCCGGATCTCACCGCCCTCAACTGATGAGACACGTGACTTCAGGGCCGCGATCCTCCATGTCCGCCAGTCGGCGAAGATCCGCGCATCGAGTTCAAGGATCGGCACGCCCGATCGATGCGGCGCCGATGTCGAGGGAAGGCATCCTGCCCGGTCGGGTGAGGGGCCGTGGGGACCAGTTCTCCTCGTCGGCGATCTTGAGGGCATGAGCGGATCAACCAACACCGTTGTGAGCGAACCCGTACCTACTGGTGAGGTCGCTACCAAAGAGTCACTGTCGGATCAGGCCGTCGAGTCGTTGGCTGCAGCCCTGCGTGTACTGGCCGATCCGACCAGGATCAGGCTGATCGAGGCCCTCGAGGAGGGCGGACGGCCGACCGTGACCGCCCTCACCGGTCGTCTGCCGATCAGTCAGCAGAGCGTCTCACGTCAGCTCGGCGTCCTCCACGCCGCCGGCATCGTCGCCCGCCGCCGGGAGGGCGTCTGGGTTCGGTATGAGCTCTGCGACTGGACGGGGCCCTGGGTCCTGCGGCAGCTCGCTGCGGGTCTCGACGGCGGCACCCAGTCCGCCCGCTGACAGTCTGGGTCGGGCGGCGACGCCGACCGTCGAGGTCCGCGCCGCCGGCTCGGCTTGCCGGTCGTCAGGCAGGTGAACACACAGCCGTACACGCACACACGAGTGCGCCTGTGACCACTCTCTCCCTCCGCGCCTCTTTCTGCCGAAGCCGCCCAGGAGGCGGACACGCGGAACGGAGGTGTCGGTCAGGTGTCAGCAGGTATCTCTTCAGGAACGGGACGGCGCGGGACGGTCTCGCGCCCGGTCGGTGCCGTCCTGCGCCCGCTCGGGAGGGCGGCCCTCTGGGTCACGGTCGCGATCCTCCTGGTCCGCGGGGCGGTGGCGCTCGTGGCGGCGCCGGGGCCCGGGTCCACCGCGGGCCCCGACCGGGTCGGCGGGCCCGGTCGTGCCGCGGAGGCCCTGGCCGTCGGCTTCGCCCGGACCTATCTCGAATCCCCGACCCCCGCCGCGCTGGCGCCGTTCCTCGCCGAAGGCGCCCACGTCGCGGGCGGCCGCGGCCCGGCGGGCGGCGAGGCGGTGGGTCAGGCCGAGGTCGTCCGCGTCGCCGACGTCGGCGGCGGGCGCTGGGTCCTCACCGTCCTCTGTGATCTCCGCGACGCGCGCTCCCTCGCGCTGGCCGTCCCGATCGTCCGCCGCGGTGCGGGCGAGGTGGCGGTCCTGGGTGCGCCCTCGATCGTCGCGGTGCCGGCGCCGGCCGGGGCCGACCCCGAGCGGCCCCGGCCAGTCGCCGGACCCGCGGCGGGCGCGATCGGCGAACTGGTCGCGACGTTCGTCCCCGCCTATCTCGCGGCGGTCGACGGCCGGGCGCTCTCATACCTGCTCGCGCCGGGCGCGAGGGTGGTGCCGCTCGGCGGGGCGCTCGCGGCGGTCTCGGTCGGGCGACCCGAGCAGCTCGGCGAAGGCGAAGGCGCGCGACGTGAGCTGATGGTGGCGGCCCGGCTCCGTGCCCCGACGGGCGGGGCGACCTATCCGGTCGCCTACCGCCTGCGGGTCCTGCGACTGGCCGGGCGCTGGTATGTCGCCGGGGTCGAGGGGGCGGTCGCGTGAGACGGGTGGGGCTGGTCGTCGCCGCGGTCCTCGCGACGATCGCACTGCTTCTGTCCCCCGCTGCGGCGTCGGCGGCCACCGGCAACTCGGTCGGCGCGAACCTGGCCGGCCTGCTGCGCGAATACGCCGGCGAGCTCTACACGGGGATCGTCGCGATCGTCGCGCTGGTTTTCCTGGTCAACCGGCGCTTCACCGACCTGCTCGTCTTCTTCTGCGCGGCGATCGTCGTCGGATGGCTCGTCTTCGCGCCCGGTCAGGTCGCCGAAGCGGCGAAGGCGATCGCCCACCAGGTGCTGCCGTGAACGAGGGCCACGGCAGCGTCCGCTCCTACCAGCGGATCTTCTCGCCGGAGCGGCGCATCCACCAGATCGAGGGCAGGCCGCTGCCGGTCCCCGGCGGGGTGCCGCTGCGCTGGCTCGGCTGGGCACTCGGATCGCTGGTCGCGGTCCTGGCGCTCGGCTCGGGCTCGCCCCTCGTCCCGGCGCTCGCGGCGGCGGCGGCAGGAGCAGGCGGCCTCGCGATCGGCGATCGGACCGCGGGACTCCTTGCCGCCGCCGCGGCGGGCGCCGGGACACTCGCCCTGGGCGCCCTGCTCGGGGCGCTCGACTGGCCGATCGGGCTCGTCCTCGTGCCGGTCGCCTTCGCCACGGTGGCGACCCGGGCGACCCCGGACGGCCGGCGACCGGAGCGCTTCGCGCTCTCCTGGCTCGCCCTGCGCCTCGCGCCGACCCGGCGCTCGCTCGGCCGGGGCCTGCCGGGGAGCGGAGAACCCCGCAGGCCAGCCGCCGTCCTCTGGGTGGCCCCCGACGAGCAGGGGCCGCGACTGCGGCGCTCGCGGATCGTCGGGCCGGGGGTCGTCCATCTCGCCGACCCGGTCCGCGTCCGTCGCCGGCTCCTGCGGCGTGGGCTCCTCGCCCGTCGACCCGGCCCCCTCACCCGGCACGCCTCGCTGCTGTCGAAGGTCGAGTTGGCGAAGGGAGAGACGCTGGAGGTGCGGCCTTGATCCGCTTCCCGCTGCGCTACGCGCGCTCGAACGTCCTGATTGGCCCCGGCGGGGAGGCGGCCGCGCTCTACCGCGTCGAGACCTCCTCCTATCCCTTCCTCCCCGTCGCCGAGAAGTGGGCGCTCCTCCACCGCCTCGAGCGGCTCCTCGCCGTGGTCGGCGCCGACATCTCGATCTGGCGGGTCGCCCGCTCCTGGCCGGCCGACCGCCACGCCGCCGAGCTCGCCTGGCTCGCCGATCCCAGGCACGCCGACGAGGAGCGCTGGCGCGCCTACCTGGAGGACCGGCAACGACGGCTCGCGGAGCTCGACTCCCACGTCCCGGAGGTGTACCTCGCGATCTCGCTCGGCGAGGGACGGCGGGCGGGCGGTGCGCTCCGCTCGCTGGGACGGGCGCGGCGGCGCCTGGAGGAGCTCTCCGGGGTCGGCGCGCCGAGGCCGATCCCGGCCTCCGAGCTCCGCGGCCTCGCCGAGGCCGAGCGACGGGCGCTCGAGCGCGCGGCGTCGACCCTGCCGCTCCACCGCGCGAGCACCGCGGAGCTGAGATGGCTTCTGTGCCGCGCGGCCTGCCGCGGGCTTGATGAGCCGCCGGTCGAGGAGGGCTGGGAGCCCGACGCGCTGATCCTCGGCGGAGGCGAGGGCGGGCCGACCTACGAGCCGCTCTCCTCGGACCTCTGGAGCCTCGCCGGCGCGCCGATGTGCGAGCCGACGGGACGGCCGCCCTCGCTGGTGGTCGAGTCCGAACGGGGGGACTCCCATCAGGCCTTCCTCTGCCTCGGCCCGCTCGCCGAGGAGGCCCATTTCCCCGGCGCCGCCGAGCTCCTCTTCGCGCCGCTCGAAGGGGCGGGCCCGGTCGACGCGGTGCTCCACGCCGACCTGGTCGCCAACCGCGAGGCGCTGGGGCAGGTCCGCCGCCGCGTCCTCGACACCGAGCACGCCTGGCGCGAACAGGCCTCCGGCTCGCCGACCGGCCCCGACGCCCAGGCGGAGGAGGACCGCGAGCTCGCCCGCGAGTACGAGGCGACCCTCTCCTCCGTCGCCCGCCCGCCGATGCTACGCGGGAGCGTCTCGCTGGCGGTCGGCGCCGCCGACCCCGAGACCCTCGAGGCGAGGGTGACGGCGCTCCGCGAGCGCTACGGCGAGGTCGAGCTCCACCGGCCGCGCGGCCTCCAGCACGCGCTCTTCCTCGAGCACCTGCCGCGGCCCGACGGCGGCGCCGTCCCCGACTACCGGCGCCAGATGACGACCGAGCAGGTGGCGGCGATGGTGCCGACCGCCACCGCGGCGGTCGGCTCGCCCGGGGGCGTCTATCTGGGCTATGACCCGGTGGCCCTGCGGCCGGTCGGCTTCGACCCGACCGAGGCCCCCCGCGACTCGCGGCCCTCGGCGGTCCTGCTGACCGGGACGCTCGGATCGGGGAAGACGATCGCGGCCCAGACGATCGCCCACGCGGCGCTGCTGCGCGGGTCGCTGGTGATCGACTTCGACCCCAAGCCCGACCACCGGCTCGCCGGGCTGCCCGGGCTCGAGGGGGAGGTCGAGGTCCTCGAGCTCTCGGGCGACCCCCGCCACCGGGGCAAGCTCGACCCGCTGCGGATCGGCCTGCCCGAGCTCCGCGAGGAGCTCGCCTCCTCCTATCTGCTCGAGCTGCTGCCCGACCCGCCGCCCTCCTGGGAGCTGGCGATCGACCGCGCGGTCCGCGACGCCGTCCGCGCGGGGGAGGAGAGCCTGCGATACGTCGTCGAGCGCCTGCGCCGCTCCGAGGCCGCCGGCGCCCGCGAGGCGGCGGAGGCGCTCGAGGTGGTCTCGGACTTCGGCCTGGCCCGGCTCGGCTTCTCGGGTCCCGAGGGGGTCGCCGCCTGATGGCGGCCGGGCCCAACCTGATCACGATCCGCACGCCGGGCCTGAACCTGCCCGAGCCGGGGACCGAGCGCGCCGCCTACACCCGCTCCGAGCGCATCTCGGTGGCGACCCTGGCCCTGGTCGCGGCGCTCACCCTGAAGCTGATCTCCGGCGACCGCTCGCGCCACAAGGTGGTGATCCTCGACGAGGCCTGGGCCTTCTTCGCCTCCTCGCAGGGCCGGGCGCTGCTGAACCGGGTGGTGCGGCTCTGCCGTTCCTTCAACGCGACGATCCTGCTCGTCACCCAGCGGGCCGTCGACCTGGGCGAGCTCTCCGAGCTGGTCGGGACGGCGCTGCGCTTCGGTCAGGACTCGCCGCGCGCCGCGGCACATGAGGTCATGGAGCTCGGCCTCGACCCCGACGAGGGCGGCCTGGCGCTGCGGGTCCTCGAATTCCGGCGGGGGCGCTGCCTCCTCCGCGACCTCGACGGCCGGGTCGGCGAGGTGCAGGTCGACCCGGCCCCCGGTCTGCTGGCGGCGCTCGACAACACGCCGTGGGTGGAGGGCCGATGAGGCCGCGGCTCCACCGGTTCGCCGCGCGCCGGCCGCTCCTCGCCGTGGCCGCGCTCGCCGTCGCGATGCTCCTCGTCGGGGTGCCGCTCGCCCATGCCGACGTGTGGTCGAACGTCGGGCCGGGTCCGTCGCTGTCGGGACTCAAGGGCAACTGGCCCCTCGGCCACTACGACCTCGACCAGCAGTTCCCGATGATCTCGGTGGGCGTCTTCTCGGGGGTCGACGCCTCCGGCGTCATGCCGATGGTCGCCTACTTCCTCGCCACCGAGCTCTGGCGCCTCACCTCGTGGATGGCGGACATCCTGATCGAACTGTTCGGCCTCGCCTTCAGCCTCGACCTGATCGACGGCTCCGCGGCGACGAACGGGGTCGGGGCGCTCGGGCCGGTGTCGCGGGCGATCTCCTCCGTCTACTCGTCGGTCCTCGGAGGGGCGTGGATGGTGCTCGCCTTCACCCTCACCGGCCTCTGGGCGATGTGGAAGGCGCTGGTCCAGCGCCGCTACGCGGAGACCGCCGGGCAGCTCGCCCTCTCCCTGGCCTACATCGGCATCGCCTTCGCCTTCGTCATCGAGCCGGCGCAGACGATCGGCGTCGCCTCCCACTGGGACAACGAGATGTCGGCGGCCTTCCTCTCGATCGCCAAGGGCGGCGAACCGACGGGTACGGGCGAGGCCAAGGAAGCGGGGGCCGACCAGCTCTTCGGCCTGCTCGTGGCCCAGCCGTGGGCCGTGCTCGAGTTCGGTGGCCTCGAGCACTGCGTGAGCACCGGCCCGGCCTCGGGATCGGAACCGAGATCGGTGGGGGTCGCGCCACTGCCCGAAGCCGCCGCCCGCCGGCTGGAAGCCGGCGAAGAGGTCACGGCGGGCGGCAAGACCTGCATCAACAACCTGAAGAAGTACGGGCCCCACCTGCTGCGCTTCGAACAGGGCTCCCCCGAACGCGCGCAGGAGATCGAAGCGCTGATCGCCGGCGACGGCTCCAAGCTCCCCGCCGGCGATCCCGGCAAGGCGGACGGCTCCTACAAGCTCGGGCCGATCGACAGGCCGGCCGGGGCGGCGATGGAAAAGGGGGGTCAGTACGAACGGGTCGGGATCGCCTTCCTCGTGCTCGTCGCCGAGCTCGGTGCCTTCCTCCTGCTCGGCGCGCTCTCGGTCGGGGTCATCACCGCACAGGTCCTCCTGCTCCTGCTGCTGGCCTTCTCGCCGGTGGCGCTGGTCGCCGCGGCGATCCCCGGAAGGGGTCACCGGTTCTTCAAGGGCTGGCTCGCGAAGCTGGCGGGCTACCTGCTGCGCAAGGCCGCCTACTCGCTGATCCTGGCGATCCTCCTGACGGTCTGCGCGGCGATCTCGACCGCGACCTCCGAGCTCGGCTGGCTCTTCTCCTTCGGCCTGCAGTGCGCGTTCTTCTGGGCCGTCTTCCTCCAGCGGCACTCGTTGACCGAGGGGCTGGTCGGCGTCGCGACCGGGCCGGGCGTCCCGGCCCGCGACCGGGCGCTCGACCTGTTGGCGCTCTACTCGGGCGCCCGCCTCCTCGGCGGCGCGACCCGCCCGGCGCGGCGTGCCGCGGTCGGCACCGGCCGGACGGCCCTCCGGGCGGGAGGCTGGTTCGTGGGACGGGGTCGACCGAATCCGCTCGGGCCGCGCCGCGTGCCGCTCGGCGGGAAGCGGGTCGGCCTCGACCTGCGGGGCCGGGGCGGAGGGTCCGGGAAGAAGTCGGCCGGGGGTGGCGGCGGGAAGGAGGCCGAATCCGGCGACGCGGGGTCCTCGGCCGACCGATCGGCAGATGAGCGACGGGATGTCGACGGCGCGCGGCCGACCGGCGGGGGGGACCGGAACGCCCCCGGAGACCAGGGAGGGGACGGCACCTCGCGCGGGTCGAAGGGAGCCGCTCAGACGAGCGACGGCGGGCGCGGCGGGTCCGGGCGGGAGGCGGAGCGTCGTCGGCGCGGCTCCTCATCCTCCGCGGGCCGGCGCGGTGGAGACCGGCGGGACCCCCCGCCCGGCACCAGGCGCGACCGAGGCGCCCCGGAACCTCCTCCGCCTGACAGGCCTCCGCAGGATGAGGAGGGCGAGGGGCTCGCCGACCGCCTTGATGGCGACGAGGAGCGTCGGCGCGGTGGGCCCGGCGACCCTCCGGGTGGGGTGGGGCCGCGCCGGGAGGGTGGTGAGGACCGGCCGCCCGAGCGTCCCGGCGATCGCGGGCCGGGTGAGGCCGGCGGCGGTCGCGACGAGGAGGAGGAAGGGCGATGAGGGGCAGCCGCCGCATGCTCTTGCCGCTCGCCGTCGCCGGCGCGGTGGCCACGGCCGTCCTCCTCATCATCGCGGCCGTCGTCGCGGCGATCTTCGGCGCGTCGGCCTCCTGTCTCGGCGCCGGTGCAGGACCCGGCGTCACCCGGCCGGCGCCGGCCGGGAAGGCGGTGCAGGAGATCCCGCCCGCCCGGCTCCGCCTATATGTCGGCGCCGGCGCCCGCTTCGACATCTCCTGGCTGTTCCTCGCCTCGATCGGCGTGCAGGAGTGCGGCTACGACGGCCACTGCGGGGTGGCGCCCTCGGGCTGCGCCGGGGTGATGGAGATCGCCTACGTGCGGGGCTCGGCGTGCAGCCCCGACCCCTCGGTGCCGACGATCTGGGAACGCTTCAAGGTCGACGCCGACGGCGGCGGCGCCTCGATCCTCGACCCGGCCGACTCCATCTTCACCGCCGCCCGCATCCTCCGCCGGTCGATGGGCGCGCCACCTGCCGGCGGTCCGTACCTCGGCTACCGCGAGGCGGCCTGTGACTACTACGGAGCCTGCTCGTCCCCCGGCGTCCCCTACGCCGACGAGGTCATGGCGCGGGCCGTCGAATTCGGCTTCGGGCACGAAGGCGCGCCCGGTACGGCCGGAGGGAGCGGGGCGAGGTCCGTCGCCGCCCTCATGCCCGAACAGGGACACGGCCACGGCGTCTCCAAGGCGGCGGCACCGCAGGGCACGGCCTGCGGGCGGTCGACGACTCCCTCGACCGGGGGCCCGGCGGGCACCGCGATCGTCCGCGTCGCGCGCTCCCAGCTCGGGACGTCGGAGGTGCCGATGGGCTCCAACTGCACCAGGTACGGGCCGTGCGAGGAGTGGTGCGCGCTCTTCGTCGCCTGGGTCTGGCAGCGCGCCGGCGTCGCGATGGCCGGTGGCACCGCGCCCTACGCCTACTCGGGCACCTTCTACGGCTGGGTGAAGGAACACGGGGGGCGGGTGCTGCCGCCGGGGGCGACGCCGGCGCCGGGCGACGCGGTCCTCTACGGCTGGGGCCCGACGGCGAGCGAACACGTCGGCATCGTCGAGGCCGTCCTCGGCGGGGAGATCACGACGATCGAGGGCAACTTCGGCAACCGGGTCTCGAGGGTCGGGCCCTTCCCCCCGGCCCTCGCCGTCGCCGACGGCGAGCCCGCGCCGATCTACGCCTACGCCGAACCGCCGGCGCTCGCCGGGGGAGGGGGCCGGTCGTGAACGGGCGACTGCGCGATCTCGCCGGGCGCCCGCTCGAGCGCCGGGTCGGGCGGGCGACCCTGGGGGTCGGCCTGGCCGTCACCGTCGGGTTCTGCCTCGTCGTCGCACTCGCCGGGATCGGGCGGCGGCCCGGTACCGCCCCGCCCGCCCATCCCCGACCGGCCGCGGTCCGCCGTGCGACCCCAGGGCCGTCGTCCCTCGCAACCGGAGCCGGGCAGGCCTCCCCGGCGACCGGGCCGACCCCGTGGCCGCGACAGGACCCGCAGGACCGGCGCGGGAGCGCGGACCGCCGCCGAGCCGCCGCCGAGCTGGAATCCCATCGCGCCCTCCAGCACGTCCCCTGGCGCCACGGCAACATCGTGGTCGCCCTGGTCGGGGCGGAAGGCTTGCGGGCGATCCTTCGGGTGGTCGGGCCGGACCTCGCCGCCGCGCGCCGCGGCTACCGATCCTTCCTGTACCGCTTCGATGACCGGGGCCGCGCCTACCGGCCGCGCTTCCGCGCGAGCGGAGGGCCGCGATGAGCGGCAGGATCGTCGACCTCTTCGCCGGGGCCGGCGGCTGGGACGAGGGCCTGCGGGAGCTGGGCCTCTCGGCCGTAGGCATCGACTGCGACCCGTGGGCGTGCGCGACCGCCCGCGCGGCCGGGCACGAGCGGGTCGAGGACGACGTCGCCACCCTCGATCCGCTTGACTTCGCGCCGGTCTGGGGGCTGGTCGGCTCGCCGCCCTGTCAGGCCTGGTCGCTCGCGGGGCACCGCCTCGGCCGACACGACAAGCCGCTGGTCCTCGCCTGCGCGCACGAGCTCGCCGCCGGACACGACTCGCGAGCCGAGCTCCTCGCCCGATGCCGGGACCCGCGCTCGCTGCTGACCGTCGAGCCGCTGCGCTGGGCGCTCGCGCTCCGGCCGCGCTGGATCGCGCTCGAGCAGGTGCCGCCGGTGCTGGAGGTCTGGACGCTCTTCTGTGGCCTGCTGGACGGGCACGGGTACTCGGCGACCTGCGGCATCCTCAGCGCCGAGCGCTACGGGGTGCCGCAGACGCGGAGGCGTGCCTACCTCGTCGCCTCGCTCGACGGTCCTGTCGAGCTGCCGGCGCCGACCCACCGCTCCTACGACGCGCGCCGTCCGGGCCTGGTCCGCGAGGAGGAGCTCGACCTCCTGCCCTGGGTCAGCATGGCCGAGGCGCTCGGCTGGGCCCGCGACGCCGTGACCCACACGAACAACCAGACCTCAGGCGGCGACCGTCCGCGAGGTCTGCGGCGCCCCGCAAGCCGGCCTGCGCGGACCCTCGACTCCGCCTCAGGGTCGTGGACCGTGGAGCCGGCCGAGGCACGCACGGGAGGCGAGGGCGATGGGTGAGCATCGTCCGGCCTGGACCGCCCGCCGCCCGGCGACGACGGTGATGGCGACGGCGCGGATATCCCAGCCTTCCGCCCGCGACCGCGACCCGGACTGGCGGCCCGGTGACCCTTGGCCACCTCAGTTCAAGAACGCCGTACGGATCGGCGTCGCCGAGGCCGCGGCCCTCCAGGGGTTCCGTCCCGACTACCCCTGGCAAGGATCGCGGACGCGCTGCTTCCTCCAGATCGGCAACGCGGTCTGCCCGCCGCTCGCCCGGCTCGTCGCCGCCGCGGCAGCGCGCCACAGCACCGACGGGGAAGCCGGAGGATCGAACCCGAGAAGGTCCTCGTGAGCGACCCGCGACGGCGGGAAGCCGCCCTGCTCGTCGCCCTCGTCGCCGCGGCGATCGTCATGGCCGCAGTATCGGGTGCCCGTCGACTGCTCGTCCGGCCGGCGGCGCTCGCCGGCCGCCCCGTCGCGGTGGGCCTCGTCCTCGCCCTGGCAGGCATCGCGATCGGCCTGCTGGCAGCCCGGATCGTCGTCACCCGACGGGCGCTCGCCCGCCGGGTCGCTGTGCTGGCCGTTCCCGCCGACTCCTTCGATCCGGGTCAGGAGGCCGTTATCGCCTTCGCCTCGGCGCTCGGGCGCTCCCGGCGGGCGCTGCGCGGCTTCTTCGACGCCCCGGCGAGCGCCGTGCGACTGCGCCTCGACGCCGACGAGGCCGGACGGCTGCGCTACCTGATCGAGGTCCCCGGACACGCCACCGCGGCGCTCCGGGTGGCGCTCGCAGCATACGGCGCCGTCGAGCTCCGGCCCCCGCCCGCGCCGATGCCCGAGCCGCGGCGGGCGGAGGTCGCGCGGGCCGAGCTCGTCCTCGCGCGGCCGAGCAACGAGCCGCTGCGGCGCGCCGGCCTCGACCCAGACCCGTTGGCCGGCCTCGCTCGCGCGATCGACGGACTCGACGCCTCGGCCGGGGACCGGGTGGCTGTCTGCGTCGACCTCCTCCCGGTGGCGGCCGGGAGGCGTCGACGGATGCGTCGCCGCCTGCTGCGGGAGGCGGGTCGCCGGACGTCGTCGCCCTCCGCGCAGGACGCGCTCGGCGCGCTCCTCGCCGGCGGCGGCCGGCCACCCGCCGCCGACGCCCCCGAGCTGGTGGCCCGTCGGTTGGATCGACACGCCCTCGCCGGCAAGGTCGCGGCCGACGAGCCGCTCTTCGAGCCCCAGATCCTCGTCCGAGTCGCCTCGCCGGTCGACGGGCGGGCGAGGTCGCGGCTCGCCGCGATCCTTGCCGCCTTCGACGCCTTCGCCGGGGAGAACCATCTGAGGGTGTCCGGTCTCCGTCTCGCCGGGCTGGCCTTGCTCGGCTCCGACCTTCCCTGGCGACGCGGCCGCTTCGAGCGTCGCCTCGCGACCGGCCTCTTCCGGCCGGCCCGCCGCCGGTTCGTCACCGCCGGTGAGATCGCGGGCCTGCTGAAGCCGGCCACCGTCCGGTGCGCCCCGAGCAACGTCCTCCGGGCGGGGGCGGCCGTCGGGCCGCCACCCCGACGGCTGGCGACCTTCCACGGCCAGGCCGGCCTGATGCCGATCGGCAAGGTGACCGACGAGGACGGCGAGCGCGTCGTCGGCGTCCCCCTCGCCGAGACCTTCTTCTCCTACATCGCCGGGCGAAGCCGGTTCGGCAAGACCGAGACCGCCCTCGGCCAGTTCGTCCACCTGGCGCGCTCGGGGCAGGGCTGCTTCCTCCTCGACCCCCATCACGACGGGATCGAGCGGGTCAAGCCCTACCTGACCGAGGAGGGGGTGCGCGAGCGGGTGGTCGAGATCGACCTCACCGACACCCGCCGCCAGCCGGCCTGGAACCTGCTCTCGGCGGCGGGGCGCTCGCCGGCGCGCGTCGCCGGGCAGGTCGACGCGGTGGTCGACGCCTTCGCCTCGGTCCTGCGCTGGGACGAGCTCAACACCCGCGCGCTCAACCTCACCACCCAATCGGTCCAGGCGCTCGTCGACCTCTCCCGTGCCCTGCCGCCCGAGCTGGCGCCGACGATCTTCGAGATCCCCGTTCTGCTGTCCGACGACGGCTGGCGCGCGGCGGTGCTGCCCTACGTCTCGCCGCCCGTCCGCCACTTCTTCGAGGACCGCTTCCCGCTGCTGCCCGCCGAGGCGATCACCCCCGTCACCAACCTGATCGACAGGCTGGGGGCCTCGCCGGTCGCCGCCGCGCTCCTCGGCAACCCGCGCGCCGGGTACGACGTGCGGGCGGCGATGGACTGCGGGCTGATCGTCCTCTTCTGCTCGGGCTGGGGATCGACCCGCGACCGGCTGATCGCCAACTTCGCCGCCTTCGACGCCCTCCACGCGGCCCACTCGCGGCGCGAGCTGGCGGTCGGTCGGCGGCGGTCGTTCTCGATGTGGTTCGACGAGGCCCAGATATACGACGGAGGCTCCTCCGGGACGCTGACGGCCCTCCACGAGCAGATCGCGAAGTCCGGGGTCCGCGGGACGCTCATCAACCAGAGCCCCGGCCGGCTGAGCGCCGCGACGATCGAGGCGATCCTGACCAACCGCTCGCTCCTGATCACGACGGGGCAGGACGCCAAGGGCGCGAAGCTCCTCGCCGACGAGCTCGGCCACGGGGTCACCAAGGAGGCGATCGCCGGCCTCTCCCGCTACCACAGCCTCGCCTCGGTGACGCTCGACGGCGACATCAGCCCGCCGTTCCGGCTCGCCGGGGTCGCGCTCGAGGAGCTCTTCCCAGGTCAGAGGAGGTCCGAGGGTCTCCCGGCCCTGGAGGCCGCGATCGCGGCGAACGCCCCCCGCTTCCCGGTCGCCCGGACCCTCGCCCGCCTCCACGAGCATCCGCGGGCCATCCTCGGCCACCTGGCGGACGCGCGTCGGGGCGGCCCGAGGCCGAAGACCGGGAGGCAGAAGGTCGAGGGGCTCCGATGAGCCGGCCCCTACCCGAGCCGGTCCCGAGCCTCGGCCGCGGCGGCGTCGAGATCCTCGAAAGCCTGGGGCAGCACAGGCTCCTCTCGACCCGCCAGGTCCACGACCTCCACACCCCGGCGGCGTCGATCCAATGGACCCGGCGCCTTCTGGCGCGGCTCCGCGGGGAGGGGCTCGCGATCTGCCTTCGCAGGCCGGGCGGCCTGCTGCTCTGGTATCTGAGCGGGCGGGGCGCCGACGCGCTCGAGGCGATCCCGAGCCGGGCCGAGCAGCGCCGGGCGGCAGTCACCCCGGAGAAGGCGGCGGGCCCGCTGCAGGAGCACACCCTCGCCGTCAACGAGGTCGGCCTCTCCTTTGTCCGGGCGGCGCGGGCGCGCGGCGAGGAGTGCGGCCCCTTCGACTGGTTCCACGAGATCGCCCACTCCCTCGGCCCGCCGCCGGGGCGGCGCGCGCCCGAGCAGCTGATCGCCGACGCGGTCCTCACCTACCAGCTCGCCGAGGAGGCGGGCGGGGCGAGCATCGCCTACCGGTTCGTCGAGCTCGACCGCGCCAACCGCTCGGCGGCCGAGCTCGCCCGGAGGGTCGGCCGGTACGCGCGGCTCTTCCGCCGTGCGGTCCCCGACGAGGATCCGGCGATCGGGAGGGTCGCGCTCTGGGAGCGGATCTATCCCGTCTTCCCCGGCCTCCTTGTCGTCCTCGCGGGCCGCGGCCCGCAGCGGCTCGCCGAGCGCCGGGCGGTCGTGCTGGCGCTCTGCCGCGCGGACCCCGAGCTCGCGGCGACGCCCGAGGTCGAGGTCGCGATCTGCACGCTCGCCGACCTCGTCTCGCACGGGCCGTTCGCGCCGATCTTCCGCACGACCGCCGAGCCGGCCGCCGACGTCGACTGGCTGGGGGAGGGGGGACGATGAAGGCCGCCCCGCCACGACCGGTCGGGATGCCTGCGCTGCGGGCGGACGAGCGCTTCGTCGAGGCGCTCGCCGAGCTCGTCGCGGCGCGCGTCGCCGAGCGCCTCGACACCGGTCGGCGCGACGAGGTCGGTTTCCTCGACACCGACGGGGCCGCCCGGCATCTCGCGACCACGCGGAAGCGCATCCATGAACTGACGAGCACGGGGGCGATCCGGCCCGACGGACGCGATGGCCGCCGCCCGCTTTTCCTTCGCTCTTCGCTCGATCTCTATGTCGAGAGCGGGGGACGGCCATGAGAACCGTCTCGGCCGTAGTGCCCTCCCGGCCCGAATTTGGCTCGGTAGGGCCTTGGGATCGGGCCGAGGTCCGTGTAACGTCTTACGGGACAACTGAAAAATGGCGACGGCGCCGCTGGAACGGCCCGTCGCCCGGCTCACGAGGAGATCACCCCCATGAGCAACTCTGAGAGTAGGTCGGCGACCGCCGATAGTCCAGCGGCGGATGACGGCGCGCCGTCGAAGAAGTCAGTGAAACGCCCGGCCGCCCGTGACGGGCGACGGCTGAAGAAGACCAAGACCCCCCGCGTCTACAGGCGGGTCGCCGCCGACGGCAGGACGACGGTCGGCTACGTCGCGATCGTCGAAGTCGCCGGCAGGCAGCGGAAGCTGAACGCCCGCACCTACGAGGAGGCCAAGAGGAAGAAGCGACAGGACGACACCGACCACGACCGGGGCGAGCTCCAGGAGCCGACGGCGATCGGGTTCCTGAAGTTCCTCGACGAATGGGTAGAGCGCTACCGAGGACAGGGTCGCCGCGGCTTCCGTGACCACACCCGCGACGAATACCGGCGTCTGATCCGCGCCTACGCGCACCCCTACTTCTCCCGCCGCCTGAAGCTGGTCGAGGTCACCCCGTATCTCCTCGCCCGTTTCGTCGACTGGCTGTGCGACGAGGACGCGCAGGGCAGGCGCCTGAGCGACAAGACGGTCGCCAACATCGTGATCCCGCTGAAGACGGCGCTGCGGACGGCCGAGCGCGAGGGGCTCAGACGGGACAACCCGTCCCAGGGTCTCGCGCTCCCCCGTCGGGAGGAGGACCCCGACGAGGCCAAGGACGAGGAGGTCAAGGTTTTCAGCCGCGAGCAGCTGGCGGCGGTCCTCTCGATGGCGCCCACCCAGCACAGGCTCCTTTTGGAGCTTCTCGCGGGCACCGGACTGCGCATCAGCGAGGCGGCAGGGCTGCAGCGGCTTCACTTCCAGCTCGACGACGGACCGCCGGAGGTCTGCGTGCGCAGGGCCTGGGTCAAGGGGCGGATCGTCCCGCCGAAGTCCAGGCGCGGACGTCGCGACGTCCGACTCTCCCCCTCGCTTGCGAAGAGGGTGCGGGCGCACCTCGATTCCGAACCGGGAGCAGACTCGACCGACTTCTTCTTCAAGTCCCATGAGGTCGGCGGGAATCCCTACGAGGTCGGCGGGGACGTCGGCGCCGGGGGGCCGCTCTGCGCCGACGACCTCAGGAAGCGGATGCTGAAGCCCCTGGTCGAGGAGGTCGGTGCCCCCTGGGCCGCGTTCCACACCTTCCGGCACACCTTCGCCTCGATCCACATCAGCGAGGGGACCAACATCGTTGCCCTCAGCAAGACGCTCGGCCATCACTCGGCCGCGTTCACGCTCAGCCGCTACACGCATCTCCTCCCCGGCGAGTTCGCGCCGGCGATCGACCTCACCGTCGTCCTGCCGTTCGAGGGGTCAGCCGCCGCCGAGCCGGCCGAGCTCGAGGAAGCGGCCGCATGAGCCGCCTCACCGGCAGCGAGGTCGTCTCGGTGCGTCGAGGACCGGGAGCCGGCCGTGTCCGGTGCCGATGATCGTCGCCTGGTCCTCGGCGCGATGCGCTCGGGGGAGTGGCTTCGCACCCAGTGGATCGCCCGGGTCGCGTTCGACCTCGGATGCCGGGGGTGGGCGCCAGCCCAGGCGAGGCGCGTCCTCGCCGCCCTCAAGGAGCTGCACGCGGCCGGTCACGTCGAGGTGAGAAGGGAAGGGACGATCGAGGGGCTCCCCGTCGCGTTCGAGGTGCCCCGCGACGAGTGGCGGATCACGGAGTCGGGCCGGCGGGCCGACCGGGACGGGGCCGAGGAGATCAGCGACGAGACATTCGAGTGGTTCGCGCTGACCTGGCTCGAACTCCACCTGCTGCCGGAGGCCGGCCCTTGCGATCGGGTCCGATCGGGGGTTTCGCCTGTGGTCTCGCGTGCGGTTTCGGCCGTGGTTTCGCCTGCGGTCTCCTCGACCGGCGACACCGATCGACGCGGTGCCGCTTCCGATCTGCCGTTGCCGCCCCGGCGGTCCGCTGACATCAATCCGTCAGTCCGTCCAATCCCGCGATCGTCGTGGCCGTGGACGCCGGTCGGCCCTCGGCTGCCCGACTGCGTCGTGCAGCTCGCGGGCCGCCCCGCGACCGTCGGCCTCGCCGTCGCTCTGCCCTGGTTCGCCTCTGCGGCGTTCGCCGCGCGGCTCGTCGGGACTCGCTGCGCCCTGCTCCGCCGCATCGTCGGACCCGGAGCCCTCCCGTCGGCGACGGGAGGGCTCCGGTGCACCCCGCTGCCCGACGGCTTCGCGAGGACCGGGAGCCTGGCGATCACGACGAGGACGCGAAGGGCTGCGGACGGGGGCAGCGATCCGGCCGGGGCGGTCGTCGTCGCCCTGCCGCGAGGGCCGTGTCGCCTGAAAAACTTTGTAAACCATGGTTGACAAATAATGTCAACTATGGTTTACTTAAACCATGAGGTCAGCGACCAACGAAGACCGAAGGGAAGTGAACGACATGAAGGCGGAAGCAGCCGATGTCGAAGCCGTCACCGTCGGCGACAGCACCTTCTACGAGGTCCCCGAGCTGGGCACCGTCGCGAAGGTCCGGAAAGACATCCTGATCTACAGAGTGACCCTGATCTGGGGGCCGGAAGAGGGGATGACCGACCGCTACCAGGAGGTCTCGGCCGACAGGGCTCACAACATGGCGCTCCGCCACGCGGCGGGGCTGGTGTGAAAGGGAGATGGCGATGGACGACCTACGTAGGACCCCCTACACCGACCGGATCATGGAGTCGACCGGCGCCGACCACCGCGAGGCCCTGATCGTCGAGACCGCCCTCCGCTGGGGGTTCGACAACGGCTGGGGCGGGAACCCCGGGACCCTCGACCATCTGGGCGCCGCCGAATTCGACGCACAGGTACGCGCCGTCTTCCACGTCTTC
Organism: Actinomycetota bacterium; assembly: GCA_018268675.1. Classification (GTDB taxonomy): domain Bacteria; phylum Actinomycetota; class Thermoleophilia; order Solirubrobacterales; family 70-9; genus VAYN01. Next base: position 17,628 of record JAFDWB010000018.1, read on the forward strand.
TTGACGGACCCGGCCGAGCGCGACGAGATCGAAGAGCTGGCCGAGGCGGAAAACCTGATCCCGCCGGCGCCGAAGCCCGACCGCGCGCCCGCCGTCGGCGACCGGGTCCGGGTGTGGTTCAGCGGGAACGGCGAGGTGGTGGCCGGCACGGACGACCCGAAGATGAGGCCCTACAGGGTCCGACTGGACGGCGCCGACGCGGACACCTTCCACAACGCCGACCAGATCCGGCCCGACGACGTCCAGGGGTGGGTCCGATGAAGGACGCCCGCCATCCCCTCGAACACCTGAGCCTGGACACCATCGAGTACATGGCGGCGCGGCTCGGTTTCGGCGGCGACGACGGGTGGGTCATGTACGACCCGCGGCGCGAGCGCATCTTCGGAGCGTGTCGCCGCCGCCTTGGCACCGACCGGCTACGCGAAGCAGTCGCCGAGGTCATCGCCTGAAGGCCCCGGCCCCCATCTTCAAAAGACACAAAGCGGCCCGCGGTGTCCTACCACCCGGCCGCCCTACCCAAGGAGGTTGATCCTTATGGGCAGCAAGCAGGAAGTATCGCCCGGTGAGTGCGTGGCCGTCTGCGCGGCATGTGGCAGACGGGTGATCGTGCCGACGATGGTCGGCGTCCCGCCGTACATCACCCACGAGCCGGACTGTGGGCGGATCGGCTGGCCGGTCAACGACGCGGTGAAGTACGAAGACGGGTTGACCGCGACGATCAATGACTGGCCCAACGGCATCGACCATGAGACCGGCAGGGACATCGCCGAGCCCGACGAGACGGACGCCCGCGCCTATGTGACGACCAGCGGCCGGGATCTGATCCGCGAACTGCGGACGCTGGAGCTGCTGACGCAAGGCGGCCGAACGCTTGACGAGACGCAGATGCTCGATTGCATCGACGTCGAGGGACCCGCCGACGAAGACGAGATTGTCGAGGCGGCGGAGGACCGCCTGTTCTCGATGCCGCTGGCCGTCGAAGCGACCACGACGTTCGAAGTGGTGCTCGGGTGCGGCGGCCCTGATCGCCGGCTGTGTTTCGAATGCGACGTCGACTCGCGGGTCATCGAGCGCGGCGAGAACGTCTTGCAGTCGGTCGGCTACGAGGTCCGCCGCGTTCTCTACCGCTACTCATGGGATCGCTCGGCCGAGATCGAGCTCGCCGGGGAGGATCGGGAGGTGGCCGAGGCATTCGGGCGCCGTGTCGTGCCTGAGCTGGTCGAGTGAAGCCGAGGGGCCTGGGATCGGCCGGCAGAGACAACAAGTCCCACCCAAGGGTGGCGGACGCCCTCCCGCCTCTTGGGAACGGTAAAACTGAGGTTGACAGCAAACGTAAACAGCGGTTTACGAGAACGGACCGGGGGGACGGCTCTTCGGAGCCCCCCGCGCGATTCGCCGGAGGAAGCAATGACGAGAGGAGAGGAGAGGGCCGCCGCCGAGAAGGTTCTCGCCGCGCTCCGCGCCGAGCGGCAGCGCAAGAGGCGCGCTCAGGGTGAGATCGACGAGGCCGACGCCGCGATTGCCGATCTGCTGAGGACGGTCCCGACGATGAAAGGGATCACGATGGAGGAGGCGGCCGAGGAGGCCGGGATCTCGCGGAACATGGCCTACAAGATGGTCGGGAAACGCCGCGCTGTGTGACCGGCGCGCAAGGCGGGGGTACGAATCCCAAATGTCCGAATCGAGATTCGACCCCGAACGCCGCCACAACCCTCCGCCGGGGGGGATCACATCGAGGTCCGCCGCTGGCCGGGCTACTTCCACCACGGGATCTATGTCAGCGCAGAGCGCGTGATCCAGTTCGGCGGGGGTGTCTGGGAGAAGCCCGGCGCGACGATCGAGGCGGTGTCACTTGACGAATTCCAGCGGGGCGGCTCGGCTCGCGTGGTCGTCCACGACGGCCGTCTTACCGCGACGGGTCGGCACCCTCGATCCGAATCCCCGGAGCGCACCGTCGAGCGCGCGGAGTGGCTCCTAGCGAACCATCCGCCAGGTCGCTAGGTGTCCTGCCCACGGACGTTGTGAACACGGCTGATCGGCGGCCGGTCTCCCAGTGAGCTGTGTGGCCTGCGCCGGTTGTAGTAGCGCAGGAAGGATGGCATCGATCGGGCCCTCTCGGCCGAGTTGGGCCAGGAGTGGGCATATGCCCACTCCTGCTTCAGCGTCTGGATGAAGCGCTCGACCTTCCCGTTCCAGCGAGGCGTGTAGGGCGGGATCAGGATGTGCCGGGCGCCGTGGCGCCCGAGGACGGCCCCGAAGGCGCGGCTCCTGCGATAGGCGAAGGCGTTGTCGCTCATCACCGCCTCGGGCGGCCCGATCCCGAGGCCGGCGAAGTGCCCGATCGCCCGCTCCAGCACCACCGCGGCGGTCTCGCCGCCCTGGTCGGGATGCTGCTCGACGTAGGCATAGCGGGAGTGGTCGTCGATCACGCAGTGGAGGTAGACGTAGCCCACAGCGCCCGCTTCTCGGCGCCGGTCTTGTCGCGCACGCCGGTGACGGCATGCCCGGGGCGCTCGAAGCGCGCCAGGCGGGCGACGTCGACGTGCAGCAACGCGCCCGGGCGGGACCACTCGTAGCGACGGTAGGTCCCGCGGTCGGCCCTACGTCGCCGCGAGAGACCGTGTCGGTGCAGGACCTTCCATATCGTCGAGCGCGATCGTCGGCAGATCCCGGCCAACCGGCCGGGGCCAAGGTTCGTCTCCCGTCGGGCCCGCAGGATCGGCTTCTCCTCGGCGGCCGAGAGTCGGCGCGGCTGACGACGCGGGCACGAGGAGCGATCCTCCAGCCAGAGCCCGCGGCGACGCTCCTCGTGCCCGGCCTCCCGCCAACGGTGCCACCAGCGGTGGGCCGTCGCCGGCGCCACGTTCAGGGCGGCAGCTGCCGCCCTGAACGTCATCCCCGACTCGATCGCCTCAACCAGCGCGAGCCGTCCCGCCGGTCCGAGAGCGGCGTTACCGTGAACCTTCATCCGGGTCCTCCTTGCTTGGGCGTCAGAACCACAAGCGTCTTGGAGGGCCCGGATGGCCTTTCAGCTGTTCACAACGTGTGTGGGCGGGTCAGCTAGGACCTGATCGGCAACAACTGCGAGCACTTGGCCAACTTCTGCGTGAACGAATACACCGAGAGCCCGCAGGTCCGCCGCTTCTTCCTGTTGAAGGCCGCGGCGGGAGCCCTCTTCCTCTGGTGGTACTCAGTTGCCACGCGGTCACGACGTTTGCCCACGGTACCCATCCTCGCCGCGAACGTCGCCAGTCTGCTTGTCACCGCCAGCTACAACGTCCACATCGCCCGGTTCTGGAACGACGTGGGGCGGAGGTGGCGAGCCCATGACCGGGCTGGCTGTGACGCCCAGGGCGAGCACTGGCCCGTCGCCGAAGATTAGGCTGGCGGGGTCGCCCGCGAGAGCAGTTCAAGGCAGCCGTTCTCAGGGTTGTAGGCGCGGAACTCGTCGCGCGGTCCGTTGAACAGGTCACGGGGAACGGGCGGCGCGCTATCCGCGATGTTGTGGGTCTCGAACACCCGCACGAACCGATAACTACCAGGCGTCGCGTCGGCTTCGGCGAAGGCGGGCTCGCGGGTCGCCTCGTAGGTCAGGATTATCCGTTCCTGGCGGTCCTCGATGTCGGCGAGGCGTTCATTCATGTCCTGATGCCAACGCTTGAGCGCCTCCTCTCGGTAGGAGCGCTCGTGCAAGGTCATCACCGCGCTCAGGTAGGGATGCAGACCGCCACCAAAGACCCCGTTACGTCCAAGGAACCATTCGGGGTCGTCGGCAGGCTCCGGGTTCTCCGGCGTCACTATCGACACGCGCACTGCCCGTTCACCATACATCGCGGCGATCATCTCATCTTGGCTCTCGCTCGCGACCATCAGTCGGCTCGGATTCGCGAGGCAAACGATCAGCGGCTCGGGGCGATCGCGATATGGGCGTAGCTGCTTCAGGGCTTCGCCGATCTTGTTCCGGACCGGCGCGAGTTCTTGGCTCGCGTCTCGGATCACGACGCCGCGGCCACGCGCGAGCGCGTCTTCGAGCGGGGAGTTCTCGAATCCCTTGAGCTCGATGATTGCCGCGGCCTCGCCGCGGGTGACCAGGTAGTCAGGCCTGCGCGCGCCGGGGCCGCCCCCTAGGTCTGGCTGGTGATCCTCGTGGCCGTCGACTCCGGACTCACGGAGATATGTCTCGAATTGGCGCTCCGCGGGGGTTTTCATTACTGAACCGGACATCGACCATTGCCAGGGTAGAGAGGCTCGATACAGAGATGTCTGAGGTCGAGCTCGACCACGAGGTTAAGCAGCTCAGGAGTCGCGTCACATAGGGGAACTACGCGAGCTGGCCGATTCGGTGTGATCGGTCCCGACTTGCGAGGGGTCCTCGAGCGTCCCGCCGGGTCCCCTCTCGGACATATCCTGCGGGCAGGTGGGGCGGCGCTCTGTCGCGGTGAGGCCAGCCCCTATGCGCGATTCTCAGGGGAGGGGGTGTCAAAACATGGGGTCGGAGGAGTCGACCAAGAAGAACTGGTTTCGGCGGTCGACGATCCGATCGCTGAAGCGCGATGCTGAAAGCCGCACGAGTGAGCCGATTGTCAGAGGTGAGGAACGGGACAATGAGCAGACTCGCCTGCCGGAGGACGAGGAGGTCCATCTCGGCGGGATCGTGTTCTCCGAGGCGTTCACCCCCTCCACTGTGACCAGGCTCTACCGGGTGATCGAAAGCTGGCCGACGTCGGGCGTAGGCCAGAAGGACCAATGGCTCGCGCTGCTGGCCGAGAGCCGCGCCGGGGTGCGCGGCGGCTGGCAGAGCCTCGGGGTGGTTCTGCCACCGGGCAAGATGACCTTGGGCGACGGCTTCAACGACTCCGACCTGCCGGACGGGGTCGACGCTGTTTGGCTGCACATGGCCTACGTGATGCCGTCGGTGGCGATGTTGGTCGCCACGTTCAGCCTGACGGAGATCGCCGGTGACCTCTCCGAGGTGCTGCGACGCGACTATGAATCGCGTCGGTTCGACGCCAGCCTGCGGATCGAAGGTCGGTTCGGTCAACTCAGGGCGCGAGTGCCTTGGTCGCGGCCTTCGCGATATGCGATGAGCACCAGCGTCAAGAGGGCCAGAGACGAGAAGCGGGATGCCTGTCAGGAGATCATCCGGGGTCACGAGGAGGCGTGCGGCGCCTGGTTCTACTCTCGCTTTGAGGGTCGCTTCGCCGCCGGGACGCCCGAGGAGCGACCGGTGATCCGACTGATCCTCACTAAGGACCAGGCGCCGTATGGGGACGAGCGTCGGCCTTGGTTCGGACCCGCGGGCCTCGACGCATTCCCTCCGCTTTGGCGCTCGAACGGCGCTGGTGGATGGTGGCTAACGGAAGACGACCCGCCCTTCCGCCGGCGCGCGCAGACGATGACCCTCGCGGGGAGACGGGCCGAGGTGGCCGAGCGGCCCGGAACCGGCCCTGAGACCGGGGAATCCAACTGGTATGTGATGCAGGGAATCGGCAGCGATTACGCAGGGCTGGCCGCCGGCCACGCGCTGAAGGCTCTTCTCTCCCTGTACGCGGATCGACTCGCGAGGCTGCGTGACCGAGCCGCCATCAGACGATTCCCGCGAAGGCCTGTCCGCGAAGGCCGGGAGCTCGACCATTACCTGATCTCCGACGGACTTGATGTCTCTACCGTGACGTCGGATGTTGGGATCTTCATCGAGGATCCGATGATCTTCGGCTTCGACATTCCAGGGTTCACCGAGAGCTTCGAGGTCTTCCCAGCCGGGAAAAGATCACGGCCCCCGATGGACTATCTCGAGTGGCTTCGTGAAGGCATTGGCCGGCAGGCAGCCCGTCTGGGAGGCGACAACGCCACGACGAGCGAGAACATTCGGGCTTCGGCCGAGCTCCGGCAGGCGATCGCCAACACGCGCCTCCAACGTTTCATCCTCCTGCTCTCCGCCGCCGCGGCCATCATCGCGGTGATCGGAATCCTGATCGCCTCGAACGACGCCGACCACGACGCGGGGTGGAATGGTGAGGCTGGGCACCACCTCAGCGCCGGTCGGCATCCCTGATCCCATTACACCGTTCGGCATCGATGTCTTCGTCGGCCTGGCGCTACGAGTCCGGCGGCGAGGGGGGTCTCGGCGCCTGTCGGGGCTCGGGCTAGTCGAGAAGTCGATCTCTCTGTGAGCCTCAGTGCAACCGAAAGGTCGGCCGGAGCGCTCCGGGCCTTGAGATGGGCCCTTCTTCACCATCCGGGTGCCCGCCGCAGTCTGCCGATCGAGGTTGATATATCATGTGGCATATATGAACCACGTGCAGAGTAGTGACTTGACGGGGTTGTTCAGCGAGGGGCGTATCGGGCCGCTGACCATGCGGAATCGGCTTCTGCTCACCTCGATGGACGATGCGATGGCGGGGCGCGACGGGTCCGTCACCCGACAGAAGATCGAGTGGTTTCGTCGCAAGGCGCAGGGGGGGATCGGGTGGATCCAGACCGGCTACCTCTATGTGACGCCACGAGGGCGCGGTGCCACGTGGTTCCAGGGCGGCATCGATCGCGACGAGTTGGTCCCGGGGTTGGCGGAGTTGGTGTCGGCGGTGCGCGAGCACGACGTCCGCATCGGCGCGCAGCTCGTGCATGCGGGTCGCCAGACGAAGAGCGCCTACCTCGACGGCCTCCCGCCCGAGGGCCCGTCAGCGGTGCCCGATGCCGTGCTCGGCGAGACGCCGGTGGCGATGACCGTCGAGCGGATCTCGGAGGTCGTCGATGCGTTCGCCGCCGCCGCGGGCCGCGCGCAGGCCGCCGGCTTCGACCTGGTCGAGATCCACGGTGCCCACGGCTACCTCCACCACTCCTTCTTCTCGCCCACCTCGAACCACCGGGAGGACGAGTACGGCGGCTCGCTCGAGAACCGCGCGCGGTTCAGCGTCGACACGGTCCGCGCCGTGCGCGAGGCCGTGGGCGAGGATTTCGTGCTGGGGTACAGGATCTCGGCCGACGAGTTCCGCGAGGACGGGTTCACGCTCGAGGAGGCGCTGCGCGTCGTCCCGATGTTGGAGGACGCCGGCATCTCCTACATCAACGTCTCGGCGGCCACCTACGAGTCGTCCGGGATGATGGTCGCGCCGATGTTCATCGGCCCGGGGCAGCTCGAGCATCTCGCCGCCGCCGTGCGGAAGATCGCGTCGGTCCCCGTCGTCACCTGCGGCCGCTACAACACCCCCGAGCTGGCCGAGCGGGCGCTTGCCGCGGGCAGTGCCGACTTCGTGGCCCTCGGGCGCGCGCTCGTCGCCGACCCGGACTTCCCCGCGAAGGCGCAGGCGGGCCGGTCCGCCGACATCCGACCATGCGTTGCCTGCAACCAGGCGTGTCTGGACCGGTGGACGAGCGGCCTCGACATCGGCTGCGTCGGCAATCCGGAGGCCGGTCGCGAGTCGCTCGCGGGCTGGGCGACGATCGAGCGGCGGCGGCCGTCCGGCGAATCGACGCTCGTCATCGGTGGCGGGCCCGCCGGGCTGGAGGCGGCTCGCACCGCCGCGCTGCTCGGGAACGAGGTGGAGCTGTGGGAGCGGGCCGGCGCGCTCGGCGGGCAGCTCGCGCTCGCTGCGGAGGCCGACCCGAGCAGCGATTGGGCGCGGTTGATCCAGTGGTTCGAGCGGCAGCTGCGCGACCTCGGCGTCGCCGTCCGCCTGGGGCGCGAGGCGGGCGCCGAGGATGTGGTCGCGGCGACGGCCGACCACCTTGTCATCGCCACCGGTGCCCGGTCCGTGCCGCCCCTCTGGCCGGCCGGCTCGCAGGGCCCGAAGGTCATCGACGCATTCGCGGCCCTGGCGCCGACGGCGGAGATCGGGCGGCGGGTCGTGGTCGTCGGCGGGACGACGATCGACTGTCGAGTCGCCCTCTCGCTTGCCGGGCGCGGCCACGAGGTGACGATCGTCGCCGGTGGCCACAGCCGGCTCGAGGATCCGGACGATGCTGACCTGGCGTACGACGTCGTCGGCCCGGTCGTGCGGGCGCACCTGCTCGAAGAACTCGGCGAGCGCGTGACCACGGTCACCCGCCGGCGGGTCAAGCGCATCACCGCTGACGGTGTCGTCCTCGATCTGGCCGGGACTGCATCGCCACACCTTGGTGAGGTCCGCGTCGGCGATGTCGACGAGAGCGTCGTCGGCGCGGACACCGTCGTCGCAGGCGAGCGGGTCCCGGAGCGGGGGCTCTACGACGCGGTGAACTCGTCGGGCGCGATCGTCTCCGTGGTGGGCGACGCGCTGACACCTTGCACCGTGGCGGAGGCGACCGCGACCGGTGCCGAGGCCGTCCGCCGCCACGCCGGCCTTTTCGTCGTCGGGGCTTAGGGAAGTCGGTCGATGCGGCAGGGGATGCCGCGGAGGACCCAGGCGCCCATCACCGGCTCGCAGGCTCCGGGGTCGGACACCGTGCACATGTTGACGTTGGTCCGGTGGAACCCGAATGGATCGTCGGGGTCGTCGGCGCGCTCCGGGTACCACCAGCGGTCGGCGTGCACGACACCCGGCGGCAACTCCTCGGTGAGGCGGGCGATCTGGCTGACCTCCCCGCGCGGCGTCGAGATCAGGATCCATTCGCCGTCCTCGATCCCGAGCGCGGCAGCCGTCTCGGGGTGGACGGCGGCGAGCGGGTGCGGGTTCTGCTCGCGGAAGGCCGGCATCTGCTGGGTGTGTTGGTGGAAGCCCTCGATCACCCGCCCGCCGGTGGTCAGGACGAGGGGGAAGTCGGCGGCCTCGTGGTCCTCGAAGACAGGGGTTTCATGGGAGGGGAGGGGATCGAGTCCCCAGCGCTCCAGCAGCGAAGAGCGCAGCTCGACCTTGCCCGAAGGGGTCCCGAATCGGTCGGGGAGCGGGTCGACCGCCGTTCCCAGCATCGGCCCCTCGTGTTCGCAGACCTCGGCGAAGCTGAGCCCGGCGGGCTCCAACCACTCGTCCCAAAGTTCCTCCACCGAGTCCGGCCAGCGGTCGGCCTGTCCGAGGCGGCGGCCGAGGTCGCGCCAGAAGTCGTAGTCACTTGGCCGGCCCGCCTCGAGCACGGCGCGCTCGGCGGCGACGAAGTCTCCGGCGTACCCCACATAGCCGTAGCCGACCGAGTAGTAGGGCTTTTCGAGCCAGTGGGCCGCGGGCAGCAGGTAGTCGGCCAGGCTCGAGGTCTTGTTCAGGAAGAGGTCGTGCGCGACCAGCAGCTCGAGGTTCTCGCTGCGGAGCGCCCGCTCCACCGCGACCGCGTCGGCGCTCGAGCCGAGGGCGTTGTGGCACTGCAGGATCAGTGCCTTCACCGGATAGGGATCAGCTTTGGAGATCGCCCGCCAGAGCGAGGGCTCGTGCGCGCTCCCGAACCAGCTCATCGTGTGCCGACCCGTCGGCCAGCGGCCCGCGACGGCCTCGCCGAGCTCCTCCTGCCCGGCGCCGCTGATCGGGAACTCGCGGGCGCCGAGGCGCTTCGCCCGCTGCTCCGGGGCCAGCTCCTCGCAGGCGACCGCGTCCCCGTTGGCGACGATCCGCGGCGGCGGCCCCGCGAGCGCGTGGCCCCCTTCGACCCCGAGCGAGCCGCAGATCGCGATCAGGCAGGCCAGCGCGCGACCGGTCTGCACGGCGCCGCCGCTCTGGCAGAGGGCGTTGCCGCCGCGGACGATCGTCGGGCCGTTCTCACCCAGCAGGCGCGCGGTCGCGACGACCTGGCCCGCGGGTATCCCGGTGACCCCTTCGACGACGGCGGGCGGATAGTCGCGCGCCCGCGCTGCGAGGTCCTCGAAACCCACGGTGGCGCGCTCGACGAACGCCCGGTCGTAGAGTTCCTCATCGATCAACACATGGATCAGCCCCAGCGCCAGGGCCGCGTCGGTGCCGGGGGTGATCTGCAGGAACGCATCCGCTTTTCGCGTCTCGCGGGTCCGCTGGGGGTCGATCACGACGAGCTTCGCCCCCGCCTTCCGCGAGGCCGCCATCGCCCCCCAGAGGAGCGGCATCGAGGCGCTCGGGCGAAAGCCCCAGAGCACTTCGCAGCCGGTGACCCCGGGGACGGGACGGCCGAACATCGCCGGCCCCCAGCCGTAGGTCAGCGCCTCGGCGACCGCGTTGGGGCCGAAGCAGACCTTGTCCTGGCCGACGATGTTGGGGCTGCCGAAGATGTTCATGAAGCGCTCGCCAAGCCCCCAGTCGGCGGCGTGCAGGGTGCCGATGCCGTGGGCGAGCGTCTCGCGACCGTGCTCCTCGGTCAGCCGCTCGATCGTCGCCGCGATCTCGTCGAGCGCCTTGTCCCAGTCGATCTCCCGCCACTCGCCGCCACCCCGCGGGCCGACCCGTCTTAGCGGCTTGGAAAGGCGGTCCGGGTGGTGTTGGAGGTGCAGCGCGGCGGCCCCCTTCTTGCAGATGAATCCGCCGCTGATCGGGTCGGCGCGGTTCCCGGTGAGGCGGACCACCTGCCCATCCTCGACCTCGGCGAGCACCCCGCATTGCTGCGAGCACCCGGTGCATACGGCCCGCTTTCTACTCATCCATCCCGGTCGTGCTCGCCGCCAGCGAGCGCGGGTCGCGAGGCGGCCAGCCGCCGAGGTCGACGGCGCGGAGGAAGTCCCCGACCAGGCGGTTGAAGAGCTCAGGCTCCTCGAGGTTGCAGGTGTGCCCGGTCCGCGGCAGCATCGCCAGGCCGGCCGCCGGGATCGTCCGCTTGAGCATCAGGCTCGCCTCCAGGCAGCCCTCGTCTTCGTCCCCGGTCACCAGGAGGGTGGGGACGGGCATTTCGGCGAGCTCGTCCTGGAGGGCATAGAGCGACGGCCGCCCCGCCTGGACCCCGCGCATCGTCAGCTCGGCGCCGAGCGGGTCGTGTTCGGCGAGCTGGCGGGCGAATTCCTCCCATCCCGATGGATCCTTGCGCTGGAACTGGACCCGCGTCGGCCCGACCGCGTAGCGCTCGGCGACCGCCGCCGAGCCTTCCGCGGCGAAGGCGTCGGCGATCTTGCCGGACTCGGCCCGGAAGGCCTCGACGCGCTCCGGCTGGGCGCCGTAGCCGCAGCCGGCGACGACCAGCGAGCGGGCGCGGGAGGGGTGCTCGAGGCCGAGGTGCAGGGTCGCGAATCCGCCCATCGACACGCCGACCACGTGCGCGGCCGCGAGCTCCAGCGCGTCGAGCACGTCGATCGCGTCGGCGACCGCGCGCTCCTGCGAGTAGGCGTCGGGATCCCTGGGGACTTCCGAAGGTGGATACCCGCGGGCCGCGTAGGTGATGCAGCGGTAGTTGCGGGAGAAGGCGCGGACCTGCGGCTGCCAGCTGCGGTGATCCCCGGCGAACTCGTGCAGGAACAGGATCGGGTCGCCCTGTCCGACCTCTTCGACGTGAATTCCCGTCCCATCAGACGCCCGAATCGGCACGCTCACTCCTCTCGTCGGCAGCATTTCCCTACGTCTTGTCATTTGGTATATCAAAGCCCATGACGTATGACGGGAAGAATCGGACCGGGGATCGGGAGCCCGGCGCGCTGCTGGTGTCCTCCGCGGACGGGGTCCTGCACCTCCGCCTGAACAGCCCCGCGCGCCGTAACCCGCTCTCATCGTCGGTCCTCCGCCGGCTGGTGGCCGAGGTCGCCGGTACCGACGCGGGGGTGATCGTGCTCGAGGGATCGAGGGACTGCTTCAGCGCCGGTGCCGACCTGGCCGAGATCGAGGGCTCGCCGCGCGACGATCGGATCGACGACGAGGTCGCCGCCGCGGTCGCGGCGCTGCGCTCGACCGGTGCCGTCGTCATCGGCGCGATCGAGGGTCCTTGCATCGGCGCCGCCGTCGATCTGGCCTCGGCATTCGACCTGCGGATCGCTTCGGCAAGCGCCTTCTTCGAGGTCCCGGCCGTTCGACTCGGCCTGCTCTACAACCCCGCCGCCGTCGACGGCATGGTGCGCCGGCTGGGCCGGCCCGCCGTCTGTCGGCTGCTGTTGCTGGGCGAGCGCGTGGGCGCCGAGGAGGCGTTTCACCTGGGTGTCGTCGATCAGCTCACCGCCGCGGGCGCCGCAGGGGAGGTGGCGGGAAGCCTGGCACGCAAGGTGGCCGTGGCCGAGCTGCGCGACGTTCGCGCGGCGACGAAGCGGTTGCTCGACGAGGTCGGTCGAGCCGGTTTCGACCCGACTGCCTGGCAGGCGCTGAGGGATCGGCACGCCGAATCGCCGGTCCGCCGAGATGCGCTCAGGCGTGTGACTGGGCCCGAGTGAGATATTTGGTAGATGGTATAACTAATCCATGACCCACCTGAACACTTCGGTGGTCCAGGCGGACCGGGACCGGGATCTGTGGCAGGTGCACGCAGGGCCGGGGGTGGACCTGCCGCGGCTGCTCGACGGCCTCCCGCGAGGATCGTTGCCCGAGGCCCTGCGGGACGGCGCCGAGCGACACCCGGACCTCCCGGCGCTGACCGTCGCCTGCGAGACCCTTACCTTCGGCGAGCTCGCCGGCGCGACGGCGAAGGTCGCCGGTTGGCTCCGCGGGCGGATCGACTCCCCGGGGCGGCGGCTACTGATCGCCGCGCCGACCTCGACCCGCCAGGTGCTGGCCTACCTCGGCGCGCTCCAGGCGCAGATGACCGTGGTGCCGGTGGACGCGGGCATCGGCCGGGAAGAGCTCGAGACCATCCTTATGGACGCCGAGCCGACCGTGACCTTCACCGAGGGCCCGGCCGCCGAGATCCTGGCGTCGATCGACCACCGGCCGGAGCTCGCCCTGAGCATCGACGAGGCGCTGCTGGCGCCCCCCCTGGCGGCGGCGCCACCGGTCGCGCCGATGATGCTGGCCTACACCTCCGGCTCCACCGGTCGGCCGAAGGGCGTGCTGCTGTCCCACGGGAACGTCCTCAGCTCGATCCGGGCGGCGATGGCCGCCTGGCGCTGGAGCCCCGACGACGTCCTGGTTCATTGCCTGCCGCTGTCCCACCAGCACGGGCTGAGCGGGGTCCACGCGGCGATCCTCGCCGGCTCCCACACCGTCGTCCTGCCTGCGTTCGACCCCGACAAGCTCGGCGCGGCGATCGAGGCCGAGCGGGCCACCGTCCTGTTCGGCGTGCCCGCGATCTACGCGCGGCTCGACGCCTGGGAGGGGGCGTCAGAAACCGACTTCTCCTCCTTGCGGCTGGCGGTGAGCGGTTCGGCCCCTCTCTCGCCCGAGCTGGCGGCGAGCGTCGAGGGCCGGCTCGGCATCTCGCTGCTCGAGCGCTACGGAAGCACCGAGGCGGGTCTCGATCTTTCAGCCGTGTATGACGGTGAGCGCCCGCCGGGATGCGTCGGCCTGCCGCTCCCCGGGGTGGAGGCGAAAGTGGTCGGCACCGACGGCGAGGATCTGAGCCACGGGACCGAGGGCGAGCTCGTGGTCAGAGGTCCCCAGGTCTTCGGTGGCTATTGGCGGCGCCCGGAGGAGGATGCTGCCGCCTTCCTCGGCGACGGCTGGTTCCGCACCGGGGACCTGGCCGAGTTCGACGGCGCTGAATGGCGGATCACCGGCCGCCTCAAGGAGCTGATCATCACCGGCGGGCTGAACGTGCATCCGGTCGAGGTCGAGCGCGTCCTCGAGCGGCACGACGGCCTCGCCCGGGTGGCGGTGGCCGGGGTCCCGTCTGAGCGGTGGGGCGAAGAAGTCGTCGCCTTCGTGATCCCGGCGGCGTCCACCGCCCCCGCCGAGAGCGAGCTGCTCCAGTACTGCCGGGCCCGGCTGGCGGCGTTCAAGTGCCCCAAGCGCGTGATCGTCGTAAGCGAGCTCCCCGTGAACTCGCTCGGAAAGGTCCAGCGAAGGAAGCTGGGAAAACTCGCCGTTGCCGATGGCGGTGCGGCTCAATCCACAAGGGAGTCAGATGGATCTGCAACTTGACGGGAAAGTGGTCTTCGTCACGGGCGCCAGCAAGGGGATCGGGTTCGCGACCGCGAAGACGCTTCTCGGCGAGGGGGCCAAGGTGGCGATTGCCGCCCGCAACCGCGACGGCCTCGACCGCGCGGTCGCGGAGTTGGACGGCGGCGAGGATCTGCTGGCGGTGCAGGCCGACATGACCGACCCGGACGACGTGGTGCGCGCGGTCGCGGAGGTGATCGCCGGGTTCGGCGGCATCGACGTCCTCGTCACCTGCGCGGGATCCTCGCCGGGAGGGCTGCTGGAGGAGCTCACCGAAGAGCAGTGGCTGGCGTCACTTAACCTCAAGTTCATGGGCTACGTCCGCAGTTGCCGGGCTGTGCTCCCGCACATGCGCGAGCGGGGCGGCGGCAGCGTCGTGCTGGTGGTCGGCAACGACGGGCTCAAGCCGAGCTACTGGGAGATGACCGCCGGGGCCGCCAACGCCGCCGACATCAACTTCGCCTCCTCGATCGCCGAACAGTACGGACCCCAGGGGATCCGCATCAACACGATCAATCCGGGCCCGGTGGACACCGACCGTTGGGACGGTCTCGAGAAGGCTTTCGCGCGGGACAAGAAGGTCTCCCAGGACCGCGCCCGCGAACTGACCCTCTCGTCCCTGCCACTCGGTCGGATTTGCGGTCCGGAGGAGGTCGCCTCACTCGTCGCCTTCGTCGCCTCGCCGCTGGCGAGCTACCTGAACGGCGCCCACATCCCGGTCGACGGCGGGCAGCGCAAGGCGCTGATGGACGCGAAGGAGCCCGCATAAACTTCCGCAACGAAATATCGCTGGACCTCCCGCCGGACGACCTCTTCGAGGCCCTGTCGGACATCGAACGGGTGGCGCCGTGCCTTCCGGGCGCCTCGATCGAGGGCAAGGACGGTGACGTCTACACCGGCGCGATGCGGACCAAGGTCGGGCCGATCGTCGCCAGCTACCGCGGGACCCTCAAGTTCGACGAACTGGACAAGGAAAAGCGGCGGGCGGTGATCAGCGCCCGGGCCGAGGAGGTCTCGGGACAGGGCGGTGCCGAGGCGCAGATCGTCACCTCGGTGATCGAGGGCGAGGACGGCAGCCTGGTCGTGATCGAGACCGACGTCCAGATCCGCGGGCGCGTCGCCCAGTTCGGCCGCGGGGCACTGGAGAAGATCTCGCAGAAGATGTTCGCCGACTTCGCCAAGAACCTCGAGCGTCAACTGAGCGGTGAATCGGAGGCGGCGCCCGAGGAGGCGGCGCGCGAAGGGGGCGGAGCGCGGGAGGCCACCGCAGCCCCACCGTCGCCGACCGCCGCGGACGGGACCGCCGAGCAGGCGTCGCTCGACGTGCTCGGGCTGGTGGGCGAACAGATCGGACCGCTCGCGCGACGGGTCGGCGCCCCCCTCCTGGTCGGTCTCGTCGTGGGATTCGTCGTCGGACGATCGGGCCGCCGGGGTGAGCGCGGGCCGGGATGAAACCGGCGCCGTTCGCCT
Organism: Actinomycetota bacterium; assembly: GCA_018268675.1. Taxonomy (GTDB): domain Bacteria; phylum Actinomycetota; class Thermoleophilia; order Solirubrobacterales; family 70-9; genus VAYN01. Next base: position 32,972 of record JAFDWB010000018.1, read on the forward strand.
ACCACCGCGTCCACAGCGTCGAGGCGGCCCTGGAGCGCCTGCACGAGCTCGGCGAGGAGGCGAAGCCGATCGCGGGCGGCCAGAGCCTCGCCCCCCTGATGGCGTTCCGGCTCGCCCGACCGACTGCCCTGGTCGACATCTCGCGGCTCGCCGAGCTGGCGCACCTCGCGCGCGTCGGGGACGAGCTGCGGGTCGGGGCCCTCACCCGTCACGCCACCGTCGAGAGCGGGGCGGCGCAGTGCGGCGAGGGCTTCGAGGTTCTCTCCCGCTCGGCCCGCTTCATCGGCCACGGCCCGATCCGGCGGCGGGGCACCTTCGGCGGCAGCCTGGCCCACGGCGACCCCAGCGCCGAGTGGTGCCTCCTCGCCCTCGCCCTCGACGCGGTAGTCATCGCCCGCGATCGGGCCGGGGAGCGGGCGATCGATGCCGGCGACTTCTTCACCGGCTACTTCTCGACCGCGCTCGCCCCCGACGAGCTGCTGGTCGAGGTGCGCTTCCCGCGACCGCGGCCGCACAGCTCTCTGAAGGAGTTCTCACGGCGGCGCGGCGATTTCGCCCTGGTCGGAGTCGCGGTCGCGCTCGACCTCGACCGGGCCGGCAGGTGTGAGGACGTGCGGATCGCCTTCGGGGGAGTCGACGACGTGCCGGTCAGGGTGGCCGCCGCCGAGCGGCTGCTCGAGGGCGAGCCCGCCGAGGCCGATGCCTTCCGCGCAGCAGCCGAGCTCTGCGGCGCCGAGCTCGGGCGGGGGCTCGGCGACGAGGACGGGCGGCTGAAACGGAGGCTCATGGTCGAGCTGTCGGTCGAGGCGCTGGGAGAGGCGAGCGCCGGGGTGCCCGGGTGAGCGACCTCCACCTGATCGCCATCACGGTCAACGGGGAGGCGCACGAAGTCGCCGTCGACTCGCGCCGGACCCTCGCCGACGTCCTCCGGCACGATCTGCGCCTCACCGGAACGCACCTCGGGTGCGAGCACGGCGTCTGCGGGGCGTGCACGGTGCTGCTCGACGGCTCGCCGGTGCGCTCCTGCCTCGTCTTCGGGGTGCAGGCCGACGGGATGGAGGTGGAGACGGTCGAGGGCCTCGCCGACGACGGGACGCTCGGCCCCCTGCAGCAGGCATTCTCGGAGGAGGGAGGGCTCCAGTGCGGCTTCTGCACGCCGGGGTTCCTGATGCTGGGCACCGCCCTGCTTCGCGAGCACCCCGATCCCACCGAGGAGGAGATCGACGACCTCGTCGCGGCGAACCTCTGCCGGTGCACGGGCTACGCCGGCATCCGCCGGGCATTGCTGAAGGCTGCGCGCGGAGGCGCGACCGAGGGATGGCCGGAGCCCGCCCGGGTCGAGGACCCGCGCCTGCTGACCGGCGGCGGGCGCTTCGTCGACGACGTCGACCGGGCCGGCCAGCTCTGGATGCGGGTCGTGCGCGCCGACCTCGCGGCGGCAGAGATCGTCGAGATCGACGCCGAGGCTGCGCGCCAGATGGAGGGCGTGGTGGCGGTCCTCGACGCGACCTCGCTCCCCGACGGGTTCGTGATCCCGATCCGCCTCGGGCCCTACGAAGGCGACCTGACCCCGTTCCTCCAACCGGTCCTGGCGGGCGCCGAGGTGCGCTATGTCGGCGAGCCGGTCGCCGTCGTGGTGGCGGAGGATCCCTACGTCGCCGAGGACGCGGCGGAGCGTGTGGTGACGCGGTATGCGCCGCGAGAGCCGCTGCTCGACTCGGCCCAGCATGGAGCCGAGCCTGCGGTCACCCTGCGGCGCGGATTCGGTGACGCCGACGCGGCGTTCGCCGCGGCGGACCTGGTGGTCGAGGTGGACGTGCGAGTGGGCCGGCACAGCGCCGTGCCGCTCGAGACCCGCGGGCTCGTCGCCGACTGGGACACACAGGCCCGGCACCTGACGGTCTGGGGTGCGACGAAGGTGCCGCATTTCAACCGTGGCGCCCTCGCCCGGCTGCTGGGGCTGGGGGCGGAGGAGATCACGATCCGCGCCTCCGACGCGGGCGGCGGGTTCGGCGTGCGCGGCGAGCTCTATCCGGAGGACGTCCTCGTCACCTGGCTGGCGATGCGGTTCGAGCGGCCCGTGAAGTGGATCGAGGATCGCTCCGAGCACCTGGTCGCGACCAACCACTCGCGGGAGCAGTCGCGGCGCCTCGAGGGAGCCTTCAGGGAGGACGGCTCGCTGCTCGCCGTTCGCGACCGGGTTCGCCACGACAACGGCGCCTACCTGCGCACCCACGGCCTGCTGGTGCCGGAGATGACCCTGGGGATGCTGCTCGGCCCCTACCGGGTCGACGGCTACGACGGCGAGGCCCAGGTCTTCCTCACCAACAAGACGCCGGCCGGGACCTACCGCGCGCCGGGGCGCTACGAGGCGACGTTCGCCCGCGAGCGGCTGCTCGACAAGGCCGCGGCGGCGCTCGGCATGGACCCGATCGCGCTCCGCCGGCGCAACCTGCTGAAAGCCCGCGAGCTGCCCCACCACCGCCCGGTCCCGGTGCTGGGGCACGAGGTGGTCATCGACGACGCCGATTTCGCCGGCCTGCTCGCCGAGACGCTCAAAGAGTCGAATTGGAGTGGCTGGAAGAAGGAGGCCGCGAAGCTCCGGGGAGAGGGGCGCGCGATCGGAGTCGGCTTCGCTTACTTCCTCGAGAAGAGCGGCGGCGGCGGTTTCGAGACGGCGCGCATCGATGTCCTCGCCGACGGGCGGCTGCGCGTCTCCAGCGGGGCGACCTCGCTCGGGCAGGGGGTCGAGACCGTGCTCGCCGAGGTGGTGTGCCGGGAGCTCGACGTCGCCCGGGCCGATGTCGCGGTCGTCGCGGGCGACACCGACCTGGTCGAAGCCGGCGGCGGCAGCTGGGCAAGCCGCTCGACCGTCTACGCGGGCTCGGCGGCGCAGAAGGCGGCGCAGGAGCTCCGGGCGCTGCTGCTCGAGGTGGCGTCGGAGCTGCTCGAGGCCGACGCCCGGGACCTCGAGCTCGGCGCCGGCGCGGTCGAGGTGCGCGGCTCGCCGTCCTCACGGATCTCCTTCGCCGAGCTGGCCGCGCGGAGCGACGCGCTGGCGAATGGGCGGCATGGACGCCCGCCGGGCCTCTCGGTCACCGCGACCTTCACCGACGCGCCGATGACCTACCCCTACGGAGTGCATCTGGCGCAGGTCGAGGTCGACCGCCGCAGCGGCGCCGTGTCGGTGCTCCGCTACCACGTCGGCTACGACGTCGGCACGGCGATCAGCCCGCGCCAGGTCGAAGGCCAGCTCGTCGGCGGCGCGGCCCAGGGCATCGGCGGGGCGCTGCTGGAGGAGTTCACCTACGACGAGCTCGGGCAGCCGCAGTCGACCACCTTCATCGACTACCTTCTGCCGACCGCCGCCGAGGTCCCGGACGTGACCCTGACGTTGCTGGAGCGCGGTCGGGCGAAGGGGAATCCGCTGGGCGCCAAAGGCGCCGGCGAGGGAGGGACGACCGCCTGCGGCGCGGCGATCGCGGCCGCGGTCGACGACGCCCTGCAGCGGCCGGGGGCGATCCTCGAGTTGCCGATCACCCCGACTCGCGTGATGCGTCTACTGGCCGGCGAGGAGTAGCGGCGCCATCGCCTGCCTTGACCGCCAGCGCCCGCAGCACGTGCTCCTCCGCGAGCCTGGCCGCGCGGGTGCCGTCGCGCTCCCTGAGGGCCAGGATGAGGTCGGCGTGCTCGGTGGCCGAGCTGTCGCTCGGTTGCGGCGTCCGCGGAGATCGCGGCGAGGCCCGGACAAGCAGGCTGACGAGCGAGACGAGCGTCGGCGAGTCCGCCGCGCCGATCACGGTGGAGTGGAAGCGGGAGTTGAGCTCGGCCCGCTCCTCGGCGTCGGCGGTCCCGGTCGCGGCGAACTGCCGGTTGATCTCTTCGAGCTCGGCCAGCGTCTCCTCGTCGATCTTCTCCGCGGCCTTCTCCGCCGCGAGCGATTCGAGTCGCGCCCGGATCCTGGCGCGGTCTTCGACCGACCAGCTGGTGACCACGGTGGAGCCTCGGTGCGGATCGGACTCCAGCAGCCCCTCGGCCTCGAGCCTGCGGATCGCCTCCCGCACCGGCGTCGGACTGACTCCGAGCTGCGCGGCGAGGTCCCGCTGGCGCATCTGGGTCCCGTCCTCCACCGCCCCGGTCAGGATCATTTCGCGGAGGATCGCGGTGATCATGTCGCTTTTGCTCGAGTAGACAACCGTCGGCGGCAGGCCCGGCGGGTTGTCACTGTTCGGTGACACCATGAGCGGGTTATACAGCGTGCCCGAGCGGACGCCACCGTTCTGGGGGATCGAGGAGCTGCGGGACGCGTACCGACGCCGCCGCCTCTCACCGCTCGAGATCGCCGAGGAAGCACTCGCGCGAATCGATCGCGTCGACCCGGCCCTCCACGCGTTCATCGCGCTCGACGCCGCGCTCACGCGGAGCCAGGCCAGACTTGCCGAGCGGGACCTGAACCGCGGGGAGGGCGGACGGCTCGTCGGCATCCCGATCTCGATCAAGGATCTATTCGACGTCGCGAGGATGCCGACCACCTTCGGCTCGAAGGCGGTGCCGGCCCGAGTGGCTCGACGGGACTCGGCGGTCGTGGCTCGGTTGCGGGCCGCGGGCGCGGTCTTCACCGGGAAGAGCAACACGGCGGAGTTCGGCCAGTCAGCGACGACCGAGAACCTGCTGCTGCCGCCGTGCCGGAACCCCTGGGATCTCGGTCGCACGGCGGGCGGATCGAGCGGCGGGGCCGCGGCGTCGGTAGCGGCCGGGATGTCGACGGCGGCGCTCGGCTCCGACGGGGGTGGGTCGATCCGGATCCCCGCCGCCTTCACCGGCCTGGTCGGGTTGAAGCCGACGCACGGCTTCTGCCCGGGAGGCGATCGCCTGCGGGCGATGACCCAGTTCAGCTGCCCGGGCCCGCTCGCCCGTACGGTCGCCGACGCGCGCCTGGTGGCGGAGGTCCTGGTCGGGTGCGACCTTTCCCCACCGCCGGGGCGCCCGCTGCGCGTCGGTTGGTGCCCACGCCCGGAGGGCCGGCCGGTCGATCCCGTCGTGGGCGGCGCCCTCGCATCGGTGCCGGCCCTGCTCGAGCGACTCGGCCATGGTGTCGAGGAGGTCGACGTACCGGTCGCCGGCTGGGAGTCGATCTTCGGTCCCCTGGTCCTCGCCGAGGAGTGGGCGGAGCGGGGGGATCTGCTCGCGAAGGCCTGGGACCTGACCGACTACGAGCGTCGCACCCTGGAGGCCGGACGGCGGTTGGCGCCCGCCGATCTGCGTCGCGCGCAGGAGCGGCTGCCGCGCTTCCGGGCGGCGGTGGCCGCAGTCTTCGATTCCGTCGACGTCGTGGCGACGCCCGCCACCGCGGTCCCGGCCTTCCCCCTCGGGCGCCGCCCGAAGCGGATCGACGGCGCCCCGGTCGACGCGCTCTGGGGAGCCTTTCCGTTCACCGCGCCGTTCAACGTCGCCGGGCTGCCGGCGCTTTCGCAACCGTGCGCCTGGGTCGACGGGCTCCCGGTGGGTCTGCAGCTGGTCGGTCCACGGCACGCCGAGGCGGTCCTGCTCGGCCTGGCGGGGCAATTGGAGGAGGCGATCGGATTGCCATCCGCCGCGCTTTCCGAGCGGTGGCACGGCTCACCTGCGCTTTGGTACATGGTATAACTAATACGCAACGACTACGAGGAGAGGTTCCATTGCTTTTCGCGAACGAGATCGCTCTCAGGCAGCCCGCGGACGCGGTATTCGCGGCGGTTTCCGATGTGCCCGAGGTCGCGGGGTGCCTGCCCGGCGCCCGCCTCGAGGGTCGCGACGGCGAGTCCTACCTCGGCCGGATGCGGATGAAGGTCGGCCCGATCACGATCGAGTACGAGGGCAACCTCCGGTTCGAGTCGTTCGACACCGACGCGCGGCGGGCGACGATGCGCGCGGTGGCGAAGGAGACCAACGGCCAAGGCGGGGTCGACGCGACGATCACCTTCGCTGTCAGCCCGGGGGCGATGGATCGCGCATCGATCTCGAGACCGACCTCGACGTTCGCGGGCGCGTCGCCCAGTTCGGACGCGGCGCGTTGGAGAAGATCTCACAGCGGCTGATGACGCAGTTCGTGACCAGCCTCGAGCAGCACCTGCGGGATCGTGCCTAGCCCGCCGCCGGCGTTCCAGACCAGGGAGGACCCCAGATGATCGAAATGAACGCAAGCCTCGTCCCGATGTTCCAGCGTGAGCTCGAACTCTGCAAGGTGACAGCCGGCGAGCGGATCGGGATCATCACCCAGAACCGGGTGCGGGCGGCCTACGCCGATGCCTTCGCGACCGCGGCGCGGAGCCTCGGGGCGAAGCCGTTCCACGTCGACATGCAGGCCCCGCGCGTCGGCCCGCCGATGGAGGTCGCCGGGCCGCTGAGTGTCAACGCCCTGGCCGACAACGAACTGGTCGCCGAGATGCTCAAGCGCTGCGGGATGGTCATCGACCTCATCTTCCTGCTCTGGTCGAAGCAACAGCACGAAATCCTCGACGCCGGCTCGCGCATCCTCACCTGTGTCGATCCCCCCGACGTGCTCGAGCGCCTCTTCCCGACCGAGGAGGTCGCGACGCGGGTGAAAGCCGACGCCGAGCTGCTTCGCCGGGCGCGGACGATGCGCATCTTCAACGACCGCGGAACCGACGTCACCTACGAGCTCGGTCAGTACCGGGTGAACCACCAGGTCGGGTTCTCCGACGCGCCCGGGCGCTGGGACCTCTTCGCGAGCGCGCTCGCTGCGACCTACGGCAACGACGGCGGGGTTGAGGGAACCATCGCCCTCGGCCCAGGCGACCTGATCCTGCCGTTCCGCCGCTATGTGACCACCGAGGTGAAGTTCACGATCCGCCGCGGCCGAATCACTGCGATCGACGGTGGCGCCGACGCGAAGATCATCCGCGACTACATGGAGTGGTTCGACGACGACCGCGCCTATGGCATGTCTCACGCCGGCTGGTCACAGCACCCAGAGGGCCGCTGGGAGGTCCACTGGCTCGGCTCGGACGGGATCGGGATGGACGGCCGCAGCCTCGCGGGTGGGGTGATGATCTCGACCGGGCCGAACGTCGAGGGCGGCGGCGACAACGACACCTTCGCCCACCTCGACATCCCGATGCGCGACTGCTCGGTGGCGCTGGACGGGCAGCTGATCGTCGACGCCGGCCGCCTGCTCGATGTCGGGGTCGCCGACCGGATCACCACGACTTGAACGCTTCACGGTCCAATCAGAAGGAGACAGAGTATGAGTTCGAGTGATGTCGCCGTGCCGACCGCGCAGAAGGCCGAGCCCTTCCTCCTGACCGGGGATGAGTACCGCGCCTCCATCAGGGATGGCCGCCAGGTCTACTACCGCGGCGAGCGGATCGACGACGTCACCGTTCACCCGGTCACCCGTGGGGCGGTCTCCCAGTTGGCCGCCGTCTACGACGCCCAGCACGCGCCGGAGACGCAGGACATCCTCACCTACGTCGGCGAGGACGGCAAGCGGCTCAGCAAGGCCTGGATGCTGCCGCGCTCACCGGACGACCTGGTCGGCCGCCGCGAGTGCGCCGAATGGATCGCTAGGCAGAACTTCGGCACCTTCGGTCGCCATCTCGACATGGCGCCGCTGACCCAGGTAGGCGCTCTGGCGAACATCGGCATCTTCCGCGAGGAGGTGCCGAGATACGCCGACAACATCGCTCCCTACATCAAGGAGGCCCACGAGAGCAACCGGATGATCGCGGGCTGTTTCGTCGATCCCCAGGGGAAGCGCGCGAAGCGGCGCAGCAAGGAGTCGACGTTCGAGGAGATCCAGCCGGAGACGGGGTTCCCCTCGACCCTGCGGGTCACGCGCGAAGACAGCAGCGGGTTCTGGGTCAACGGCCCGAAGGCGGTCGGTACCGCGCTGCCGTACTCGCAGGATTGCTACGTCGCCAGCGTCCCCGGCAAGGCGCCGGAGGAGAGCTTTTGGTTCATCATCCCGGTCGCCAGCGAAGGGCTCAAATTCATCTGCCGCAAGACCGTCGCCGATCTGAACGAATCGCGGTTCGAGCACCCGCTCGCCGCCCGCGGCGACGAGATCGACGCGATGGTGTTGTTCGAAGATGTGTTCGTCCCCTGGGAGCGGGTCTTCGCCCTCGGCACCGGCGCGGTGATGCAGCGCTTCGGCCAGCTCGGGGTGCTCGAGTACTGGTACACGATGATCCGCGTCACGATCAAGGCGGAGATGATCGCCGCGGTGGTGCGGATGGTGGTCGACACGCTCGACACCCGCGGAATCCAGCTCGTCCGGCAGACGGCCTCCGAGGTGAACCACTGGGCGATCATGCTCCGGTCCCTGATCGATGCCGCCGAGGCGAAGGGGTCGCTGAACGCGGAGGGCGTCTTCGTGCCCTCGTCGCTGCCGATCACCGCCGGTCGCGCCTACCACATCGAGATGTACCCGCGGATCCAGCACATCCTGCAGGAGCTCTGCGGGCAGGGCTCGATGATGCGGCTGAGCGAGGCCGACTACCGGGACCCGGAGATCGGCGCGCGCCTCGACTGGTTCCTCGAGGGCGAGGGGATGAGCGCCGAGGAAAAGGCGCGGCTGTTCAACCTGGTCTGGGACCTCTCCGGCGACGGTTACGCGGCCCGCACGGCGCTGTTCGAGAAGCTCAACGGCTTCCCCCTGTTCATCCTCAAGGAATGGCTCTTCAACGAGTACTCCAGCCCGACCGCCGAGAGTGACGTGAGGAAATTCCTGGAGGGCGTGTGATGGGGGGGTCGGTGAGGCTCGCCGACCACTCGGCGGCCGCGCTGCGCGAGCTCGCCGCGGGCGGGGCGACCGTCCTGGTCCCGGTCGGGGCCACCGAGCAGCACGGACCGCACCTGCCGATCGACACCGACACCTACCTCGCCGAGCACTTCTCCCTGCGATGCGCCGAGGAGGTCGACGGGGTGCTGGTCGCGCCGGCGATCCCGTGGGGACTCTCGGGGAACCATGTACCGCTGGGCGGGACGATCACGCTCCGCCCGACGACCTACCTCGAGCTCCTCCTCGATGTCGCCAAGGGGCTGATCGACAGCGGCTTCGAGGATCAGGTGTGGGTGAACGGTCACAACGGCAACAAGCCGACCCTTTCCTTGCTGGTGCAGGAGTGTCAGTACCGGTGGGGCGCGACGATCGCCACCGTCAGCTACTACGACTTCGGCGGGCAGCGCTACGGCGAAGTGCGGCGCAGCGAGCGGGGCGGCGAGTTCCACGCCGGCGAGCTGGAGACGTCGCTGATGCAGATGCTGACCCCGGATCGTGTCGGTCCCACCGACGGGGTCGGCGGTCTGGTCGAGGGGCTCACCGAGTTCGACCCGGTCGACGTCTCGGGGCCGTTCGCCGCGCACATCGGGGTCGACTACGCGGCCCGGTTCCCCGACGGCGTGGCCGGCGACCCTACCGTCGCATCGGTGGAGACTGCGGCCGAGGTCGCCGAGGCCGACCTGCGGGGCCTGATCCAGTTCGTCGGCGAATACCGAGATCGGGAGGGATCGTGACCGAGTCAGGTGGTTTCCCCTATCCGGGCGGCGGCCGATTCGTCGGCGCGCGGGTCAAGCGGGCCGAGGACCCGCGCCTGCTCACCGGCGAGGCCAGGTACGCGGCCGACATCCAGCTCCCTGGCATGCTCGCCGTCGCCTTCGTGCGGGCGACCGAGGCACACGCGCGGATCGAGTCGATCGACGTCACCGAGGCGCTGTCGCTGCCGGGCGCGGTGGCGGTGCTGACCGCGGCCGACCTCGACGTGGCCCCTGTCCCGTTGCCGTTCGAGTTCGACGGTCTCGCGGCGCCGCCGCAGCCGGCCCTGGCGCGGAACAAGGTCAGGTTCCTCGGCGAGCCCGTCGCCGTGGTCGTGGCCGAGAATCGCTATCAGGCCGAGGACATCGCCGACCGCGTCCGGGTGAGGTACGACCGGCTCGGCGTGGTGGTCAGTCCGGAGGCGGCCCGCGCGGCGGACGCGCCGCTCTTGTTCGAGGATCTGGGGACGAACGTGCTGTTCGAGCGCACCGAGTCCGCCGGCGATGTCGAGGGCGCGTTCGCCGAGGCCGCCCACGTGTTTCGCAAGACCTTCCACACCAATCGCTTCGTCGCCTGCCCGATGGAGGGCCGGGGCGTCGTCGCCCACTACGAGCCGCGGGCCGACCACCTGAAAGTGTGGTCCTCGACCCAAACCCCGTTCCTTCTCCGCACCACGCTCGCGGCGGTGCTCCCCTACCCCGAGCACCGTCTGCAGGTGATAGTGCCCGAGGTCGGCGGCGGGTTCGGGGCGAAGATGTCGACCTACCCGGAGGAGGTCGCCGTCGCGGCCGCCTCGCTGAAGCTGGGGCGGCCGCTCTCCTGGATCGAGGATCGGCGCGAGAACCTGCTCGCGGCCAACCACGCCAAGGAGCAGCAGATCACGCTCGAGCTGGCGCTCGACACCGAGGGGCAGATCCTTGCCCTGCGTGCCGAGCACGTCGGCGACGCCGGCGCCTACAACTTCAACTCGACCAGCTGCCTGATCGAGCCGTTCATCGGGGCGCGCAACCTGCCGGGCGTCCTGCGCCTCCGCAACTACGAATGGACGGTGGTCTCGGTGGCCACGAACCGGAGCCCGGTCGGCGCCTTCCGCGCGGTCGGCTCCACCCCCGGGTCCACCACCAGGGACGCCTTTCTGGACGAGATCGCGCGCCAGCTCGGCATCGACGTGGTCAAGTTCTTCCGCAAGAACATGATCCGCGCCGACGAGATGCCCTACCACCAGGCGACCGGCCAGGTCTACGACAGCGGTGACTACATCGGGTCGCTGGACCAGGCGGTCGAGCTTGTCGACTACGCCGGCTTCCGGCGGCGACAGGAGGAGGCGCGGAGCGAGGGACGCTATCTCGGCATCGGCTTCTCGCCCTTCGTCGAGGCGACCGGTTGGGGATCGGAGATCGCGAAATCCCAGGGCCTGCCGTTCTCCTCGCACGACAACGCCTCGGTCTCCGTCGACCCGAGCGGGATGGTCACGGTAGCGACCAGCATGGCCTCGCAGGGCCAGGGACACGAGACGTCGTTCGCCCAGGTCGCCGCCGACGTGCTGGGCGTCGACGTCGCCACGGTGAGGGTCACCCAGGGAGACACCGATGTCTCGCCGTACGGCATGGGCACCTTCGCCAGCCGCAGCGCGATCATCGGCGGCGGCAGCGTCCTGCTCGCCGCCGAGGAGGTGCGCAAGAAGGTGCTCGCGATCGCGGCGAAGACGCTCGAGGCGTCCGCCGAGGACCTGGAGATCGCCGACGGCCGGGTGGCGGTGAAAGGTGCCCCCCAGCGCGGGCTGAGCTACCCCGAGGTCGCCGCGATCGCGCACTGGGATCTCGGCGTGCGCTCCGATGACGACGGCCACCGGCTGGCGGCGACCCGCTTCTACGATCCGCCCGCGACCTTCTCCAACGGCTGCTTCGTCGCCCTGGTCGAGGTGGACCCGGAGCTGGGCACGGTGAAGCTGGAGAAGATCGTCGGGGTCGAGGACTGCGGCCGGGTGATCAACCCGATGATCGTCGAGGGCCAGAGCCACGGCGCCGTCGCCCAGGCGGTGGGCGGCGCGCTGCTCGAGCACATGGTCTACGACGAGAACGGCGGCCTGATCACCTCGACCTTCATGGACTACCTGCTGCCGACCGCGTTGGATGTCCCGCCGATCGAGATCGCCCACATGGAAACCCTCGCGCCGCACACCGCGGGTGGTTTCAAGGGCATGGGGGAGGGCGGCCTGATGTCGGCGCCGGGGGCGATCGTGTGCGCCGTGGTCGACGCGCTTTCGCCCTTCGGCGCGGTGCTCGAGGAGCTGCCGCTGGGGCCGGAGCAGGTGGCGAGGATGGCCGGCTCGCTCGCGACCGAGGGAGGGCATTCGTGAAACCGACCCCGTTCGAATATCACCGCGCCGAGACCACCGAGGAGGCGGTGCGCCTGCTGGTCGAGTGCGGCGAGGAAGCCAAGGTCCTGGCCGGCGGTCAGAGCCTGGTCCCGACGATGAACCTGCGGCTGGCGCAGCCCAGCGCCCTGATTGACATCGCGGGCATCGGCGGCCTCGCCGGAATCGCCCGCGAGGGAGGCAGCCTGCGGGTCGGCGCAACGACCCGGCAGAGCGCCGTCCTGGCCGATCCCGAGATCGCTGTGGATGCACCGATGGTGGCCGAGGCGCTGCGTTGGGTCGGCCATGAGGCGAACCGCAACCGCGGCACCTTCGGCGGCAGCGCCGCCCACGCCGATCCGGCTGCGGAGATCCCGGCGGTCCTGGTCGCGCTCGGGGCGGACCTGGAGATCACCGGGCCGCGAGGCTTCCGCACCGTCCCTGCGGCGGACTTCTTCGTCAGCTTCTTCACCACCTCGATCGAGCCCGACGAGCTGCTGACCGCGGTGCGGCTGCCGTCGCGGCACGGTCCCTGGGCCTTCGAAGAGATCGCCCGGCGCCACGGTGACTTCGCCTTGGTCGGCGTGGCCGCCGCGCTCGTGGTCGACGAGCAGGGCATCGTCGGTGCCTGCGACCTGGTCCTGATGGGCGTGGACGACGTACCGTGGTCCGCGCAGGCGGCCCAGGAGGTGGTGGTCGGCAACCGGGTGACGCCCGAGCTGGCGCGCGAGGCTCGCGCCGTGATCGAGTCGACCGTCGAACCATCGTCGGACGTGCACGCCTCCTCGTGCTACCGGTCCCACGCCGCCGGCGTCCTCGTGGAGAGAGCTTTGCTGAAGGCGACCGGCAGGAAGGAGCAAGGATGACGCCCCCGGAAGAGCGGATCGTGCGGATCGAGGTGAACGGCCGGCCTACCAGTGCCCTGGTCGAACCGCGCACCCTGCTGTGCGACTACATCAGGAACCACGTCGGGCTCACCGGCACCAACGTAGGCTGCGAGCACGGGGTCTGCGGGGCCTGCACGGTCCGGATCGACGGAGACATCGCCCGCTCCTGCATCACCTTTGCCGCCCAGGTCGACGGCGGCAAGGTCGAGACGGTCGAGTCGATCGCGCCGAGCACCGACGAACTGCACCCGATCCAGCGGGCCTTCGAGGCCGAGCACGGCCTCCAGTGCGGTTTCTGCACCCCTGGCTTCCTGATCACCACGCAGGCGCTGCTGGAGCGGAATCCCGACCCCAGCGAAACAGAGATCCGCGAGTTCCTCTCCGGCAACATCTGTCGCTGCACCGGCTATGTGGGGATCGTCAACGCGGTGAAGCGGGCGGCCCGGGATCTGCGCGATCGAGGTACTTGATCGCGCCGAGGATGTGGTCGTTGGCGACCTGTTCCGCGCGGTCGGGGTCCCGATCGCGAAGCGCCTGCAGCAGCTCGTCGTGTTCGCGACACGACTCCGCCGCGGGACGAAGCGCCTGCGGACCGCCCGGGAAGGCCCGCCAGAGGAGGCGTAGCAGCGCCAGCAGCGAGGGTGACTGCGCGGCGACGTACATCTGGAAGTGGAAGTCGGCGTTCAGCGCCTGCCGTTCGCCGCCCTCGTCGCCGAGCTCCTTGAGGCGGTCGTTGATCTCTTCGAGGCGATCGAGCTCCTCGTCGGTGATCCGTTCGGCGGCGAGGCTGGCGCCAAGGCTCTCGAGGCCGGCCCGAATCCGGTAGTTCTCCTCGACGGCGCCGAATTCGGCGTTGACGACGGTCGAGGTCCGGTGCTGGCCGGAGACGACCAGGCCCTCGGACTCGAGCCGGCGCAGCGCCTCGCGCACCGGCGTCGGGCTCACGCCCAGCTGCGCCGCCAAATCTCGCTGCCGCAGCTGGACCCCGCCCTCGATCTCGCCGGTCAGGATCATCTCGCGGATCGAGGCGGTGACCATGTCGCCCTTGCTCGAGTACACGTTCACGCCGGTGGGTGACAGCCCCGCTGGGTTCACGCCGAGGCCGGCAGGGCGTAGCTGCTCGATGACCTTCGCGGTCGGGCCGTCCGGCCCCCTCTTTTCGCGTTTGCTCTCCTCCGAGCTCATGGAGTCCCCATCGATGACCTCAGTATAAAGACCAAATCGGGTGTAACATATACCAAATGACCAGAGAAGAAGAAGAGTCGTGAAGCCTGCGCCGTTCGCCTATTACGCCCCCGAGACCGCAGCCGAGGCGGTGTCCCTCCTCCAGGAACACGCGGTCGACGGAAAGGTCATCGCCGGCGGCCAAAGCCTGGTGCCGATGATGAACATGCGGCTCGCCCGCCCGACCGCGCTGATCGATGTGGGGCGGGTCGCCGAGCTTGCCGGGATCGCCGTCGAGGGTGGGGTCGCGATCGGCGCCGCCGCCAAGCAGGCGCGGGTGCTGAGGGAGGACGCGGTGGCGGAGCGCCTGCCGCTGCTCGTCGCCGCCCTCCGCCACGTCGGCCATCCGGCGAACCGGGCGCGGGGGACGATCGGAGGCAGCATCGCCCACGCCGACCCTGCCGCCGAGCTGCCCGCGGTCGCGATCGCGCTCGGCGCCGAGCTCGTCGCGGTGGGGCCGGACGGCACCCGGACCATCCCCGCCGACGAGTTCTTCCTCACCTATTACACGACCGCGCTGGGGCCGGACGAGCTCTTGGTCGAGGTCCGGTTCCCAGACCCGGGCGGCTCCCGGGCCTGGGGCTTCCGCGAGGTCGCCCGTCGTCACGGCGACTTCGCGATGGCCGGGGTGGCGGTGACGGCGAGCTGCGGCGCCGGGGGGACCGTCGAGTCGGCGCGGGTCGTCCTCTTCGGCATCGCCGACGCACCGCAGCGGGCCGCCGCCGCGGAGCAGCGGATGGTCGGGGCCTCGCCCGCCGACCCCGCGCTCGCGGCCGAGGTGGCGGCCGCGGCGACCGCGGGCGTCGAATTCGCGTCGGACCCCTACGTATCGGCGGCGTATCGCGAAGACGCGGTCGCCGCCCTGGTCGAACGAGCCGTGCAGGAAAGCGCCAAGACGATGGAGGAAGCATGAGCGAGACTGCAACCGCCGGGCGTCGGCTAGTCGAATTGAACGTGAACGGCATGAGCCACGTTGGGCTGGCGGAGCCGAGGACGCTGCTGAGCGACTTTCTCCGCCACGACCTCGAGCTGACGGGCACCCACGTCGGGTGCGAGCAGGGCGTCTGCGGAGCCTGCACCGTCCTCGTCGATGGCGAGCCCGTCCGCTCCTGCTTGACCTTCGCGGTCCAGATGGAGGGGGCGCGGATCGAAACGGTGGAGGCGCTCAGCGCCGACGGTGCCCTGCACCCGATCCAGGAGGCCTTCCGCAACACGCACGGGCTCCAGTGCGGGTTCTGCACGCCCGGTTTCCTGCTGACCGCGAAGGCGCTGCTGGAGGAGAACCCTTCGCCGAGCGAAGCGGAGATACGTGAGCACCTCTCGGGCAACGTCTGCCGCTGCACCGGCTACCAGGGCATCGTCGACGCCGTCCTCGAGGCCGCCGCGAACGGGAAGGACCAGGCCGATGAGCCCCGGTAGCGGAACCGCGGACGTCAACCAGCAGGCCCGCCCGGCGCGCTACACCGGCGAGCGGATCAAACGACTCGAGGACCCGCGCCTGCTGATGGGCCGGGCGCGCTTCATCGATGATCTCGGCGTCCCCGGGATGGTCCACGCCGCCTTCGTCCGCAGCCCCCACCCGCACGCGCGGATCGTCTCGATCGACAACCGCGCCGCGCTCGCGCTCGACGGCGTGGTCGCCGTGGTCACAGGAGCAGACCTTGCCGCCGAAACGGCGGAGATGGAGGTCGGCGCGATGCTGAACGGGGTCGAGGCGACAAGTCGTCCCGCGATCGCGATCAGCAAGGTCCGACACGTCGGCGACCCGGTCGCCGTGGTGGTGGCGAGGAGCCCCTACCTGGCCGAGGACGGCCGCGACCTGGTCCGGGTCGAGTGGGAGCCGCTGCCGCCGGTCCCCGACGTCGGGACGGCACTGGCCGACGGCGCGCCGCTGATCGACGAGGCGCTGGAGACGAACCACGTCGCCCACGGGAAGATCGAGATCGGCGATCCCGACGGTCAGTTCGAGACGGCCGCGCACGTGTGCCGCAAGACGTTCAAGGTCGGACGATCGACCGGCGCGCCGGTGGAGACCCGCGGTCTGCTGGCGGAGTGCGACGCCGGCTCCGGAGCGATCACGCTTTGGACCTCCACCCAGATGCCGCATCTGACGCGGACGCTGCTGGCGCCGATGCTCCGCGTTCCCGAGAACAAGCTGAGCGTCCACTCACCCGAGGTCGGCGGCGGCTTCGGCCTCAAGTGCCACATCTTTCCCGAGGACGTGGCAGTCCCCGCCGTCGCGCGGCGGATCGGCAGGCCGGTGAAGTGGATCGAGGACCGGTGGGAGAACCTCTCCGGCGGCGTCCACTCGAAGGAGATGGACTGCGAGGTCGAGGTCGCGCTCGACGCCGACGGCAAGATGCTGGCGATACGCGGGGCCTTCGTCACCGACGGCGGCGCGTACTCCTCGATCCCGTACACGCCGCTGATCGACTCGGGCTGCGCCGCCGGGATGCTCCCAAGCATGTACGACGTCGGCCATGTCGCCGCGCAGTTCGACGCCGCCTACACGAACAAGGCGAGCGTCGGCGCGATCCGCGGCGTCGGCTGGGCCTCGGGGCAGCTCGCCCGCGAGACGCTGCTGGACGACGCGGCGCGGCAGGTCGGGATCGATCCGGTCGAGCTGCGCCTGCGCAACATGCTCAGCTCGGAGCCGCAGAAGAACATCATGGGCCTCAGCCTGGATGGCGGGAGCTACGCGGAGTCGCTGGCGATGGCGCGTGACGCGATCGGCTACGAGGAGTTCCGGCGGCGCCAGGACGAGCTCCGGGCCGGCGGCCGATATCTTGGGATCGGCTTCAGCCCGTTCATCGAGCCGACCGGGATGGCGACCGCCTCGGCCCGGGCGGCGGGCTTCGACATCGCCTACTTCGACTCGGCGACGGTTACGGTGGATCCCGACGGCACGGCGACCGTGAGCACCGGACTGCACTCGCACGGCCAGGGCCACGAGACGACGCTCGCCCAGGTGGCGGCCGACGCGCTCGGTTTCGCGATCGAGGACATCCGCGTCGTGTTCGGCAGCAGCGACAGCCAGTCCTACGGGATGGGCACGTACGCCAGCCGCAGCGCGGTGGTCGGCTCCGGCACGATCATGGCCGCGGCGGCCCAGGTGCGGGCGCGGCTGCTTGAGCTGGCGGCGACGCTGCTCGAGGCCGATGCCCGGGATATCGACCTGGCGCACGGGGTGGCCCACGTCAAGGGCGCGCCCGCGCGGGGGGTGACCGTCGCCGAGCTCGCCGGCTTCGGCTACTTCGGCTACGACGCGCGGCCGGATGACGTGCAGGAGTCCGGTCTGACCGCGACGGCCGCCTACGATCCGCCCGAGACCTACGCGAACGGCACCACGGCGGCGGTCGTCGAGGTCGATCCGGCGCTCGGCACGGTCGACCTGCAGCGGCTCGTGGCGGTCGAGGACTGCGGCCGGATGCTGAACCCCTTCATCGTTGACGGCCAGGTGGCGGGCGCGGTCGCCCAGGGGGTCGGCATCGCCCTGCTCGAGGATCTCGCCTACGGGGAGGACGGGGAGTTCCTGGCCGGCAGCCTGATGCACTACCTCTATCCCTCCACCACCGAGCTCCCGCGCTACGACCTGCTCCACATCGAAACGCCGTCGAGCGCCAGCACCGGGGGCGTCAAAGGCGTCGGCGAGGCGGGCACCATCGCCGCGCCGGCCGCGGTCGTCAACGCGATCTCCGACGCGATCAGCCCGTTCGGCGTGTCGATCGACCGGGTTCCGGTGACGCCGGTCTACCTCCGCGACCTCCTGCGGGGGGCGGGCCGATGAGCGACTTCGCGCTCGAGCCGGGCACCTTCCGCGACGTCGTCGGGCGCTTCGCCAGCGGGGTCACCGTGATCACGGCAAGGGACGGTGACGTCGACGCCGGGATGACCGCGAGCGCCGTCACCTCGCTGTCGCTCGAGCCGCCGATGATGCTCGTCTGCATCAACCGGTCGGCGCCGACCGGCGAGTCCGTCGCCCGCGCCGGCCATTTTGCGGTCAACATCCTGCGCGGCGACCAAGGCGAGGTGGCCCTCGCGTTCGCCGCCCCCTCCGAGGACAAGTTCAAAGGCATCCCGATCTCCCGCGGGACCTGGGGCGAGCCGCTGATCGACGGGGCGCTGGCGACGATCGAGTGCGAGGTCGTCGAGGAAGTGTCGGGAGGTACCCACACCGTCTTCCTCGGTCGGGCTCATGTTGCCGAGGCCCAGCCGGGCTCGCCGCTCGCCTACTTCCGCGGCGGATTCGGGCGACTCGAGCTGGAGCCGGACGAGGCCGTCTACGGCGACGTCCGCGAGCGGGTCCTGTCGCGCGAGATACCGCTCGGGGTCGCCTTCGATCTGGACGATCTGGCGGACCAGATCGGGGCTGAGCGCCAGGCTGTGTTCCACGCGATCTCGCGGCTGCGGGCGGAGGGGATCGTGATGCGCGAGGGGATCGGTCGCTATCTGGTGACGCCGCTCGATGAAACCGTCGTCGTGGGAGCCTTTCGCGCCCGCACGATCATCGAGCGCGGCGCTGCCGAGGCTGCGGTCGGCCGACTCGACGCAGACGAGATGGCGGGGCTGCGCGAGAGCCTGGAGGCGACCGCACCCGGGGCCGATCCCCTCACCGCCCAGTGGTTCTTCGAGGTGAACCAGCGCTTCCACGAGGACCTCGTCTCACTTGGCGGCGGCCCTCTCCTCATCCGTGCCCATCGCCAGCTCACCTTCGAGGGTGTCCTGGCCCGCACGCTCCACGGCACCGAGTTCCGCGCCGACCTGGTCGCCCGCGATTATGAGGACCACCGGGCCATCGTCGCCGCCTACGAAGCAGGCGACGTCGACGCCGCCAAGTCGGCGATCAGCGCCCATTCCGCCCACGCCGAGCGTGATGTCGTCGCAGCGCTCGCGGAGGCTGGGGGGCATGCGTAGAAGGTCGTCCGGCCCGGCCTGACCGATCCGCTCCCGGGACATCCCCGCGACGCTTCCTCCACGCGCACCGTCCCGCACTCACCCGGGGCGCCGACGAGTCCTGCTTCTCTCCCCGTCCCTTGCCCGCTCGGCCGCCAGCTTCTCCGCGCTCCGCGGTGAGTTCTGGGCGGCGGCGCTTGCCGGAATCCCGGTGTTCGCAGGCGTCGATCGCCGTGCTTATGACAGTTCTGCAACTTGACATATGCTATTTCATGTGCCAGGGTCCCAAATGGGTATTCACGGAACAAGGAGGAGAGATTTGCTGGGCAATGGAACCGCGGTGACCGGCAAGCGACGGTGGCGTCTCTTGGCACCGGTCTCGCTGGCGGTCGTGGCCGCCTTGTCACTCAGCGCCTGCGGAAGTTCGAGCAGTTCGAGCTCGACCTCGTCGTCCGGCAATCAGTCCTCGGGCGAAGGAAAGACGGCTTCTGGGGGCAGGGAAGCCCTCGAATCGATCAACGTCACCGCCGTCTTCCCGAACTCGCTCAAAGGAAATCTCTACAACGAAATCCACAACGGTGCGCTGGAAGCGGCCGCGAAGTCGATCGGTGAAAACAAAGTTCACTACAAAAGCGTTTTCGGGATCGAATACAACCAGCAGATGACCCACACCACGGAACAGTTGTTCCAGCAGAACCAGAACCTGGTCATCGACGATCTCTCCGCCGGACAGCTATTCAGCGAAGCGTGCAAGAAAAACCCGGAAAAAATGTGCGCGGGGCTGTACTCCTACATCGGCGAAACCTCAGAACCGCCGGCGCCGAACCTGGCCTCCTTCTACCAGGACGACGCGCCGATGTGGTACGTCGAGGGCCTTGCCGCGGGCGAACTGACGAAATCCGGGACGGTGGGCTTCGTCAGCACGTTCAAACAGGCGTTCGACACGGCGGTGGTCAACGCGTTCGCGCTGGGTTGCCAGAAAACCCACCCTGGCTGTCAGGTCCGCAACGTCTACATCAATTCGTTCTACGACCCGCCGAAATCGGTCGAAGCGGCGAACGCCCTGATCAACTCGGGCGCCGACGTCATCAACTCGTTCCTCGACGATCCGTCGGCGTTGAAGGTCGCCGGTGAACACGGTGTCTGGGGCTTCGGCGTCTACGCCGACCAAAGTCAGGAAGCACCCCAAACCTGGGTGACCGGCGTCGAATTCGAAAAAGGCCTGACCAAGACCTACGAAGAAATCTTCAACGCCGCTCTCGACGGGAGCTTCAAAGGCGGCCAGATGTTCTGGGGCACGCCCAAACCGCCGAACCTCAACCTCGCCCCATTCGGTCCGAAGGTCCCGGCCGCCGTGAAAACCAACACCGAAAAAGCCCTGAAGGAAATCGAAGGCGGCAAAAACCCCTTCGTCGGCCCGATCGAAGACACGACCGGGAAGGTCCGGATCCCGAAGGGCAAGGAAATCGAAATCCGCGGCTCGTACCTGTACACCAAGTGGCTCTGGCCGGTGAAGGGTGTGATCGGGCTCTGATCCCCGCTCGCGCGCCTCGAGCTCGGTTCCTGTGACAGTCGATTCCCCCAGTAGCGACCGCGAGCGATGCCCTGCACTTCAGCTGCAGGGCATCGCCAAGCGGTTCGGCCCCCAACTCGCGCTCGACGCCGTCGACTTCGAGGTGGGGCAGGCCGAGGTACACGGTCTTCTCGGCGAGAACGGCGCCGGGAAGACCACGCTGATGAACATCGCGAGCGGCCTCCTGCGGATGGACGAAGGGACGATCTCGGTCCAGGGTCAGCAGGTCAACCTGTCCTCGCCGGCGGATGCGTTCGCGGTCGGGATCGGGATGGTTCACCAGAACTACCGCCTGGTCGAGCGCATGACGGTCGCGCAGAACCTGCACATCGGTTGGTCGGAGACGCCGCGGCTGGCGTCGTCCAAGGCACTCCAGCGTCACGCCGCCGAGCTGGGCGAGCGCTTCGAACTTGCGGTCGATCCCGCCGCGCGGATCTCCGACCTGTCGATCGGCGAGCGCCAGCGGGTCGCGATCCTCCGCACGGTCGCGCGCGGCGCGCGGCTCCTGATCCTCGACGAGCCCACCGCGGTCCTCACTCCGCAGGAGGCGGCGTCCCTCTTCAAGATCATCCGCGCGATGGCCGCGGACGGCCGCTCCGTCGTCCTCATCTCCCACAAGCTGAACGAGGTCATGCAGGTCGCCGACCGCGTCACCGTGCTGCGCCACGGGAAGCGGATCGCCTCGCTCCCCCGCGGCGAGTGCGACGTCGCCAAGCTGGCGCGGCTGATGATCGGCCACGACATCGTCCCCGAGCGGTACCTGGCCGGGGAGCCGACCGACACGGTGTTGGACGTCGAGAGCCTCGTCGCCCTGAGCGATGACGGCAGGCGGCTGCTCGACAACCTCTCGTTCTCGGTCCGCCGCGGCGAGATCGTCGGGGTCGCCGGGGTGTCAGGCAACGGGCAGAGCGAGCTCGCACAGGTCCTCACCGGACTGCAGGCGCCGGCGGAGGGAGTCATCTCCGTGGCGGGCGCCGATCTCACCGGATCCGCGCCGGTCGAGTTCATCAAGGCCGGGGTCGGCCACATCGCCGAGCACCACCGGCGCGGGCTGGCGACCACCGAGACGGCGCAGATGAACGCCGTGATCAAGGACGTGCACGTGCCGCCGATCCGCCGCGGCCCCTTCCTCAACCGGCGCTCGATCCGCACCGTTGCCGAGGGGATCCTCGACGCGGCGAACCTGAGCGGCCGCGCCGGCGTCCGCGTGGCGACCTTCTCGGGCGGGCAGATGCAGCGGCTGATGGTCCATCGCGAGGTGGCGGCGACCTCCTCGCTGCTCGTCGCGATGTATCCGACCAGGGGGCTGGACGTCGCTGCGACGGAGCATGTGCACGACCTGCTGCGCGACGTGCGGGCCCGCGGCGCCGGGGTTCTGCTCGTCTCCGAGGACCTCAACGAGCTGCTCGTCGTCTCCGACCGCATCCTGGTCATCTACGACGGCCAGATCGTCGGCCAGTTCGCCCGCGACCAGGTCGACCGCGACGAGCTCGGCCTGCTGATGGGCGGCGCCAAGGTCGGCGCGGACCGGGGGGGAGGGGAGGCGGTCTCGTGACCGCGGCGACCGTAGATCGCGACCCCGCCTCGGAGCCCACCGCGCGGAGGCGCTTCACCCTCGACCTCAGGGACCCGGCGACCGTCATCCCCAAGGGCCGCCACCGCGTCGGCGCGATCGTGATCGGCCTGATCGTCAGCGCGATCTACCTGAGCCGCCAGCCGGGTGTCGGCGGCACCCTCGGGCAGACCGCCTGGAACTCCACCTTCGGCAACGAACTCGGGTTCTCCCAGGTGCTGGAAATCACCATGCCCCTGCTGGTCGCCGGCTGCGCCGCGGCGCTGGCGCAGGGGGTCGGGATGTGGAACCTCGGCATCCAGGGCCAGCTGATCTTCGGCGCCTGGGTGACGACGCTGGTCGCCTACACCGTGCCGAACCTCCCCGGCGAGGTGCTGATCCCGATCCTGCTGCTCGCCGGCTGCCTCGGCGGCGCGGTCTGGATGCTGGTCCCGGCCTTCGCTCGCGCGTTCCTCAAGGTCGACGAGATCATCACCACGCTGATGCTCAACTTCGTCGCCGCCCTCTGGCTCGCCTACTGGGCGACCGGGCCGTGGGCGCAGACCAACCTGTCGTCGGGAGCGGCGACCGGGGCGCTGTTCAGCCGCGAACTCACCTCCAACGCCTTCCTGCCGCAGTTCGAAATCAGCGGCGTCACCTTCGGCCTCGCGCTGCCGATCGCGCTGGCGCTCGCGGTGTGCCTCTGGGCTGCGATGCGCTGGTCGCATTTCGGCCTCAACGCCCAGCTCACCGGCTCCGGCGACGAGCTCGGCCGTTACGCCGGCGTGCGCACGAGGACGACCCGCTTCTCGATCCTGTTGCTGAGCGGCGCTGTCGCCGGGCTGTGCGGCGCCTTGGTCGAGCTCGACAAGGTGCACAGCTTCTCGACCCCGATCACCGCCAACGACCCCGGGTACATCGGCGTCGTGGTCGCGCTCCTGGCCGGGAACTACCTCCTCGCCGCGATCCCGTCGGCCGTCCTGATCGCGGTGATCGTCGTCGTCGGCACCGCCCTGCAGCTCTCCGGGATCGACCCGAGCGTGATCTACCTGATGACCGGCCTTCTGCTCCTCTTCGCGGCCTGCTCGAACCTGGTCGGTCGGATCGACATCCACCGCCGCGGCGCCGAGACGAAACCGGTGGAGGAGGGGTCGTGAGCACCCTCCAGGCGTCCCTGGCCGCGGCCGTGGTGGCGGCGACGCCGCTCCTCTACGCGGCGCTGGGCGAGATCCTCAACGAGCGCGTCGGCGTCATCGACATCGGCCTCGAGGGAATCATGCTGATGGGGGCGGTGGGCGGCTTCATCTTCGCGGTCAAAAGCAACAGCGCCCCGGTGGCGCTCTTGGCCGGTGGCGGGGCGGGCGCGCTCTTCACCCTGATCGCCTTCACGCTGCCGGCGGTGGTGATGGGCGCCTCTCAGGTCCTCGTCGGGTTCGCGCTCTGGTTCCTCGGCATCGGGTTGTCGGCGCAGGTCGGCAGCTCCTACGCGGGCCTACCGCTCCAGCTCCACATCGGCGTGGTCAAGGTCCCCCTGTTGCATTCGCTGCCCTGGATCGGCCCGATCTTCTTCGAACAGATCTGGCCCGTCTACCTCGGCGTCGCGATCTGCCTGGCCGCCGCCTTCGTCTGCGCGCGCACCCGGCACGGGCTCAACATGAAAGCGATCGGCGACGACCCGGCCTCGGCCTTCGCGGCCGGCGTGGCGGTGAAGCGCTGGCAGGCGTTCTACTCGGTCCTCGGCGGCTTCCTCGCCGGGATCGGGGGCGCGATCCTCAGCGTCGCCGTCCTCCACCACTGGGGCGACCAGCTGACGGCGGGGCGCGGCTTCATCGCCCTGGCGCTGGTGATCTTCGCCGCCTGGCGACCGCTGTCGCTGCTCTGGACCTCCTACCTCTTCGGCGTCTGCCTGGTCCTCTCCAGCCTCGGCCAGGCGCAGGGCTGGAGCATCCCCTCGCCGATCCTCTCGATGGCCCCCTATCTCTTCACCGTGCTGATCCTCGTGCTGCGGGGCTGGCGGGCGCTGTACTCGAACCGGGGAGGCCTGGCGCCCGCCGCCCTCGGCGTCCCCTTCATCCGGGGGCAACGGTGAGCGAGCGCGCCGGCTCCGAGGACGTGGAGGCGATCTACGCGACCGCCGGCTGGGGGCAGAGGGTGCCGCGCGGCCGGCGACCCGCGGTCCTCGTCGTCGACCTGAGCCGCGGCTTCACCGACGAGCGGTACCCGACCGGCGCCGATCTGACCTCGGCGGTCGAGTCCACCGCGCGGCTGATCGGGGTCGCGCGGGCAGCCGGGGCGCCGACGATCTTCACGACGATCGCCTACGAGCCGGCCGATGTGGAGGGCGAGGCGAGCGGGTGGCTCCGGAAGGCGGCCGGCCTGGCGATCCTGCGGGCGGGCTCACCCCTCGCCGAAATCGATCCGCGGCTCCCGCGCGAGCCGACCGACCCGCTGGTCGTGAAGAAGGGCGCGTCTGCCTTCTTCGGCACCGAGCTGGCCGCGACGCTCGTCTCCCTTGGTGTCGACACGCTGCTGATCTGCGGCGCCACGACCAGCGGGTGCGTGCGGGCCAGCGCGGTCGATGCCGCCCAATACGGCTTCGCCGTGCTCGTGCCCGAGGCGTGCGTCGGCGACCGGGCGAGCGCCCCGCACGAGGCGAACCTGTTCGACATCGATGCCAAGTACGGGGACGTGATCGGACTCGACGACGCACTCGAGTTCCTGCTCTCCACCGCCCCCCCGCAGCCCGATGGCGACGATGCGCCCGCCCTCACCTTCGCCGATCTGGACGCGCTGACCGCAGAGCTGGCCGCTCCCGGCGGCGGCCAAGGTCCGGTGGCGGACCGGTTCAATCGCTCCTTCATCGACGCCTTCCGCCGGCACGACGGCCACGTTCCCGGCGAGGTGGGGACGCTCGACGTGCTCCTGCTGACGACGAAGGGTGCGAAGACCGGCAAGGACCGGACGACCCCCGTCGTCTACGTCGAGATCGACGGCCGCATCCTCGTCGTCGCCTCGATGGGCGGCTCGGACCGGCACCCGTCCTGGTACCACAACGTCCGCACGAATCCGGAGCTCACGGTCGAGCTCGGCGAGGAGACCTTCGCCGCTCGCGCGGTGGCGGTCGAGGGCCCGCTGCGGGACCGGCTCTTCGCGGCGAGCCCGGTGTTCACCGAATACCAGGCGCGCACCAGTCGGGTCCTGCCGGTGCTGGAGCTGCAGCGCCGCTGAAGGCGCGCGGGACGTTCGGAATCCGTCAAAGAGCCGGCGGCGGCTGTCGGAACCGGGACAATGCGGGCGGCGCATGATCTTCCGATACTGCTCGCAGTGGCCCACGACGCGATCATCATCGGCGGCGGCGTCTCCGGGCTGATCGCCGCCCGCGATCTGGCCGAGCGCGGTCACGACGTGGTGTTGCTGGAGGCGGGCGACCGGCTTGGCGGCAGGCTCTACTACCGGCCGTTCAGCGCCGACCCCGAGGTGATGGTAGAGATGGGCGGGGCCTACATCGACTCGAAGTTCCACCACCGGGTCTTCGCGGAGCTGGGGCGATACGACATCGCCACCACCAAGCCCGGCGAGTCGATCACGAACTACCGGCACGCGCTCGCCGGCGAGGCGAGCACCCGGGGCCTGCCGGTCCCCGAGGAGGAGTTCCTCCAGGCGGAGCAGGTGTGGTTCGGGATCCTCGCCGCCGCGCGTCGGATCGAGCTCGGGGTCGGCCTCGACAACCAGGGCCTGGACGACCTCGATATCTCGGTCGAGGACTTCCTCGCGAGCTTCGATCCGCCCCCGCACATGCGGGACCTCTTGCGGGCGTGGGCCTGGAACATGATGGGGATGCCGCCCGACAAGGCCTCGGCGCTCTGGATCCTGCAGTTCATCGCCGCCCACGGTCACAGCGTGCTCGGGGTCGTCCTCTCGGTCGACGAGGTGTTCGCCGACGGAAGCGCCGCCCTGATCGACGCGCTCGCCGCCGAGCTGCCTGACGTCCGGCTGGGAAGCCGCGTCGTCGCGATCGAGCAGAGCGGCGGCGAGGTGAGCGTGGAGCTGGAGGGCGGCGAGCGCCTCGCCGCGCCCGCGGCGGTGCTGGCGACGCCGCTCAACACCTGGCGCGGGATCCGCTTCGAGCCCGCCCTGACCGGGGTCCGCCAAGAAGTCGTCGAGGAAGGGCAGGGGTGCCGCGGGGTGAAGCTCCTGATCCTTGCCGAGAACGTCCCGGAGGGCGTCTACGGAGCGGGCTTCCGCGGCTCCCTGGCCACCGTCTACGAATACATGCCGGTCGGCGACCGGCGCCTGCTCGTCTCCTTCACCGACGTCGACTCCGTCGACCCGACCGACCTCGACGCGATCGAGCGGGGGTTGCGCCAGTTCGTCCCCGAGGCCAAGGTCGTGGCGGCGGATGCGCACGACTGGACCGCGGACCCGCTCTTCGACGGCGGCTGGATGTCGCCGCGCATCGGCCAGATCAGCCGCGTCCACTCGAAGCTGGGCGAACCGAGTGGCAGGCTGTTCTTCGCCGGCTCCGACGTCTCGATGCAGTGGCCGAGCTACATCGAGGGGGCGATCGAGACCGGCGCGCGGGCCGCGGTCGAGGTCGAGGAGCGGCTCAGCGGTCGCTAGCGTGGATCGGCAGCGCGTGGGCGCGGAGCGAGACACCGCTCCGCCCGTGGCGCTCGGCGATGATCTCGCCGAGGATCGAGATCGCCGTCTCCTCCGGGGTGGCGGCGCCGAGATCGAGGCCACAGGGCGAGTGGATCCGCGCCAGGTCGGCCTCGCCGACGCCGGCCTCGCGCAGGCGCCGCTCGCGGTCGGCCGCCGTCCGGCGGCTGCCGAGCGCGCCGACGTATCCGGCCCCCGACCCCAGGGCGCCGATCAGCGCCGGCTCGTCGAACTTCGGGTCGTGGGTGAAGACGAGGACGGCGTCGCGCTCGCCCAGCGCGGTCTCGGCGAGGAGCTCCTGCGGCCAGCCGACGACCACCTCGGCGGCCTCGCGGAAGCGCGGGGAGCGGGCGAACGCCTCGCGGGCGTCGCAGATCGTCACCCGGTAGCCGAGTCGCGCGGCCGGCGGGGCCACCGCGGCGGAGAAGTCGACCGCGCCGAAGATGAGCAGCCGCGGCGCGGCGGCGCGCACCTCGAAGAAGACGCCGATCTCGGAGCCGAGCTGGGCGCCGTCGGTGCCGTAGCGGCGCACGCCGCTGGTACCGCGCTCGATCATCCCGCGCAGGTCGGTGAGCAGGTGGCGGCGGAGGAGCTCGGGAGCCGGGCTCTCGTTCAGCTCGCGATCGCCCGCCACGGCCTGCAGGGCGCCCGCGTCGGGCCCGTCGAGCACGGTCGCCGTCCCGGACGGGACCTTGTCCCGCGCCGCGTCGACGAGCGCGGCGAGGATTCGTTCCTCGGCGGGGGGGACCTCGCGCAGGGCGATGTGGACGATGCCGCCGCACATCAGCCCGACCGTGCCGGCGAGCTCGTCGGAGATCCCGTAGCGCAGGAGCTTGGTCCGTTCCCCGCTCTCCAGCAGCCCGAGCGCCTCCTGGGTCACCGCGGCCTCGACGCAGCCGCCGGTCACCGAGCCCTCGATCTCGCCGTCGGCCGAGATCACCATCTTGGCCCCGGGCCGGAAGGGCGAGGAGCCCTCGGTCTCGAACAGCGTGGCGGTGACCACGCGCCTTCCCGCGCGCAGCCAGGCGAGGGTCTGGGTCAGGGTGGTCTCGGCGACGGTCATCCGGGCACCCCCTGCCGGTCGAGGGCCCGCAGGCCCGCGGCGATTCCATCTCCCAGCTCGCCGAGCTGGTCGGCGGTGATGGTCAGCGGCGGCGAGACGGCGATCCCGGTGCCGAGGGGCCGCACGAGCACCCCCGCCTCGCGGCAGGCCAGCTGCAGTCTCGCCGGTGCCGCGGGGTCGGCCACGAGCGCCTCGGCGCTCAGCTCGATGCCGGCGAGCAGCCCGAGGCCGGCTCGCACCTCGGCGACCAGATCGCTGCCGGCGGTGGCGGCGGCAAGCTTCTCGGCGAGCGCGCCCTCGAGCTCGCGGCCGCGGGGGATCAGCCCCTCGGCCTCGTAGAGGTCGAGCGCCGCGAGCGCCGCCGCGCAGCAGGCCGGGTGGCCGGCGTAGGTCGCGCCGTGCCGGAACACCGGCGCCGCCGAGTCGGCGAAGAAGGGAGCCGCCACGCTCGGCGCGGCGATCACCGCCCCCACCGGCAGGGCGCCGTTGCTGAGCCCCTTGGCGAGGGTGATCAGGTCAGGCCGGACCGGCCAGCGGTCGATCCCGAGCCAGGTGCCGAGCCGGCCGAAGCCGCAGATCACGCAGTCGGCGACGAAGAGGACGCCGTGGCGGGCGCAGATCTCGGCCACCGCCTCGATGTAGCCGTCGGCGGGCAGCCGCACGCCGCCGGCGCCGATCACCGGCTCGCAGAAGAAGGCGGCGACCCGGTCCGCGCCGAGCCGCGCGAGCTCCAGCTCCAGCGCGCCCGGGTCGTCGTACGCGACGACCGAGGTGTCGGCGATCAGCGGCCCCCAGCCCTCGGCGTTCGACTCGATCCCGGCGAGGCTGGTGCCGAAGCCGTGGGTGCCGTGGTACCCGTGGCGGCGGTAGATCAGATGGGCCCGCTCGGGTTCGCCGCGGTGGTGGAAGTGGGCGCGGGCGATCTTCGCCGCGGTGTCGATCGCGTCGCCGCCCCCCGATCCGAGGAAGACCTTGGAGCCGGGCGCGGGCGCCAGGGCGGCGAGGCGCTCGGCGAGCCGGTTCGACGGCTCGTTGGCGTAGTCGCCGAAGATGCTGTAGGCGTCGAGGCTCCGCAGTTGGGCGGAGACGGCGTCGGCGATCTCGGTCCGGCCGTGCCCGAGGTTCGAGTACCAGAGGGCCGCGGTCGCGTCGAGATAGCGTCGCCCCGCCGCGTCCTCGACGTAGCAGCCCTCCGCGCTCGCGATCAGGAACTCGGAGCGGGAGACCGCGCCCATGTCGGAGAAGGGGTGCCAAAGGGCGGGGGTGGACGATCGGTGAGGCGTCTGCTGCTCTGCCATCGGGCCTCCTACGGTGAGGTGGTTGTCGTTCAACGGGCTAGCCGACGAAGTCGGTCGGATCGAGGTCGGCCAGGCGGCGCATGGCCCAGGGCGCGCGGGCGCCTTCGTCCTCGCGCCGCTCCGCGGCGGTCAGCGCCGGCAGGACCAGCCGGCTGCCGAGCCACCGCAGCGGCTCCGGCGGCAGCGCTCCCTCGGGCACCCGCGTCAGGGCGGACCGCTCGAACTCGTCCGGCTCACCGAGGAGGTGGGCGGCGAGGATCCGCGCCATCAGCTTCGAGGGTCCCACCCCGTCCCCCGAGTACCCGGTGACGAACCAGGTCGAGGGTAGGTCCTGGACCTGGGCGCAGAAGGGCAGGGAGCTGACCGAGTACTCGACCGGGGCCCGCCACGAGTGGGCCACCGGCGGGGCGGCGAGGTGCGGGAAGGAGTGCTTCAAGGCCCGCCCGATCCCGGCCATGTCGGGGGCCTCCGCCCAGAGCCGGTCGGCGCCGCGGGCGCCGTAGCCGACCTCGACCCCGCCCTTGCCGAAGAGGAGCCGCCCGTCCGCCGTCGTGCGGAAGTAATTGAGCCGCCGGCGCGAGTCGGAGATCGTCGTCGCGCCCTGCCAGCCCATCTCCGCCAGGGTCTCGGGGATCGGCTCGGTCACCGCCGTGTCGCTGGCGACCATCACCATCTTCCGCCCCAGGCCGGGGAGTTGCGCCGCCCAGGCGTTGATCGCCAGCACGACGTTCTCGGCGGCGACGCTGCCGCCGGCGGCGTGCACGGTGGTCCGCGCCCCCGCCTCGATCCTGGTGACCGGGCTGTGCTCGCAGATCTCGACCCCCGCCGCGATCGCCGCCGCCGCCAGGGCGCGGCAGAGCGCCGCCGGCTGGAGCGCGGCACAGCCGTCGTCGACGACGCCGCCGAACTCGATCTCGGCGCCGGTGGTCGCCTTGATCTCGGCCGCCGACACCGGGCGCAGCACTTCGTGCCCGGCCGCCCGGATCGCCGCCGCAGTCTCCTCCCACGCCCCGGCCTGGGCCGCGTTGGTCGCCGCCCAGAGCCACGGGCCCGGCCTGCACTCGACCTCGTGCGCGCGGGCGAAGGCGAGCACCTCGTCCACCGCCGCCGCCGAGGCGGCCGCGATCGCCGCCGCCTCCTCGCTCGGGGCGATCTTCTGCAGTGCCTGGAGCTTCGGCCAGAGGTTCATCAGATAGCCGGCGTTGGCCCCGCTGGCCCCGGCTCCACAGACGTCGGCCTCGAGCAGGCGCACGCTCGTCCCCGGGGCGCGGGACACCAGCTCGAGGGCCGTCCAGAGCCCGGTGAAGCCGCCGCCGACGATGCAGACGTCGGCCCGGTGGTGGCCCTGCAGGGCGGCGATCGCCGGCGGGTCGGTGGCGATCGCCTGCGCCAGCCAGAAGCTGCGCCGCGACGTCTCGCCGTGCTGCCAGGGCGGGTTCAGGGCAAGGGCGCTCGGCATGGACGAAGTCTCGTCTCTCGACCGCGAGCGCGAACGCTGGAGTCCGAGCAAGTCGCGCCCGCGCATTTCCGGTCTCTGTCAAACGCGGCCCGCGGCCAGCCGCTGATACTCGAAGCCGCAGGCAGAACCAACGAGACGAGGAGTCGACGCGTGTCAGTCCCAACCTTCAATACCGCGATGCTGAACTGGGGGCGCCTGATCCTTGACGGCATACCCTTCGTCGACCTCAGCGAGGCCTCGACGGCGCTGGAGGCGAACGTCAGTTGGCTTGAATTCTGGTCCGCCAAGGCCGACCACTACGAGGAGCTGGGGACGCGGGCGCTCGCCGACGGGCTCGAGCTCAGCGGCGGCTACTGGCTCTGGCTCGCCTCGCTCTGCTGTCAGTACGCGCAGTTCCTCTGGTTCGACGACCGTCGCGAGGAGGTCCAGCAGCGGAAGGTGGACCTCTACGACCGCGCCGCGCCGCACCTGTCGCCCCCCGCTCTGCGGGTGGAGCTGCCGATCGACGACACGTTCATCGCCGGCTACCTGCGGCTGCCGCCCGGTCCCCGCGACGGAAAGGTCGCCTGCGTCGTCCTTCTCGGCGGTCTCGAGAGCACCAAGGAGGAGAGCTACATGTTCGAGCAGCTCCTGCTCGAGCGGGGGTTGGCGACGTTCACCTTCGACGGCCCGGGCCAGGGTGAGATGCTCGCGCAGGTCTCGCTCGCCCCCGATTTCGAGCGCTACACCTCGACCGTGCTCGACCTCCTGGTCACCCTGGAGGAGCTCGACCCGGACCGGATCGGGGTGCTCGGGCGGAGCCTCGGCGGCTGCTACGCGCTGCGCTCCGCGGCCACCGACGATCGCTTCGCCGCCTGCGTCTCGTGGGGAGGATTCGTCTCGGTCGAGTGGGAGGCCGAGCCGCCGCACGACCGGGCTTCCTGGCAGTACGTAACCAAGACCGGGAGCGAGGAGGAGGCGCGGGTCCAGGTCGAAGCGAACCTCGACACGAGGCCGCTGCTGCCCCGACTGCACTGCCCGACCTACGTGCTGCACGGCGCTCTCGACGAGATCCCGGGCGAGCAGGTCGACCTGATCAGGGAGCTGGCCGCGAACGCTCCCCTGACCGTCGTCGTCGAGCCTCTCGGCGACCATTGCTGTCACAACCTCGGGCCGGCGCCGAGGGTGGCGATGGCCGACTGGCTCTCCATCCGCCTCGCCCGCTGAGCGGGAACCCGAGGGCATGGCGAGAATTTCCCAAGGACTACAAAAGGGAATCAAGGCTTTGCGTTCATCCGTACAGCGAGGCCCCGACAGCCGACCTACGCTGGATCTGCGTCTGGTGGGGGGCCACGGGACGCAGCCGACTACCCGGAGGGAAGAATGAATTCGGATCAGTTCC
The DNA here is from genome assembly GCA_018268675.1 of Actinomycetota bacterium. Taxonomy (GTDB): domain Bacteria; phylum Actinomycetota; class Thermoleophilia; order Solirubrobacterales; family 70-9; genus VAYN01. The sequence goes on from JAFDWB010000018.1 coordinate 64,852, forward strand.
TAGCCACACCCATGACCCGCGCCCAGGTCCTGAAGCGGGCCGCCGCGGCCGGGATAGGCGTGAGCGGTCTCGCCCTGCTCGCCGGTTGCGGGAGCAGCGGTGGCGGCTCGGCCACGACCTCCGGTGGGGGAGGCCTGCCCGCCGCGAAGGACGTGACCGGGAGCATCACGCTTCTCAACTACCCGGGTTGGATCGCGCCCAAGGCGATCCCGAACTTCGAAAAGAAATACCCCAACGCCCACATCAAGCAGACGGCCGCGGGCTTCGAAAGCCTGGCCGGGGTGGCGGAGGCGGTCGCCTCCAACCCCATCGCCTACAACGTGATGCTGGCGACCACCGACCAGAGCGAACAGTTGGAAGCGGGCGGCTTCGTCCTGCCGGTCGACGACGAAAGCGTCCCCAACCTCAAGAACATCGACCCGCGGATCCGCAAGATCTTCCCCTGGGGGGTCGCCGCCGACACCGGGGCGATCGGCATCGGTTACCGCAAAGACCTCGTCAAGGAGCCGGTGCACACCTGGGCCGACTTCTGGAAGCTGGTGCCGAAGTACTCGGAAGAAGTCGTCATGGTCGACGTCGACGTCGACGTACTGGGAAGCGCCCTGATCTACCTCGGCAAAAACGGCAACTCGACGAATCGGTCCGACCTCGAAGAAGCCAGGGACGCGGTGATCGAACTGAAGCCCCACGTCCTCGCGTTCAAGGTCACCAACATCGCGCAGACCCTCCTCGAAGGCAGCGCCGCCCTCACCATGGGTTACAACTACGAGACCGCGGTCGCGGCCCTCGAAAACCCGAACGTCGTCTTCGTCGCGCCGCCCGAAGGTGTGATCGGCTGGGTCGAGGGATTCATCGGCCTCTCGAAGGCGGGCAACCCCGACACCGTGAAGGCGTTCCTCAACTCCTACGCCGAACCGAAGACTCTCGCCGAACACACTGAAGCGACGACCGCGGGTGGCGTGTCGCAGGCGGCGGCGAAATACACCAACAAGAAATTCCTCAGCCCCGCCTTCGAACTCCCGGCCAACGCGACGATCGAGAAGTTCCTCGGCGCCGAAGGCGTCAAGCTCTACAGCGAAATCTGGTCCGAAGTCAAAGCGGCCTAGGAGCGATGTCGGTAACCACCCCCAGACTGTCCGGCCTCCGGTCGGTCCCCGCCCGACGGAAGGCAGGTGGCGGCGCAAGCCGTCACCTGCTTGCCGTTCCCGCCCTCGGGTGGTGGGCGCTGCTGTTCATCGCGCCGCTGATCCTGCTGATCATCTACTCGTTCGGCCAGCTCGACATCATCACCTTCCAGTTCAAGCTGGACTGGACGCTGGAAAACTATTCGCGCCTCGGCAACAGCCTTTACCTCAGCACGATCGGGCGCTCGCTCCTGCTGGCGTTGAGCGCGACCGTCGGCTGTCTCGTCCTCGGCTTCCCGGTCGCCTACTTCATGAGCCGGCAGGCGCCGGGGTTCCAGCGCATCCTCATCCTCTCCATCCTGCTGCCGTTCTGGGCCAGCTTCGTGATCCGGACCTACGCCTGGATCGACGTCCTCGGCGACCACGGGCCGATCGCCGACCTGCTGCGCTCGGCGGGCCTGATCCACGGGAATCTCGGCCTCGACTACACGCCGGCCGCAATCGCGATCGGGATGACCGCCACCTACATGCCGCTGATGATCCTGCCGCTGTTCGTCGCGCTCGAGCGCGTCCCGGACAGCCTTCTACAGGCCGCCTCCGACCTTGGGGCGAGCAACGCCCGCACGATGAGGAGGGTGGTCCTGCCGCTGGCGAAGCCCGGCATCTACGCGGGCTGCCTGTTGGTGGGGATCCCCGCCACGGGCGAGTACGTGATCCCGGCGATCCTCGGCGGCGGCAAAACGCTGATGTTCGGGAACGTCATCGGCGAACAGTTCCAGAACACCGGCGACTACCCGTTCGGGGCGGCGCTCGCCACCTCGTTCATGGCTGCGCTCACCGTCTTCCTCGTCTTCGTCCGCCGCCGTCAGGTCGCGAGCGAGGTGCAGATATGACCCGCACCCACCACCGCATCTCCGGCGGGGTCACGCTGGCGGTCCTGGCCTTCATCTACCTGCCGATCGGGGTCCTCTTCCTCAACGCGTTCAACGCCGAAAAACAGCTCGTCAAGTGGGGCGGTTTCACCACCCACTGGTTCACCGACGCGATCAACAACGAACGCATCCGGACCGATTTCCAACACAGCCTCGAGATCGCCGTCTGCGCCACCGTCCTCTCGCTGATCATCGCCATCACCGCCTCCCTCTGGGCGCGGGAGGCGAAGCCCCGGTCGCGCGCCCTCTTCGACGGCACCACCCTGATGCGGCTGGTGCTGCCGGAGGTCGTGATCGCGGTCGGGCTCTACCTCCTGTTCCTCAAAGTCGGGCTGCCCCTCGGAACCGGGGCGGTGATCCTCGGCCACGTGGTGTTCCTCTCGGCCTACGCGACGGTGGTCCTGCAGGCGCGGGTGGCGACGCTCGGGACCAACCTCGAGGCCGCCGCGAGCGATCTCGGCGCCACCCCGTGGCGCACCTTCCGCCGGGTCACCCTGCCGCAGTTGATGCCGGCGGTGATCGTCGCGGGCCTGCTCTGCTTCACGTTCTCGCTCGACGACGTGATCACCTCGCAGTTCCTCTCCGGTGGCAGCGTCGAGACGCTCCCGGTTCTCCTGCTCGGGTTGATCCGCCACCAGATCACCCCCGAAGTCAACGCGGTCGGCGCGATGCTGATCATGATCACCGTCACCGCCTTCGTCGTCGCCGTGGCCGCTTCCGGCCTGCGCACGGCGGGCGGTCTGTCGCAAGCCGGCGCGGGCGCGCCGAAGGAGGAGCCAAGTTGACCGACAACGTCCACGCGATCCGCCTCTCGAAGCTGCACCGCCGCTTCGGTGACTTCGTCGCCGTGCAGCCGCTCGATCTGGAGATGGAGGACGGCGAGTTCTTCTCCCTGATCGGTCCCAGCGGCTGCGGGAAGACCACCACCCTGCGGATGATCGCCGGGCTCGACCGGCCGACGTCGGGCACGGTCGAGGTCTTCGGCCAGGACGTCACCGAGGCGCCCGCCTACCGCCGCCCGGTCAACACGGTCTTCCAGAACTACGCGCTCTTCCCCCACCTGAGCATCTTCGAGAACGTCGCCTTCGGCCTCAAGGAGCACCGCGTCTCGCGCCGCGAGATCGGGCCGAAGGTGGCGAACATGCTCGAGCTCGTCCATCTGACCGGCCGCGAGGCGGACAAGCCCGCGCAGCTCTCCGGCGGCCAGCAGCAACGGGTCGCGCTCGCCCGTGCCCTGGTGCTGGAGCCGAAGGTGCTGCTCCTCGACGAGCCCCTCGGCGCCCTCGACCTGAAGCTGCGGAAATCGATGCAGCGCCTGCTGCGGGAGATCCAGCGCGAGGTCGGGATCACCTTCATCTACGTGACCCACGACCAGGAAGAGGCGTTCTCGATGTCGACCCGGGTCGGGGTGATGAACGGCGGCATCCTCGAGCAGGTGGGCCCGCCGAAGGAGGTCTACCGGCGCCCGGCATCGCGCTTCGTCGCCGATTTCGTCGGTGCCTCCAACCATGTCGCGGTCACGATCCTGGAGACGGGCCGGCCGGGGACCTACGTGGTCAGGTCGACCGAGGGCGAGGTCACCTGCCTGGCCGCCGGCCCGCCCGGTCTCGCGAGCGGCGCCGCCGCGGAGATGATCGTCCGGCCGGAGGGCATCGTCCGCGGCGAGCTCGAGGACAGCGCCTGCTCGCTGTCGGGCCGCGTCGCCGAAACCTCCTACTCCGGCCCCCACACCGAGCTGACGATCGAGGGCACGCCGCTGGGGGCCCTGCGGACCGCCGAACGGGGCGACGAAAGCACCGACGTCAGGACCGGGGAGACGGTCACCGTCAGCTGGTCGGTCGGCGCCTCCTGGCTCGTGCCCGAGGACGCCCCGGCGGCCTCGCCCGTGGAGCCGGACGGCTCCCACGTCGCGGCCTGACCGTCGCCGGAACTCAGCAACCGACAAGGAGGACAGATGCCGATCTACTCAACCGACGGAAGCCCCAAGCTGGAACCCTGGCAGCCCGAAGGCGTCACGATCCACGAGGGCGAGCCCAACGGTCGCGGCTTCACCTTGCACGAGGCGGGCGAGGGCGACGGGTTCGTCGGCGCCTACCTGTTCGAATGCGACCCCGGCCGCACCTCCTACCGGCTCGTGCAGAACGAGATCCTCCATGTCCTCGAGGGCGAAGTGGAGATCACCCTCGACGACGGCAGCAAGGTCGAGCTCTCGCCCGGGGGCGTGGCATTCCTCACCAAGGGCCAGATGTCCCACTGGTGGTTCAAGACCCGCTTCAAGGAGATGGCGATCGTCGCCGGATAGGCCGGCCGCGGCCATGGCCCGCCCTACAATTGGGCGAATGTCGATCGAAGCCGCGATGTGGGACCTCTCCCGGCGGCTCGCCGGCCGGATCCCGGAGGTCACCGCAGAGATCCAGGCCCGGTTCCGCGAGGACGTTCCCGAGTACTACGAGTCCGGCGATCCCGCCCTGCTCGAGATCGAGCAGCGGACGATCGCCTCGTCGCTGCGCGAGATCGCCGACGGGCTCGCGCACGGCCGCACGCTGCCCGAGCATCCGCCGGGCACCGCGACCGACGAGGCGCGGCTGGCGGCGCAGGCGGGGATCGACCTGCAGGCGCTGCTGCAGACGCACCGGATCGGCCAGGCCCTCTTCCTGCAGTCGATCCTGGAGGAGGCGGAGGCCGGCATCGCCGATTCGCAGACGCGCCTCGCCGTCCTCCGTCTCGCGTCCCAGTTCCAGTTCGAATGGAACGACCGCGTGACGGCCGCCGTGGTCGAGGCCTACCAGAGCGAGCGTGACCTGCTCTTCCGCGACCGCGAGCGCCTCAAACGGGAGATCGTCCGCGACGTGCTGAGGGGCATGCCCGCCGACACCAGCAAGCTCTCCTACAACTTCCGCGGCGACCACATCGCCCTGGTCGCCTGGGGCAACTCACCCGAGGAGGCGCTCGGCCGGATGGCGTCGACGGTCGACGGGACCCTGTTCACGGTGCCCGGCGTCGGCGGCGCGCTGTTCGGGTGGATCACCAGGAAGGACCTTCGCGACGCCGGCGACGCCTGGATCTCCGAGTCCTACCTTCCCGATGCCACCCGGGTGGCCCTGGGCGAGCCCGCCACCGGGATCGAGGGGTTCCGGTCGAGCCACCGCCAGGCCGTGCAGGCGCACCGCGTCGCCCACGTCCGCGACTCGGTGATCACCCGCTACGGCGAGGTGGCGCTCGAAGCGCTGGTGATCCGCGACCTGCAGCTCGCCCGCGACTTCGTCACCTACGAGCTGAAGGCGATCAGCGACGACGACCACCGCGACACCGTGTTGCGCACCACGCTCCGCGCCTACTTCCAGACCGGGCAGAACGCCTCCTCGGCGGCCCATCTCCTGGGGGTCCACGAGCGCACCATCGCCTACCGGCTGCGGTCGATCGAGGAACGGATCGGGGCCACGATCGCCGCCCGCCGTGACGAGCTGGCGATGGCGCTGCGACTGCTCGACCTGCTCGAGGAGACGGGCGCCGCCACGCACGTGGCCGACGGCGAGGAGCTGGTGGCGAGCCAGGAGGAGCGGGTCTGACGCGGCGCTTGTCTGCTTCCGAACATCGCGGGTCCGCGCCTTTACATTGAGAGCAAAGACGGCGCCGGCGATCTGGGGAAGACTGGGCCCATGATGTCTGCGGCCGTCCTCGAGGCGGAGATGACCGAGGAGCAGGTCCGCCAGTTGGCCGAGCTGATGGAGGAGGGCGTCAGCACCCGTCCCGCCGAGGTCCGACTCGCCACGCTGCACTACGCCGAAGGCAAGGCCAGGCTGGTCGCCTACTGGAACAGCGCCGAGGCGCTCGACGAGTACCGCGCCTCCTCGCCGATCCTCCGCGGCGAGGAATTGATGAACAAGGTCGGCGTTCAGCCGACGGTGGAGATCGTCAGCGTCGTCGCCTTCGGGTAGCGATGAAATTCGCGCCGTTCAAGTACCTCGCCCCGGAATCGACCGACGAGGCGGTCGCGGTGCTCGGCGAGCTCGGGGAGGACGCCAAGGTCCTGGCCGGCGGCCAGAGCCTCCTCACCCTGATGAGCCTCCGGGTCGCGCAACCCGAGGTGTTGGTCGACGTCGGCCGGGCGGGCCTCGGCGGCGTCGGCTCCGGGGACGCCCTGGAGATCGGCGCCACGACGACGCAGAACGAGGCCTTGCGGGATCTGTCGGTGCGCGAGCGCGCCCCGTTGATGTCCCGCGCGCTCCTCGACGTCGCCCACCACACCCTGCGCAACCGCGGCACCGTCGGCGGCAGCGTCGCCCACGCCGATCCCGCGGCGGAGTTGCCTGCGGTGCTCGTCGCGCTCGGCGGCGAGGTCGTCGCCCGTGGCCCGGCGGGGACCCGCACGATCGGCGCCGACGACTTCTTCATCTCCCACTACACGACCGCGCTCGAGGAGAGCGAGCTGCTGACCGCGATCCGGGTTCCCGGCCCCGCCCCGGACGCCTGGGCGTTCTACGAGGTGGCCCGCCGCCACGGCGACTTCGCCCAGGTCGGGGTGGCCGCCTCCTTCTCCGTCGACCGCGACGACAGGGTGGCGAGCGCCCGGCTCGTGCTCTTCGCGGTCGACGAGAGGCCGCTGCGGATCGCCGTCGCCGAGGAGGCGCTGGTCGGCCGTCGCCTCGACGACGCCGAGGCGCGGGCGGAGGCGGCGGAGCGCTGCGCTGAGGCGATCGAGCCGGTCGGCGACCTCCACGGCAGCCCGGATCACCGGCGCCGGATCGCCCGGGGCGCCGTGCGCCGCGCGCTCGAAGGTGTCGTCAGGGAGACGGGCTGATGCGTGCGCAGGCCACCGACTCGGTCACCGTCGCGATGACCGTCAACGGCGTCTCCTGCTCGCGGACGGTCTCCGCGCGGACCACCCTGGCGGACTTCCTGCGCGAGGAGCTGGAACTCACCGGCACCAAGCTCGGCTGCGAGCACGGCGTCTGCGGCGCCTGCACCGTGCTGATCGACGGCGCCTCGGCGCGTTCGTGCCTGACCCTCGCCGCGCAGGCCGACGGGCGCGAGGTGACCACGGTCGAGGGCCTCTCCGAGGGCCGGGAGCTGAACCGCCTCCAGGCGAGCTTCCGCGACCACTACGGGCTCCAGTGCGGGTTCTGCACGGCGGGCTTCCTGGTCACGGCGACCGAGCTGCTGGCCTCGGGCGAGGCGGTCGACGAGGCGCGGGTCCGCGAGGTGCTGGGCGGCAACCTCTGCCGGTGCACCGGCTACGAGACGATCGTCGCCGCGGTGCTCGACGCGGCGGACGCCGGCCAGGGGGTCCGCAGGTGACCGATCGGCCGCACACCGTCGTCCCGCCGGTGCGGGCACGCCACATCGGCGCCAGCGTCCCGCGGCGCGAGGATCCCAAGCTGCTGACCGGGCGCGGCCGCTACCTCGCCGACACCACCCTGCCGGGCGAGCTGCAGATGGTCGTCGTCCGCAGCCAGGAGGGCCACGCGAGGATCGGGTCGATCGACGTCGAGGCGGCCCGGGCGAGCGCCGGCGTCCACGCCGTGCTGACCGCGGCCGAGGTGACGCCGATCTGCGCCGGGATGGAAGGAGCGCTGGCGGTCGAGGGGTGCGAGACGACGGTGATGCCGCTGCTCGCCGACGGGGTCACCCGCTACGCCGGCGAGCCCGTCGCGGTGGTGGTGGCCGAGAGCCGCGCGGCGGCGGAGGACGCGGCCGACCGGGTCCTGGTCGACTACGAGTCGCTTCCCGCCGTCACCGACCCCGACGCGGCCTTGGCCGGCGGCCCGCTCGCCAACGACACGCTGGAGAGCAACCTGGCGCTGAGCGGCGCGGCGTCCTACGGTGACGTCGAGGCGGCCTTCGCGAGCGCGGCGCGGGTGGTCAGGGCGCGGTACCACACGGGAAGGGTCTCGCCGCTGCCGGTCGAGGCCCGCGGCTGCCTCGCCGAGTTCACCTGGGGGACGGAGGAGCTGCGTCTCTGGACCTCGACCCAGGCGCCCCACCTGGTCGGGTATTTCGTCAGCCTCCACCTCGGGATCCCCGAGCACCTGATCGAGGTGCTGACGCCCGACACCGGCGGTGGGTTCGGCCTCAAGGCCCATGTGTACCCGGAGGAGCTGCTGGTCTGCATCGCCTCGCGCGAGCTCGACCGGCCGGTCAAGTGGGTGGAGGACAGGCGCGAGCACCTCCTCGCATCGATCCACGCCCACGAGCAGTTGATCGACATCGCCTACGCGATCGACGCGGAGGGACGGATCACCGGGCAGCGCCTCGACGCCCTCGGCGACGGCGGCGCCTACCACTCGATCCCGTGGAGCATGGCGGTCGAGCCGTGGTGCGGAGCGGTGATGAACGCCCACGGCGTCTATGACATCCCCAACTTCGAGTACACCTACAAGGCGGTCGCCACCAACAAGTCGCCGGTCGGTGCCTACCGGGGCGTCGGCTACATGAGCGGGAACCTCGTCCACGAGGCGCTCGCCGACGAGGCCGCGCGGGAGCTCGGCATCTCGCCCTTCGAGTTCCGCCGCCGCAACGTCGTCAGGTCGCTCCCGTTCACGAATCCGCAGGGCATCACCTACGAGGAGGGGAGCTGGGCCGAGAGCATCGACGCGCTCGAACGGCTGGTCGACTACGACGCCTTCCTCGAGCGCCAGCGCCGGGGGCGGGAGGAAGGCCGGTACCTCGGCCTTGGCATCTCGGTGTTCGTCGAGTCGTGCGGGGAGTCGACGGCCACCTCGCAGGCGTTCGGCCTCGGCGACACCTACTTCGACTCCGCCACGGTGAAGATGGAGCCGCAGGGGAAGGTGACGGTGACGACCGGCCTGACCACGCAGGGCCAGGGGAACCGGATCACGATGGCGCAGATCGCCGCCGACGTGCTCGGCGTCGAGATCGATGACGTGGTGGTCCGCTGCGGCGAATCCTCCAAGTACGCCTACGGCACCGGCACGATCGGCAGCCGGGCGGCGGTGGTCGCCGGCGGCGCGGTGATGCGGGCGGGCGACGCGATCCGCCGGCGCCTCGTCCAGGTCGCCGCCGGGATGCTCGAGGTGGCGCCGTTCGACATCGTGCTGGAGGACGGCAAGGCGTTCGTCAACGGCGCCCCCGAGCGGTCGGTGACGATTGCCGACGTCGCCACCGCGATCTACTACGACGACGCGGTGCGCACCGACGGCTTCGAGACCGAGCTCGAGGTGACGACGAATTACGATCCGGCCCGGCCGATCTTCTCCAACGGGGCCCACGCGTTCATCGTCGAGGTGGACGTCGAGACCGGCCTGGTGCGGGTCGAGCGGGCCTTCGCGGTCGAGGACTGCGGCACGATGATCAACCCGGCGGTGGTCGAGGGCCAGATCCGCGGCGGGATGACCCAGGGTCTCGGTGCCGCGCTCTTCGAGGAGCTGGTCTACGACGAATCAGGGCAGCTGCTGACCACCAACCTGGCCGACTACCTCGTGCCGACGATGGACGTCGCGCCGCCGTTCAGCTTCCACCACATCGAGACCCCCTCGTCCCACACCCCGGGCGGGATCAAGGGCATGGGCGAGTCGGGCCTGATCGCCTCGCCGGGGGCGATGCTGAACGCCGTCAACGACGCCCTCTCCCCGTTCGGGGTGACCTTGCGCCGGACGCCGATGACCCCCGAGCGGATCCTCGACGCCTTGGCCCTCGCGCGGGCCTAGATGATCTTGTCCGGTACCGCGGCGCCGATCGTCCTCGTCACCGGCGTTCGCGGGAAGACCGGGCGCGAGGTCGCCCGACAGCTGGCGGCGCGGCCCGGGATCGAGATCCGCGGTGGGTCCTCGGCTCCGGGGTCGGTCGACCTCGAGGGCGCGATCGGCACCCGGTTCGACTGGGACTCCCCGGACACCTGGGCCGAGGCGGTGGCCGGGGTCGACGCGGTCTACCTCGCCCGGCCCGAGATCGAGGCGGCACCGCTTCGCGTGGCCGAGCTCCTGGCCCGCCTGCCGGGCGACGCCAAGGTCGTCCTGCTGTCGGAGATGGGCGCCGAGGCTGCGGCGCCGTCGAGCTGGGTCGGCGGGGTGGAGCGGGCGGTCCGCGACGGGGGCCGGCCCTGGACGATCCTGCGGCCCTGTTGGTTCATCCAGATCCTTGCCGACGAGCGGTTCAACCTCGACGAAATCCGCGATCACGGTCTGCTGACGCTCCCCTCGGCCGGCGCCACCGTGAGCTTCGTCGACACCCGCGACATCGCCGCGGTGGCGGTGGAGGCGCTCCTCTCGGATCGGCATGACGGGCGTACGTACACGCTGAGCGGGCCGCGTGCGGTGACCTTGGACGAGATCGCCGCCCTCCTCTCCGCGGCCCGCGACCGGCCGGTTCGGTACGTCGATGTCACCGTCGCCGAGGCCCGCGAGCAGCTCGCCCGCTACGGGGTGAGCCCGTGGCTTGTTGCAGAGGTGAACGACGTGTACGAGCGTGTCTGCGACGGTGGTTTCGCTGCGGTGACCGACGACGTCCGTGCCGTCACCGGCCGGCCGCCCCGCGAGCCGGCGGCGTTCATCAAGGAGAACGCCCGGATCTGGAAGTCCTGACGCACCCTGCAGATTCGCGTTGCCCAGGTTGTCGGGGTTCGCAAAGACGGCTCCTGCGGGGCGGCCGATACTGGGCTCGGAGCAGCGATGAACCCCGATGGCAAGGCCAATGAACGCCCCGGCACCCATGTCGGGCAGCCGGTCCTGAGGCTCGAGGACGACCGGCTCCTGCGTGGCCGGGCCCGCTTCGCCGACGACGTCGACCTCCGCGGCCAGCTGCACATGCGGATCGTCCGTTCCCCGGTCGCGCACGGGGAGATCCGTTCAGTCGACGCGAGCGCCGCGGAGGCGCTTCCTGGAGTCGCCCTCGTCCTCAGGGGGAAGGACGTCGAGGAGCTGGGGACGGTGCCGCTCGAGCAGATTGGCTACCACGAGATCTTCCCCGACCTGGAGGCGTTCGGCCACCCCCTGCTCGCCGTTGACCGCGTGCTGTACGTCGGCCAGCCGGTCGCCGCGGTCCTGGCCGAGGACCCCTACGTGGCCGAGGACGCCGCCGACCTCGTCTTCGTCGACTACGAGCCGTTGCCGGTGGTGCTCGACCCGGTCGAGGCGCTCGCCCCGGGCGCGCCCGAGTTGCACCCCGGCAAGGGGAACGAGGGCGCCCGCTTCGAGCGCCGCTACGGCGACATCGACGCCGCTTTCGCGGCTGCGGCCCATCGCGTCTCGCTGGAGCTGCGGATGGGCCGCCACACCGGGATGCCGATGGAGACCCGCAACATCGTCGTCGACTACGACCGCTCGCGGGACCACCTCAGCGTCTGGGGCGTCGTTCACGTCCACGACACCCGCCGGCTGATGGCGGCGATGCTCGGCATGCCGCTGAGCTCGATCAGCACCCGACCGACCGACCTCGGCGGCAACTTCGGCGTCCGCGGGGGGATCTTCCCCGAGTACGTCCTCGCCGCCTTCGCCGCGCGCCGGATCGACCGCCCGGTCAAGTGGGTGGAGGACCGGGCCGAGCACCTCGTCGCCACCAGCCACGCGCGCGAGCAGGTCCACCGGATCGAGGGCGCCTTCGACGCGGACGGGCGCCTGCTCGGCCTGCGCGACGAGATCTGGCACAACAAGGGCGCCTTCTTCAGGCAGGCGGCGCCGCTGATCACCGACATCACGGTGGGGATGGTCTGCGGCCCCTACCGGGTCCCGGCCTACGACGGCCGGATCCACGCGGTGCTCACCAACAAGACGCCGTCGGGCGCGTATCGGGCGCCCGGCCGCTACGAGGCCACCTTCGCCCGTGAGCGTCTGCTGGATTCTGCGGCGGCAGAGCTGGGCATCGATCCGGTCGAGATCCGGCGCCGCAACCTGCTGACCGAGGACGACCTGCCCTGGGAACCCGGCTTCGAGATCGTCTTCGAGCCCGTCAGCTACAACTCCGGCGACGTCCTCGCCCACTTCGAGAAGGCCCTGCCGGCGGCCGACCTGGAGGGGATGCGGGCGGAGGCCACCGAGCTCCGGGCCGCAGGCCGGGTCGTCGGCGTCGGCATCGGCGTGCTGATGGACAAGGCCGGCCTCGGCCTCTACGAGACCGCGGCGATCGAGGTCGACCCGACCGGGCGCATCCGGGTGATGACCGGCGGCTCCTCGGTCGGCCAGGGGATCGAGACGGTGCTCGCCCAGATCGTCGCCGACGAGCTGACGGTCGACCCGGGCCAGATCGACGTCATCCACGGCGACACCGACCTGATCCCCGACGGCGTCGGCTCCTGGTCGAGCCGCTCGACCGTGATCGCCGGCGGCGCCGCGATCAACGCCGCCCGGCGGACCCGCGAGAAGGCCTTCCGGATCGCCGCCGGGCTGCTCGAGGTGGCGGAGGGGGACCTCGACCTCCAGGGCGGCAGCGTGGTCGTCCGCGGCGTGCCCGACCGGCGCCTGACCTTGGCCGAGATCGCGGCGGCCTGGGACGGCTGGACCGCCCGCCTGGCCGGCGACGAGCCCGGGCTCGGCGGCCGCGACGTCTACCTCGAGGAGCACATGAACTACCCGTACGGGGTGACCGTGGTCCAGTTGGAGATCGACCGCCGCACCGGCGGGGCGACCCTGCGGCGCTTCTTCACCTCCTGCGAGGCCGGGCGGGCGATCAACCCGCTGACCACCGCGGGCCAGGTGATCGGCGCGGCCGCCCAGGGGATCGGCGGCGCCCTCTTCGAGGAGCTCGCCTACGACGAGGACGGCCAGCCGCTGGCGACCTCGTTCATCGACTACCTGCTGCCGACCGCGACGGAGGTGCCGCCGATCGAGCTGCTCGTCTGCGAGGACGCGCCGACCCCTGACAATCCGCTGCGGGCGAAGGGGATCGGCGAGGTCGGTCTGATCGCGGTCGGGGCGGCGATCGCGGCCGCCGTCGACGACGCGGTCGGGGTCCCCGGCCTGGTCGCTAAGCTGCCGCTGTCGCCCGCCGACCTGCTGGCCCTGGTCGAGCCCGTACGAGCCTGAAACGAGGAGGAGGAAGCACGCGATGCTGATCGAGAACGATTTCCGGGTCGAGGCCCCGGCCGGCGAGGTCTACGCGCTGATGCTCGACGTCGAGCGCGTGGCCACCTGCATGCCCGGCTGCGAGGTCCTGGGCCAGCGGGACGACGGCGCCTACGACGGCCGCATGAGCGTGAAGCTCGGCCCGATGAAGATGAAGTACGAGGGCACGGTCGCGATCACCGCCCAGGATGCCGCCGCCCGCAGCGCGGTGATGCTGGCGAAGGGGGTGGAGGCGCGCGGGCAGGGGTCGGCGCAGGGCACGCTCACGATGTCGGTCGCCGAGGCGGCGCCGGCCGCCGCCGACGTCGCGGTCGCCACCGACATCAAGTTGACCGGTCGCGTCGCCCAGATGGGCCAGGGGATCATGCGCGACGTCGCCACCAAGATGGTGGGGGAGATGGCGGCGAACATGGAGCGGCTCCTCGCCGGCGGGGAGGGGGAGGCGACCAGGCCGGACGCTGCCGGCGGAGGCGCGACGGGCGCGGCCCCGCCGACCCCGCCGCCCGCGGACTCCCACGTCGGCGCCGGGACCCTGCTGATGGCCGTGATCAAGGGGCGCGCCGCCGCCCTGCGCAACTGGTTCCGACAACTCAGACGGCAGGGAACGGAGGCGAATCGATGATCGTGTTCGACCAGGGTGACTCGTGGCAGGTGGTCGCCCAGCCCGACCACGGCGATGTCTGCGCCGCGATCGTGGCGGCGTGGGGCAACGAGCGGTTCGAGCGCTCGCCGGGCCCCTCGCTGGAGATCGCCGCGCGCCGCCACGATGACGGCTGGGCGATCTGGGAGCGCACCCCCGACGTCGACCACCGCAGCGGCGACGGTCGCCCGCTGAACGTCTTCGACATCGGCATCGACGTCCACCTCGCCTTCTTCCGGGCGATGATCACCGCGGTCGCCGACGAGGACCCCTACGCCGGGGTGCTCGCCTCGATGCACGCGGTCGGCCTCTACTCGCAGCGCTTCGGGACCGATCCGTCGCTGAAGATGACGCTCGAGGACACGCGCCGGGACGAGGTGGACGCCTTCCTCGCGCAGCTGCGCGAGGAGCACGACGCCAAGGCGGCGGAGCTCGGGATCCCCGAGGACCGGCGCTGGGTCGACTACAAGCTCCTGCAGATGGCGGATCGCCTCTGCCTCTACCTGTGCCTGAACGATCTCGTCGGCGGCACCGAGGCGCGGATCGGCCCGGCGCCGACGAGCGTCGCCGACGACGGCGACATCGCGCTCGCGCTCGCCCCGGTCGGGCCGTGGGAGATCGCCCTCGACCCTTACCCGTTCGGCGCGGCGGAGGTCGAGCTCGAGCTCCCGCGCCGGGTCTTCCCGAAGCGGGCCTGGTCCTCACGCGAGGAGTTCGCCGCCGCCTACCGCGACGCCGAGGTCGAGCGGCGGAAGATCACCTTCCGCGAAGGGAGCGGCAGATGAGCGGTCGCCTCCGGGTGGGGATGATCGTCCCCAGCTCCAACACGACGATGGAGACCGAGGTGCCCCGGCTGTTGGCGCGCCGCCGGGCCGCCGACGGCGTCGATTTCACCTTCCACTCGAGCCGCTCGCGCCTCCATTCGGTCACCCCGGAGGAGCTGGCCCGGATGGTCGACGACGGTGAGCGGTGCGCCGCCGAGGTCGCCGACGCCGATGTCGACGTGATCGCCTACGCGTGCCTGGTGGCGCTGATGGCCCAGGGCGAGGGATATCACCGCGTCGCCGAGGAGCGCATCTCGCGCGCCGCCGCCGAGAACGGCGTCGAGGTGCCGGTCGTCACCAGCGCCGGCGCGCTGCTCGACGGGGTGCGAGCCCTCGGGGCCGGGCGCATCGCCGTCCTCGCTCCATATATGAAGCCGCTGACCCAGCTCGTCGTCGACTACATCGAGGCCGACGGGATCGAGGTCGTGGACTCGCACTGCCTCGAAGTCCCGGACAACCTCGAGGTCGGCCGGATCGATCCCACGAGCCTGCTCGGGCACCTCGATTCCCTCGATCTGACCGATGCTGACGCGCTGGTGCTTTCGGCCTGCGTCCAGTGCCCGTCGCTGCCCGCGATCGAGGCGGCCCAGGAGAAGACCGGGCTTCCCGTCCTCTCGGCGGCGACCGCGACGACGTTCCGCATCCTCGAGTCGCTGGGTCTCGACAGCGCGATCGAGGGAGGGGGCGCCCTCCTCGACGGGACGCGGTCGAGCGTGGGCGCGGGCTCATGAGCGCGGTCCGGGCAGCCGTCGTCGGCGGCTCGTTGGGCGGCCTGACGGCCGGCCTGCTGCTGCGTGACCTCGGCGTCGAGGTCGACATCTTCGAGCGCTCCCCGGTGGCGCTCGAGGGGCTCGGTGCGGGGATCATCGTCCACGAGCCGACGGTCCGCTACTTCGTCGAGCGCAGCTCGATCTCGCTCGACGACATCAGCCTGACCTCGGACCGCCTCCAGTACCTGCGCCCCGACGGCTCGGTCGAGCACGAGGAGAAGAGCGACTACCGGTTCACCGCCTGGAGCTCGCTCTTCCGCGGCCTGGAGAGCCTTTTCGACCAGGGCCGCTACCACCGCTCCCACACCTTGGTCGGTTTCGACCAGGACGCGGACGGGGTCGATCTGCGCTTCGCCGAGGGCGGCGAGCGGCGCTTCGACCTCGTCGTCTGCGCCGACGGCGTCAGCTCGGCCGCGCGCCGGCGCCTCTTCGGCGTCGACGCGGAGTACTCGGGCTACGTCGGCTGGCGCGGTATCTGCGGTCGCGAGGAGCTGTCCGGCGAGACCTGGGAGGTCCTCGACAACACCTTCACCTACGCCTTGTCCGGCGACGAGCACGTCGTCGCCTACCCGATCCCGACCGTCGACCGGGACGTGCACGTGACGGACTACCGGATCAACTTCACCTGGTACCGCAACGTCGAGGCGGGGCCCGACTACGACGAGCTGATGACCGACCGGACCGGCCTGCGGCGGTCGATCTCGGTCCCGGCCGGGTCGGCGCAGGAGCGACAGGTCGCGCGGATGCGCGCCGATGCCGCCCGCCTGCCGCCCCCGATCGCCGAGCTGGTGGGCCGCGCGCAGGACCCGTTCATCACCGCGATCGTCGACGCCGACTGTCCGCATCTCGCCGGCGGGCGCATCTGCCTGATCGGCGATGCGGCGGTCACCGCCCGGCCGCACGCGGCCGCGGGCAGTGCCAAGGCGGCCGCCGACGCCTGGTCCCTGGCCGAGGCCTTCGAGGGCGTCGGGCCCGACGGGGTGCCCGAGGCGCTCCGCTCCTGGGAGGGCCCGGCGCTGGAGCGCGGGCGGGCACTGCTCGAACGGACCCGGGACATGGGCCGGCGCCTGCAGGGAGGGAAGGGCGACTGGAAGCCCGCCGACCCGGGCAACCGGTTCGGCCTCGAGACGCCGAGGGCGCCCGCGTGAAGCCGCCGCCGTTCGAGCTCCACCGGCCGACCTCGGTCGAGGAGGTGCTGTCGCTGCTCGCCGAGCACGGCGACGACGCCAAGGTGCTCGCCGGCGGCCAGAGCCTGATCCCGCTGCTCAACTTCCGCCTCGCCCGACCCGAGGTGCTGGTCGACATCAACCGCGTGACCGAGCTCGACCGGATCTCGGCCAGTCCGGACGGCGGCATCTCGATCGGCGCCTTGACCCGCCAGGCGGCGGTCGAGGCCTCCGAGCTCGCCGTCACGCGCAACCCGCTGCTGGGCGACGCCTTGCGCCTGGTCGCCCATCCCCAGATCCGCAACCGGGGGACGTTCGGCGGCTCGGTCGCTCACGCCGATCCCGCCGCCGAGCTGCCGGTGGCGATCGTCGCCACCGACGCGACGGTGTCGGTCCGCAGCCGCGGCGGCGAGCGGCGGATCCCCGCCGGGGAGTTCTTCGTCAGCCACCTGACCACCGTGATGGCGGACGACGAGCTGTTGGTCTCGGTCGATCTCCCGGCCGTCCCCGAGCGCTGTGGCACCGCGTTCGAGGAGTTCGCCCGCCGTAGCGGCGATTACGCGCTCGGCGGTGCCGCGGCGGTCGTCGCGCTGCGCTCGGACGGGAGCTGCGCCTCGGCGGCGCTGGCCCTGCTCGGCGCGGGCGACGTCCCGATCAGGGCCCGCGAGGCGGAGTCCGCGGTCGTCGGCCGGCCGATCGACGCGGCGTCGGCGGCGGAAGCCGCCCGGCAGGCGGTCCGGGACACCAGCCCGATCTCCAACATGCACGGCGACGCCGACTACCGGCGGCGGGTGGTCGAGGCGATGGTCGAGCGCGCGCTCTTGAAGGCAGCGGGACGAGCGGAAGCGAGATCCTCTTGAAGCAGGAAGTCTCCATCTCCATCAACGGGACCGTCTACGAGCGCACGATCGACGTGCGGATGCTGCTCAGCGATTTCATCCGCCACGAGGCCCGCCTGACCGGCACCCATGTCGGCTGCGAGCACGGCGTCTGCGGCGCCTGCACGGTGCAGCTCGACGGCGAGCCGGTCCGTTCCTGCATCATGCTGGCGATCCAGGCGGAGGGGCACGAGCTGCGCACGGTCGAGTCGCTGGCGAACGGCGTCGACGGCGAGCTGCACCCGCTGCAGCAGGCCTTCCACGAGACCCACGCGCTCCAGTGCGGGTACTGCACGGCCGGGATCCTGATGTCGATCGAGCCCTTGGTGGAGAGCGGCGAGCCGCTTGACGAGGAGCGGGTGCGCGAGGCGCTCTCCGGCAACCTCTGCCGTTGCACCGGCTACCAGCAGATCGTCGAGGCCGTCCTGCTGGCGGCGGCGCGGCGGGCCGAGGCCGTCGAGTAGGCCGGTCCCTATCCTCCCGTGACTCCCGTGAAGCTCGCCGATCTCACCAGCGTCGCCCGGGTCGAAGAGGCCCTGCGCGGGGCCGACTACCTCCCGGACGAGGGGCTCGCGGCGGCCGTCTTCCTGGCCCTGCAGATGCGGCGGCCGCTGCTGCTCGAGGGGGAGGCGGGGGTCGGTAAGACGCAGCTCGCCAAAACCCTGGCCGAGACCCTCGGTTCCGAGCTGATCAGGCTCCAGTGCTACGAGGGCATCGACTCGCAGCAGGCGCTGTACGAGTGGAACTACCCCCGTCAGCTGCTCGCGCTGCGGGCGATGGACGCGACCGGCGCCGACGTGGTCGAGGACGTCTACGGCCCCGAGTACCTCTCCGAGCGCCCGCTGCTGAAAGCGCTGCGGCGGGGCCAGGACGCGGTGCTGCTGATCGACGAGCTCGATCGCGCCGACGACCAGTTCGAGGCCTTCCTGCTCGAGCTCCTGTCCGACTTCACGATCTCGATCCCGGAGCTCGGGACGATCTCCGCAGCGGCTCCGCCGGTGGTGGTCATCACCTCGAACCGGACCCGCGAACTGCACGACGCGCTCAAGCGTCGCTGCCTCTTCCACTGGATCGCCTACCCAGATCCGGAGCGCGAGGTCGAGATCATCCGCCGCAACGCGCCCGAGATCTCCGAGCCACTGGCGCAGGCGGTGGCGGCGGCGATCGCGCGGCTGCGGGGCCTCGGGCTGACGAAGAAGCCGGGGCCGGCCGAGGCGATCGACTGGTCGCGCAGCGTCGCCCTCCTGGGCGAGGATCGACTCACCGAGGAGGTCGCCGAGCAGACCCTCGGCTGGGTGGTCAAGAACGAGGACGATCTCGACCTCGCGCGGGCGCGCCTCGGGGATGTCGTCGGCGGTTGACCCGATCCGGGTCGCGGTGGCGCTGGGAGCGGAGCTGCGGCGGGAAGGCATCACCGTCGGCGTCGACAGGTCGCGGTCGTTCGCCGAGGCGGCGGCGCTCAGCGGCGACCTCTACTGGGCCGGCCGCGCCACCCTGATCGGCCGCGAGGAGGACATCGCCGTCTACGACCGCGTCTTCCACGGCCTGCTCGACGATCGGCGGCCGCTCGAGGTCGAGCAGGAAGAGGCCGAACGGCGGCCCGGGGACGACGACGGCGCGGACCCCTCCGAGGAAGAGTGGGAGACCGAGCGCGTGGAGGCGAGTCGGCTCGAGGCCCTGCGGCGCACCGCCTTCGAGACGCTGACCGCGGAAGAGGTCGACGTCCTCGCCAGGTCCCTCGATCGGGTCGCGCGGCGCGTTCCCCGCCGACGGGTCCGGCGTCGCGTCTCGGCCCCGACCGGGCGCCTGGACCTGCGGCGCACCGTGCGCGAGATGCACCGCCTCGGCGGGGAGGGGGTCGCGCCCCACTTCACCGCGGCCTCGACCCGTCCCCAGCCGCTCACCTTCTTCATCGACGTCTCCGGGTCGATGCGATCGGCGGCGCGCGCCCTGCTCCTCGCCTGTTCCGTGTTCGTCCGGGCATCGGGCGAGAGCGAGGCCTTCACGTTCGGGACCCACCTCACCAGGGTGACCACGCCCCTGCGCCGGGGGCCGCTGCCCGATGCCCTGACGCGCGCGGCCGCCGTCGTCGAGGACCGGGAGGGGGGCACCCGGATCGGCGACTCGCTGGCGGAACTGCTGGCGCTCGGCGGCCACGGCCGCTCGGTCCGCGGATCGATCGTCGTCATCTACTCCGACGGTCTGGAGACCGGCGATCCCGCTCTGCTGGCGAAGCAGATGGAGCGGCTCGACCGCCTGGCGCGCCGGGTCGTCTGGCTGAATCCGCTGAGCGACGGCGAGGACTACGAGCCGCTGGCGCGGGGCATGCAGGCCTCGCTCCCGTTCGTCGACCTGTTCGCGAGCGGCGCGAGCCTCGACAGCTTCGAGCGGGCGATCTGGCTCGCCGTCGACGCGGTCTCCGCTCCCGGTCAGGGGTTGCGGTAGATGGGCCGAGGCGCGGCGGCGCGGTCGTCCACCAGGATCGGTCCGGCGGCTTTTCGCACCGCCCTGCCCTACCTGGCGATCGTGATGGAGACCGCGTTCTACGCCTCGCTCTCGCCGCTCCTGCCGACGCTGCAGACGGAACTCGGCCTGACCGACGGCGGCGCCGGCCTCCTGGTGGCGATCTACGCGGTCGGGATGGTGATCGGCTCGATCCCGGCGGTGGTGGTCGCCTCCTCCTTGGGGCCCAGGACCGCCGCCGGCATCGGCCTCGGCGTCGTCGCCGGGGCCACCGCCTGGTTCGCGCTCGGGTCGTCGATCGAGAGCCTGGTGCTGGCGCGCTGCATCCAGGGGATCGGCGGTGGGACCTGCTGGTGCGCGGCGCTGGCCTGGGTCGTCGGATCCGCTCCTCCCGAGCGGCAGGCGAGGGTAATCGGTGCGGCGCTCGGGGTCAGCACGGTCGGAGTCCTGCTCGGCCCGCTGATCGGCGCCCTCGCCGCCCAGTTCGGTCGGGAGCCGGTCTTCCTTGCGGTCGCCGTGTCCGCGGCCCTGATGGTCTGGCCGGTCTTGGCGGTCGCCCCGTCGCAGCGGGGCTCGGCGCCTCTGGCCGCGATCGGGAGGAGCCTGCTCAGCCGGCGGGTCGCGGTCGGGGGGTGGGGGGTCGTGATCACCGGCCTCACCATCGGCGCCGTCACCGTCCTCGCTCCGCTGCGGCTCGACGCCCTGGGGATGGGACCGCCGCTGATCGCCGCGGTCTTCGTCGTCGGCGGCGTGCTGGAGGCGATCGCGGGCCCGATCGCGGGCGCCTTCACCGATCGGTCCGGACCGGGCGTTCCGATGCTGTTGGCCCTGGGGATCGGGACGGTCGTCTCGGCGATTCTGGCGATCGTGCTGCCCCTGCCCATGGCCGCTCTCCTCTTCGTCGTCCTCCTGCCGGGCATCGGCATCCTGGTGACCCCGTCGACCGCGATCCTGAACCGCGCCGTGAGCGCCGCCGGCGTGCCGACGGTTGCGGCCTTCACCTTCGGCAACGTCGCCTGGGCATTCGGCGAGGGCATCGGAGCCCTCGCCGGCCCGGCCCTCTCGGGAGCCGCCGCCGCGGCCCCCTACCTGGTGCTCGCGGGACTGTGTGGCGCCACCCTGCTCTGGATCAGGCCCCGGGTCGCGGGCGAACCGATGCCCAGCCTGGCGGAGCAGAGCCCGAGGGAATAGTCGTCGATTACAGCTCAGGCGTCGCTACCATGACGGCATGGCGACCACCGAAAAGGCGAGCGTCGAGATCGAGGGTGACCTGCTTGAGCGAGCGCGGCGGGTAGCGCGCGAGCGCGGCGTGGAAATCCCCCAGCTGGTCCATGATGCCCTGGAGCACGAGATCGGTCCGTCCGGACCCCGGCCGACCGGGGACGAAGGCGAGCAGCCACCCTTGACTTGCATCGGGGCGTTCCACTCGGGCCGAGGTGACCTGAGCAAGCTGGCGAGCGAAGACGTCTTCGAGCCCGAGCCATTTCGCTGATCCTTGACACGGGCGCGATCGTCGCGGCGTTCGATCGCGACGACGACAACCATGCGGCGTGCGCGTCGCTGCTCACCGGCACGCGCGAGCGGCGCATCGTCCCCTCCCCGGTCCTCGTCGAGGTCGACCACCTGCTCCGGCGCTACACGGAGAACGAATCCTTCCGTGCCGTACTGGACCAGGTGCGGCGCGGTGCCTTGGTGATCGAGGATCTGACTGGAGAGGACTATGAGCGAGTCCGTGCGCTTCTCCAGACCTATGCGGATCTGAAGGTCGGATTCGTCGACTGTGCCGTCCTGGCAGTGACCGAGCGACTTGGCGAGTCGAAGCTCGCGACCCTCGACCGCCGCCATTTCGGCGTCATGCGCCCAAGCCACGTCGAGGTCCTCGAATTACTGCCTAGGTAGATGGTGGCGCGGGTCCGGGTGGTCGGGAGGGCCGGAGGAAGGCCGGCCACCCTCACCACCTGGCGGGCGTGGCGAGGCTCGCGCGCCAGCGGCCGTCGGTCCGCTCGACCTCGATCGGCGCGGTGAAGGCGCGGCTCAGGTTCTCGGCGCTCAGGACATCGGCGACGGGGCCGGCGGCGAGCGGCCGTCCCTCCGCCAGGAGCAGCGCCGCGGAGACGGTGCGAGGCAGCTCCTCGAGGTGGTGGGCGACGGTGATCGTGGCCAGGTCGGGGGAGAGCTCGGCCAGTTCCTCGACCGCTGCGAGGAAGGACTCGCGGGCGACCAGGTCGAGGGCGGAGCTCGGCTCGTCGAGGAGGAGCAGCAGGGGGTCGCGCATCATCGCCCGCGCGAGCATCACCCGCTGGCGCTCACCTTGCGAGCAGGTCCGGTAGCGGCGTGCGGTCAGGCGCTCGCAGCCGAAGCGGGCGAGCAGCTCGCGGGCCCGGTCCTTCTGCCGCTCCGGGATCGCGCGGCCCATCACGGCGGCGGGGCCGGTCCGGTGCATGGAGACGACCTCCTCGACCGTGAGGTTGTCGGCGTACACGCGGGGCCGACTCTCGATCACGCCGATCTGGAGGGACGGGTTGGCCAGGCCGTGGGCGTCGAAGCCGCGGCCGAGGGCGGCGACGGTGCCACGATCGGGAGCGATCGCTCCCGCCGCGACGCCGAGGAGGGTGCTCTTGCCGGCGCCGTTAGGGCCGACGACCGCCCAGTGCTCGCCCGCCCGGACGCACCAGTCGATCCCCTCCAGCGGTGGCCGGTCGCCCTCGTCGCCGAGCACGGCGACGGCCCGCATGGACAGCGCCGGCGCGGTCAAGCCGAGGCTTCGTCGCCGTCGTCGACCCCGTCGATCAGCGGCAGGTGGGCCAGGGCGACGTCGCGGGCCCAGAGGACGTGCGCCTTCATCAGCGATCCCGCCCGCTCGGGGTCGCGGTCGCGCAGCGCCGCGAGGATCTTGCGGTGGTCCTGCAGCGCCGAGTCGCGGTTCTCGCGCGAGTAGGTCATGTAGGAGCTGTAGATGAGTGGCATCGCGGTGGTCTGCCGGATCATCGACTCGAGCCGTCCGCTGTCTGCCGCTTCGATGATCGTGTTGTGGAAGGTGAAGTTCTCGGCGACGAGTTCCCCCAGCATCGCGTCGTTGTCGGTCATCGCCGCGTAGCGCTCGACGCTCCGCTCGAGCGCGGTGATCTGCTCGGCGCTGAGGTTGGGGGCGGCGGTCCGCGCCGCGTAGCCCTCGAGCAACGCGCGCAGCGAGTGCATCTCCCGCAGGTCGTGGGCGGTGAAGCCGCGGACGGCGGCCTGGCGGTTGGGCGGCGTCTCGACCAGGCCCTCGCCGCGCAGCAGCAGCAGCGCCTCGCGGACGGGCGTGCGGCTGATGCCGAGCTGCCGCGCGAGGTCCTCCTCGCCGAGGGTCTGGCCCGGGCGCAGCTCGCCGGAGAAGATCGCCTCGCGGAGCACCCGCGCCGCCGCGACGCTGGTCTTCTCGCCCCGCGGCACCCCGGTGGAGATCGCCAACTCGATCATCCCGGTGATTTTAAGGGCTCGGTGGACAGTTGTATGCAGGAAAGGAGCACAAAGTTGCTTTTGTAGCTCTTCATCCGCCTTTGGGGCGATGATTGTATACACGTATGCAATACTCGCGGGCGATGACCGGCCCGGACACCGAGGAGATCTACGAGCGCGCGGGCTGGGGCGGCCGGGTCCCCCGCGGCACCCGCCCGGCGATCCTCGTCGTCGATCTGAGTCGCGGCTTCACCGAGCCCGAGTTCCCCACCGGCGCCGACCTGACCGATGTCGTCGCCGCCACCTCGCGCCTGGTCGAGGCGGCCCACGCGACCGGCGCACCGGTCCTCTTCACCACGATCGCCTACGAGGAGTCCGACCTCGCGGGCGGCTGCGCCTGGCTGCGCAAGGCGCCGGGGATGGGGATCCTGCGCGCGGGCAGCGAGCTGGTCGACCTCGACCCGCGGCTGCCGCGCCGGCCCGCCGACGCACTGGTGGTGAAGAAAGGCCCCTCCGCGTTCTTCGGCACCGACGTGGCCGCGTCGCTGGTCGCCCAGGGCGTCGACACCGTGCTCGTCTGCGGGGCGACGACCAGCGGCTGCGTGCGCGCCAGCGTCGTCGACGCGGTGCAGTACGGCTTCACCGTCCTCGTCCCGCGCCCCGCGGTCGGCGACCGCGCCGCCGGCCCCCACGAGGCCAACCTCTTCGACATCGACGCCAAGTACGCCGACGTGATCGACCTCGACGACGCGCTCGCCTATGTGGCAGCCCCGGCGGGCGAGGCGCCGGGCCGGTGAAGGTCGTCCTCCTGCCCGGCGACGGGATCGGCCCCGAGGTGGTCGCCGAGGCCGCCAAGGCGCTGGTCGCGGCCGCCCCCGGGGTCGAGACCGCCGCCCAGCCGATCGGCGGCGAGGCGCTCGCCGCGACGGGCGAGGCGCTGCCAGCCGTGACCCTCGCCGCCTGTCGGGCCGCCGACGGCGTCCTGCTCGGGGCGGTCGGCTCCGGCGACTACTCGTGGACGGCCTCGAACCCCGAGGACGGGATGTTCGAGCTGCGCCGGGCGCTCGATGTCTACGCCAACCTGCGCCCCTTCCGCGACGGCGAGATCGATCTGCTGATCGTCCGCGAGCTGGTCGGCGGCATGTACTTCGGCGATCGCGGCGAGCGCCCCGACGGCACCGTCTTCGACACCTGCGAATACCGGCCCGATCAGGTCGACCGGCTGCTGCGACGCGGCTTCGAGCTGGCCCGCTCGCGGCACGGCAGACTCACCTCCGTCGACAAGGCGAACGTGCTCGCGACCTCACGCCTGTGGCGCGAGCGGGCGATCGCGATGGCGGCCTCCTACCCCGACGTCGAGCTCGACCACCTGCTCGTCGACACCGCCGCGATGCGGCTCGTCCAGGCGCCCGCCGACTTCGACGTGATCGTCACCGAGAACACCTTCGGCGACATCCTCTCCGACATCGCCGCGGCGCTCGCGGGCGGGCTCGGGGTCGCCGCCAGCGCCAGCCTCGGCGACGGCGGGCCGGGCCTCTTCGAGCCGGTCCACGGCACCGCGCCGGACATCGCCGGGCGGGGCGTCGCCAACCCCACCGCGGCGATCCGCTCGGTCGCGATGCTGCTCGAGTACGGGCTCGGGATGCCCGCCGAGGCGGCGCGCCTGGACGCCGCCCTCGACCGCGCGCTCGCCACCGTCCGGACCTTCGACCAGGGCGGCGTCGCGACCACGGCGGAGTTCGGCGACGCGGTCGTCGCCGCCCTCGCCGAGCCGCTCGCCGCGGAGCTCGCCGATGCCTGAGAACCGGCGCGAGGCGATCTCCGACTGCCACCGGGCCGAGCTGCGCGCCCTCGGTGCCGAGAGCCGCTGGATCGAGAGCGACGGCCGCCGCCTCCACGTCCTCGACTACGGCGGCGAGGCGCCGCCGCTCCTGGTTCTGCCGGGGATCACCAGCCCGGCGATCACCTGGGACTTCATCGTCGTGGCGCTCCGCGACCGCGTCCGGCCGCTGGTGATGGACCTGCGCGGGCGTGGCCTCAGCGACGCAGGCGGCGGTTACGGCGCCCCTGAGCTCGCCGCCGACGCCGCCGCCGCGATCGAGCAGCTCGGGCTCGAGCGCCCGCTCGTCCTCGGCCACAGCTTCGGCGCCCGCGTCGCCGCCGCGCTGGCGATCCGCGACGACGTCGAGCCCGCCCTCACGATCTGCGTCGATCCGCCGCTCACCGGCCCCGGCCGGGCCGCCTACCCGACCTCGCGCGAATCCTTCGAAGCGCAGCTCGACGCCGGCTACGACGGGACGACCGGCGACGCGGTCGCCGCCGCCTACCCACTCTGGCCGCGCAGCGAGCTGCTGCTGCGGGCCCGCTGGGTCGCGACCTGCGAGCGCGACGCGGTGCTCGCCACCTACGAGCGCTTCGCCGCCGAGGACTTCCTCGAGTGGTGGGCCGCGGTCCCGGCCCCGGCAGCCTTCATCAGCGGCGGCGAGAGCCCGGTCGTCACCGAGGCTGGCCGCGCTGAGGCCCGCGAGGCCAACCCGGCCGCGCACTACGCGGTCGTCCCCGGGGCGGGCCACATGGTCCCCTGGGACAACCGGGCCGGCTTCGAGGCCGCGCTCGGCGAGGTACTGGAAACCGAGCTCGTCGCCGGTCGCGGCAGCTCCTGAAGCCGACGGAGGCTCCCGATGTCACAGACCACGTTCACCGATCTCTGCGCCGGCGAGTTGGAGCTCTGCGGCATCGGCGAGGGCAGCACGATCGCCGTCCTCTCGCAGGGGAACCGCAAGCTCGACTATGTCGACGCCTTCCTCGCCGCGGCCGACCGGCTCGGCGCCACCGGCTTCAACGTCCGCCTGCCTGCCGTCGACTCCTCGCTCGACGGCGAAGAGGGGATGTGGGAGGTGGGTGAGACGCCGCTGGCCGGCAACCGCCCGGCGATCGAAGCGTTGAAGGGCGTCGACCTGGTCGTCGACACCGTCTTCCTGCTGTTCTCGCCCGAGCAGATGGAGATCCAGGAGTCGGGGACGCGGGTGCTGCTCTGCATCGAGCCGATCGAGCACATCGAAGCGATGCAGCCGAGCCCCCGCCTGCGCGAGCGGGTCGAGGCTGGCGCCGAGATCCTCGGCAAGGCGAAGACGCTGCGCTTCACCAACGAGGCGGGCACCGACGTCACCTACCGGCTTGGCTCCTACCCGGTGATGACCCAGTACGGGTACACCGACACGCCCGGCCGCTGGGACCACTGGCCCTCGGGCTTCCTCTTCACCGGCGGTGCCGACGACGGCGTCGACGGCAAGGTCGTGATCGCCCCCGGCGACATCATCTTCCCGTTCAAGTCCTACGTGCAGACGCCGATCGAGCTGACCATCGAGCGCGGCAAGATCACCGCGGTCGAGGGCGGCGTCGACGCCGACCTGCTGCGCGAGTACATGGCCTCCTTCGAAGACCCCGACGCCTACGGGATCAGCCATATCGGCTGGGGGATGCTGGAGACGGCGCAGTGGTCGATCCTCGCCCACGACCGCCGCGGGATGGGGATGCACGGCCGCTCCTTCTACGGCAACGTGCTCTTCTCGACCGGGCCGAACGGCGAGCTCGGCGGTCCCAACCAGACCCTCTGCCACGTCGACGTGCCGATGCGCAACTGCTCGCTCTACCTCGACGACGAGCCGATCGTGGTCGACGGCGAGATCGTCGTCGACGTGCTCAAGGCCGATCGCCTCGTGGGGGTCTGAGCGGCGCCGCGACGGTCGTGCGCGTGTACGATCGCGCGGCGGCTGTGCTGACGTTCGTCTGATGGGCTCCGCGGTGGCGGACGGATAGAAATCAGCGAGCCGATGACCGCCCGCTCCGTCGATCCGACCTCGTTCCGAGCCCTGATGGCGAACTGGGTCACCGGCGTGAGCCTGGTCACGAGCCAGGGGGCGGACGGTCCCGTGGGCTGCACCGCCAACGCGCTCACCTCGCTGTCGCTCGACCCGCCGCTGCTGCTCGTCTGCTTTGCCCACACGGCGCGCAGCCTGGAGGCGGTGCGTGCCTCGCGGCGCTTCGCGGTCAACGTGCTGAGCTGGGACCAACGCGAGCTGTCGGCCAAGTTCGCCTCCTCCGGCGAGCAGGCCGAGAAGTTCAGCGGCGTCGTGCATCGCATCGAGGACGGCGTGCCGGTGATCGACGGCTGCGTCGCCAACCTCGTCTGCGAGCTGGATCGCGAGCTGTCGGTCGGCGACCACGCGATCGCCGTCGGCCGCCCGCTGTCGGGCAGCTTCGACGCCGAGGCGACCCCACTCGGCTTCTTCCGCAGCGACTACCACCGACCGCACGCGCTGCCCGCATGAAGCCGGCGCCGTTCGTCCATCTGTCCGCCGGCTCGATCGACGAGGCGGTCGCGCTGCTGCTCGAGCACGGCGACGACGTGAAGATCCTCGCCGGCGGCCAGAGCCTGGTGCCGCTGATGAACATGCGCCTCGCCCAGCCCGCCGTGCTCGTCGACATCGGGCGCACCCCCGGGCTCGACGCGATCGCGGTCGACGGGGCGCTGCGGATCGGCGCCACCGCGCGCCAGTCGGCGGTGCTGCGCTCGCCCGCGGTCGCCGCCGCCGCGCCGCTGCTGACCGACGCGCTGCAGTGGGTCAGCCACCCGGCGATCCGCAACCGTGGCACTTTCGGCGGCAGCGTCGCCCATGCCGACGCGGCGGCCGAGCTGCCGTCGGCGCTGCTCGCGCTCGACGCGGAGATGGTCGCCCGCGGGCCGCAGGGGGAGCGCACGATCCCGGCGGGCGATTTCTTCGTCACCTACTTCACCAGCGCCCTGGAGGAGGACGAGGTCCTGACCGAGGTGCGGGTGCCGCCGCGCTCGCCGGCGGAGCGGACCGGCGCGAAGTTCCTCGAGATCGCCCGCCGGCACGGCGACTTCGCGCTGGTCGGCGTCGCCGTCTCGTTGAGCCTCGACGCCGAGGATGCGATCGCCGGCGCGCGGGTCGCCCTGTGCGGGGTCGCCGACGTGCCGCTGCGCGCGCGAGCCGCCGAGGCGGCCCTGGTGGGTACCCGCGCCGGTGACGTCGCCGCCGCGACCGAGGCCGGCAGGCTCGCCGCCGAGGGCCTGGAACCGCCGTCCGACGTGCACGCGTCGGCCCGGTACCGCGTCGATGCCGCCACCACGCTCGTGCGCCGCGCGCTGCTCGCGGCGAGCCCGACCGCACCCGGAGGAGAGCGCTGATGGCGATCGACGCGTCCTCCCGGCACGATCCGACCGCCCGCCGCGTCGTCTCGGTCGTCGTCAACGGCGAACCCCACTCCGCACTGGTCGAAAGTCGCCTGCTCTTGAGCGATTTCCTGCGCCACGAGCTCGGCCTCACCGGCACCCACGTCGGCTGCGAGCACGGCGTCTGCGGTGCCTGCACGGTCAGCATCGACGGCCAGATCGCCCGCTCCTGCACCACCCTCGCCGTGCAGGTCGACGGCGCCGAGATCCGCACCGTCGAGGGGATGGCGCCCGGCGAGGAGCTGCACCCGATCCAGCAGGCCTTCCGCAGGCAGCACGGCCTCCAGTGCGGCTTCTGCACGCCCGGCTTCCTGATCACCGTGGAGGCGCTGCTGCGGGAGATCCCCGATCCGAGCGAGGAGCAGATCCGCGAGTACCTGTCCGGCAACGTCTGCCGCTGCACCGGCTACGTCGGCATCGTCGCCGCCGTGCGGGAAGCAGCAGACCTGATGCGAGAGGCCTGACCGAGATGGAGATCACCAACGAGTTCACGCTCAGCCTTCCCCCCGAAGACGCCTACCGGCTGTTGCTCGACCTCGAGAAGGTCACGCCCTGCATGCCGGGCGCGGAGCTCGGCGAGGCGACCGAGGACGGCGGCCGCCGCGTCAAGGTGACCGTCAAGCTCGGTCCGCTGCGCTTCGTCTACGACGGCACCGTGCGGATCGCCGAGCAGGACGACGCCGAGCGGCGCGCGGTCCTCGTCGGCGCCGCCCGGGAGATGAAGGGGCAGGGCAACGCGGAGGCGACGATCACGATGACGGTGCGCCCCGAGGGCGACCTCTCCTCGGTCCTCACGGTCGCCGACGTGAACCTCACCGGGCGCGCGGCGCAGTCCGGGCGCGGCATCGTCGAGGACGTCTCCAAGCGGATGATCGGGCGGATGACCGCCGAGCTCGAGGCGCGCTACGCCGCGCCCACGGCTGCCGGCGACGCGCCGACCGCGAGCGCCGACGGGGCGGCGCCCGCAGGCTCGGGAGCGGCGCCGCCTGCCGCGGAGGCGCAGCCGCTGCGCGCCGGCTCGCTGATCCTGCCGATGATCTGGGACCGCATCAAGGTGCTCTTCACGCGCCGTCGGTCGCGGGCGGAGCGGGCGCGGTGATCGCCGCCATGGCGCCCGCCCCATTGGCGACGGCCGAGGAGGCGATCGAGGAGATTCGCCGCGGGCGGATGGTCGTCCTGGTCGATGACCTCGACCGCGAGAGCGAGGGTTCCCTGGTGGTCGCCGCCCAGTTCGCCGGCCCGGAGGCGATCAACTTCATGGCTCGCCACGCGCGCGGGCTGATCTGCCTGTGCATCACGGAGGAGCGCTGCGAGGAGCTCGAGCTGCGTCAGTCGGCCCCCCGGGACGAGTCTCCCTCGCCGACCGCGGTCACGGTCTCGATCGAGGCGCGCGACGGGGTCACGACCGGCATCTCGGCCCACGACCGCGCCCGCACGATCCGGGCCGCGATCGACCCGGCCACGGGCGCCCGCGACCTGGTCCAGCCGGGGCACGTGTTCCCCCTGCGCGCGCGGCGCGGGGGCGTGCTCGTCCGCGCCGGGGAGCCGGAGGCGGCGGTCGACCTCGCGCGCCTCGCCGG
Source organism: Actinomycetota bacterium (assembly GCA_018268675.1). Classification (GTDB taxonomy): domain Bacteria; phylum Actinomycetota; class Thermoleophilia; order Solirubrobacterales; family 70-9; genus VAYN01. The sequence continues at coordinate 94,942 of JAFDWB010000018.1, forward strand.
CCTTACGCCGGCCGGGGTGATCTGCGGGATCTTGAACGAGGACGGCTCGATGGCACGCGTGCCGGACCTCGTCGCCTACGGCGAGCGCCACCAGATCAAGGTGGCGACGGTCGCCGACCTGGTCCAGCACCGCCGCCGGACCGAGCGCCTCGCCGAGCTTGGCCTGACGACGATCCCCGCGCCGCCCGGCGCCTGAACCGGAGGTTTGAATGAAACGCATCCTTGTGCTCGGCGCCGCGGGCGCGATGGCGGCCGTCGCGATCGAGGACCTGCTGGAGCGGACCGACCACGAGCTGGTCCTCGCGGACCTGAGCGCCCGGCCGCTGGAGGCCTGGCCGGAGCGCGCGCCGGAGCGGGTGACGACGCGCGCGGTCGACGTCCGGGACGCCGCGGGCCTCGGCAGCGCGATGGCGGACGTCGACGTCGTCCTCAACACGACCTGGACCCGCTTCGCCGTCCCGGTCACGCGCGCCGCGATCGCGGCCGGCGTCGACCTCGTCGATCTCGGCGCCTATGCCGAGACGACGCTGGAGCTGCTCGCCTTGGACGAGGAGGCGCGCGCCGCGGGCTGCTGCGTCGTCCCCGGCTGCGGTGGGGGGCCGGGCCTGAACGGCCTGCTCGGCAGGCACGGCGCCGATCAGCTCGACGCCGTCGACTCGATCGAGATGTACTCGCACCTGAACGACCCGATCGGGATGTCGGCCGGCATCGTGATCACGCGCCTGGAGTCCTCGGTCGGCATGGCACTGGTGCTCGAGGACGGGGAGCTGGTCGAACGGCCCAACTTCGGCGAGGGCCGCATCGTCGAGTTCGCCGCCCCGATCGGGCCGATCCGCGTGCACTACCTCCCCCATCCGGAGCCGATCACGCTGCCGCGCTTCGTCGACGTGCCGAACGTCAGCTACATGCTCGGCTACGGCGAGTCGGAGGAAGCGATCGTGCGCGGGCTCGTGGATCTGGGCTTCACCGGCCTGGAGCCGATCGCGGTCGGCGACCAGGCGGTCGCGCCGGCGGTGTTCGCGGCGGCGCTGCTCGGCGGCCGCGGCATCGACCCGGGGCGGGAGACGGTGAACGCCAAGCACACGATCGTCAGCGGGACGCTCGACGGCGCCGAGGCGCAGCTGATCTACGACATGGGCGTGTTCTGCACCGGTGCCTCCGCGTCGGCGCTGGTGACCGGCGTGTGTGCCGCGGTCGGCACCGACCTGGTTGCGCAGGGCGGCTGCCCGCGCGGGGTGGTGCCGTCCGAGGGGGCGTTCGACCCGCCCAGCTTCGTCGGCGCCCTCGCCGCGCGCGGCATCGCGATCCAGGAGACGCGCATCGTCCGCAGCGCGATGGGATGAGCACGATGAACGAGCAGACCCGCCTCGCGGTGATCACGAACCGCATGCAGGGCATCGTGCGGGCGATGGCCAACACGCTGTTCCGCACCGGGCGCTCCGGCGTGCTCGCCACGGGCAAGGACTTCTCCGCCTGCATCGTCACCGGCGACGACCAGCTCCTGGCGGCGGCCGAGAGCCTGCCGATCCACATCCTCGCCGGGCCGGACCTCGTCGCCCGCCACATGCGCGAACACCATCCGGTGCTGCGCGCCGGCGACGCCTTCCTGCACAACTCGCCCTACGACGGCAACTCTCACGCCGGTGACCACTGCCTGCTCGCGCCGGTGGTAGACGACGAGGGCGTGCACCGCTTCACCGTCGTCGTCAAGGCGCACCTCGCCGATGTCGGCAACTCGGAGCCCTCGACCTATATGGCGCTGGCCCGCGACGTCTACGAGGAGGGCGCGCTGATGTTCCCCTCCGTCCAGGTGCAGCGCGACTACGAGGACGTCGCCGACGTGATCCGCATGTGCGAGGCGCGGATCAGGGTGCCGGAGATGTGGCGGGGCGACTTCCTGGCGATGGTCGGCGCGGCGCGGGTGGGCGAGCGCGAGCTGCTGGCGCTCGGTGCGGAGCTCGGCTGGGAGGCGCTGGCCGACTACGGCGAGGAATGGTTCGACTACAGCGAGCGGCTGATGGCTGCGCGCGTCGGCTCCCTGCCCGCGCGCCGCGTGGCGGCGAGCACCGCCTACGACGCGATGCCGGTGCCCGGCCTAGAGGACGGCGTGCCGATCGGGGTGATCGTGGAGGTGCGCCCCGACGAGGGGGTCGTCGAGATCGACTGCACGGCCAACCCCGACTGCGTCCCCTGCGGCATCAACCTCACCGAGGCGACTTCGCGGAGCGCCGTCCTGCTCGGCGTCTTCAACAGCCTCGGCGCGGGGATCCCGCCCAACGGCGGCAGCTTCCGGCGCGTGCGGATCAAGCTCGGCGAGAACTGCGTGTGCGGGATCCCGGCCCATCCGGCGAGCTGCTCGACCGCGACCACCGGCGTCGCCGACCGCCTGGCGAGCGCGGTGCAGATGGCACTCTCCCAGCTCGGCGACGGCGTCGGCATGGCGGAGTGCGGGGGGACGCTGCCCGCCGCCTCCTCGGTGGTGTCCGGGCGCGATGCGCGGAACGGCGACGCGGCCTTCATCAACATGCTGATCCTCGGCGTGACCGGAGGGCCCGGACATGCGTGGGGCGACGGTTGGCTCCTGCATACCGGCGGCTGCGCGGGGATGATCCTCCGCGACTCGACCGAGATGGAGGAGCTGCTCTACCCCGTGCGGATCGAGGTCGACCGGATCGAGCCCGACACCGAGGGCGCCGGTCGCCACCGCGGCGCGCCTTCCTGTCACGTCGAGCTGAGCCCGACCCACGGGCCGCTGGAGCTGCGGTGGGTCGGCGAGGGCTCGACCCACGCGGCGCTCGGCGTGCGCGGTGGCCTCGAGGGCGCGAACGCGCGCCAGCTGAAGCGTCGCGCCGACGGCAGCGTCGACCCCCTCGAGCCGTTCGCCGGGACGAGGCTGGAGCCCGGCGAGACGCTGATGTCCTACTCGGCCGGAGGCGGCGGCTTCGGCCCACCCCTCGAGCGCACGCCCGAGCGCGTCGCCCACGACGTCGTCGAAGGCTACGTGTCGCTCGAGCGGGCGGCGCGAAGCTATGGCGTCGTCGTGACCGCCGCAGGCGCCCTCGATCCCGCCGCCACCGCCGCGCTCAGGGACTGCGGGGGTCTGTGACCTGGGCGGCCGTCCGAGGTGCGTCCCCGGGACGTGAGGGGTTCGTCGGGAAGAGGGCATAGGGACGTCACGAAGTCGGACTTCCGTGATCGTCCCGTGCGGAAAGGAGGCCGGGGACGGCGGCGACGGGGCGCCTGTGGTGACTTAGCTTCGTATAGGGAGAGTTTCTCTCCACGGCAAAGTCCTGACCAATGGGAAGACATGAGGAAGACGGGAGGAACCGTGACGTTCCCGGAGTCTCTGTGACGAGGTCCGACTTCGGTGACGGACCCGTGCCACTTCCGTCACTCCCCCGCCACCCTTCCTCCTCCCCGCAGATCCGGCCGTCTCGGCCACGGCCACAGCCCGCCCGGGTCGTGGACGAGACGGCCCGTCCCTTGTCCCCTCGGATGGATCGGGGACGTCACACTTTCCGGCCCTCCGAGCCCTGGAACGAGGCCCAGAAGCGCGCTGCGTGTATTTGGGCCCTCATGGAGGCCCAAACCATGGTCACGGGATTGCAACGTCTGAGGAAGTCGGGAGGCAGGGTGCCGTTCCCGACGTCTCCGTGACGAGGCCGGAGATCAGCGACGGATCCTCCACGCCTTTCAGACCCGCTTCCCTTACCGGGCGTCAGCTGTCGTCCGGCCCCGACGCCGCCAGGGTCTGGCGGGCCTTGATCGCGAGCCACAGGTCGCAGACGTCCTCGGTCGAGTCGAGTCGCCGGCCGCTCAGCTCCTCGATCCGCTTGACCCTGTGGATCAGCGTCTGGCGGTGGATGAAGAGGCGCTCCGAAGTCACTTTCCAGCTCCGGTTCTCCTCGAGGAAGAGGATCAGCGTGTGGAGGAGCTCGCCGTTCGTGCGCTCGTCGTGCTCGACAATCGGACCGAGGATGTCGTCGACCATCAGCTCCAGGCCGCTGGTCTCGAGCGTCAGCCACTGCGGATTGTCGGCGCGTTCGCGGTAGGCGATCCGTTGGCGCCGGGAGAGGGCGGACCGCAGCGCCCAGCGGGCCTCGCGCCGCGCGACGAGGAGGTCGGCGCTCGGCGGCAGCACGCTGCTCAGCCCGATCGTCGAGCCCGGCAGGCTCGCCGTCAGGACCGCTCCGACGTCCTTCAGCTCGGTGTTCTCGACCGCGACGACCAGCGAGCCGCGGTCCGCACGCCGGGTGAGGACGTGCGGCAGCCCGTGCTCGTGCAGCCGTTGGTGGATCTGCGTCCAGCCGGCCTCCTGCTCGGGGAGCGCGATCACCGCGAACGCGAGGCACTCGGGGGCCTCGCCCGCGAAGACGTCGCCGAGCGCGTGGGGGCGGTCTCCCTCCGCCTCGTGGAGGAGGCGGCCGAAGAGCTCGCCGCCCTCGCGCCGCTGCTGCTCGCGCGCCTGCACCAGCCCGGCCGCCATCAGGCTGATGATCGTGGCGATGTGGTGGAGGATCAGCGGGTCGCCCTCGTCCGCCTCGCGCGCGATCGCGACCAGTACGCCGATCGACTGGAGGCGGGCGAGCACCGGCACGAGGAACACGCGCGGGCCGTCCTCGCCGGTGCCGGGCAGCGGCCGCGGCGCGCGCATCATCCCGTCCCCGTCGGCGAGCGCGGCCTCGATCTGCGCCGGCTCGACCGGCGTCGAGCACGGTGGCAGCTCCTCGAACAGCGGCTTGCCGCCGGGTGTCAGGACCGAGAGCTCGTACCCGGAGACGCGGCTGAGGCGGGTGACGAGCTGCAGCAGGTCGGAGTCCGACCGCGCGACCGCGTCGAGCGTCTCGTAGACGCGCAGGTGGGTCGCCAGCCGCTGGTGCAGGGTGTCGCGGTTGGCCGCCGCGACCCGCTGCGCGATCGCGATGAAGGGCGTCCGGCCGCTGACCATCACGATCGGCAGCGGCAGCTCGTTCGCCGCGTCGAAGAAGGCCTGCGTGAGCGGCGGCGGGTCGACGCCGGTGAGGTGGATCGGGTCGCCGACGGCGAGCCCGGCGACCCCTGCCCGCGCGAGCCGCTCGAGGTACTTGGCCTGGCGCTCGGGGGTGGGCGGGATCCCGAGGCCGGTCGTCATCAGCAGCTCACCGCCGTTGAGCCAGGGCGCCGGGTCCTCCATCTCGTTCTGATGGGCCCACCTGATCGGCCGCCCCGCGCCGCCCTCGCCGGCGATCAGCGTGCAGTGCAACTCGGTGAACTCGGTCAGGTCTTGGACGGTGAGCATGCGCAGGTCTTTCGCTTCGTCTCCCAGCGAAGCGAACCAGGACCCACTCCCCACGGCCATTGAGCGATCGTACCAACGCCGACGCTCGCTCGGACATGTGTATAGAGGCGGCCTGTGGGTTCGACAGCCGTACCAGCACTCGGCTCGGCACCTTACATCTGTCCCATGGTTGCGCCGGCGGGGCGCAGGTAGAAATTCTCACCCGTCCCCCTGACCGAAAGGACCGCATGGATTTCTCCGTGTTCATGATCGCCATGGGCAAGGGCCGCACCGACGCCGAGACGTACGCGGACGTGCTGTCCGACGTCCGGCTGGCCGAGGAGCTCGGCTTCGACACGTTCTGGTTCGCCGAGCACCACTTCAACCGCGAGTTCTCGCTCTCGCCGTCGCCGAACCTCTTCATCGCGGCGGCCAGTCAGATCACCGAGCGGATTAAACTGGGCACCGCCGTCAACGTGCTGCCCTACCACAACCCGATCCGCGTGGCCGAGGAGGGGGCGATGCTCGACATCCTCACCGGCGGACGCCTGCAGTGGGGGATCGGGCGGGGCTACCCGGGCCCGGAGTTCAACACGTACAAGGTCGATCCCACCCAGGCGCGCGAGCGCTTCGAGGAAATCCACGACATCGTGATCGCGGCCTGGAAGACCGGCACGCTGGAGTACGACGGCGCCCATTACGAGGTGCCGACGGCGACGCTGGCGCCGCGCCCGGTGCAGGACCCTCACCCGCCGGTCTGGATGACCGCGATGAGCCCGCAGTCGGTGGCCTGGGCGGCGCAGCACGACTACCCGGCGATGCAGGTCGCCGAGCCGCTGTCGATCGGGCGCGAGCACCTGGAGCGCTACCGCGCCGCCGCCGCCGAGGCGGGCGTCGAGACGCGCCGCGGCGGGCTCGCGCCGCTGCGCTACATCTACGTCGCCGACACCGACGAGGCCGCCGGCGAGGCCTGCCGTCCCCACATCAAAGAGTTCTGGGAACACTTCACCAAGGTCGCCAACCCGGCGGCCCTCGACATCACGCCCGGCTACGAGTACTGGCAGGGTGAGCGCAACCTGATGCAGTACAGCGATCTGGACTACGAGGGGCTGAACGAGATCGGCGCGATCATCACCGGCTCGCCGCAGACCGTGATCGAAGGCATCCGCCGCCAGGTCGACGCGCTCGAGTCCACGCACATCCTCTGTGACTTCTGGCGCGGTGTCACCTCGGCCGACGACCGCCAGCGGTCGATGCGGATGTTCGCCGAGGAGGTCATGCCCGCGTTCCAGGACGTCGCCACCCCGGTGGCGGACTGAGGGCCGGCGACGATGAGATTCGCGGTCGACACCGGCGGCACGTTCACGGACCTCGTGATCGAGCACGCGGACGGCGCCTTCGAGCTGCACAAGTCGCCCACCACGCCCGACGATCCGGCCCGCGGCATCCTCGACGTGCTCGCCGTCGCGGCGGCCGCGCGCGGGGTCGAGCTGGACGCACTGTTGGCCGAGGGCGAGATGTTCCTCCACGGCACCACCCGCGCCGTCAACGCGATCATCACCGGCAACACCGCCCGCACGGCCTTCCTGACCACCGCGGGCCACCCCGACGTGCTCGTGTTCCGCGAGGGCGGCCGCACCGACCCGTTCGACTACACGCGCCCCTACCCCGAGCCCTACGTGCCCCGCGCCCTGACCTTCGAGGTCCCCGAGCGGATCGGCGCCCAGGGCGAGGTCGTGCGCGGGCTGGAGGAGGCGCCGGTCCTCGAGACGATCGCGCGCCTGCGCGAGCTCGAGGTCGAGGCGATCGGCGTGTGCCTGCTGTGGGCGACGGTCAACCCGGCCCACGAGCTGCGCGTCGGCGAGCTGCTGGCCGAGCACCTCCCCGACGTCCCGGTGACCCTCTCGCACAAGCTCAACCCGACCCTGCGCGAGTACCGCCGCGCCTCCTCGGCCGTCATCGACGCCTCGCTCAAGCCGCTGATGACCGACTACCTGCACGGCCTGGAGCAGCGCCTGCGCGACGCCGGCTTCGGCGGGCGGATGGTGATGGTGACCTCCAACGCCGGCGTGCTCGACGCGGCCCACGTCGCCGACGAGCCGATCCACAGCATCAACTCGGGGCCGGCGATGGCGCCGGTCGCCGGGCGCCACTTCGCCCGCGTCGACGGGGCGAGCGACACGGCGATCATCGCCGACACCGGCGGCACGACCTACGACGTCAGCCTCGTGCGCCGCGGCCGCATCCCGACGACGCGGGAGACCTGGCTCGGGGCGCCGTACTTCGGCCACATGACGGGGTTTCCGTCGGTCGACATCAAGAGCGTCGGCGCCGGCGGCGGCTCGATCGCCTGGGTCGACGACGGCAACCTGCTCCACGTCGGGCCGCGCAGCGCGAGCGCCGTCCCCGGCCCGGTCGCCTACGGTCGCGGCGGCACCGAGCCGACGGTCACCGACGCGAGCCTGGTGCTCGGCTTCCTCGACCCGCAGTACTTCCTCGGCGGCAAGATGAAGCTCGACGTCGAGGGCGCGCGCGCCGCGATCGAGCGCCAGGTCGCGCAGCCGCTCGGGCTGGAGGTCGACGACGCGGCGGCGGCGATCCTCACGCTGGCCACCGACCAGATGGTGATGGCGATCAAGGAGATCACGATCAACCAGGGCGTCGACCCGACCGGCGCGGTGTTGATCGGCGGCGGCGGCGCGGCCGGGCTCAACTCGGTCGCGGTCGCCGCGCAGCTAGGTTGCCCCCAGCTGATCATCCCTCAGGTCGGCGCGGTGCTGAGCGCCGCGGGGGCGCTGATGAGCGACCTGATGGCGGACCATGCGGCCACCTTCGTGGCGAGCACGGCGAGCCTCGACCGCGAGCAGGCGAACGTCGTCCTCGCCGACCTGCGCGCGCGCTGCGAGCGCTTCGCCGCCGCGGCCGGCGCGAGCGCCGCGGAGACGACGATCGAGTTCGCCTTCGAGGCGCGCTACCCGCACCAGGTGTGGGAGCTGGAGGTGCCGCTGCGGCGCGAGCGCTTCGAGGGGGCCGAGGACGTCGCCCGCTTCCGCGAGGACTTCCACGCCCTGCACCAGGACATCTTCGCCGTGCACCAACCGGAGGCGGAGGTCGAGATCCTCGGCGCCCGCGCGCGGGTCTCGTGTCGGCTGCGCGATCCCGACCTGATGCAGGTCGCGGTCGCGGCGGCCGAGGACTTGCCGGCGGACGAGCGGCGCGTGTACTTCCCGGATCACGGGTGGGCCGACGCCCAGGTGGTTCACCTCGACGCGATGAGGTCCGATGCGAGCGTCGCCGGGCCCGCCGTGATCGAGTCGCCGTTCACCACGGTCGTCGTCGACCCGGGTGCCTCGGCACGGCGCGCCGAGAGCGGCAGCCTCGTGCTGACGATCCCGGCGGCCGCCGGCGACCTGCCGGCCGCGACGACGGCGGGGGCGGCATCGTGAGCGCCGCCGGCAGGCGCGTCGTCGTCCTCGGCGGCGCGGGCGAGGTCGGGCGCTGGGTCAGCGTCGACCTGGCGGCGTGTCCGGAGATCGGCGAGCTGGTGATCGCCGACGTGGACGGGGGGCGCGCCGACGCCCTCGCCGCGTCGATCGGCGACCCCCGGCTGCGGGCCGAGGCGGTCGATCTCGGCGAGCGCGAGCGGATGCTCGCCCTGCTCGACGGCGCCGACCTGTTGATGAACTGCACCAGCCTCGTCCTCTTCGAGCGCGTGATCGAGCTCGCGATCGAGGCACGCGTGAACTACGCCGACCTGATCTCCGAGCCGACCGACGCGCAGCGCGAGGCGGCCGCGCGGGCCGGCATCGTCGCGATCTCGGGGTTGGGCTCCAGTCCCGGCCTCTCGAACGTGCTCGCCCACCACGCCGCCGACGATCTCGAGGAGCTGGAAGAGATCCACATCCAGGGTGTCACCTGGCGGGCGATCGCCCCGTCGCCGGGCCTGCTCGACACGATCCTCTGGGAGCTGGCCGACGACGCGCCGACCCGCCAGTACTTCCAGAACGGGCGCTGGCACCGGGCGGCCGCCTTCGACGGCTCGCGCGAGGCGACGTTCCCCGAGCCGGTGGGCCGCCACCAGGTCTATTTCGTCTCCCACACGGAGACGGCGACGCTGCCGCGCCACTTCCCGCAGCTCAAGTTCTGCGGCGTGCGGGTGAGCTGGCCGCAGGAGCTGATGGACGATGTGCGGGTGCTGAACAAGTACGGGCTGCTCGACAAGGCTCCGCTGCCGGACGCAGGTGGCGTGACGGCCTACGAGGCCACCCGCGCGGCGATCTGGGCGCGCCATGGCGGCCGGCGCAGCGAACCCTGCATCCTCTTCACCCAGGTGGAGGCGATCGGCAGGCGTGGCGGGGGCTCGGTGCGCCGGGTCTACGACCTCACGCACCCGGTCGAGTGGCGCCAGGACGCGACCGGCCGCCAGACCGGGATCTGCGCCGGGGTCGGTGCGCAGCTGATCGCGCGCCACGGCGTCGCCGAGGCCGGATTCGTCGACCCGGAGGCCTACTTCGACCCGGTCGAGTTCATCGAGGAGCTGCGCGGGCGGGGGACGCTGACGCTGACCTGGCGCGACGAGGAGATCGCATGACCGCCGGCTCGGTAGCCGTGCCGGCCGTCGACCCGGTCCGCCTCGCGGTGATCACCAACCGCATGGAGTCGATCGTCCGGGCGATGTCGAACACGCTCTTCCGCACCGCGCGCTCCGGGGTGATCAACACCGGCCGCGACTTCTCGGCCTGCATCGTCACCCGCGAGGACGAGCTGCTGGCGGCGGCGGAGAGCCTGCCGATCCACGTGCTCTCGGGGCCGGACCTGGTGGCGCGCTACATGAAGCGGGTCCATCCCGATCTCCGCGCCGGCGACGCGTTCCTCCACAACTCGCCCTACGAGGGCAACTCGCACGCGGCCGACCACTGCCTCGTCGCGCCGGTCGTGGACGCCGAGGGCGAGCACCACTTCACCGTCCTCGTCAAGGCGCACCTGGCGGATGCCGGAAACTCGCGGCCGACCTCGATGATGATGCGCGCCCGCGACGTCTACCAGGAGGGCGCCCTGATCTTCCCCTGCGTGAAGGTGCAGGAGGACTACGAGCACGTCGAGGACGTGCTGCGGATGTGCCGGGCGCGCATCCGCGTGCCGGAAATGTGGTGGGGCGACTACCTGGCGATGCTGGGAGCGGTGCGGGTCGCCGAGCGCGAGCTGCTGGCGCTCGGCGACGAGCTCGGCTGGGACGCGCTGCACCGTTACACGCGCGACTGGTTCGACTACAGCGAACGGCGCATGGAGAGCGCGATCCGGCGCCTGCCCAGCGGCACGCGCACCGCCTGCACCGCGCACGACCCGATGCCGGTGGCCGGCGCCGAGCACGGCGTGCCGATCGCGGCGACGGTGACGGTCGACGCCGAGGCGGCGCGGATCGAGGTCGACCTGCGCGACAACGGCGACTGCGTCGCCGCCGGCATCAACACGACCGAGGCGACCGCCCGCACCGCGGCGATGATCGGCGTCCTCAACAGCCTCGGCAGTGAGGTGCCGGTCAACGGTGGCAGCTTCCGCCGGCTGCAGGTCGACCTGCGTGTCAACTGCGTGGCCGGGATCCCCCTCCACCCGTTCAGCTGCTCGGTCGCGACGACCGGGATCCCGGAGCGGATCGCGGGCGCCGTCCAGCTCGCGCTCTCCCAGCTCGGCCCCGACATCGGCATGGCGGAGGCGGGGGGCATGCTGCCCGCCTCGACCTCGGTGGTCTCCGGCGGCGATCCGCGCCGTGGCGGCGCCCCGTTCATCGACTTCCTCTGCTTCGGCATCACCGGCGGCCCGGGCCACCCGCGCGGCGACGCCTGGCTGAACTTCGCGGGCGGCTGCCTCGGCATGAACGCGCGCGACAGCGTCGAGGTGGCGGAGCTGCTCCACCCGCTGCGCATCGAGTGCAACCGCATCGTCCCCGACACCGAGGGCGCCGGTCGCCACCGCGGCGCGCCGTCGAACCAGGTCGAGTACACGCCGGTCGGCGCCACCCTGGAGTTCATCTGGTCGGGGGAGGGGACCACGAATCCGGCCGCCGGGGCCCGCGGCGGCGGGGCAGGCGCGCGGGGGGCGCAGCGCAAGCGCGGGCCCGACGGCGCCGAGGTCGAGCTGGACGCGTTCGAGTCGACCACCCTGGCGCCCGGCGAGACCCTGGTGTCCTTCTCCGCGGGCGGCGGCGGGTACGGTCGATCCACCGAGCGCGACCCGGAGGCCGTGCGCAAGGACGTCCGCGAAGGCTACGTGAGCCGCGCGCGGGCGGCCGAGGTCTACGGTGTCGTCCTCGACGCGGCGGGGGCGATCGACCCGGCGGCGACCGCGTCGCGGCGGGCCGATCTCCTCCAGGCGGCGGCCGCCGCGGACGGATTCGCCGGGAGCCCCGTCAGGTGAGCGTCGGCGAGGGCATCCGGCCGGGGCCGGCGCAGTACGTCGGCGCCCGCGTGCTGCGGGTCGAGGATCCCCGCTTCCTGCGCGGCGAGGCCCGGTACGTCGACGACCTCGAGCTGCCGCGGATGCTCCACGCGGCGTTCGTCCGCAGCCCGCACGCGCACGCGCGGATCCTGTCGATGGACCTGGAGGCGGCTCGCGCCCTGGAGGGGGTCGTCGGGGTCTGGTCGGGGGCCGACCTGGCCGCGCACGTCGGCCCGCTGGTGCGCCTGCCGTACCGCCCGGAGATGGCCGAGACGCGCCAGCAGCCGCTGCCGACCGACCGCGTGCGGCACGTCGGTGAGGCGGTCGCGGTCGTCGTCGCCACCTCGCGCTACGTCGCCGAGGACGCCGTCCAGCTGGTCGGGGTCGAGTGGGAGCAGCTGACCGCCGTGCTCGACGGCGAGGCCGCGCTGGCCGACGGCGCGCCCCAGCTCGAGGAGGGCGTGCCGAACAACAACGTCGCCCACATCGAGCTCGAGGCGGGCGAGGCCGACCGCGTGTTCGCCGCCGCCGCCCACGTCTTCCGCAAGCGCTTCTACACCCACCGCTACGCGGCGATGCCGCTCGAGACTCGCGGTATCGTCGCCGAGTGGGACCGCGGCATGCAACAGCTCACCGTCTGGATCTCCAACCAGTTCCCGCACGTGACCCGCACCGCGCTGGCCGGGCCGCTCGGGCTCGAGGAGCAGCAGATCTCGATCGCGACGCCGGCGGTGGGCGGCGGCTTCGGCCAGAAGGCGGGGATCTTCCCCGAGGACCTGGTGATCCCGGCGCTGGCGAAGCTGATCGGCCGGCCGGTCAAGTGGATCGAGGATCGCTACGAGAACATCGCCGCCAGCAGCCACTCGAAGGAGCTGACCTCGGAGGTCGAGCTGGCGGTCGCCGCCGACGGCGAGTTCCTCGCGATCCGCGGGCGCTTCGTCGGCGACGGCGGCGGCTACTCCGGCTATCCCTTCACGACCCTGGTCGACCCGCTCTGCGCGGCGGGGCTGATCTACAACCACTACGCGATCGAGCACGCCAGCGCGGAGCTCGACGGGCCGCTGACGAACAAGTGCCCGACCGGCGCCTACCGCGGAGTGGGCTGGACCCCCGGCCACACCGCCCGCGAGGTGCTGATCGACGAGGTCGCGCGGGCGCTCGACCTCGACCCCGTCCAGCTGCGGATCGACAACTGCATCCCGCCCGAGCCCTACGCGGCGCCGTTCGGCCAGACCTTCGACGGCGGCAGCTACGCGGCCTCCCTGGAACTCGCGCGCGAGGTGGTCGACTACGAGGCCTTCCGCGCCCGCCAGGGCGAGCTGCGCGCCGAGGGTCGCTACATCGGGATCGGCTTCAGCCCCTACATCGAGCCGTCCGGCTTCTCCTCGCAGATGAGCAAAGCCAACGGCTTCGTCAGCGCCTACTTCGACACCGCCTCGGTGACGATGGAGCCGAACGGCACGGTCACCGTCACCACCGGGCTGCAGTCGCACGGCCAGGGGCACGAGACGTCGTTCGCCCAGGTGGCGGCAGACCAGCTCGGCGTGCGGGTCGAGGACGTGCGCGTGGTCGAGGGCGACACCCGCACCTCGGCCTTCGGGATGGGCACGTACGCGAGCCGCAGCGCGGTGATCGGCGCGGGGACGATCACCACCGCCGCGCGCGAGGTGCGGGCGAAGCTGCTGGCGCTGGCGGCCGACCGGCTGGAGGCGAGCGCCCAGGACATCGAGCTGCGCGGCGGTGACGCGTTCGTGCGCGGCGCCCCGCAGATGGGCGTCCCGATCGCCGAGCTGGCGGCGTCCGTGTACTGGATGGGGGTCGAGCCGCCCGACGGGGTCGAGGACCTCGCGCTCAGCGCGACGCGCTCCTACGATCCCGGCGAGACCTACAGCAACGGCACCGTCGCCGTCGCGGTCGAGGTCGACGTCGAGACCGGCGTGGTCGAGCTGCAGCGGATCGTCGCGATCGAGGACTGCGGCACGATGCTGAACCCGATGATCGTCGAGGGCCAGGTGGCCGGCGCGGTGGCGCAGGGCATCGGCGGGGCGCTCTACGAGGAGATCCTCTACGCCGACGACGGTCAGCTGCTGTCGGCCAGCCTGATGGATTACCTGTACCCCTCCTCGATGGAGGTGCCGGCGATGGAGCTCCACCACATCGAGACGCCCTCTCCGGTCAGCGAGGGCGGCGTCAAGGGGATGGGCGAGGCGGGATCGATCGCGACCCCGGCGGCGATCGTCAACGCGGTCGCCGACGCCCTGTCGCCGTTCGGGGTGACGATCGACCGCACGCCGCTCGGGCCGAGCCGAGTACTTGATCTTCTGCGTCAGACAAATGCACACCGTGGCGGCTCGGCTTCTAACGATCCGCCCGTTGTGAGCGCCCCTTAGTGGCAAATACGGTGCAGAAGTAATTTCGGAGCACCGCAGGTCTGGTGCGACAGGAGAGGAGAGACGATGCGTCGACTGACGATCGGGATGGCCGCTGCCGTGGCGTGCCTCGGCTTTGTGGTGGCCGGTTGTGGTGGTTCGAGCGGATCAAGCGACTCGACCAACACCGCGAGCACCGGTGGTAGCTCCAAGCAGGCGATGACGGTCGCGGTGATGACCCCGGCCAGCTTCGCCGATGACGGTTACGCGCAGTTCAACCTGGAAGCGCTCGAAGCGGCGATCAAGAATGTCGAACCGGGTTCCTTCAAGGTACAGAAAGTCGAAAACGTGCCGTACACGGATCAGCTGACGCAGACCGCGCAGCAGCTCTTCGCCCAAGGCGCCAACGTCGTGCTCGACGCGAACGCCGCCGGCGAACTGTTCTACGAAGCCTGCAAAGAAGCCAGTGGCAAGGCGTGCTTCGAGGAGTACGGCCCGATCGGCGTCCCGGTGCCCGAAAACACGATCAACTTCGCCTACGAGGAGTCGGCGCTCTACTACCTCGAGGGCGTCGCCGGCGGGATGCTCACGAAAACGGGCACGCTCGGCTTCATCTCCAGCTTCAAGCTGGCCGCCAGCACCACCAACCTGAACGCGTTCGCGCTCGGGTGCCAATCGGTGAAACCCGGGTGCACCGTCCGCAACGTCTACATCAACAGCTTCAACGACCCGCCGAAAGCGGTCGAAGCGGCGAAGACCCTGATCAGCGCCGGCGCCGACGTGATCTCGCACGACCTCGACGAGCCCTCCGGCATCAAGACGGCCGCCGCGGAAGGTGCCTGGGTCTTCGGCACCTACCAGAACCAGGCGAGCATCATCGGTAACAAATGGGTCTCCGGCACCAACTACACGCCGTCGGCCACCGCGGTCCTGACCGCCCAGCTCAAGGCTGTGCGGGAAGGGACGTTCAAACGGGTCGCCACCCGCATGTACGGGCCCGGCAAGGGCATCGACAGCGAACTGCAGCCGTGGGGTGAAGCCGTCCCGACCGAAGTGAAAGAAAAGGTCGACGCGCTGTACAAGAAAATGCAGGCCGGCTGGAGTCCGTTCCAAGGCCCGATCACCGACGTGAACGGCAAGGTCCGCGTCCCGGCCGGCAAATCGCTCGACCCGCGCGGCGATTTCGTCTACCAGGGCTGGAACTGGTTCGTGAAGGGCGTCATCGGCGGCTAGGCCGTCGCCCGACGATGAGTAACCCGGAGCACCATCCGGCCGGCGCGGCTCCGACCCCCCTCGGGGGGTCGGAGCCGGCGCTGGAGATGCGGGGGATCGTCAAGCGCTTCGGCGATTACACGGCGCTCGACCGCGTCGACTTCGAGCTGGCGCAAGGGGAGGTGCACGCACTGCTCGGCGAGAACGGCGCCGGCAAGACGACGCTGATGAACGTCGCCACCGGCATCATCGACGCCGACGCCGGGACGATCGCGGTCGGCGGGCGGGAGGCGCGGATCCGCTCCCCGCGCGACGCCACCCGGCTCGGCATCGGGATGGTCCACCAACACTTTCGGCTGGTGCGCAACTTCACCGTCGCCGAGAACGTGCACCTCGGGCTCGGCGGGGTCGGCAGGCTGGTGTCCAGGCGGGAGCTCGAGCGGCGCACCGCCGAGTGGTCGGAGCGCTTCGGCTTCGACGTCGACCCGTCGGCGCGCGTGGCGGAGCTGTCGGTCGGCCAGCTCCAGCGCGTGGCGATCATGCGGGCGCTGGTCCGCGGCGCGAACATCCTCGTGCTCGACGAGCCGACCGCGGTGCTGACGCCGCAGGCGGCCTCGCAGCTGTTCTCGATCATCCGCGGCATGGTGGCCGAGGGGCGGACCGTCGTCTTCATCTCGCACAAGCTCGACGAGGTGATCGAGATCGCCGACCGCATCTCGGTCCTCCGCGGCGGCGCCCGCATCGCGACGCTGCCCAAAGAGGAGTGCACGACCGTCTCGCTGGCGCGGCTGATGGTCGGCCACGAGATGAAGGAGGTGCGCCCGCGCCCGCGTGAGCACCAGGGCGACCCGCTGCTCGTGGCGCAGGGCCTGCGCACCGGGGAAGCCGACCGCCGCGGCGCCTTGAAGGATGTCGACGTCGCCGTCCTCGGCGGCGAGATCCTCGGCGTCGCGGGCGTCTCCGGCAACGGTCAGGCCGAGCTCGCGCAGGTGCTGACCGGGATGCTGAAGCCCGCGGCGGGCACCGTCCGCGTCGGCGACCGCGAGCTGGGCGGGGCCGGGGCACGGGCCTTCGGCAAGGCCGGCGTCGGGCACGTCCCCGAGGACCTGCGGATCGGCCTGAGCCTCGAGCAGACGATCGAGATGAACGCGGTGATGAAAGTGGTCGAGCAGCCGCCGGTCAGGCGCGGCCCGTTCCTCGTCCGCTCGGCGATCCGACCGTACGCGCGCGAGCTGCTGGAGCGCGGCGGGCTGGCGGCCCTGGAGGTGACGCGCCGCGCCGGGACGCTCTCCGGCGGGCAGGCGCAGAGGCTCGTGATCCAGCGCGAGCTGCGCGCGGGCAACCGGGCGCTGGTCGCCGTCCACCCGTCGCGCGGCCTCGACGTCGCCGCGACCCAGGCCGTGCACGAAGCGCTGCTCGACGCGCGCTCGCACGGCGCCGGGGTGCTGCTCGTCTCCGAGGACCTCGACGAGCTGTTCGAGCTGAGCGATCGGATCGCGGTCATGTACGAGGGCCGCATCGCGGCGACGCTCGAGCGGGCCGCCTTCGACCGCGAGCAGGTCGGCCTGCTGATGGGCGGAGGCGGCCGATGACCCGGCGGGTCTCGCTGCGGATGCACGACCCGGCGGCGACCGCGCCGCTCTGGATGCGCATCGTGACGATCGCGCTCGGGCTGGCGGTCAGCGCGATCGTGGTCGGCCTGTCGTCCTCGAGTCCCGGCATCTACAGCTCGATGTGGGCGGCCACCTTCGGCAGCTCGCTGGGCTTGACGCAAGTCGGGCAGCTCGCCACGCCGCTGATCCTCGCCGGGCTGGCGGTCGCGATCGGCCGTCGCGTCGGGCTCTGGAACGTCGGCGTCGACGGGCAGCTGCTGATGGGCGCGTGGGCGGCGACCTTCGTCGCCTTTCACGCCGGCGGCCTCCCGGGCCCGCTGCTGGTCGTCCTGATGATGTTCGCCGGCCTGCTCGGCGGCGCGGTCTGGGCGCTTCTGCCGGCGCTCACCCGCGCCTACCTGAGTGTCAACGAGGTGATCACGACGCTGATGCTGAACTTCGTCGCCGCGCTGTGGCTCAGCTACTGGACGACCGGCCCCTGGGCCGCCAACGGCGCCCAGCTCGGCTCGCTCAGCACGCGCCAGGTGCCCGCGGGCACGTACCTGCACCAGTTCTCGGTCGGCTCGGTGACGATCGGGCTGGGGCTGGTGATCGCCGTGGTCGCGGTCGTCGTCGCGGCGATCGCGCTCCGCTGGCTGCGGCTCGGGTACTACGCGACGCTCGCCAGCGGCGAGGAGGCGACGGCGCGCTACGCGGGCGTCAGCCAGCGCGGCGCCCAGCTGTGGGGCTTTCTCGTCTCCGGTGCGATCGGCGGGTTCGCCGGCGTCGTGGTCGAGCTCGACCAGGTCCACCGCTACTCGAGCGCGCTGACCAGCAACACCGGGTACATCGGGCTGATCATCGCGGTGCTGGCGGCGACCTCGCTGCTCGGGCTCGTCCCCGTCGGCGTGCTGATGGCGGTCGTCGTCGCGGCCGGCAACGGCCTGCGGATCGCCGGCATCTCCTCCGACCTGGTGTTGTTCGTGACCGGGGTGCTGCTGCTGTTCGCCGGTGCTGCCGACGTCGCCGCGCGCTATCGCCTGCGCGTCGGCGCGCCCCCGGGCGCCGCCCCCGTCGATGCCGTCGAACCCCCGGCGACCGCGTCGCCGGTGATGGAGGTGCCACCCTCGTGAATGCCACCGAAGCAGCGCTCGCCCTCGCCGTGCTGTCGGCCGCGCCGCTGCTCTACGCCGCGCTCGGCGAGCTGCTCCACGAGAAGCTCGGGATGTTCAACGCCGGCATCGAAGGGGTCATGCTGATGGGCGGCGTGATCGGCTACATGGTCGCGGTGGACTCGGCGAACATCCTGCTCGGGTTCGCCGTCGCGGCGATCGCCGCCGCGGCCTTCAACCTGCTCGTCTACGCCTTCCCGGTGCTGGTGATGCGCTCGTCCCAGATCCTCGTCTCGTTCGCGCTGTGGTTCATCGGCGCCGGCCTCTCGGCGCAGCTCGGGCTGAACTACGTCAGCCGGCCGCTGCCGGAAAGCATCGGCAACACGAGCATCCCCCTGCTCTCCCGCCTGCCCTTCCTCGGCAACATCTTCTTCCGCCAGCCGTGGCCGGTGTACGTGGCGGTGGCGTTGACGCTCGTGGTCGCGTTCGTGCTGAAGCGGACGAGCCACGGCCTCAGCATGCGGGCGATCGGCGAGGACCCCGCGTCCGCGCACGCGAGCGGCATCCCGGTGCGCGCCTGGCAGACGTTCTACACCGGCATCGGCGGCGCGCTGATGGGCATCGGCGGCGCCACCCTGACCCTGGTCGTCACCGGTACCTGGACGAGCCAGATTACCGCCGGGCGCGGCTTCGTCGCCTTCGCGCTGGTGATCTTCGCCGGCTGGCGCGCGAGCGGCCTGATCTGGGGCAGCTTCCTGTTCGGGCTGCTGCTCGTGCTCGGGCCGGTCGGCCAGGCGCACGGCTGGTCGATCCCCTCCTCGATCCTCGGCATGGCGCCCTACATCTTCACTGTCGCCGTGCTGACGTTCCGCACCTGGCTCGAGCTGCGTCGCTCGGGCAGGACGCTCGCCCCGGCGGCGCTCGGGCTGGTGTTCGTCAGGGGGCAGCGATGACGACGGCCGAAAAGCGCGCCGAGCTACTGCCGGGCGGCTACGGTCGCAGCAGCTTCTTCGTCGGCAAGCCGCCGCCCCGCGCGGTCGCCGGCGAGGGCTACCTCCTGCGCGACGAGACGGGCGCCGAGCTGATCGACGTGCACAACAACTTCAGCGTCCTGCTCCACGGCCACGCGCACCCCGAGATCACGGCGGCGGCGGTCGCGGCGGCGCGGCGCGGTGCCTGCTTCGGGCTGCCGAACGCGGGTGAGCTCGAGCACGCGGAGGCGTTGCTCGCGCGGGTCCCGTGGGCGCAGCAGGTCCGCTACACCAACTCCGGCACCGAGGCGGTGATGACCGCGGTGCGGGTCGCGCGGGCGGTGACCGGGCGCGACCGGATCGTGGTCTTGTCGCCCGCCTACCACGGCACCGCCGACCCGGTGCTCGTCTCCTCCGCGGCGACGCGGGGCGTGCCGGCCGGCACCCTCGCGGACGTGCTCACGGTCGCGCCGGACGATGTCCCGGGACTGCGCGCGACCGTCGCCGAGCACGGGTCGCAGTTGGCGGCGATCGTGCTCGACCTGGTGCCCGCGCGGGCCGGCAACCGGCCGCTCGAGGCCGGCTTCGTCGCCGCGGCGCAGATGCTGGCGGCGGATTGTGGGGCGCTCCTCGTCGTCGACGAGGTGATCTCGTTCCGCCACGGGCTCGGCGGCGTGGCGCTGTCTCTTTATGACCTGGAGCCCGACCTGCTCGTCGTCGGCAAGCTGATCGGCGGTGGCTTCCCGGTCGGCGCGGTGCTGGGCCGCGCCGAGACGATGCGGGTGCTGGACCCGGCCGCGCCGGACGCGCTGCTCCACGGCGGCACCTTCACCGCGAACCCGGTGACGATGAGCGCCGGCCGCGCCGCGCTCGACCTCTACGACGAGGCCGCGGTCGCGCGGCTCGAGGCGTTGGGCGCGCGGGCGCAGGAGCGCCTCGGCGCGGTCGCGCGCGCACACGGGTGGGACGTCGTCGGCCACGGCTCGGTGGTGCGGCTCGCGCCGCAGGCCGACGACGACGCCGCGCGGACGCGGCTGTGGTGGGAGGCGTATCGCGACGGCGTGCTGCTGTCCCCCAGCGGCGTCCTGTCGCTGTCCACGCCGATGGACGACGGCGTGGTGGACGAGATCGCCGCGCGGCTCGACGCGAGTCTCGAGCGCCTGTCCGGATGAGCGTCACCGCGACGACCGACCCCGTGCGCCTGGCGGTTCTCACGAACCGCATGCAGGCGATCGTGCGGCAGATGCTCAACACCGTCTACCGCACCGGCCGCTCGGGCGTGATCAACACCGCCCGCGACGTGATCGCCTGCATCGTGACCCGCGAGGACGAGATGCTCGCGATGGGCGACAGCCTGCCGATCATGACGATGGCCGGGCCGGACCTCGTGACCGGGTGGGCACGCCGTTATCACCCCTCCGTGCGCGCGGGCGATGCCTTCCTGCACAACTCGCCCTACGAGGGGAACTCGCACACCGGCGACCACGCCCTGCTCGTGCCGGTCGTCGACGCCGACGGCGAGTTGCACTGCTGGGTCTATGTCAAGGCGCACCTCGCCGACGTCGGCAACTCGCTGCCGACGACGGCGATGCCGGGCGCCCGCGACGTCTACGAGGAGGGCGCGCTCGTCTTCTCCTGCGCGAAGGTGCAGTCGGACTACCGCGACGTCGAGGACGTGATGCGGATGTGCACGGCGCGCATCCGCGTGCCGGAGATGTGGCGCGGCGATTACCTGGCGATGCTCGGTGCCGTGCGCACCGCGGAGCGGGAGCTGCTGGCGCTGGGCGAGGAGATCGGCTGGGGCGGGTTGCACGACTACATGCGCGACTGGCTCGACCACAGCGAGCGGCGGATGGCGAGCGCGGTCGAGGCGTTGCCGTCCGGGGCGCGCACCGGGGTGACCCGCTTCGACGCGCAGGCGCTGCCGGGCGTCGAGGAGGGCCTCGAGATCCGCGCCCGGGTCGAGGTCCGCGGTGAGGAGGGCATGATCGAGGTCGACTGTCGCGACAACCCCGCCTGCGTGCCCTGCGGGATCAACCTGACGGAGGCGACCTCGCAGGCGGCGGTGCGGCTCGCGGTCTTCAACAGCCTCGGCGGCGAGGTGCCGGTCAACGGCGGCAGCTTCCGTCGCATCCGGATCCTGCTGCGCGAGAACTGCGTGGCGGGGATCCCGGTCCACCCGTACAGCTGCTCGATGGCGACGACGGGGATCGCGAACCGCCTCTCCGGTGCCGTCCAGCTGGCCTTCTCCCAGCTCGGCGAGGGACTCGGGATGGCCGAGCCCGGCGCCGCCTACGCCGCCGCCGACTCGATCATCTCCGGGCGCGACCCCCGCCACGGTGGTGCGCCGTTCGTAAACCTCCCGGTGCTCGGCGCGACCGGCGGCCCGGCCGGTCCGCACGCCGACGGCTGGCTCCTGCTCGTCGCCGGCGCGGGGGGGATGATGCTGCGCGACTCGACCGAGATGGACGAGCTGCTGCATCCGATCCGCATCGAGCAGGACCGCATCGTGACCGACAGCGAGGGTGCCGGGCGCCTGCGCGGCTCACCCGCGAACCTCGTCGAATACGGACCGGTGGGCGCGACGATCGAGCTGGTCTGCTCGGCCGAGGCGAACGAGAGCGCACCGCTCGGCGCCCGCGGCGGTGGGAGCGCGCCGGTCTCCCACCAGTACAAGCGCGCGGCCGATGGGACGCTGGCGCCGGTGCCGTCGCCCTCGGTGGTGACGCTCGGGCCCGGCGAGGCGATTGTCTCCTACTCCAGCGGCGGCGGTGGCTACGGCCCGCCGCACGAGCGCGAGATCGAGCGGGTGCTGCGCGACATCGCCGAGGGGTACGTGTCGCGCGGGCGCGCGGCGGAGGTCTACGGCGTCGCGGTCGACGCCGACGGCAAGCTCGACGCGGCGGCGACCGCGGCCCTGCGATCGGCGGCGACGGGCGCCTGAGGGCGCCCGAGGTTCGTCGCCGATGGGATCGGACGACACCGCGCCGGTGCTGCTGATCGGCGGCACCGGCACGGTCGGGACCCACGTCGCCGCGGCGCTTTCCGGCCGGCGTCGCCTGCTCGGGCTGGCGCGCAGCGAGGCCTCGGCGCGCCGCCTGGAGGAGTGCGGGGTCGAGCCGGTGCGCGGCGACCTGGCGCGGCCACGCACGCTCGACGCGGCGATGGTCGGGGTGCGGCAGGTCTACCTCGCGACCGGCCGCGAGGACCAGTTCGAGCTGGAGTGGAACGCGATCGAGGCGGCGGAGCGCGCCGGGGTCGAGCGGATCGTCAAGGTCTCGATCCTCTACGCGCGGGAGTCGCCGGTCGTCTACCTCCGCCGCGCGCACCGCGTCGTCGACGCGCGCCTCGAGCGCTCGCCCGTCGCCTCGACGGTGCTCGAGCCGGCGACCTTCATGACCCACCTCGAGGCGCAGGCGGAGCTGATCGCGCAGGGCCGGATCTGCTTCCCGGCGCCGACCGCGCGGATCGCGCACGTCGATCCGCGCGACGTGGCCGAGGTCGCCGCCGCCGTGCTCGCGGGCGACGTCGCGCTCGACGGCGCCCACCGGGTCACCGGCCCCGAGTCGCTCACGTTCGCGCAGGTGGCGGAGCGGCTCGGGGCGAGGGTGGGCCACGAGGTCGTCGCCGAGGCCTACCGGCCGGAGCGCTTCCGCGCCTGGATCCTCGACGCCGACCTGCCCGAGTGGCTGGCCGACGGCCTGGTGGAGATCTACGCCGACTTCGAGCGCCGTGGCGAGATGGCCGTGGCGGACACGGTCGAGCGCGTGCTCGGCCGCCCGCCGCGCTCGCTCGACGACTACATCGCGGAGCGCCTTGTCCCCTCGGTCGCGGGGGCGGTGTGCGGGTGAGCGGGGCGCTGGTCGTCCTCTACGCCGACGTCGCGGCAGGGTCGGCCGCCCCCTTTCGCGCCTGGCGCGAGGAGGAGCAGATCCCGGCGCTGCGCGCATGTCCCGGAGTGCGGAGCGCCACGTGGGTGGAGAGCCTCGAGGGCCAGCCACAGCTCCTCCTCCTGTGCGCGCTGGAGGACGAGCGGGCGGCGGGTGGTGTCGAGCTGGGGGCGGCGCTCGCGCTGGGCCCGTGGCTGCGGGAGCTGCGCGGCTGGCACCGCCGGACCTACCGGCCGATCTTCGCGCTCGGCGAGATGCCGTCGCCGCCGTCGCCGTTCCTGCTGACCGTGCGGGCCGACGTGACGCCCGGCGCCGAGGCCGCGTTCAACGCCTGGTATGACGAGGTGCACGTGCCGGAGGTCCTCGGGTGTCCGGGTTTCCTCGCCGCCACGCGCTGGGAGTGCACCGAGGGCGAGCCGCGCTTCCTCGCGCTCTACGAGCTCGACCGCGCCGACGCGCTCGCCACCCCGGAGCTGAACCGCGTCTACGGCTTCGGCCCGACGGCGCCCTCCATCCGCAGCGAGCACGGCCGGATCTACGCGCGCGGGAGGGCGCATGGGTGAGGCGGGGGTGGACGCCTTCAGCCCCGCGCTCGAGCAGGCCGCCGCGATCGCGCGCGGCGAGGCCGGCGCCGCGGAGCTGGCGGCCGGCTACCTGGAGCGCATCGAGCGGCTCGACCCCCGCCTCAACGCCTACTGCCTGCTCACTCCGGAGCTTGCCGCGCGGCAGGAGCCGGCGGCGACCGGACCGCTGGCGGGGGTGGCCGTGTCGATCAAGGACCTCGTCCCGCTCGCCGGCCACCCGTACACCCGCGGCTCGCGTGCGTTCCGCGACGAGGTGGCGGAGGTCGATGCGTTTGCGGTCGCGCGGCTGAAGGCGGAGGGCCTGCGGATCCTCGGCAAGACGACGACCGCCGAGCTCGGCGGGCGCCCGGTCACCGACCACGGCCTGCACGGGGCCGCCCGCAACCCGTGGGACGTCGCCCATACCGCCGGTGGATCGAGCGGCGGCGCGGCGGCGGCGGTGGCCGCCGGTCTCTGCGCGATCGCGCACGGCAGCGACGGCGGCGGTTCGGTGCGCATCCCCGCCGCCTGCTGCGGGGTCGTCGGCCTGAAGCCCTCGCGCGGCCGCATCTCGCTCGGCCCGGAGCTGGGCGCGCCCTGGGGCGGTCTGCTGACCGACGGCGTGCTGGCGCGCACGGTCGCCGACGCCGCCGCCGGGCTCGACGCGATGGCCGGGCACCTGCCCGGAGATCCGTACTGGGCGGACGTCGGGCAAGAGTCGTTTCTCGACGCCGTGAGTCGCCCGACCGGGGCGCTGCGGATCGCGTTCGCGACCGAGGCGTGGGCGCCTGCGAGCGCGGGCGGGAGATCCGGCCCGAGCGACGCGCACGCGGTCCCTGTCGACCTCGAGGTGGTCGGCGCCGTGCGCGAGGTGGCGGCGCTCTGCGGGTCGCTCGGCCACCGGGTCGGCGAAGGCGGCCCGCGCACGGAGGCGCTGCGCCCGCCGCAGTCGACGATCTTCGCCGCCGCGATGGCCGCCCAGCCGGTCGCCGACCGCTCGCTGCTCGACCCCGCCAACGCGCTCGCCGCCGCCCACGGCGACACGCTCTCCGCGGCCGACCACGTCCGCGCGCTCGACGCCCTGCACGCCGAGTGCCGCCGCGTCGTCGCCTTCTGGGACGACGTCGACGTGCTCATCACCCCGACCTTCCCGATGCCCGCTCCGCGCGTCGGCGAGATGGGCGCCGACCCGGCGAGCGCCGCCGGCGAGCACCTCGACTGGCTCAGCTTCACCTACCCGGCGAACTGCACCGGCCAGCCCGCGATCAGCCTGCCGCTCGCCGTCCATTCCAGCGGCCTCCCGATCGGCGTCCAGCTCACCGGCCCGCCGCGTGGCGATGCCCTGATCCTCGCCCTGGGCGCCCAGCTCGAGGCGGCGCGGCCGTGGCCGTTGCGGCCGCCGGGGGGGTGGGGGTGACCGTGGACGGGGAGCGTCGACTGCATGTCCGCCGCCGCGGCACCGGACCGGAGGTCGTCCTCGTGCACGGCTCCGTCTCCGACGCCGCGATGACCTGGGCGGAGCAGCAGCCGCTTGAGCGGGACTGGACGCTCATCTACGTCGACCGGCCCGGGTACGGCGAGGCCGCCGCCCCTGACGTCCGTGAGGATTTCGCCCTCGACGCGCCGCTCGTCGCCGCGGCGCTGGGCGACGGCGCGCACCTCGTCGGCCACTCCTACGGCGGCGTCGTCGCGCTCCTGGCCGCCGCCGAACGTCCCCAGGCGGTGCAGTCGCTGACGCTGGTCGAGCCGGCGGCCTTCGACGTCGCCCGCCGCCATCCGGCGGTCGCGGCACTCATCGAGCAGCGCCGCGAGCTCCTCGCGACGGGACCCCAGGACCCGGAAGCCTATATGCGCGAGTTCGCCCGCCAGGTCGGCGTCGCCGCCCCGCCATCTCCCCTGTCACCCTCCGGCCTCCGCGGCGTCCGCCTGGCCCGCGCCGCCCGTCCCGCCTGGGAGGCGACCATCCCCCTCCGACTCCTCCGTGCCGCCCGCACCCCGACCCTCGTCGTCTCCGGCGACCACAGCCGCGCCTACGACGCCGTCTGCTCCACCCTCGTCGAGGCCCTCGACGCCGAGTCCGCGACGATCCCCGGCGCCGGCCACGACGCCCAGAAGACCGGCGAGCCGTTCAACGCCGCCCTCGCCGCGTTCCTGCGCTCGGCATCCTCCGCGGGGTGACACTCCGATGGCGAGCATCGGCGCGCGTTCTAGAGGCGATCTTTAGGCTCGTGGAGTAGACCGCGCCCCGCGATGCACCTCGATCTCTCCTGGGACCTCAGCCTCGGATGGAGCACGATCACCTCGATCACGCTCCCGATCCTGATCGGGGTCGCCTACTTCTACCGCGTCGGCCATCTGCGGGAGCGCGGGCGCCAGCCGAGCCTCTGGCGCCAGACAAGCTTCACGGTCGGGCTGGCGGCGATCGTGCTGCTGACGGTCGGCCCGATGGACGACCTCGCCGACAACTTCGTCTTCGGCCACATGATCCAGCACACCCTCCTGCTGGAGGAGATCTCGCTGCTGCTGTCCCTCGGCCTCACCGGGCCGGTGCTCGGCCCGGTCCTCACCAGGCCCGGCTTCCGGCGGCTGCGGGGCCTCACCCATCCGGTCCTCGCCTTCGCGATCTGGGCGGTGGTGATGTACGGGTGGCACGCGCCGCCCGCCTACCAACTCGCCGCCGAAGACGAGGTGGTCCACCTCTGCGAGCACGCCAGCTTCGTCGCCGCCGGGGTGTTGATGTGGTTGGCGCTCCTCGGGCCCTTCCCGAAGCCCGAGTGGTTCGGCAACGGCGCCAAGGCGGTCTACGCCGGCGGGGTCCACTTCGCCAGCATGGGCCTGGCCAACACCCTGATGTGGTCGGGGACGGTCCTCTACCCCTTCTACATCGCGAGCGACCGGGCCCACGGCATCGACCCGATCACCGACCAGAGCCTCGCCGGGGTGGTGCTGATGGTGCAGAGCGCGATGCTGATGTTCGCGATCCTCGCCTGGCTGGTGCTGCGCTGGGCCCGGCAGGACACCGAACGCCAGGAGCTGATCGACCTGGCGATCGAGCGTGGGGTGGACCTCGACGAGCGCCGTGCGGGCCGGGCCGTCGCGGCCGGGCGGGCGGCGGAACTGCGTAGCCGCATCCTGTCCTCGGCCGGCCGGACGCCGAAGCCGAGTTGAAGCTCACCGGAGACCACAGGTCGCAGGCAGCCGCCTTCGCGGCGATCCTCGTGGTTCTCCTGGCCGTCGCGGTGGCCGGGTGCGGAGGGTCGTCGGGCGGAACCGGCGCGCCGGCGCGGGAGTCGGCCCCAAACTACGGGACGCTGATCGACCAGCCGGTGCCGGCCGCGCTCGACAAGCTGCCGATGACGAACCAGCACGGCGAAACGGTCACCCTCGGCGGCTTCAGGGGAAAGACCGTGATGCTGGTCCCGTTCCTCACCCTGTGCGCCGACATCTGCCCCTTCACGACCGGCATCCTCGGCCAGGTCGAACGGTCGCTGAAGGCCGACCACGCCGCCTCCAAGGTGGAGATCGTCGAGCTCTCGGTCGACCCTCACCGCGACACCGTCGCCCGCCTGGCCGCCTACGCGAGGCTCACCCACGCGGGTTGGCAGCTGGTCAGGACGAGCCCCGCCGACCTGGCGAAGCTCCAAGAATTCTTCAAGTTCACCTACATCAAGGTCCCCGCGGGCGATCCGCCCTCGATCGATTGGATGACGGGCAAGCCCCTCACCTACGACATCGACCACTCCGACAACTACTTCGTGATCGACCCGCACGGCAGGGAGCGGATCGTCGAGGACGCGGCGCCGGACTACACCGGCAAGCTCAACCCGAAGCTCCAGAGGTTCCTCAGCGCCGAAGGCCGCAAGCATCAGAAGCACCCGCCGCAGCCCGACTGGACGACGGCGGACGCCCTGGCGGCCCTCGGCCACGTCATGCGACGGGAACTTCCGACTGCGGCCGGCCCATAGGTCTCGATCGGGGACCATTTGCCGGTGGTGACCCGCTCCGGGTCCCAGCGCGGTAGTGGGGCACGAAATGGGGCACGAAGTCCTACGTAGCCCAGCCGATCTGAGCCGAGCCCGATTTGCCGAAGGCTGCCTGAAATCCAGCCCCCACATAGCTCGGCATAGCCCACGGCTCGGGCTCATAACCCGAAGGTCGCAGGTTCGAATCCTGCCCCCGCTATTTCACGAAGCCCGCTTGTTAAGCGGGCTTCGTCGTTTCCGGGGTGCGCCGAAGGGGCGCGAAATGGGTGGTGGGGCATGGTGTGGCGCACGACCAGGATGAAAGCCGAGGTCTCGCTGGCCGTCGACATGCCGGGGACGCTTGATCCATGACGGCCAGGGAGAAATTGCTCCGCGAGATCCTCGACCTCGACGAGGCCGAGGCTGCGCGCGCCCAGATCGTGATCTCCGACGAGTCTGTCGAGGAGACGGCATCGCTGCCGGCGGGATGGGGCGAGACGCTCACCGGTGAGCCGATGCCGAACGTGGTTGCCGCCGTCCGGCGCTCCCGCGAGTCGCGCTGAGCATGCTGGTCGCTGATGCGAGCCTGTCGTCGAGCTCGCGCTCGACCGAATCGGCGAGCGGGCGAGCGCGGACCTAGATCGCGGCGGTGAGTTGATTGCGTCGCCACTTCTCTGGAGCGAGGTGCCGTCGGTGCTCCACGAGATCGCGTTCCGCGGCGAAATCTCAAATGCCCTCGCAGAGCTCGCGCTACAGCGCTTCCTCTCGGGCCGGCTGTCGATCAAAGAGAGTCGTCCAGACGGTCACCCGCTGCGGCCTGGGCGATCGCCGAGGAATTCGGATGGGCGAAGACCTACGACGCCGAGTACGTCGCACTCGCGAAGAGCGAGGGTTGCCGCCTCGTCACTCTCGACGGCAGACTGCGGCGAGGAACGGATCGACTCGGCTTCGTGGCCACACCGGCCGAGCTCTCCCATTAAGCGGACCAGCGACTCACTTCCGGGAGCAGTTCGAGACAGCCGTTCTCCGGGTTGTAGGCGCGGAACTCGTTGCGCGGACCGGTGAACAAGTCGCGGGGAACGGGCGGCGCCGTTGCGCCCACGTGGTGGGTCTCGAACACCCGCACGAAGCGATAGCTGCCCAGCTGCTGGTCGGCCAGCAGCTCGATCACGGCCGCCTGCACGCGGGCCCGCACCTGCGCCGATCGCCCACCCGGCCGCTTCTTGATCGCCGCTTCGTCGTCCATGGGCCACATTCTAAACGCGAAGAGTTGCGCTTTTGTGGGCGACGCTGTAGGCTGGGCAAAAATCGAAGATATTCGCTTTAACGCTTGGACCATGAGCGCCGAGCCCAAGCCATCTGGCGAACTCACCCCGCGACAATCGAAGGAGGACCAACCATGTCACTCGCCCGCGTCCAGAACTTCTGCATCTCGCTCGACGGCTTCGGCACCGGTGAGGGCCAAAGCGCCGAGGCGCATTTCGGTCACGCCGGAGAGCGGCTCCACCGATGGATGTTCGCCACCCGGTGGTGGCAAGGCTCAACCAGCCAAGCCGGCGGCGGCGGGGTCGACGACACCTTTGCCCGGCAGTTCGACGCCGGGATCGGCGCCGAGATCATGGGAGCCGGGAAGTGGGGGCACCCGGGCTGGCACGAGGACCCGGAGTGGAAGGGCGCTTGGGGTCCCAATCCGCCGTTCCACACGCCGGTCTTCGTCCTCACCCACCACCCACGAGCGTCGATCGAGATGGAAGGCGGCACGACCTTCCACTTCCTCGACGCCTCGCCTGCCGAGGCGCTCGAGGCGGCCCGCGAGGCCGCCGACGGCAAGGATGTTCGGATCGGCGGGGGCCCGAGCGTGATCCGCGAGTTCGTTGCTGCGTGGCTCGTCGACCACATGCACGTGGTCGTCGTCCCGATCGTGCTGGGACGGGGCGTGCGGCTCTGGGATGGGCTGGAGGGCGCGGAGGAGGGCTACGAGGTCGAGGCCGCCTCCTCGCCGAGCGGAGTTACCCATGTGACGTTCACCCGCGCGGCTGCCTGAACCGCCTTCGAGACCTTGGAAGGCCCGCACGCGGTGTGCGGGCCTTCCGGACCCATAGCTCTACATAGCCCCGGCCTCGGGCTCATAACCCGAAGGTCGCAGGTTCGAATCCTGCCCCCGCTATGGAGAAGGGCCCTGGAAACGGGGCTCTTCTCAATTTTTTTGGGGCCGTCCTTCCGGACGGC
>JAFDWB010000019.1 GCA_018268675.1 Actinomycetota bacterium
CACGCGACGGAACGGCTGGTCGAGGAGGTCGAAGCGAAGGGCGGCAACGCGATCGTCGCCTTCCGCTACGACACCTCCGAGCTCGGCACCACCTGGACCGAGGTCTGCGCCTACGGCACCGCCGTGCGCGCGCGCCAGAAATTCTGATCGAAGGGCCGCCCACGGCGACTCCTACAATCGGGCGATGCCCGAACCTGGAGCCGAGCCCACCTACACGCTCTACCGGCGCGGCATGGAGCTGCTCGAGGAGGGTGATTTCGAGGACGCCGCCGAGCCGCTCGCCGAGGCGGCGCGCCGCGAACCGGAGAAGACCTCCGTGCGCGAGGCCCTCGGGCGCGCCTACTACCGCGCGGGCCGCTTCCGGCTCGCCGCGGTCGAGTTCGGCGCCGTGGTCGAGAGCCACCCGGTCAACGACTACGCCCACTTCTGCCTCGGTCGCGCCCTGAGCATGACCGGCGACACCCGCGGCGCCCGCCACCACCTGGCGCTCGCCTCGAACCTCCGCCCCGACCGCCGCGACTACCGCTTCTACCGCCGGCTGCTCGACGCGTAGGGCGGGCTCACGGGGGCCCCGGGTCCGACGGGTGGCGGCTTACAGGCCCGCGACGAGGCGGCCGACGGTGTTCGCGGCGAAGTAGGGACCGAAGGTGCGGGGCTTGCCGGTTTCGGTGATGTAGCTGTTGAGGCCGTCGATCTCGTGGCCGCCGTCGATCAGCCAGCCGCCGCCGCTGGCGCCGGGGGCCCAGTTGCAGCGGACGGCCATGGTGCCGGGACCGGGCAGGCCGGCGGTGACCGGGTCGCGGCCCGCGTAGCCGGAGACGCAGGTTCGCATCTGTTCGTCGCCCCCGCCGGGGTAGCCGAAGGTTTCGTAGCGCTGGGCGCGGGGGAGGCCGGTGACGATGCGGGCGCCGCCGCCGACCGCGTCGGCGAGCGCGGCGCCTTCGGCGTTCGGTTCGGTGAGGAAGGCGCCGAGGTCGAAGTTGGGGTTGCCTTCTTCGGTCCACTGGGGCAGCGCGCGGGGTTTGCCGGAGAGGACGAAGGCGCCGTAGGGCGCGGTGCCGAGGTTGAGGCCAGGAACGAACTCGAGGTAGGTGGACCAGATCGCCGGGCGCCGCCCTCCTTCGCGCGGTCCGCTGTTGACGCAGTGCCCGGCGGTGAGGACGAGGCGGCGGCTCGCCGATTCGATCGCGGTGGCCGAGCAGAAGCCTTCCTTGCCGCCCCGCACCACGTAGAGGCGGCCGTTCCACGCGTAGGGCGGCACTTCGGGCGATTCGACCACCGAGTAGCTCGCCCGGGCCACCCGCGGCCGCGGGCCGAGCTGGACCTCGGCGCGCCCGTCCCGGCCGACCGTAAGCTCGAGCGGCCGCGCCGCCGCCATCCGTTGCGGCGTCCAGAACCGTTCGACCTGCCGCGGGGTGGGGTGGGCCGGACGCGCGGCGAGTGCCGGGGTCGTGGAGGGCGCGAGGAGAGAGACCAGCGCGGCGCAGCCGGCGATCGCCGCGACCGCGAGACCGCGCGCCGATGCCGGGCTGCCGGACATCGGCGGCAGGATAGTCGGTGGCCGACGGCTCAGTTGAGGAGTGGCGTCACGCAGCGGTAGTGGTTTTCGAGGGAGGGTTGGTCGAAGCGGAACTGCGTGCCTCGTTCGACTACGGCCAGGCTGTAGGAGTTTGCCCCCACGAGATTCTCGGAATTCGTCCACTCGCCGCGTACATCGACGACGACTCCGGGCTTCTGTGCGAAGGCAAACAGCGCGAGCAAGTCCGGCAATTCCCCACCCGCCGCACCGCACGCCGCCGCCGCGCCGACCGCGGTCGTCGACGTCGCGCTCGGCTGGAGGTCCCAGCAGGCGCCGGCGAACTGTTGGCGGCCCGCGGCGCAGCCGACCGAGCGGCCGTTGATCGTGGTCGCGTCGGCGGCATGTTCGGCGGCGGTCGCGACCTGGGCGCGGCGGGCGGTGTCGGCCGCGTCGGCGTGGGCGGCGCTCGGGACCTGGCCGAGGGTCGCGAGGTCGAGACGGTCACCGTTCAGCGAGCGCGGCGCGATGCGGCTGCCGGGGATCGTCGCCGCCTGCAGCCGGTTGCCGGGCACCGAGCCGACCTCGAGACGGTTGCCGGGCAGCGACTTGACCCGGATCGTGCCGCCGTCGATCTTGGTCGCCGCCAGCACCGTGCCGCCGAGGGCGACGAACAGGGCGAGGCAGGCGATCAGCAGGGCCGGCGAGGGCCGGAGCCGCCGCGAGCGCTTCATCTCACACCTCCATCGGACGAGGACTCCCCATTGCTCAGGTAGAGCCCGAGCGGTGTGAGCCTAATAGACTCGCCTTCTACATACGGTCGGTGGTCAAGGGAAGTCCGGTGCGAAACCGGCGTGGTCCCGCCACTGTGACCGGGTCGATGGAGGTCGCGGGCGCCCTTGCCGGGCGCCGGCCACTGGGGACGCCCGCCGTCCCCGGGAAGGCGCGGCCCGCCCAAACCCCGGAAGCCAGGAGACCTGTCCCCGGCCAGCCAAACAACCCTCGAGGAAAGGGCGGCTTATATGCCAAAGCTGTTGCAACTCCGTACCGTCGGCGCCTGCGCGCTGGCCCTCTGTCTGGGGCTCGTCGCGACTGCGAGCGCCTCCGCCACGACCGCCACGCTGCGCGTGGTCGGCAAGGGCAACGTGGTGCTCGCCGAACAGGCGATCAAGACCTCCAACGTCAAGATCAAGACCAGCCCGAAGGCGACCTGCCTCGGCGCCGGGACCGGCGGCAGCGGGAAGAAGGTGGCGCTGAAGGGCAACACGGCGCTCGGGCTGCTCGCCGATGGTGCCCAGACGATCAAGCAACTCGCACCGCTCTCGCTCACCGACCACTTCAGCTTCGGCCTCGGCCTCTGCGGCGTCGGCAAGAGCGTCGCCAAGGGCAAGTCGTCCTGGTACCTGAAGATCAACCACAAGGGCGCCACGGTCGGCGGCGAAAAGGCGAAGATCAAGGCGGGCGACGAAGTCCTCTGGGACCTGGCGCCGTCCTACCCCTACCCCGAAGAGCTGGTGGTGAAGGCGCCCGCCGCGGCGACGGCCGGGGTCCCGTTCGCGGTCCACGTCTACGCCTACGACGAAAAGGGACGCCGCAAGCCGGTCGAAGGCGCCGCGGTGACCGGGGCGACCGGCCCGACCGACGCCAAGGGCAAGGTCACGGTGACGCTGACCGAACCGACCGCGCTGGTCGCCGGGCTGGGGAAGGACATCCCCTCGGCCGCGGTCCCGGTCTGCCTCGCCGGCAAGTGCCCAGCCGGTAGCTGATGTCGGGTCGCGGCACGGCGGTCGCGATCGCGCTGCTCTTCGGAGCGGCGCTCGCGGCCGCCGGCTGCGGCCTCGGCCCCGGTTCGGGGGTCGGCACGGTCGACCTCACCGTGACGCGTGAATTCGGCGCGGTGAAGGTGTCCGAAGCGTCGGGGGAAGCGAACGAATCCGACACCGTGATGCGCTTCCTCGAAGGTAAGGACGAAATTCAGACGCGCTACGGCGGCGGCTACGTGAAGTCGATCGACGGTGTGGAAGAAAGCGAACGCGGCGGCCACCCTTACGACTGGTTCTTCTACGTCGACGGGGTCGAGTCGCCGATCGGCGCCGCCGAGGTCTCACTGCACGGCGGCGAGCGGATCTGGTGGGACATGCACGACTGGTCGGCGACCGAGCAGGTCCCGGCGGTGGTCGGCTCCTGGCCGGCGCCGTTCACGACCGGCTGGGAAGGGCACAAGCCGGTGGTCGCGGTCGAATGCAGGGGCGGTGGGGCGGCGTGCGCGACCGCGCGCGGAGCGCTCGAAGGGGAAGGGGTGAAGGTCGCCGCGGGCTCCCCGAAGGGGGCGATCCGGGTGCTGGTCGGCCCGTGGTCGGCGCTGCGCTCGGACTCGGCCGCGGCGCTGATCGAGCGGGGCCCGGCGGAAAGCGGGGTGTACGCGGAATTTGCGCCCGCCGTTGCGGGGGCGGCGGGAGTGAGCGGGTCAAGGGGCTCCTGGCGGCTTGTCGGACTTGACGAAAACGGGAGCAAGGCGCGCACCTTCGGTCCGGAAGCCGGCCTTGTCGCGGCGACCAGGCGTTACGAAGGCCCGCCGGTCTGGCTCGTCACCGGCGCCACGGTCGGCGCCGTGCGGGCGGCGGCGGCAGCGCTCGACACCACCGACCTGCGCGACCATTACGCGGTGGCGAGCGAAACGGGGGCGGTGACGCCGCTGCCGCTCCGCTCGGGGACCCGATGAGATCGCCGTTCGCCTACATCCCCCGCCGGGGGCCGTTGCAGTCGGCCCGGCCGGGCGCCGCGGTGTCCTATCTCGGCGCGCTGGTCGCGGTCGCGTTCCTTTACTCGAACCCGGTCGTGCTGCTGG
Source organism: Actinomycetota bacterium (assembly GCA_018268675.1). GTDB lineage: Bacteria > Actinomycetota > Thermoleophilia > Solirubrobacterales > 70-9 > VAYN01. The sequence continues at coordinate 4,365 of JAFDWB010000019.1, forward strand.
CGGCGGGGGCGGCGGCGTGCCTCGCCGGGCGGCTGGCGGGCGCGCGGGCGGCGGTGCGGGCGGCGCTGCGGCTGGGGCTCGGGCTCGCGTTCCTGATCGTCGTCGTCAACGCGCTGGTCGTGAACCGCGGCGAGACGGTGCTGGCGCGGCTCGGCGACTGGCCGATCCTCGGTCAGGTCGACGTCACCCTGGAGGCGATCGTGGCGGGGGTCTCGATCGGGCTGCGGGCGGCGGTGACGATGGTCGCCTTCGCCGTCTACTCGGCCTGCGTCGACCCCGACCGGGTGCTGCGGGCGCTGCGCCCGGTGGCCGCCCGCTCGGCGCTGACCGCGACGCTCGTCTCCCGCCTGGTGCCGGTGGCGGCGGCCGATGCCGGGCGCCTGCGCGACGCGGCGCGGCTGCGCGGGCCGGGGGCGGCGGCGGTGGGACGGGGCCCGTTGGCGCGGCGGCTCCTCGCCGGGTCCCTCGACCGCGCCGTCGATGTCGCCGCGACGCTCGAGCTGCGTGGCTACGGCCTCGGCGGTCCGCGCGGGGAGGGGCGGCGCGAGCCGAGCCGCTACGACACCCGCTTCTACGCGGTCGCGGCGGCGGTGGTCGCGGCGGCGATCGCCGGGAAGCTGGTCGGCGCCGACGACTTCCGCACCTATCCGACGATCCAGGTCGGGCTCGCCCCGGCGACGGTGGCGGTCGCGGCGATCGTCGCGGCGAGCGGCCTGGCGCCGTGGCGGCGTGGAGGCCGTCGTGTCTGAGCTGGCGATCCGTCGCGGCGCCGCGCCGGCGCTCGCGGTCGATGGGCTCACCTACTGGTACCCGCGAGCCGCGGCGCCGGCGCTGGTCGACGTCTCCCTAGGGGTCGCCCCGGGGGAGTTCGTGCTGCTGGCCGGGCGCTCGGCGTCGGGCAAGTCGACGCTGCTGCGGGCGGCCTGCGGGCTGGTGCCGCACTTCCACGGCGGCGAGATCGAGGGGCGGGTCGCGGTGGCCGGGCTCGACGCGATCGCCGGCGGGCCGGGTGAGCTCGCCCGCGCGGTCGGCTACGTCGCCCAGGACCCCGAGACGCAGGTCGTCTCGACCACGGTCGCGGCGGAGATCGAGCTGCCGCTGGAGATGCGCGGCGACGGCCCCGGCGACCGGGCGCGGGCGGTGGAGGAGGTGGCGCTGGCGCTGGCGATCCCGCACCTGCTTGGGCGGGCCGTCGACACGCTGTCGGGGGGCGAGCTGCAGCGTGTGGCGCTGGCGGCGGCGCTGGTGACGCGGCCGCGGCTGGTGTTGCTGGACGAGCCGACCTCGCAGCTCGACCCCGTGTCCGGCGACGAGCTCATATGGTTGTTGCGGAGGCTGAACGAGGAGTGGGGGGTGGCGGTGGTGCTCGCCGAACATCGGCTGGAGCGGTGCCTGGCGGCGGCGGACCGGGTGGTTGCGGTGGTGGCGGGGCGGATCGGCTTCGACGGCGGGCCGCGCGAGTTCCTGGGGTGGACGCGGGAGGCGGACCAGACCCTGACCACGCCCGCCGCGCGGCTCTTCTCGCTGGCCGGGATCGAGCCGCTGCCGGTGGGGGTGCGCGACGCGCGGCGGACGCTGGGGGAGGCGGGATCGTCCTTCGCGGGGTCGGCCACGGCGGGGGGTGGTCGCGTCGACAGCGGGGGCGCGGTGGGCGCCGGGGCAGCCACCGCCGTCCCCCACCCGGGGAAGGGTCTGAGCGGCGAAGTTTCTCCCCCCTCGCGCCTCCCCCTCCGCGGAAGACGCCGCAACCGCCGCGACGAAGCCGCTCTCCTCGCCACGGGCCTTTGGGTCGAGCTCGACGACGGCAGCGGCCCCCGCGACGTCATCCGCGGCATCGACCTCGCCGTCGCCCCCGGCGAGCAGGTCGCGCTGATGGGCCGCAACGGCGCCGGCAAGAGCACCCTGCTGCGTACCGCCGCGGGCCTCCTCGAGCCCGCCGCCGGCCGGGTAGCGGCCGAGCGGATGGCGCTCCTCACCCAGAACCCGGGCGACTATCTCGTCCGCGAGCGGGTCGGCGACGAACTCCCCGGCGAGCCCGGCCTCGCGGCCCTGCGCGCGGTCGGCATGGAGCACGCGATCGAGGCCGACCCGCGCGACCTCTCGGGTGGCGAGCGCCAGCGCCTCGCCCTCGCGGTCGCCCTGGCCGGCCGGCTCGACGGCGACGGCGTCCCCGGCCTGGTCGCCCTCGACGAGCCGACCCGGGGCATGGACCGCGGTCGCAAGGACGACCTCGTCGCCCTCGCCGGCCGCCTCGCCGCCCAGGGCGCCGCCGTCGTCATCGCCACCCACGACGTCGAGTTCGCCGCCGAGTTCGCCCATCGCGTCGTCCTGCTCGGCGACGGCGTCGTAATCGCCGACGGCCCGAGCGCCGCGATCCTCTCCGGCGGTTGGTACTTCGCCACCGAGGTCGCCCGCGTCCTCGACGCCCCCGGCGTCGTCACCCCCGAGCACGGCGCCGCCCTCCTCGCCGCGCGTGCTTCCGAGCTTAGCCGCCATATATGGCGGCTAAGCTCGGAAGCACCCCGGGGAGGCCGCCCGTGAGCTGGCAGCTGGTCAGCTTCCTGATCCTCGCCGCGGTCCTGCTGGCGGGCTTCGGCTGGTACGAGCGCTCGCGGCCGCCGGCGCAGGTCGTCGCCCTGGTCGCCGCCCTCGCCGCGCTGGCGATCGCCGGGCGGATCGCCTTCGCCGCCTTCCCCAACGTCAAGCCGACCACCGACATCGTCATCTTCGCCGGCTACGCGCTGGGCGCGGCGCCGGGCTTCGCGGTCGGCGCGCTCGCCGCGCTGATCTCCAACTTCTGGTTCGGGCAGGGCGTCTGGACGCCGTGGCAGATGGCGGCCTGGGGACTCTGCGGCATCCTCGGCGCGGCGCTGGCGCTCGGCACCCGCAACGTGGGACGGCTGACGCTCGCGGCGGTGTGCGGCCTCGCCGCACTCGGCTACGGCGCGATCCTCAACTTCTCCCTCATGGCGAGCTACGGGACCGAACTCTCGTGGGCCTATTTCGGGGTCCTGGAGGCGCGCGCAATCCCCTTCGAAGCCGCCCACGCGGTCGGCAACATCGTCCTCGCGCTGGTCGCCGGACCGGCGATGATCCGGATGTTGATCCGCTTCCGTGAACGATTCGAATGGCGCCGCGCGGAAGCCGTGACGCGCGCGCCGCACCCCCCGGGCATCGCCGCCACCGGCAGGCTCGCGGCGCTCCTCATCGCCGTCCTCCTCCTCGGCGCCTTCGCCTCGACGCGCGCCGAGGCCGCCCCGAAGACCGGCCTCCAGGCCGCCGTGTCCTGGCTCGAATCGGCCCAGAACGACGATGGCGGTTGGGGGGAAAAGGCGGGCGCCGAATCGGGTCAGGAGATGACCGGCTGGGCGATGCTCGGGCTCGAGGCCGCCGGGGTCAACCCGCAGGACGTCACCGCGAACGGCAGCTCGCCGGTCGATTATCTCCAGAGCGCCGTGGCGACGATCAAGAGCCCCGGCGACCTCGCCCGCACGATCCTCGCGCTGGAGGGCGCCGGGGTCGAACCGCGCGAATTCGCGGGCCGCAACCTGGTCGCCGCGCTGCTCTCCAAACGCCGCAAGGACGGTTCCTACGAAGACTGGCCGAACTCGACCGCCTACGCGGTGCTGGCGCTACGCGCGGCCGGGATCGCCAACGTCGCCGACTCGGTCGCCTGGCTGCGCGAAGCCCAGAACGAAGATGGGGGCTGGGGAGACGTGGTCGGCTCGCCGAGCAACGCCGACAGCACCGGCGCCGTGCTTCAGGTGCTCACTCCCTCCTCCAAGGCGGCGAAGGCGGCGGTCGGCTACCTGCGCCAGGTCCAGCAGAAGGGCGGCGGCTATCGGCTCGGCGGCAACGGCGCGCTCAACACCCAGTCGACGGCCTGGGCGGTCGAGGGCCTGCTCGCCGCGGGCGCCAACCCGGCCCAGTTCAAGCGCGGCGGCGCCTCGGCGCTCGAATACCTCGAAGCCAACCAGGCCGGCGACGGCCACTACCGCTACTCGTCGAAGAGCGACCAGACGCCGGTCTGGGTGACCGGCGAGGTGCTCGTCGCGACCTCGAAGCAGCACCTGCCGCTGGCGGCGCCCCCGCGGGCGCCGAAACCGAAGCCGAAGGCACCGAAGCCCGCGCCTGCCCCGGCACCCCCAAGCGAATCGCCGTCGGTCCCCGAAGGCGGTGGGGTGACGCCCGCGCCGACGCCGCGGTTCCCGACCGAATCGGGTGGAGGGGCGCAGCCTCAGGGCGGCGGCAAATCGGGCGGCGGCAAGGCGGGCGCCGGGAAATCGAAGCAGGCGGCGCCCGGCGGGGTCGGCGCCGGATCCGCGGGCTCGCCCCCGGTCGAATCGCCGGGGATCGAAGCGGGCGCGCTCCCCGAAGGTGCCTCCCCGATCGAACCGGCGGGCGCCGCGCCGACCACCTCCGGCGTGCCCGCCGACGACCGCCCGGGCTCCGACTCCGGCGACTCCTCCGCGCTCGGCTCGATCTTCGCCGGGCTCCTCGCCGGTGGCCTCCTCTTCGCGATCGGGTACGGGCCCTACCGGCGGTGGCAGGCGACCCGCGCGAAGCCGCGGGGGGCGGGCCGGTGCTGACCCGCGCGGCGGCGATCGAGGCGGTCGCGGGCGCCCACTTCGAGGTGGTCGTGATCGGCGGCGGCGTCACCGGCGCCGGGGTCGCCCTCGACGCGGCCTCGCGCGGCTACTCGGTTGCCCTGCTGGAGCGCGACGACTTCGCCGTCGGCACCTCGAGCCGCTCCTCGAAGATGGTCCACGGCGGGCTCCGCTACCTGCAGAACTTCGACCTCGGCCTGGTGCGCGAGGCGCTGCTGGAGCGCCAGCTCCTGGTCGCGCTCGCGCCGCATCTCGTCTACCCGACCCCGTTCCTGGTCGCCGCGCTCGGCGAGGAGCGGCGCGACCGCAAAGTCGGCATCGGCCTCAACATGTACGACGTGATGGCGAGCACGCGGGTCGGCCGCGGCCGCCGCGCGCTGCGCGCCGCCCAGGGAGAGGACGAGGAGCCCTACTGGGCGCCCGACCGCCACCGCACGATCGGCCACGAGGAGGTGCTGGCGCTGGTCCCGGCGCTCGCCTCGCGCGACCCGCAATCCGCCTACCTCTTCTACGACTGCCAGACCGACGACGTGCGCCTGGTGCTGACCGTGCTCGGTGAGGCGGAGCGCTACGGCGCGGTCGCCCTCAACGGCGCCGACGTGGTCGAGGTCACAGGGGGCCGTGGCCGCGCCGCCGGGGTCGCCTTCGTCGAGGCCGACTCGGGGGCGCGGATCGAGGTCGCCGCCGACCACGTCGTCAACGCCACCGGCGTCTGGGCCGACACGATCCGCCCCGAGGTGATCGAGGAGGAGGACGTGCCGCGGATCGCGCCGAGCCGCGGCACCCACCTGGTCCTCGACGCCGCCGACCTGCCGATGGGTGAAGCCGCCTGCATCGTCCCGGCGGGCGAAGGCCGGATGATCTTCGCCCTGCCCTGGTACGGGCGGACGCTGATCGGCACCACCGACAACGACTTCGACGGCGACATCCGCCGCCCGCGCCCGGCGGCCGACGAAGTCGAGTACCTTCTCGACGCGGCCAACGCGTTCTTCGGCACCGGGCTCGGGCCCGGTGACCTGGTCGGCGCCTTCGCCGGGGTGCGACCGCTGATCTCGACCGGGGACCCGCGCAAGTCGGTCGACATCTCGCGCAAGGAGGAGCTGTACGAGACGTCGTCGGGAATGCTGACGATCACCGGCGGAAAGCTCACGACCTACCGGCGGATGGCGAAGCTGACCGTCGACCGGCTGGTCGAGCGCGAAGGCCGCGAGGCGCCCTGCCGGACCGCCGAGATCCCGCTCGGGATGGAGGCCCGCCCGGGCGACCTGGAGGCGCCTGCGGGGGTGGGAGAGGAGGCGCTCGCGCAGCTCGCCTTCCGCTACGGGCACGCGGCGCGGCGGGTGCTCGACCTGGCGCGGGAGCGGCCCGAGCTGGCGGCGCCGATCGTCCCCGGCCGCCCCGACCTGCTCGCCGAGGTGGTGCTGGCGGCGCGCGACGAGCAGGCCCGCTCGCTCGCCGACGTGCTGCTGCGGCGCACCCGGCTGGGGATCCTCGCGGCGCCCGCGCTGCGCGACCCGGAGGCGCGGCGGCCGATCGCGGCGGCGCTGGGCGGCGAGCTCAGCTGGTCGGAGGCGCGCGTCGCGGCGGAGATCGCGGCCTGGGACGATGTCGCGGCGCAGGAAGGCGTCGACCCGGCGCGCATGATCTCCGTTGACTGAGTGACCTCCGAAGTCTCCTGCACACGTCTGGCGGCGCCGCACACACTTCGCGGGCGTCGTCCTCGCTCGGCCAAATGGCACCGCCATTCGGCCGACCTGCGTCCTTCCCCCGCTCGGTGCGGCATCCGCCGGCCGCACGCACGAGACTCCGGAGAGTCACTAAAGTCGCGGTCCGATGACCAAGACCGAGCTCGAATCCAAACACCTTGCAGACCTCCACCAGTACGCCGCCGCGGCAGGCATCGAGCGCTACCGGATGCTCACCCGCGCCGAGCTGATCGAGCGGCTGGGCGACGGCGAAGGAGACGACGGCGATGCCGCGCCGCGGGGCTCGGACGGCGAAGCGGGGCGCGAGCGGCCACGCCGGCGCCGCCGCCGCGCGTCGAGCGGGCGCGAGCGCGAGGAGCGCGTCGACGTCGAGGACGAAGAGGAGACGCCACCCGATTCGGGCCGCGCCGCGCCGCCGCCGGCCGAGCGCGACGAGGAGGACGAGGAGGGCCCGCGGCCGCGCCGCCGTCGCCGTCGCCGTCGCTTCGGCCGCCGCCGTGGCGGGGTCTCGATCCAGGACCTGCTGCTGCCCGCCGAGTCGGGCCGCCAGGTGGTGCTCCTGGCCGACGGTCGCGAGGCGGCGACCGAGCTGCTGCGCGCCGTCGCCGCCGACCTCGCCTCGGCCTCCGACGGCCCGGACCCGGTCGCGCTGCTGATCGACCCGAGCCCCGAGGAGCTGGCCGACTGGAAGCGCGAGGCTCCGCAGGCCGAGCTCGTCTCCGCGGGCCAGGCCCGCCACGCCACCGATGCCCTTTCCCAGGCCCAGCGCCGCGCCGCCGACGGCGAAGACGTGATCCTCCTGGTCGACTCCCTGACCCGCTTCACCGACTCCTTCGGCGACGCCGACGGCGCCAAGGACCTCTTCGACGCCGGCCGCGCCAAGGCGGCGAGCGGTAAGGGGTCGTTGACGGTGGTCGTGGCCTTGGAGCGCGGGTAACGCTCGGAAAGCTGTCGCCGAAGGGCCAAGAGACGCGGCGTCTCGACCACGACCCTGGCAGGCCGTGGCCGTAGCCGAGCCGGCCGGGTCCGAGGGGAGAGGAGCAAGGGTCGCGGGCGCGCCCGGGTGAGTTCGCACCTGTCCACGCTAATGCGTGGGTAACGGCGAACGCACCCGGGGGCGGGACGGTGCGCGTCGAGGAAGAATCGCGGCGGAGTCACAGGAGCGCCACGGGTCCGTCACCCGATGTGGGACCTTGGGGCCTCGTGACAAGGACGTGCGGAAGGCCGGAGACCTCCTCCTCCTCCTCGGAAGTAAGCCCTCCGTCCAGCTGTTCCTTATGGCGCCCTGGCGACCATAAGGAACAGCTGGACGGGGTCAGGCCGGGGAGAGGGAAGGTCCGTCACGGTTCCTCCTGTCTTCCTCAACCGCTTGTCCCGGGGCCTCGGTCCCGGGCCTCCTTGGCGCCCCTCTCGTGAGGGCCGGTCACGGAAGTCCGACTTCGTGACGTCTCTGTGCCGCCTTCCTCGCGAACCCCTCACGGCCTGGGCGGTCATGGCGGCCACAGCCTGCCAGGGTCGCCATGAGACGCCCAGGACGCACCTCGGACGGGCGCCTCGCTATCGCCGATACGCGATGCGGCGCCAGGACGGCTCCTTGGAGAGCTCGATGAGCTCGGAGGAGCGGTCGGGCTGGACGTAGCCGAAGGTCTGGGTGCGCTCGTCGAAGACGACGTCGAGCTCGCCCTCCTTGACCCGCTGGTCGAGCCAGGCGCCGCGGAAGACGAGGCGGCGGATCCAGTGGACGAGGCTGCG
>JAFDWB010000001.1 GCA_018268675.1 Actinomycetota bacterium
CGGTCCTCGAGTACTTCATCTCCACCCACGGTGCCCGAAAGGGCCTCGCCGACACGGCGCTGCGGACGGCCGACTCCGGCTACCTCACCCGCCGCCTGGTCGACGTCGCCCAGGACGTGATCGTGCGCGAGGAGGACTGCAAGACCAAAGACCACATCGAGATGGACCTCCGCAAGGCGGACGGCTCGCTCAACGACAACCTGTTCGGCCGGCTGGCGGCGAAAAAGCTCGAGACCAAGCGCGGTCGCGAGCTGCTGAAACGCAACCAGCTGATCACCCAGGCCGACGTCGAGGAGATCGCCGAGGCGTTCGCCGACGACGAGGGCGTCAAGGTTCCGGTCCGCTCGGCCCTCAAGTGCGAGGCCGAGACCGGGGTGTGCCGCGCCTGCTACGGCATCTCGCCGGCCACCGGGGCGATGGTCGACATCGGCGACGCGGTCGGCATCATCGCCGCCCAGTCGATCGGTGAGCCGGGGACGCAGCTGACCATGCGGACGTTCCACACCGGCGGTGTCGCCGGGCAGGACATCACGCAGGGTCTGCCGCGGATCGTCGAGCTCTTCGAGGCGCGCAAACCGAAGGGCCTCGCGCAGATGGCCGAGGCGGCGGGCAAAGTCTCGATCGAAGAAACCGACAAAGCCCTGAAAGTGATCGTCACCGAGTCGAGCGGCGAGGAGCAGAGCTACTCGTTCCCGCTGCGGACCCGCCTCCACGTCGCCGACGGCGACAAGGTCGAGGTCGGCCAGCAGCTCAACGAGGGCTCGCTCTACCCGGCCGACCTGCTGGCGATCCGCGGCCGCACCGACACCGAGCTCTATCTGGTGGACGAGGTGCAGAAGGTCTACAGCGCCCAGGGCGTGGACATCAACGACAAGCACATCGAGCTGATCGCCCGGCAGATGCTGAAGAAGGTGCGGATCGAGACCAAGGGCTCGACCAGCCTCCTTCCGGGTCAGCTGGAGGATCGCGGCTCGCTCAAACGGCTGAACAAGAAGACCAAAGAAGAGGGCGGCACGCCGGCCAAAGCCGAGGAAGTGATCCTCGGGATCACCAAGGCCTCGCTGGCGACCGAATCGTTCCTCTCGGCGGCCTCCTTCCAGGAGACCACCAAGGTCCTCACCGACGCCGCGCTCGAGGGCAAACGCGATCGCCTTGTCGGCCTCAAGGAGAACGTCATCATCGGCAAGCTGATCCCGGCCGCGACGGGGCTCAAGCACTACCGCACGGTGGCGATCGAACCGGCCGTGGCGATCGAACCGCCGACCGACGACGACCTGCTCGAAGAAGACGACCTCGCGGCGGAACTCGGCGTCGACGGCGTCGAGGCCCCCGTCGAGGGCTTCGGCCTCTCCTTCGCCGAGGAGCTCGAGGAGCTCGCCCAGGAGATCGAGTCGACCTCCGGCGACGACGCCGCCAAATAGGCGCCGGCGACAAGAGGTTATGACGAAGGGTCCCGGAAGGGACCCTTCGTCGTTCGGGGACGCCCGACGCTTGTCTTCGTATCGAGGACAAGCGTCGGGTCCGGGGCCGGAGCGGCCGTCCGAGGTGCGTCCTGGGACGTGAGGGAGCGTCCGGGATCGAGGCCCCGGGGCGCGCTGCAAGGATTCAGGTCGCCATAGCGACACCAATCCTTGCAGCGCGCCTCAAGCGTCTGAAGAAGACAGGAGGAACAGTGACGGACCTCCCCTCCCCCCGTCCCGACCCCGTCCGAGGATGCCCTCCTGACTCCACGCCCACCGTCTCGCCCTCGGGTGCGTTCGCACTTACCTACACATAGCGTGGATAAGTGCGAACTCACCCGGGCGCGCCCGCGATCCTTCCTCCTCTCCCCACGGACCCGGCCGTCTCGGCCACGGCCACAGCCCGCCAGGGTCGTGGACGAGACGGCCCGTCCCTTACCTCGGGCGCCAGCTTCCCGGTCCCGACCCCGCCACCACCGCACCACCGGCTACGCTCTGGCCATGAAGGCCTGCATCATCGGGGCGGGGAGCTCGGGGATCACGGCGGGGCAGGTCTTGCAGGCGCGCGGGATCGATTTCGACTGCTTTGAGAAGGGATCGCGGGTCGGGGGGAACTGGCGGTACGAAAACGACAACGGGATGTCGTCGGCCTATCGGTCGCTCCATATCAACACGTCGCGGCGGGTGATGGCGTTCAGGTCGCTGCCGATGCCGGAGGGGTATCCGGACTATCCCGACCACTTCCAGATGGCCGCCTACTTCGACGAAGTCGTCGACCGCTACCGGCTGGCCGAGCGGATCCGATTCAACACCGAGGTCCTGGATGTGGTGCCGGTCGAGGGGAGCGTGGGAGAGTGGGACGTCACCGTCGAGAGCGCCGCCGGGCGGGAGACGAACCGCTACGGCGCGGTGCTCGTCGCCAACGGCCACCACTGGGACGCGCGTTGGCCCGAACCCGACTTCCCGGGCGCGGGTGAGTTCGCGGGCGAGCAGATCCACGCCCATGAATACCGCGAGGCCGACATCCTGCGCGGCAAGCGCGTGCTGGTGCTGGGGATCGGCAACTCCGCCGTCGACATCGCGGTCGAGTCCTCGCGGATCGCCGAGGAGACCTTCCTCGCCACCCGCCGCGGCGCCTGGGTCCTGCCCAAGTACCTGAACGGCAAGCCGATCGACGAGGTGCTGAACCCGATCACTGGCCTGGCGCCGATCCCGCTGCAGCGCGCGGTCACCAAGCGGGCGCTCGGGATCGCGGTGGGCGAGCCGACCACCTACGGGCTGCCGCAGCCCGACCACAAGCTCTTCGAGGCCCACCCGACCGTCTCCTCGGAGTTCCTGCCCCGGCTCGGCCACGGCGACATCACGGCGAAGCCGAACATCGACCGCTTCACCGGCGGGCGCGGCGTCCGCTTCGTCGACGGCACCGCGGAGGAGATCGATCTCGTCGTCTACTGCACCGGCTACAAGATCACGTTCCCGTTCTTCCACCCGGAGGTCTTCGCCGCCCCCGACAACCGGTTGCCGCTCTTCCGCCGTGTCGTCGCGGTCGAGCGCCCGGGCCTCTACTTCATCGGCTTCGTGCAACCGCTCGGCCCGATCATGCCGCTCGCCGAGGCGCAGGCCGAATGGGTCGCCGACCTGCTCTCCGGGCGGGCGCGGCTACCGTCGGCGGCGGCGATGCGGAGGGAGATCGCGGTCGAGGAAGAGAAGCAGCGCAAGCGCTTCGTCGCCTCTAAGCGTCATACCGTCGAGGTCGACTTCTATCCCTATCTTCGCGAGATCCGACGCGAGCGAAAGCGGGCTGCTGCGCGGGCCTGACGACCCGCGTACGGCCCCCCGGCGGGCAGTCGGGGAGTGGCCGGGCGACGACACCACCGTGGGGTCCGCGGCGCGGCCCGCGGGGTAGTTTCGGCGGCATCTTGCGCCGTTTGTTGCCGCCCCCGCCGTCCGTCTCCTCCGGTTCGGGCACTTCCTGGTTGGCCGCCCACCAGACGAGCCAGATCCCAGCAAGGACCGGGATCTTCAGCACCACTGCGAGAAAGAAGATCGGCCAGAAACCCGTCACCGGGACCGATTTTAGTCCTCACCGGGCGGTTTCGAAAGCCAACCCGCCGCCCCAGGCGATCAGCGCTTCGGTTTCTACCTCCTGCAGGCCGATCGCGGGGTCGGTGGGGACGAGGAGGGTCGGCTCGGAGCGCTCGCGCGCCCAGCGATAGCAGCTCTCGTCGAGGTTGTCGTCGATCCAGGCCATCGCCCGCCCGCGGCAGTACTCCTCGAGCGGCCCGAGCTTCCAGTGCGCCGACCCGAAGCGGGCGCCGTCGAAGCTGAGGTAGGGGAGCTCGGCCAGGCCCAGCATCTCCGGCAGGTAGAAGTTCGCTTTCTCCTCCCAGCCGGTCGCCCAGACGAGGTCGAAGTGCTCGCCCAGCCGCCCCAGCCGCTCCCCGGCGCGCAGCGAGATGCAGTGCAGCATCCCGTCGACCAGCTGAAACCGGGCCTCGCTCGGAGGCGGTGGCTCGTCGTAGCCGAACAGCGAGATGACCCCGTCGACGTCGACCGCCAGGATCGGCTTAGACGGCATGCGCCGCCGCCACGCTAGCTACCAGCGGTAATGCGCGAACGCCTTGTTCGCCTGGGCCATGCGGTAGATGTCGTCCTTCCGCTTCCAGGCGCTGCCCTGCTGCTGGTTCGCGTCGAGGATCTCGCCGGCGAGACGGTCGGCCATCGAGTACTCGCGGCGGGCGCGGGCGTACTGGACGAGCCAGCGGACCGCGAGCGTACGGGCGCGGCGCGCGGGCACCTCGACCGGCACCTGGTAGGTCGCGCCACCGACCCGGCGGGAGCGGACCTCGAGCACCGGGGTCAGCTGTTTGATCGCCGCCTCGAGCGTCTCCACCGGGTCCTCCCCGGTGCGCTCGCCGACGATCGCGAGGCTGTCGTAGACGATCCGCTCGGCGAGGCTCTTCTTGCCGTCGGTCATCACCTTGTTGATCAGCTGCTGGACCAGCCGGTTGCGGTGGCGGGCGTCCGGCTCGATCGGCCGGACCGTGGCTGCAGAACGGCGTGGCATCAGGAAGCTTTCACGCCGTAGCGGGAGCGGGCCTGCTTGCGGTCGGAGACGCCGGCGGCGTCGAGCGTGCCCCGGACGACCTTGTAGCGGACGCCCGGCAGGTCCTTGACGCGACCACCGCGAATCAGGACGACGGAGTGCTCCTGCAGGTTGTGACCCTCGCCGGGGATGTAGGTGGTGACCTCCATCCCGTTGGTGAGCCGGACGCGCGCGATCTTGCGCAGCGCCGAGTTCGGCTTCTTCGGGGTGACCGTGGCGACGCGGGTGCAGACGCCGCGCCGCTGCGGGGCAGCTACGCGCTTCTTGCGACCCTGGCCCGACTTGAGGCCCGGCGTCGTGGTCTTCTTCTTCGGGCGCTTGCGCCCCTTCCTGACAAGCTGATTCGTATTAGGCACGGCCGCGCATAGTAGAGCACGCCGCCCAAAACCACCCCGCCGGCCGCGGCAAGCTCCGCCGCGAAGCCCTTTTCGAGCACCGCCGAGGCCCCGGCGAAGCGTGAGGACTGGGCGCCGACGTCGAGGCCGTGAGGCAGGTCGATCAGCAGTATGACCGCCAGCGAGGCGGCGCCGGCAAGGATCGCGCCGAGCGCCGCGAGCCCCCCGGTGCGGCCGCCGCGCCAGATCACCGCCAGGCCCAGGGCGACCGCGATCGCCCCGACCCCGACCAACGCATATGCGTGGGCGTGCCCGGCGGTCTGCACGTCGACGGTCGGCGGCTTCGCCAGCTGGATCCCGTCCGGGGCTTCGACCGCCGCCACCCCGATCTGCACCGCCCGGTAGTCGAGGAACTGGGAGACGACCAGGAGGGCGCCCGCCGCCGCGATCACCAGCCCGATCGCGCGCCGCGGCGTCAGCACCCCGGACGCGGCGCTCGCCGCCCGCGCCACGCCTCGCCCGACGCCCCGCAGCCCGGCCTCGATAAACGCCAGCGCCCCGAACATCCAGCGCAGCGGCGGGCACAGCCCGCGCCACAGCAGCGCCGCCGCCGCGAGCAGCGCCGGGTAGGCGCGCTGGAGGCCGCGATCCGCCACCCGATCGACGTGTCGGCTGAAGCGCATGACGCGAGGTCCGACCGCTGCTATCATCGCGCGTCGCTCAGGCAGTTCTCCCGCCGTTGGCTTCGCCGGGCCCCCTGGGGCCTTTTTTGTGCGCCGATCCCGAGCAGCGCCGGATCGCCGCCGTTTCACCCTGAGCGACCCCACGCCGCACGCAGCACCGAGACTTCAAAGAAACCCAAGACCTCAACCCCACCGAACGGAACCATGGCACGCAGCTTTCCACTGGAGAAGACCCGGAACATCGGGATCATGGCGCACATCGACGCCGGCAAGACGACGACGACCGAGCGCATCCTCTACTACACGGGCCGCACGCACAAAATCGGCGAGGTCCACGAGGGCGCCGCGGTCATGGACTGGATGGAGCAGGAGCAGGAGCGCGGCATCACGATCACCTCGGCCGCGACCGCCTGCGAGTGGAAGGGCCACCGGATCAACATCATCGACACGCCCGGCCACGTCGACTTCACGGTCGAGGTCGAGCGCAGCCTCCGCGTCC
>JAFDWB010000020.1 GCA_018268675.1 Actinomycetota bacterium
AAGACCCAGAAGTTTTCACCGTGGGCGGTGGCCGCCAGCGAGTTGCCGCCGGCGTAGATGGCGACTTTCTCTTCGCCTTCGTCTTCGAAGACGGTCACCGTGGTGTTGGCGCCGGCACCGGTCTGGAAGTGCCAGAGTTCTTCGCCGGTTTCGATGTTGTAGGCGACCAGGTCACCGTTGTTGTGACCGACGAAGACCAGGCCGCCCGCCGTCGTCACCGCGCCCGAGTAACACGATTCGGCGGGGAATTTGTTCTGCCAGGCGATCTTGCCGGTCGACATGTCGTAGGCGGTGAGGAAGCCTTCGACGTTGAAGCCGGAGGAAAGCAGGACTTCGGAGCCGATGTAGGTTTCGCCTTCTTTGAACTTCTGCGGCTTCGGCGGCACCACGAGACCGAGCGAGCCCGCCAGCGAGCAGACGACGTAGATGTTCTTTTCGGGGTTGTAGGACGACGGCGGCCAGTTGTTGCCGCCCGCCGCCGAGTTCGCCGCCAGGTTGACGACGTTCGGGTCCGAGCTCATCGGGGTGAAGATCTTGCCCGCCACGACCTTCGGTTTCGGTTTCAGCGCCGCGGCCGCCGCTTCCGCATTCTTGACCGCTTCGGGGGTCGTCGTCAGCGGGCTGAAGGGAGGCATCGTCGGCTCCGGCTGCGTCGGCCAGGTGTTCTGCGACGGGTCCTGCGGGACCTTCACCTCGGGGATCGGGTAGACCGGCTTGCCCGTGGCCTGGTTGAGCAGGTAGACCCAGCCAGTCTTCTCCGGCTCGCCCACGGCTTCGACTTCTTCGCCGTTCATTTCACCCTTGAAGAGGACGGTCGGCGACGGGGCGTCGAAGTCCCAGAGGTCGTGGTGGACCATCTGGTAGTGCCACTTGTATTCGCCGGTTTCCGCGTTCAGCGCGACGATCGAGGAGGTGAACAGGTTTTCCCCCGGCCGTTTGTCGCCGGTCCACGGCGCCGCGTTGGAGGTGGAGAAGAAGAGCATGCCCGTTTCGGGATTCACCGTCGGGGTGTTCCAGATCGAGGCGCCGCCCCGCTTCCAGGCATCGCTGTTCTGCGGCCAGGTTTCGTGCCCGACTTCGCCGGGGCCGGGCACGGTGTAGAAGCGCCAGTCGACCTTGCCGGTCTTCGCGTCGAGCGCGGTCAGGCGCCCGCGGACGCCGAACTCGCCGCCGGACCCGCCGACGTACACCTTGCCGTTGTAGTAGAGCGGCGCGCTGGTGATCGAGAAACCGGATCGCGGCTTGACCACGTTGGTCGACCAGACCACTTTCCCGGTGGACTGGTCGAGCGCGACCTGGGCGCCGTTCAGCTGCGAGACGAAGACCATGCCCTCGCCGATCGCGACGCCGCGGTTGTCCCAGCCGCAGCAGATGACTTCACCGAGCGGATCTGGCGGGAGGTGCGGTTCGTAGGTCCAGAGCCGGTGGCCGTTGTGGGCGTCGATCGCGAAGACGTCGTCGGCCCCGTCGGTGATGTAGATCGTCCCTTCGTACTCGATCGCCTGGCCCTCGGCGGAGAAC
>JAFDWB010000021.1 GCA_018268675.1 Actinomycetota bacterium
AGGAAATCTACGTCCAGGAACGGCCGTCGGTCCATGCCCAGCTGGTGGAACAGGTCGTCGGAGGACACGCCCTCCTCCGTGGCTACATCATCCCCAAGAACGTGGCGACTAGCTATTACTTCGAATACGGCCCAGGTCATGCCTCCGGGGGTACGCGCACCGCGGAAGTGACCCTTCCATCGAACACGGAAACAAAAACGGTGTGGGTGGAACTGGACGGCCTCGAAGCCGGGAGGGCCTATCGTGGTCGGCTGATCGCGACCGACTGGGCGGGGACCACCTACGGCGAAGAAGAGCCGTTCACCGCAGGCTGGGCCGAACAGGAAGTGAAGAAGCCGGAACATTATCTCTCAGAAGGACCCGGGGGTAAGGGTGTCTCCTGTACCTCGACCACCTTCTGCATGGTGATAGACCAGTACCAGGCCGAAAGCACGACCTACGTCGGCGGGGAAACCACGATGGGCTCGGAGGAATGGGACGGCAGTGGATGGGAAACCCATCCGATCCCCGCCCCACCCGAAGAGGCCAAGCAGTTCTACGTCGAAGGGGTGTCCTGCCTCTCGCCGGTCGACTGCGAGGCGGTCGGCAGCGCCGATCCGAGCGGAGGGGCGTACCGGAACCAACCGATCGCCACGCATTGGGACGGCGGACGCTGGAGCTCGGAATCGCTGCCGATGCCATCGGGGCTCGTCGGCACCGCCCTCGAACGGATCTCCTGCCCGAGCAGCTCCTTCTGCATGGCGGTCGGCGGGGGATACAACGCCTCGACGCCGGCGATCGTCCCGACGGCGATCTCCTTCGGCGGCAAAGGATGGGAACCGCAGTCGCCGCCGAATCCTGCGGGGCTCAACTTCACGACCCTGTCGGGGATCTCATGCACGTCGGCCGGCTTCTGCATGGCCGTGGGGTCGGGGAGACTCGAAGGCAGCACGTCGGTCCCCGAACAGCCGGTCGCCGAGCGTTGGAACGGGACCGGGTGGACCGTCGAACGGCCGCCGATCCCGCCGGGCGCGAATCCGACGGCCGCGCTCGCGGACGTCTCCTGCACGAGTACGACCTGGTGCGAGGCGGTCGGCAACTACCGCGGCCCCGAAGGCGTCGGCGTCGGCTATGCCGAGCACTGGAACGGCAGCAACTGGACCACGGAAGCGGTCCCCCACACCGCGACCCTGAACGGCATATCCTGCCTGACGCAGGGGAGCTGCCAGGCGGTGGGTGAAGCCGCCTCCAAAGCCCGTCTCACCGCCGGTGGCTGGCAGGAAGAGCCCGATGTCCACCCATCGGGGCGCTTCGAGGACGTCTCATGCAGCTCCACCACCGCCTGCATGGCGGTTGGGTCGGGCGGCCGCTCCTACTACTCTGTGCTGGCCGAGACCCTCGCCCCGACCCCGATGGCCACCGTCACCGAACAGACGGTGAAGCATGTCGGGGAAGTCTCGGCGGAACTGGTGGGCAAGGTGAACCCCGAGGACTCCGACACGAAGGTGCGCTTCGAATACGGGACCACCACCTCCTACGGGACCACGACAACGGAAATCGACGCCGGCTCCGGGGTCTCGGCGGTCGAAGAGGATCAGGTGATCGGCTCCCTGGAACCGGGGACGCTCTACCACTACAGGATCGTCGCCACCAACGCCGGAGGCACCACCCGCTCCAAGGACCAGACCTTCGAGACGACGGTCCCTCCCCGGTCGGCCGAACTCGCCGCGATGGCGACCACCGATCCCCTCAACGGGACCTCGGGCCCGATCTCCAACTTCCCGGGGAAGTGGACCGCGCTGCCGTGGGACGGCACGTCCTCGCCGAAGGGCGAAGACCGCACGACCGGCTGGGGGCCGACGGCGGCGTGGCCGAGCGTCGCCGGGGCCTCCTACGGGCCGACCGTGACCGACCTGGGCACGGGGGTCGCGGTCGAGGCGACGATGGCGGCCGGCCCCGCGCTCACGGAAGGCTACTTCTCGCTCTGGCTCGACATGCCCGGCTCCCCGACCACGAAGGCGGGCTATCAGCTGAGGTTCCTCGACACCGCCCCCAACACCTACGCGGTGAGCCTCGTGAGGTGGAGCGCGGGCAGCCCGACGGTGCTGAGGGAACTGACGGGGCAGATCATCCCCGCCGGGGACACCGTGGCGCTGGTCGACGAAGGCTCGAGGGTCTCGGCCTGGACCGCCACCGGAGCAGGTGCCGAAACCTACACCGAGCTGACGGGCGCGGCGGACTCGACCTACTCCGGCGGCACGGTGGCCGTGGAAGGCTCCGGCAGCTCCACGCGGCTGACGAACCTGCGCTTCGGGGCGCTCCGGCCCAAGGCCACGGGCATGGGCGCGGCGCTCGGCGAACTGCGCCTCGACGACGCCCTCGCGACGGCAGAATCGCCCCTCTCGGAGGGCGGCATCTGGGCGGCACTCGCCTGGGACAACGGCACCTCCGGTCACAACACCGGCCGGGTCGCGGGAGGCTGGGGGCCCTATGACGCGTTCAACACCCTGGACGGCGCCTACTGGACGACGGCGAGCTTCGCCGACACCGGCTCCGGCGACGCCGTCGGCGCCACCCTGGCGCACGGGCCCGAACTCGCGGAAGGACGGCACTTCGACCTCTGGCTCGACATGCCCGCCCCGGCGAGCGCCCGCAGCGGCTACGAACTGCGCTTCACCGAAAAGGTCGCCGGTTCCTATGAAGTGATGCTGGCGAGATACCAGGGCGGGACGCAGTCCGTCCTCGCCCTGAAATCCGGTGTCTCGGTCCCGGTCGGCAGCAGGATCGCCCTGGCCGACAAGGGCGGCGCCCTGACGGCCTGGACGACGGGGACGCTCGGGTTCACGCAGCTCCTCACCGCCACCGACACCACCTTCACGAGCGGCTACGCCGGGATCGCCGGGGCCGGCAACGCCACCCGCCTCACCGAATTCAGGGCCGGGCCGCTGGCGCCGTTCTGAAGGGCCGGAGGGGA
>JAFDWB010000022.1 GCA_018268675.1 Actinomycetota bacterium
CCTCCAGCTGTTCCTTATGCCGACCAGTCCGGCAAAAAGAACAGCTGACCGGGGTCGGCCGGGGAACGGGAGGTCCGTCACCCTTCCTCCCGTCTTCCTCGGACGTCCGGGACACGCTGCAGCGATAAAGGTCGCCGGGACGACACCTGTCGCTGCAGCGAGTGTCGGGGCCCCGATCTCGGCCTTCAAAGGGCACGGAAGTGTGACTTCTCGGCGTCTTCGTCACGAACCCGTGCCCACTTCCCCACGCACCCCTCACGTCCCGGGCGCCTCATGGGGGTCACAGCCTGCCAGGACCCCCATGAGGCGCCCGGGACGCATTTCGGACGGCCACCCCGACACCGGACCCGACGCTTGTCCTCAATACGAAGACAAGCGTCGGGGCCGGGCCCTTGCTACAGCGCGTCCGGGGCGTCGTGGGCGACGGCGAGGAGGATTGCGGCCAGGGCGAGGACGCCCGCCACGGTGAATTCCCAGGGGATCTGGAGAAGGAGGTAGAGGGTGACGGCGGCGATGGCGAGGAGGGTGCAGGCACCGACGATCGTGCGGGCGGTCACTCCGCCACGGTACCGGCGCGGCGGGGGTCGCCGGTAGCCTCGTTCGATGGACGATTTCGCCGAGCGCCGCGCGGTGATGGTCGAGCACCAGCTGCGCGAGCGGGGGATCGACGACGAGCGGGTGCTGGCGGCGATGGGGGAGGTGCCGCGGGAGGAATTCGTGCCCGAGCGCCGGCGCGAGCTCGCCTATGCCGACGCGGCCCTGCCGATCGGCGACGAGCAGACGATCTCCCAGCCCTGGATCGTCGCCGCGATCCTCCAGGCGCTCGCTCTGACCGGCACCGAGCGCGTGCTCGAGATCGGCACCGGCTCGGGCTACTCGACCTGCCTGCTCGGCCGCCTCGCCGCCCACGTGCTGAGCGTCGAGCGCCACGCCGACCTCGCCCGCGCCGCCGCCGCGCACCTGCGCGCCTGCGCCTCCGACAACATCGAGCTGCTGGTCGGCGACGGCAGCCGCGGCGTCCCCGATCGCGCCCCCTTCGACGCGATCGCCGTCCACGCCGCCGCCCCGGCCCCGCCCCCCGCGCTGCTCGAGCAGCTTGCCGAGGGCGGCCACATGGTGGTGCCGGTGGCGAGCGGCCGCGAGGAGATGCTGACCCTCCTGCGCCGGCGCGGCTCCGACCTCGAGTCGATCGAGATCGCGCCCTGCCGCTTCGTCCCCTTGATCGGCGCCGAGGGCTTCTAGCCTCCTCATATACGCTCCGTGCCGCAAATGAGGGGCGGTATCTACGTTCTGAACTTCTATAGCGCGGTCTTCGGCGACCAGCTGAAGCGCGGCCGGAAGACGGCGACGATCCGGCTCGGCGACAAAAGCGCCAAGTACGAGCGTGGGCAACTGGTCTGGATCACGATCGGCTTCCGTCACTCCCCGCGCGAGAAACTCTTCGCCGCGGTGATCGACGATGTCGAGGTCAAGCCGCTCTCCGAGCTCTCCCGCCGCGACATCGAGCACGACAACCCGGAGTTCCGCCGCCTCGACGAGACGCGCCGCTTCCTCGAACAGATCTACAGCCGCCCGATCGACGACGACGACCTCGTCACCGTGGTCCGCTTCTCGCAGATCGTCGAGCCGCCCCGCGCGCACCTCGGCAACGGGGAGACGCCGCACCGCAACTAGGGCCAATGTCTGCCCCGGCGCGCTACTCGTTCCTCACCACCTGGCTCCTGCAGTCGCCGCGCGGGCCGGTCTGGGACGCGATCTACGACGAGGCCGCCTGGCCCGAGTGGTGGCGCGGGGTGGAGGTCGCGGAGGAGCTCCGGCCCGGCGACGAGGACGGCGTCGGCACGATTTCGCGCATGGTCTGGCGCAGCCTCTTGCCATACCGCGTCGAATTCGAGGTGACGGCGACGAAGGTCGAGCGTCCCAACATGATGGAGGGCCAGGCCACCGGGGACCTCGAAGGCGTGGGCCGCTGGCGCCTCTACGAGCAGGACGGCGTCACCGCGGTCCTCTACGAGTGGGACGTGAGGACGACGAAGCCCTGGATGAACCGGATGGCGCCGCTCCTGCGCCCGGCCTTCGAGTGGAACCACGACTGGGTGATGCGGCGCGGTGGCGAGGGGATCGCGACGCGCCTCGGCGTCCCCTTGCTGGCGCTCGACTGATCCGCCGGGCGGCCGGCGCCACGTGTGCCGAATTTTCACCCGGCCGGTGCCCTGACGCTGCTATCTTTCCCACCGTTGGCACTCATGGCTAGAGAGTGCCAAGCCGGGAAGAAGCGACAAACGGCTTCAGAACGGCGATTCCTGACTTCCCAACCAAACACCCACCGAATGACGGAGGTTCATCGATGAATCTGAAGCCCCTCGGGGACCGGCTGATCGTGAAGCCGGTCGAGGAGGAGGAGACGACCGCCAGCGGCATCGTCCTTCCAGACACGGCGAAAGAGAAGCCGCAGAAGGGCAAGGTGCTCGCGGTCGGCGACGGCGCGATCAACGAGGACGGCAGCCGGCGGGCGCTCGACGTGGTGGAGGGGGACGAAGTCCTCTACTCCAAATACGGCGGCACCGAGGTCGTGGTCGAGGGCGAGGACCTGCTCGTGCTGCGCGAGTCGGACGTGCTCGCCAAGGTCGCCTGATCAAGCCAGGACTTAGAAGAACCAAGGAGGACTGAACAGAGATGGCTCACAAGGAGCTGAAGTACGCAGAGGATGCCCGGGGCGCCCTGCAGGCGGGGGTCGACGCGGTCGCCAACGCCGTCAAGGTCACCCTCGGCCCGAAAGGCCGTTACGTCGTGCTCGACAAAAAGTTCGGCGCGCCGACGATCACCAACGACGGTGTGACGATCGCCCGCGAGGTCGAGGTCGAGGACGTCTTCGA
>JAFDWB010000023.1 GCA_018268675.1 Actinomycetota bacterium
ACGAAGGCCGGGTCGTCGCCCGCTTCGACGCCCCACTCGGTGATCGCGAAGGGCTTTTCGGGATAGCGTTCGTAGAGCTTCGTCAGCGCGCCCCATTCGGGGTAGGAGGCGTAGAAGTCGGTCCCGGTCCAGTCGACCCACTTCCTGCCGGGGAAGAAGTACTGCGGCAGGTTCCTCTTGGTGGTCGGCGAGCCGGAGGGGAGC
Source organism: Actinomycetota bacterium (assembly GCA_018268675.1). Classification (GTDB taxonomy): domain Bacteria; phylum Actinomycetota; class Thermoleophilia; order Solirubrobacterales; family 70-9; genus VAYN01. The sequence continues at coordinate 205 of JAFDWB010000023.1, forward strand.
GGGCTCCAGACGATCGCCACCGGCGCCTTCGGCAGCCCGCCGACGGTCGCGTTCAGCGGCGGCAGCCCGGCTTCGGCGAGCCGGCGATTGATCACTCGGGCCTTGCCGCCGCCGTGGACGATCACGTAGATGCGGCGGAAGGCGCGCCGGTAGTTGCGGGCCGAGTCGGCGGCCTCGCGCGGCTTGCCCGCGCATTCGTAGGCGGCGTAGACGTTGAGGCAGCGGTTCGGCTCCCCGAGCGGCCGCACGTAGGCGCGGATGTGCTTCGAGGCGAAGAGGTGGTTGAGGCCGATCAGGTAGCTGTCGCCGACGCCGCGGGCGATCGCCGCCAGGCTGATCAACTCGCCGCCGGTCTGCGGATCGGCGGTGGTGATGTGGATCATCGGCCGCGCCCGGGCGATCTCCCAACGTTCGATCGAGCCGCTGAGCTCCGCGCCCCACGACCGGAACGACTCGATCACCGCCGGGTGCTTGGCGACGGCGCTGCTGAATTCGCCGAAGTTGGCCGGGTTGCCGGTGTCCGACACGCCGAAGTACACCTGCTTGCCCGGTGGTTCGAGCACCCCCGCCGAGGCGCTCCCGACCATGCCGACCAGCGCCGCCACCAAGGCGACGACCACCGCCGCAGCCGCGGCCCGCGTGCGCTTCATGCCGGTCATCGAGCGAGGCCCCGGCCAAGAGGACCGCCCTGGCCGGGCAGCCGGTCATGCTGCCAACCCTGGCCGAGCGCTTGCCGCGGCCCGAGACCCCCTGCAAGGCGCGTTGCGCGGCGGGGCCGGCTGCCGCCCGGCGGCGCGGCCGTCCCCCTCATGCTTCGGCTGGTCATGAGGGCGATGGCCGCGCCTTGGCCTGCGCCTGACGGGGTGTCGCCGCCACAGAGGTCGGGAGGCGCGCAGAGGGGAGCGCGGTCGACCTAACCCGCGGGCCCCTCACCGCGGTAGGCCCCAGTCCGGTGAGTTCGCAGTTGGCCACAACAGTTGTAGATAACTGCGAACGCACCGGGCCGGGCGGGACGGGCGCGCCGACGGGCGTCAGCCGGCAGTCCCTCTCCGGCCGCGCTACGCGGCGAGGCGCTCGTCGTGCTCGGCGACGAGGGCGAGGACGTCCTCGGCGTACTTGCCGACGAAGGCGGGGCCGACGCCGTTGATCTCGATCAGGGCGGCGCGGCCGGCGGGGCGGCGGGCGGCGATCGAGGCGAGGGTCCTGTTGTTGGCGACCGTGTAGGCGGGCTTGCCGGCGGCCGCCTCGAGGCGCCACTTCTTCAGCGCCTCGAAGAGGGGGGCGTCGGCGGGGGAGAGGTCGGGGACCGGGGTGGGGGCGCTCGCGCGGGTCGGGCGGCGGACGGCGATCGTCTCCGGGTCCGGCAGCCAGTCGAGCTGGTCGCAGACGTCGCAGCAGCGTCCGAGGGGCGGGCTCTCGGAGCGGCGGTCGCCGAAGTGGCGGAGGAGGGCTTCGCGGCGGCAGCCGGTGCCGTAGACGAACTGTTTGATCGCCCGGTAGGCGCGCCAGCCGCGCTCGTGGGCGATCGCCAGCTCCGGGTCCCCGGCCCGCTGTTCGTTGAAGCGCACGAGGCGCCCGAGGTCGGCTTTCATCGCCAGCAGCACGGCGCGGGCAGGGAGGCCGTCGCGCCCGGCGCGGCCCGCCTCCTGGTAGTAGGCCTCGACCGAGGTCGGGATCGCCATGTGCCAGACCGAGCGCACGTCGGCCTTGTCGACGCCCATGCCGAAGGCGTTGGTGGCGACGACCACGTCGACCGCGTCCTCGACCGCCGACATGAACCGCCGCTGCACCCGCGAGCGCTCCTCGCCCTCCATCCCGGCGTGGTAGGCGAGCGCCCGCAGGCCGGTCGCGCGCAGCGCCTCGGCGACCTCGTCGGTGTCCTTGCGGGTCCCGCAGTAGACGATCGCGGGCCGGTTCGCCGGGTCGGCCAGCCCTGCCTCGAGCATCGCCTGCCGCCGCGCCTTTGAGCCCTTGCCCTCCAGCGCGACGACGTCGAAGGAGATGTTGGGACGGTCGAAGCCCGCCCGCACCCGCAGCGGCTCGCGCATGCCGAACCGCTGCGCGATCTCCACCGCGACCGGCACCGTGGCGGTCGCCGTGCAGGCCATCACGGTCGGCCGCCCGAGCCGCTCGGCGATCTGCGGCAGCCGCAGGTAGTCGGGTCGGAAGTCGTGGCCCCACTCGGAGACACAGTGCGCCTCGTCGACCGCCAGCAGGTCGACCCGGCGGCGCCCGATCGCGTCGAGGAAGAAGCTCGAGGCGAAGCGCTCCGGCGCGCAGTAGACGATCTTCGCCCGCCCGTCGCGCACGCTCTCGAGCGCCGCCCGCGATTCCTGCTCGTCCATCGCCGAGGACACCATCGCCACCGGGTGCCCGGCCTGGGTCAGCCGCAGCCACTGGTCCCGCATCAGCGCGATCAGCGGGCTGACCACGATCGTCAGGTCCGCGGAGGCGAGCCCCGGCAGCTGGTAGCAGAGGCTCTTGCCGCCGCCGGTCGGCATCACGATCAGCGAGTCGCGCCCTTCCAGCGCCGCGATCACCGCCTCGCGCTGCCCGGGCCGCCAGTCGGCGTACCCGAGCTCGGCCAGCAACTGGTCGGCGCGCTCGCCGGGGGAGGATCCGAAGCTCATCTGCAGGGCGTCATCCATGGCCGTCTCAGGCTAGGGACTTACCCGGCGGGTCGCGTCAGGCCCCTTCGCCCTTGGCGATCGCGGCCGGAACTAGCGACAATTTCTCCGCCAGCGTGTCGATCACCCGGGCCAGCTTGCGGGTGTCGGCCTGGCCGAGTTCCGGGTAGAGGACGAAGCCGGGCCACCGGCTCGTCTCGTACCGCACGAGCGCCGCGTGGACGGCGGCGAAGTCCCCTTCGATCTCCTCGACCAGCCGCGGGTCGCCGCTCCTCATCAGCGGGGCGACCGCCTCGAAGGCGACCCGGGCGCCTTCGACGTTGCCCGTGAAGTCGACCAGGTCGACATGCGAGTAGCGCTCCTCCTCGCCGGTGATCTTCGAGGTCGAGACCTCGGTCAGCAGCTCGTTGGCACCGTTGGCGATCTGGACCGCCCGCAGGCTCACTCCCTTGACCTTCGCGTCGAGCTCTTCGACGTCTTCGAGGAGCGCTACGGCGACCGGCTCCATCCCCTTGGCCGTGCCTTCCTCCCAGAGGGCCTTCTCGATCCGGTGGAAGCCGCCGAATTCGCCCGGCGCGACGTCGTTCTCGCGCGCGTCGATGCGCGGGTCGAGGTCGCCGAAGGACTCCGCCACCGGCTCGATCCGCTCGTAGCCGATCCGCGTCGCCGGGTAGAGGCGCTTCGCCTTGGCGACGTCGCCCGCCCGCACCGCGGCGACGAAGGGCGCTGTCTTCGCGGTGAGTTCCGTCGCGCTTTCGACCAGGTAGGAGCGGTAATCGGCGATCGCCTTGTCGATCTCCGGGCTCTTCCTCGTGTGGAGGGCGCCGCTGACGGTGAGCGTCGCTTCCCCGGGGCCGCCGCCTTCCCGGCAGCGCACCTTGTACTCGCCTGCCTCGAGGGTGAGGGCGAAGCTGCGGGAGAGGCCCGCGGTGACGTTCTCGCGCTCGCCGAGGATCGTCTCGCCGTCGAGCACCTCGAGCTCCGAGTACTTGGTGGTGCCGCCGTTCTCGACCGTGAAGTCGATCGGCCCGGCGGGGGCGCTCGCGCGCCGCGGCTCGCAGCCCGCGTCGGTCAGCTCGAAGGTCAGCTCCTTGGCGCCGGCGGCGGCTTCGTCGCTCGACCCGCAGGCGGCGAGGGACAGCGCCGACAGGCCGAGGGCCGCGGCGGCGAACAGGGGGCGGAACGGGATCGGTCTCATAGTTAGGGCACCCTAACAAAAGCCGACGGATTTGGTCGGAGAAAGCTCAGGCGAGGAGCGCTTCGCCGACGTAGCCGCCCGCCGGCGCCCCGCCGGGAACGGCGAAGAGGGCGCTGCCGACGTGCTTGACGTACTCGTTCAGGGCGTCGTGGACGCCGAGCCTGCGCTGCAGGGCGACGAACGCCGCCGGGTCGCGCTGGAAGGCGATGAAGAAGAGGCCCGCCTCGAGCTCGCCGAGGCTCGCGTCGACGCCGTCGGTGAAGGAGTAGCCGCGGCGGAGGATCCGCACGCCGCCGTTTTCCCGCGGCGAGGCGAGGCGCGCGTGGGCGCTCGCCGGGATCACCGGCCTGCCGTCGGTGCCGGCCGCGTCCAGCGGCAACGGCTCGAACTCGTCCTCCCCGCCGAGCGGCGCGCCGCTGTACTTGTGCCTGCCGATCGTCGCCTCCTGGTCGCGCAGCGAGGAGCGGTCCCACACCTCGAGGTTCATGCGGATGCGGCGCGCCACCAGGTAGCTGCCGCCGCGCATCCAGGCGGGGCCGGAGTCGACCCAGACGAACCGGTCCATCGCGGCGCCGTCCTCGGCCCTGATGTTGGCGGTGCCGTCCTTCATCCCGAAGAGGTTGCGCGGCGTCTCCTGGCCGCGGCTGGTCGAGGAGGTGCGGCCGAAGCCGAGCTGGGACCAGCGCATCGCCACCGTGCCGCGGCCGATCCGGGCCAGGTTGCGGACCGCGTGGAAGACGACCTGCGGATCGTCGGCGCAGGCCTGGACGCAGAGGTCGCCGCCCGATTCGAGCGGGTTCAGGGCGTCACCGGGGAGGGCCGGGAGCGCCACCAGCTCAGCCGGGCGGCGGGCGCCGAGGCCGAGGCCGGGGCGCGCGAAGATCGCCGGGCCGAAGCCGAAGGTGATCGTCAGGTTGGCGGGCGGCAGGCCGTTCGCCTCGCCGGTGTCCTCCGGCGGGGCGAGCGGGTTCGCGTTCTCGGTGCCGATCATCCGGCCCGCGGTCATCTCCCGCGCCGCCCGCGACCACGCCTCCATCAGCGCCCGCAGCTCCGCCCGGCTCTCGGTCTCGAGGTCGAAGGCGGCGAAGTGGAGGCGGTCCTGCACCGGGGTCGCGATCCCCGCCTGGTGGGTGCCGTGGAAGGGGACGGCGCCGGTCGATTCCGCCGCCGCGGCCTCGCCGGCGTCGTGGCCGACCAGGTAGCCGCCCGCGCCGAGGCCGACGCCGGCGGCGCCGAGGCCCGCGGAGGCGAGCAGCCGGCGACGGGTCAGGGCCACGGGCCCTACGCCGGGTTCTGTGCCGCGCCCGCGCCCGCCTGTCGCCCGCCGCGCCGGCGCACCGGGCGACCGCCGCGCGGCCAGAGGACGAAGAGCGCCATCGGGACCGCGTAGGCGAGGTAGAGGGCGGCCTCGATCTGGGTCGGCGCGGCGCGCAGGCCGAGCATCCCGGTGAGCAGCGATTCGGAGACCGTGCCCGGGTGGACCAGCCAGCGCAGGCTCACCGCCTCGCCCTGGAAGCTCGAGATCCAGCCCGCCTCGTGGGCGGTGTGGGCGACGCTCGCGAGGAGCCCGGCGGCGACGAAGACGAGCACCAGGCCGGTGAGGCGGAAGAACTTCGCCAGGTCGATCCGGACGCCGCCGCGGTAGAGGCCGACCCCGATCGCGACGGCGGCGAGCAGGCCGAGGACCGCGCCGCCACCCGCGGCGGTGGTGTCGGCCGAGTTCTGGAAGGCGGCGAGGAGGAAGACCGAGGTCTCGAAGCCCTCGCGCAGGACGGCGAGGAACGCCATCGCGACCAGCGCCATCGCCGACCCGAGCGCGAGCGCGCTCGCCGCCTCGCCCTCCAGGGCGCCCTTGATCCCCCGCGAGTGGCGGGTCATCCAGACGATCATGTAGGTGATCGTCCCCACCGCGATCAGCCCGACGATCGTCTCCAGCTCCTCCTGCTGGCGCTGCGGCAGTTCTTCGCCGACGATGTCGAGCCCGACCCCCACCGCGGCGCACAGCGCCACCGCGATCCCGACCCCCGCCCACATCTGCCGCAGCGCGTCCCGCCGCCCCTCCTTGACCAGGAACGCGGCGATGATGCCGACGATCAGCGAGGCCTCGACGCCCTCGCGCAGCGTGATGACGAAGGTTGGGATCATGTTCTTAGGACGCCCTGATTAGGGCACCCGAAAACCTAGCACGCCGGTAGGAGTTTGGGCGTGGCGAGGGGGAGGTCCGATGGACCCTTCGCTCACGAACTGCGGGAGGTTCGCTCAGGCTCCATCGGACCTCCCGCACGGAAGCCCCCGGCGGCCGCAAACCCCCGGCAGCTCAAAACGCGATGTGGCGCCTTGCTCGCGCCCCGAGCGAGTTTCGCGCCACAGGCCTGAAGTGGGGAGATGGGTCGTGGGACCCCTGAGCGAACCTCCCGCAGTTCGTGAGCGAAGGGGTCCCACGACCCACCGCACGCTCTCCGAGCAAATCGCGCAGCGCGCAGTGACCTGGCTCAGGTGCCGGGGAGCCAGGGGTCGGACCAGTGGGTGATGCCCTTGACGATGTCGTTGGCCTTGGCGGGGCCCCAGGTGCCCGGCTCGTAGGGGTGGACCTTGCCGGGGTGGTCGAGGAGCGGTTGGACGACGCGCCAGGTCTGTTCGACCGTGTCCTGGCGGGTGAAGAGGGTGTGGATGCCGTTCAGGGCGTCGCCGAGGAGGCGCTCGTAGGGCTCGGGGTCGGAGCCCGGTTCGCGTTCGAAGAGGACCTCGAGGTCGGCGGGCTCGAACTCCTCGCCGGTGGCGCGTTTCTGGAAGAGGCGCATGCGGGAGCCCGGTTCGGGCTCGATGCGGAAGGTGAGGTGGTTCGGTTCCGCGGTCTTGCCGTGGCCGACCCCGAGCTGCGGCGGCCGGCGGAAGACCGCGGTCACCTCGCTGCACTTGGTCGGCAGGCACTTGCCCGCGCGGACGAAGAAGGGGACGCCGGCCCAGCGCCAGTTGTCGACCTGGAGTTCGAGCGCGGCAAAGGTCTCCGTGGTCGAGTCGGCCGCCACGTCCTTCACCTCGCGGAACCCGTCGTACTGGCCGCGCACGTAGCGCTCCGGGTCGGCCGCCCGCATCGCGCGGAAGAAGTCGAGCTTCTGATCCCGGATCGAGTCGGGATCGTTGCCGGTCGGCGGCTCCATCCCGATCAGCCCCAGCACCTGCAGGGCGTGGTTCTGGATCACGTCGCGCATCGCCCCGACCGCGTCGTAGAAACGCCCCCGATCGTCGACACCGAAGTCCTCGGCGATCGTCATCTGCAGGTGGGAGACGAAGTTGCGGTTCCAGATCGGCTCGAGGATCGAGTTGGCGAAGCGCAGGTAGGTGATGTCCATCACCGGCTCCTTGCCGAGGTAATGGTCGATCCGCAGGATCTGCCCCTCTTCGAGCACCTCGCGAAGTTCTTCGTTCAGCTCCAGGGCCGAGTCGAAGTCGTGCCCGAACGGCTTCTCGATCACGACGTGCGCGTGGTCCACCAGCCCCGCCTGGCCGAGCCCCTTGACCACGGTGGCGAAGAGCGAGGGCGGGATCTCCAGGTAGAAGAGCGGCTGCGCGGCGTCGCCGAGCGCGCGCTTCAGGCGCTCGAACGTCCCCGCCTCGCCGTAGTCCCCCTGCACATAGGAGAGCCGCGCCAGCATCGCGTCGAGCGCCTCGCGGTCGGGATCCTTCACCGTCGCCTCGACCGCCGCGCGGGCGTGCGAGCGGAGCGCCTCGTCGTCCCAGTCGTCGAGGGCGACGCCGACGATCGGCACGTCGAGCGTCCCCGCCTTCTGCATCCGGTAGAGCGCCCGGAAGGTCATTTTCTTCGCCAGGTCGCCGCTGATGCCGAAGATGCAGAGCACGTCTGCGGCTCGGTCCACGTGTCGTTTCGCCCGCCGCGCCATCTCGTGCGGCAGCGTACCCGAGGCGAGGGCCTAGGATGGGCGCGTTCCCGCAAGCAGTGGCGACCAGGAGGGTGCGCATGGAGCTCGGAATCGTCGGCCTCGGACGCATGGGCTCGAACATGGCCCGGCGCCTGATGAAGGACGGCCACACGATCGTCGCCTACGACGTGGACGCCGACGCCGTCGCGGGCCTGGAGAAGGAGGGCGCCACCGGTGCGTCCTCGCTCGCCGACCTCGCCGCCAAGCTGACCCCGCCGCGTTCGGCCTGGGTGATGGTCCCGGCGGGCGAGATCACCGAAGAGACGGTGCAGGGGCTGGAAGGGGTGCTCGAGTCCGGCGACGCGATCGTCGACGGCGGCAACTCCTACTACCGCGACGACATGCGCCGCGCCAAGCGCGCCGCGGAGAAGGGGATCGACTACGTCGACTGCGGCACCAGCGGCGGCGTCTTCGGGCTGGAGCGCGGCTACTGCCTGATGTTCGGCGGGCCCGACGCGGCGGTCGCGCGGCTCGACCCGATCTTCCGCAGCCTCGCCCCCGGGGTCGAGGCGGCGCCGCGCACGCCGGGGCTGACCGGCGAGCCGAGCCCGGCCGAGCAGGGCTACCTCCACTGCGGCCCGAGCGGCGCGGGCCACTTCGTGAAGATGGTCCACAACGGGATCGAGTACGGGATCATGGCCGCCTACGCGGAGGGGCTGAACGTCCTCGACAACGCCGACGCGGGCAAATCCAAGCGCCTCGACGACGCCGAGACGGCGCCGCTCGACCAGCCCGAGTTCTACGAATTCGACCTCGACATCGCGGCGATCGCCGAGGTCTGGCGGCGCGGCTCGGTGGTCGGCTCCTGGCTCCTCGACCTGACCGCGGCGGCGCTCGCCGAGAGCCCCCAGCTCGCCGAATTCGGCGGCCGCGTCTCCGACTCCGGCGAGGGGCGCTGGACCTCGATCGCGGCGATCGAGGAGGGCGTGCCGACCCCGGTCCTCACCACCGCCCTGCACGAGCGCTTCTACTCGCGCGACCTCGGCGACTTCGGCGACAAGGTGCTCTCGGCGATGCGCTACCAGTTCGGCGGCCACAAAGAGCGGGACAACTAGCGCCGTGCCCCTGGACCTCGAGGTCGTCGCCGACGAGAAGGCGGCCGCCCGCCGCGCCGCCGAGCTGATCGCCGCCGCCGGGGCGGCCGCGGTGGCCGACCACGGCACCTTCGCCTTCGCGATGAGCGGCGGCCGCTCGCCCTGGGCGATGCTGGCGATCCTCGGCGAGCTCGAGGAGATGCCCTGGCCCGCGACCGAGCTCTTCCAGGTCGACGAGCGGATCGCCTCGCCCGGTTCCGAGGACCGCAACCTCACCCACATGGTCCTCGGTCTCTCGATGGACCACCAGGCGGCGCTGCGGCCGATGCCGGTCACCCAGCGCGACCTCGACGCCGCCGCGCGCGAATACGACACCTCGCTGCCCGACCGCCTCGACCTCGTCCACCTCGGCCTCGGTCCCGACGGCCACACCGCCTCCCTCGTCCCCGGCGACCCGGTCCTCGAGGTCACGGACCGGCGCGTCGCCCTCACTACCGCCAACTACCAGGGCCACCGCCGCATGACCCTCACCTACCCGGCCCTCGCCGAGGCCCGCCAGATCCTCTTCCTCGTCACCGGCGCCGAGAAGCGCGCCCCGCTCGCGCAGCTGATCGCCGCCGACCCCTCGATCCCCGCCGGCCGCGTCCACAACGAAGCCCTGACGATCGTCACCGACGAAGCGGCCGCGCCGCAGTAGTGTTAGCGGAAACGCTAACCTATCCTCATCATGGCCGGCCCGGTCGCTGACTCTCCTGGCCCAGGCGCTGAACTGGTGGCGCGGATACTCGCGCGCAGCGGCCTCACCCAGGCAGAGCTTGCGCGTCGGGCCGGAATCCCGCGCTCGGTACTGAACGTCTATCTCCACGGCCGCCGCGAGCCGGGCGCCGATGCGCTGGTGCGGCTGGCCGGCGCGGGGGGGTTCGATCTCGAGCTGGCGCCGCGCAGGCCACCGGTCGATCCAGAGCGGGCAGGCAAGATATTGGTCCAGGTCCTCGAGCTGGCCGAGGCACTGCCCTTCCGACCGCGGGCCGAGATGGAGTTCCCACCGCTCGCCCGGCGACTGGCGAAGGCGACGTGAGCGAGCTCGTCGACAAGCTCCACGCGATCCATCACGCGCTCGCCGCGGCATCGCGGCCGCACGCCTTCGGCGGTGCCATCGCGCTCGCCTATTGCGTCGAGGAGCCGCGCGGGACCCGTGACCTCGATGTCAACATCTTCTGCGACGCCGCCGATGCCGCGGTCGTGCTCGGCGCTCTTCCCGACGGCGTCCGGGTGACCGAGGCCGATGTCGCGGCGGTCGAGCGCGACGGTCAGGCGCGCCTCGTCTGGGACGGCGTGCCGATCGACGTCTTCCTCAACAACCTGCCCCTGCACGAGGCGGTTGCCGACGCGGTGGTCTGGGTGCCTCTCGAGGGACGCCAGGTACCGGTGCTCGACTGTGCCTCGTTGGCGGTCTTCAAGGCCCTGTTCGACCGCACCAGGGATTGGGGCGATCTGGAGGCGATGGCGATCGCGACCCCTGAGGACATCGAGGCCGCGAAGGGCACCGTCGGCGAGCTGGTCGGCGAAGACAGTCCGGCTTACAAGCGCCTCGCCGCCCTCGCCGCCTCGAATCCGGCCTGAACTTCCTTGAGTCGTAATCTTCGAGGTGGATGAGCACCTGGGGATCGAGCACGGCGGCACCGGCGCCTCGGGCGGGGACGGTCGAGGTGTTGGTCGGGCTGCTGGCGGAACTCGACGAGGCGACCGAATCGGGGGTCTTCTACGACCGGGTGTGCCAGGCGGTGGTGACGCTGACGACGATGCGCCGGGCGGTGCTGCTGCTGCACGACGAGACGTATCGGTCGGTGCTCCCGGTGGGGAGCTCGGGGGTGGACGTGGAGCTGCTGAAGCGGGTGGGGGGGACGCTCGACGAGACGCCGATCGCGCAGATCGCGCTGGAAGAGGACCGGGTGGTGGAGGTCGGCGTGCACGGCGGGGACGGCGACCTGGCGGCCCACCTCCCGGCCCGCTACGCCTCGCTGCCGGAGAGCAGCTACCTGACCTGCACGCCGATCTCGGCCGCGCGCCGCTGGCTCGGGGTGATCTTCGCCGACCGCGAAGGCGACGACTACCCGCTCGACGACGGCGAGACCGAGACGATGATGACCCTCGGCCGGCTGGCGGCGCTGACCGCGAGCGTCGAGCACTCGACCGAGCAGCGCGAAAGCGAGCGGCGCCTGCACGAACGCGTGGAGCTGACCCGCGACCTGCACGAGAACGCGATCCAGCGGCTCTTCGGGGTGGCGATGGCGCTCGGCTCCGACGAGGAGCTCTCCGACCAGGAGCGGCGCCGCTGCCAGGAGGAGCTGCGCTCGGTGGTCGCCGACCTGCGCCGCGCCCTCACCCGCCCGTTGGACACCCCCGAGCGCCCGACCAAGGCCTGCCTCGGCGAGCTCCTCGACCGCCTGGTCGAGCGGCGCCCGGAGCTGCACGTCGACTGGGCCGACGGGGTCGAGGTGCCGGCCGACCTCGAGCCGGTCGCCCAGTTGGTCCTGAACGAGGCGCTCCGCAACGCCGACCGCCACGCGCACCCGACCGCGATCGACGTCCACATCGCCTCCGACGGCGAGACCTTCAGCCTCTCGGTCGAGAACGACGGCTCCGGCGACGGGCGCGCCACCCGCGGCAGCGGGCTCGGCCTGCGGCTCGCCGCGCTCGAGGCGCTCCGCTACGAGGGCCTGGTCGAGTTCGGCGCCGCCGGCGAGGGCCGCTGGCGCGTGCGCCTCGTCGTCCCTGTGGGGTGCGGATGAGCACCGAGCAGCGGGGCCTGCGGGTCCTGGTGGTCGACGACCACGACGTCGTCCAGTGGGGCTTCCGCCTGCTGCTCGAGCGCCAGAGCTGGGTCGAGCGCTGCCTCGCCGCGTCCTCGGGCCCGGAGGCGGTCGAGGTCTGCCGCAAGGTGCAGCCCGAAGTCGCCCTCGTCGACATGCTGCTGGGGAGCGAATCGGGCGCCGAGGTCTGCGAGGAGATCCACCAGGTCAGCCCGGCGACGCGGGTGCTGCTGATCTCCGGCGCCGGGATCATCTCGCCGAACGTGGCGCGCACCGCGGGCGCCGCCGGCTTCATCTCCAAGGACTGGTCGGCGGTCGACGTCGTGCGGGCGGTGCGCCGCGTCTCCCAGGGCCACGAGGTCTTCGCCGAAGCGCCGCTCGACTCGCCGCTGTCGGAGCGCGAGGCGGAGGTGCTGTCGCTGATCGCCACCGGTTCGACCAACAAGGAGATCGCCGGCCACCTCCACCTCTCCCCGCACACCGTGAAGGAGCACACCAGTGCCATCTACCGTAAGCTCGGCGTGCGGAACCGGGCGGAGGCGACCCGCCAGGCGCAGCGACTGAAGATCCTCGTCTGAGCCTGTCCCACGCCCGCCCCGCCCCCCGAATGTCGGGACTCCGCGCGCGCCGCCGTCACCGCCGCCGCCGGCCGGACCAATACTCCTTACAAGTGCCGAACCCAAGCGCAGATACCGCCCTACTCTTCCCCGGCCAGGGGAGCCAGACCAGCACGATGGCGGCGGTCGCCGCGGCGCAGCTCCCGGAGCTGGTCGAGCAGGCCCGCGAGGAACTCGGCGCCGACCCCTTCGAGCAGATCGGCGAGGGCACCCACTTCGCCCAGCCCGCCCTCTTCATCGCCGGGCTCGCCCACTGGCGGGCGGCGGGCGCGCCGGCCGCCGGCTTCTACGCCGGGCACTCGCTCGGCGAGCTGCCGGCGCTGGTCGCGGCCGGGGCGCTCGAGGCGGGCGCCGGCCTGCGCCTCGCGGTCGTCCGCGGACGGCTGATGGACGAGGCCTCGGCGGTGCGCCCGGGCGGCATGGTCGCCTCGCTCGGCGGCTCCGACGAGGTGGTCCGCAAGGTCGCCGCCGAGTTCGAACTGACGATCGCCAACGACAACGCGCCCGGCCAGGTGATCCTCTCCGGCGACTCCGAGCGGGTCGGCGAGGCGCGCAAGGCGCTGCGCGCCGAAGGCGCCAAGGCGATCCGGCTGCCGGTCGCGGGCGCCTTCCACTCGCCGCTGATGGAGCCCGCGATCCCCGGCTACCGGGAGATCCTCGCGGCGACCGAGTTCGTCCCCGCGCCGGGCGCCTGGTCCTCGATCACCGCCGCCCCCTTCGACGACGTGCGCGCCGACCTGCTCGCGGCGCTGACCGAGCCGGTGCGCTGGCGCGACACGCTCGTCGCGATGCATGCCGCTGGCGCCGCCGCCTTCCTCGAGACCGGCCCCGGGGACATCCTCACCGGCCTCTCCCGCCGCACCCTCGGCGAGGAGGTCGAGAGCCGCTCGCTCGACACCGAGAAGGAGGCCGCCGGTGCCTAGGACCGAGCCCCTCGCCGCCCCCGCCTTCGCCGCCCCGGCGCTGACCCGCAGCGGCGCCTCGATGATCGGCGTCGGCACCGCGCTGCCCGCCACCGTGGTCCCCAACTCGGTGATCGCCGAGCGCCTCGGGATCGACCCCGGCTGGATCGTCAAACGCACCGGGATCGAAGAGCGCCGCTCCGCCCAGCCCGGCGAGCGCCTCTTCGAGTTCGCCGCCGCGGCCGCCGCCGAGGCGCTCGCCGAAGCCGGCGTCGCCGCCGTCGACGTCGACCTGATCGTCCTCGCGACCACCTCCAACGAGGAGCTGATGCCCGCCGCCGCGCCGCGCGTCGCCGCCGTCCTCGGCGCGACCAACGCCGCCTGCTATGACCTCGGCGCCGCCTGCACCGGCTTCCTCAGCGCCGTCTCGGTCGCCTGCGGCCAGATCGAATCGGGACGCGCGGTTAACGTTCTCGTCATCGGCGCCGACCTGATGATGCCCCTGACCGATCCCGAGGACCGCGGGACGGCGGCCGTCTTCGCCGACGGCGCCGGCGCCGTCGTCATGCGCGGCACCCTGGAGAGCCGTGTCGGCCCGATCGTCCTGCGCTCCGACGGCACCCGCGCCGACCTGATCCGGATCGACCGCAACGACCTCGTGATCCAGATGCAGGGCCACGAGACCTTCAAGTACGCGGTCGACCTGATGAGCGCCTCGACCGAGGAGGCGGTGGCGCTGGCCGGGCTCGAGCTCGAGGACGTCGACCTCTTCGTCTACCACCAGGCCAACGCGCGGATCCTGCGCGCGGTCGGCGACCGCCTCGGCATCGCCCGCGAGCGGGTCGTCGACTGCATCGCCCACCAGGGCAACACCTCGGCGGCGACGATCCCGCTGGCGCTCGCCCAGGCGAAGCGCTCCGGCGAGCTGTGCGAGGGCGCCCGGGTGCTGCTCGGCGCCTTCGGCGCGGGCCTCAGCTGGGGCGCGACGGTGATCGAGTGGGGAGGGGCGGTGAGCGTCGGTGTCTAGCGAGCGCCCCGAGGGCTGCGCCCTGGTGACCGGCTCCTCGCGCGGGATCGGCGCGGCGACCGCGCTGCTGCTCGCCGCCGACGGCTGGCCGGTGCGGGTCAACTACCGCGCCGACGAGGCGGGGGCCAAGGAGGTCGTGGCGAAGATCGCCGCCGCGGGCGGCACCGCGACGCTCTGGCAGGGCGACGTCGGCACGGCCGAGGACATCGAGCGCCTGGTCGAGCCCGGCGACGACGGTCCGGTCCTGGTCCTCGTCAACAACGCCGGCGTGCGCATGGACGGGCTCTCGCCGCAGCTCGACGACGAGCAGTGGCAGACCGTGATCGACACCAACCTCACTGCGACCTTCCGCGCCACCCGGGCGGCGCTGCCGAAGATGATGCGCGCCCGCTTCGGCCGCGTGATCAACGTCGCCTCGGTCGCCGGCCTCCGCGCCAACCCCGGCCAGGCCAACTACTCGGCCTCCAAGGCGGGGGTGATCGGCTTCACCCGGACCGTCGCCGCCGAGGTCGCGCGGCGCGGCGTGACCGTCAACGCCGTCGCCCCGGGCCTGATCGAGACCGCCTTCACCGAGGAGGTCCTCGAGGGGGACATGGCGAAGGCGATCCCGGCCCGCCGGGTGGGGACCCCGGAGGAGGTGGCGGCGTGCATCCGCTTCCTCGCCTCCCCCGCAGCTTCATACGTCACCGGAACGACGCTGACCGTGGACGGCGGCCTCAGCGCCTGAATCACTGCATCAAGGAAAAAGGAGAATCGAATTGGCAACGCAAGTGAGCAGCGAGAACGTCGAGAAGACGATCTACGACGGTCTCGTCGAGCTCGGCACGGAGCGGGACGACCTCTCGCGTGAGGCCACCCTGGAGAGCCTCGACATCGACTCGCTCGACCTGGTCGAGCTGGCCCAGATCGTCGAGGACGAGTACGGCGTCGAGCTCAAAGGCGACGACGTCAAGGACGTCAAGACGGTCGGCGAGGTCATCGACCTGGTCGTCGCGAAGGCGGGATGACCCGGCGCGTCGTCATCACGGGAGTCGGTGCCGTCACCCCTCTGGGGATCGGCAGCGACCCCCTGATCGACCGCTGGACCGCGGGCGAATCGGGGATCGCGGACGGCTACGGCCGCTGCCTCGATTTCGAGCCCACCGACTTCCTCTCGAAGAAGGAGGTGCGGCGCAGCGACCGCTTCACCCAGATGGCGATCGTCGCCGGCGACGAGGCGGTCAAGCAGGCGTTCGGCGAGGACGGCGCGCTGCCGTATGACCCCTACCGGGTCGGCTGCGTGATCGCGACCGGGATCGGCGGCCTCGTCTCGCTCGAGCGCGAGCAGGAGAAGCTGATCACCAAAGGCCCGAAAGCGGTCTCGCCGCTGGCGGTGCCGCTGATGATGGGCAACGCGGCGGCGGCCGCGGTGTCGATGCGCCACGGCCTGCAAGGCCACACCTACGCGGTCTCCTCCGCCTGCGCGGCGGGGAACAACGGGATCGGCGACGCCGCCCGGATCATCCAGGTCGGCGATGCCGACGCGGTCGTCACCGGCGGTGCCGAGGCCTGCATCACCGGCGTCGCGACCTCCGCCTTCGCGGCGATGGAAGCGACCTCGCCGACCGGCATCTCGCGCCCCTTCGACGCCCGCCGCGACGGCTTCGTGATGGGCGAGGGCGCCGGCGTGCTGGTGCTGGAGGAGATGGAGGCGGCGGAAAGGCGCGGCGCCCCGATCCTCGGGGAGCTGATCGGCTACGGCGTCACCGCCGACGCCTACCACCTGACCGCGCCGCAGCCGGAGGGCGAGGCGGCGGCGAAGGCGATCACCTTCGCGCTCGCCGACGCGGACATCGACGCGACCGACGTCGACTACGTGAACGCCCACGGCACCTCGACGCCGCTGAACGACGCCGCCGAGACGAAGGCGATCAAGGCGGCCCTCGGCGAGCGCGCCGCCGACATCCCGGTCAGCTCGACCAAGTCGGTGATCGGCCACCTGCTGGGCGCCGCCGGCGCGGTCGAGGCAATTGCCACGTTGGAAGCGCTCAGGCGTCGCGAAGCTCCCCCGACCGTCGGGTATGAGCAGCCGGAAGCAGGTCTTGACCTTGACTACGTCCAAGGTTCAGCTAAACCCATAGCCAACGGAGACGGTCCCGTCGTCGCAATCTCCAACTCGTTCGGCTTCGGCGGCCACAACGCCGTCCTCGTCCTCAGCGCGAACTGACCTGAACCCAGCCCATGGCCACCGCCGTCAAAGCCCCGCCCCCCGCTCCCGCCGACACGCCGCTCGGGCAGCTGCAGATGCTCTGCGACCCGGGCACGTTCCGGCCGATCCGCAGCGGCGTCTCCAGCCTCCGCCTCGGCGAACGGGCGACGCCGGGCGACGGGGTCGCCGCGGGCGCCGGGGAGGTCGACGGCCGGCCGGTCTTCTGCTACGCCCAGGACCCGGCCTTCCTCGGCGGCAGCCTCGGCGAGGTCCACGCCGACACGATCGTCCGCACGCTGCGGATGGCGGGCGACGCGGGCGCGCCGGTCGTCGGCTTCGTCCGCTCCGGCGGCGCCCGCCTGCAGGAGGGCCACGCCGCCCTCGCCGGCTACGGCCGCATCTTCCGCGCCACGGTCGAGCTCTCGCGCAAGGTGCCGCAGATCTCGATCCTCTCCGGCGTCTCCGCCGGCGGCGGCGCCTACTCGCCCGCGCTCACCGACTACGTGGTGATGACCCAGGACTCGCGCATGTTCCTGACCGGGCCGAAGGTCGTCGCCGAGGCGATGGGCGAGGAGATCTCGATGGAGGCGCTCGGCGGGCCGAAGGTCCACGGCCGCAACGGCGTCGCCGACCTGATCGCCGCCGACACCGCCTCCGCGGTCGCCCAGACCCGCCACCTGCTCGGCCTGCTGCCGCAGCAGATCGGCGGCCTGCCGCACCCGCACCTGGTCGTCGACCCCGACGGCGACGATCCCGGCTCCTTCGTCCCGGCCGAACAGCGCAAGGTCTACGACGTCCGCGACGTCGCCCACGCGGTGCTCGACGGCGGCAGCTTCCTCGAGCTCTCGCCGCGCTGGGCGCCGAACATGGTCACCGCGCTGGCCCGGCTCGAGGGCCGCCCGGTCGGCCTGATCGCCAACCAGCCGCGCCAGCTCGGCGGCGTGATCGACGCCGCCGCCTCGGAGAAGGCGGCGCTCTTCGTCGAGGACTGCAACCGCTTCGGCCTGCCGCTGGTCGTCTTCGTCGACACGCCGGGGTTCATGCCGGGCCGGGTCCAGGAGGAGGCCGGGGTGATCCGCCACGGCGCCGCGCTGCTGCGCGCCTTCGCCGGCGCCCGGGTGCCGAAGGTGACGCTGGTGCTGCGCAAGGCCTTCGGCGGCGCCGCGATCACGATGAACTCCAAAGACCTCGGCGCCGACGTCGTCTTCTCCTGGCCGGGCGCGCAGATCGGGATCATGGCCGCGCGCCAGGCGGTCGGGATCGTCCACGGGCGGCGCCTGCGCGAAGACGAGACGCTCTCTCGCGACGACCTCGCCGACGCCTACGCGGCCGAGCACTTGACCGCGCCCGCCGCCGCCGCCAGCGGCTGGGTCGACGAGGTGATCGAGCCGGAGGCGAGCCGCGAGAGCCTCGCCTGGGCGCTGCGGTCCTTGAGGGGCCGTTGACCGGTCGCGCCGTCCGCGCCTACGCGGCGCTCGGCGACAGCTTCACCGCAGGCCGCGACTCGATCGACGCCGAGCGCTGGGCCGACCTGCTCGCCGACGGGATGCGGCGGGTGAACCCGGAGCTGCGCTACGCCAACCTCGCCGTCGACGGGGCGACCAGCGCCGACGTGCTGGCCGAGCAGGTCGAGCCGGGGCTGGCGCTGGAGCCCGACTTCGTCACCGTGATCTGCGGCACCAACGACGTGCTGCTGACGACGCGGCCCGACGTCGCCGGGTACGCGGAGCGGATCGACGCGATCCTGGCGCGGCTGCGCGAGGGGGCGCCGGAGGCGATGATCGTCACCGCGACGGCGCCGGAGGGCTGGCACTTCATGGACCTGCGGCCGCGCACCGAGGCGCGCCTGGCCGAGGCGACGACGGAACTGAACGAGATCACGCGGGCGGCGGCGGCGCGCTACGACGTCCTCTGCCTCCCGGTCGCCGGGCACCCGGCGCTGCGCGACCAGGAGACGTTCTCCGAGGACGGCCTGCACCCATCGACCGCCGGCCACCTGATGGTCGCGCGAGAATCCGCGATCGTGCTGCGCGAGCATTTCGGAATCGAGCTGGAGATGGAGGGGGAAGAGTGATCCTTGCGGGGAAGAAGATCCTGGTCACCGGGGTGGTGAACCGCCACAGCATCGCCTTCTCGATCGCCGAGCGGGCGCAGGCCCAGGGGGCGGAGGTGCTGCTGACGAGCTTCGGCCGGGTGAAGCGGATGACCGAGCGCTCGGCGGCGCGGCTCGACCCGGTGCCCGACGTGCTGGAGCTCGACATCAACAGCGACGAGGATGTCGCGTCGCTGCGGGCGGAGCTGGAGCGGCGCTGGGGGCGGGTCGACGGCGCCGTCCACGCGATCGCCTTCGCGCCGGGAGACGCGATTGGCGGCGAGTTCATGGCGACGCCGCGGGAGAGCGCCAAGGTCGCCTTCGAGACCAGCGCCTACTCCTACAAGGCCCTGGCCGAGGCGGTGGCGCCCTTGATGCCGGGCGGCGGGGCGCTGGTCGGGCTCGACTTCGACGCCTCGGTCGCCTGGCCGACCTACAACTGGATGGGGGTGGCGAAGGCGGCCCTCGAGTCGGTCAACCGCTACCTCGCCCGCGAGCTCGGGCCGGAGCGCATCCGCGTCAACCTGATCGCCGCCGGGCCGGTCCACACCGCCGCCGCCTCCGGCATCTCCGGCTTCTCCGACCTCGAGGGCCTCTGGGGCGACGCCGCCCCGCTCGGCTGGGACCCCCACGACGCGACCCAGGTCGCCGACGCCGCCCTCTTCCTGCTCTCGGACCTCTCGCGCGCGACGACCGGGGAAATCCTCCACGTCGACGGCGGCGCCCACGCGGTGGGAGCTCCACCACAGCAGTAGCGAGTTCGCAGTTAGCCACAACTGTTGTGGCTAACTGCGAACGCACCCCGCTAGCTGAAGCGCGTGTGCTCGACCTCGGCGCCGCGGGCGACGAAGAGGTCGCTGACCAGCGACGGCGGGAAAAGGCCCTGGGCGGCGACGCCGGGATCGCTCTCCAGGCGCGCCGCCAGCGCCGCCGGGTCGTCGAGGCCGGGGCCGCGGTAATCGGCGATCAGGCCGCCGTCGGGGCTGGGCGGGGTGTCGGGGCGAAGGGCGACGTCGTCGCCGAGCCGGGCGAGGGTGGAGGCGAGGCCGAAGGCGAAGAGCTCCAGCGGCACCGGCCAGGTGAACTGGGGGACAGGCTTGGTCGAGTCGGCGATGACGACGAAGCGGTCGGCCGCCGCGGCGACGATCTTCTCGCGCAGGTGGGCGCCGCCACCACCCTTGATCAGCCAGCCGTCCGGGGTGACCTCGTCGGTGCCGTCGATCGCCAGGTCGAGGCGGGTCAGCGCGTCGAACGGTTCGACCGTGATGCCGAGCGCGCGCGCCTGTGCCTCGGTGGCGGGCGAGGTGGCCACGCAGCGCAGCTCGGTGAGGCCGCGGCGGGCGACGGCGGGGAGGAGATGGGCGACGGTGGAACCGGTGCCGAGGCCGAGCGTCATCCCGCTCTCGACCAGCTCGGCGGCCGCCTCGGCGGCAAGTCGCTTCTCGTCGTCGAGGCTCACGTGCCGCGACTCTATTCGGCTACCCTGGGCGTCCGCGTCCCGAAAAACGACCCGCGCCGCCGCGTCGCGCCGCGGGACCGACAGGAGCCAGACCCGCAGATGACCGTCACGCCCACGCAGGACTACAAGGTCGCCGACATCGGCCTCGCCGAGTTCGGCCGCAAGGAGATCTCCCTCGCCGAGGTCGAGATGCCCGGCCTGATGCAGACGCGGGAGGAGTTCGGGGCGGCCAAACCGCTGGCGGGGGCGCGGATCACCGGCTCGCTCCACATGACGGTGCAGACGGCGGTGCTGATCGAGACGCTGGTCGCGCTCGGCGCCGAGGTGCGCTGGGCCTCCTGCAACATCTTCTCGACCCAGGACCACGCCGCGGCGGCGATCGCGGCGGCCGGGATCCCGGTGTACGCGTGGAAGGGCGAGACCCTCGAGGAGTACTGGTGGTGCACCGAGCAGGCGCTCACCTGGCCGGGTGAGGACGGCCCGAACATGATCCTCGACGACGGCGGCGACGCGACGCTGCTGGTCCACAAAGGGGTCGAGTACGAGGCGGCGGGCGCGGTGCCCTCGCCCGACACGGCCGATTCGGAGGAGTTCCGGATCGTGCTGGAGACGCTGACCCGCTCGCTGGAAGGCGACGCGACGCGGTGGACGCGGGCGGCGGCGGCGATCAAGGGAGTCACCGAGGAGACGACGACCGGCGTCCACCGGCTCTACCAACTGGCGGAGGCGGGCGGGCTGCTGTTCCCGGCGATCAACGTCAACGACTCGGTCACCAAGTCGAAGTTCGACAACCTCTACGGCTGCCGTCACTCGCTGATCGACGGGATCAACCGCGGCACCGACGTGATGATCGGCGGCAAGGTCGCGGTCGTCTGCGGCTACGGCGACGTCGGCAAG
>JAFDWB010000024.1 GCA_018268675.1 Actinomycetota bacterium
CGAGAAACTGCGCAACAACGTCGACACCCTGATCATCGTCCCGAACGAGAAGCTGCTGCAGGCGGTGGAGCGGCGGACCAGCGTCCTCGACGCCTTCCGCCAGGCCGACGACATCCTCCGCCAGGGCGTCCAGGGCATCACCGACCTGATCACGATCCCCGGGCTGATCAACCTCGACTTCGCCGACGTGCGGACGATCATGCGCGACGCCGGCTCGGCGCTGATGGGGGTCGGCTCGGCCTCGGGCGAGAAACGCGCCCTCGAAGCGGCCAAAGCGGCGATCACCTCGCCGCTGATCGAGGAGTCGATCAAAGGCGCGACCGGGATGCTGCTGAACATCACCGGGCCCGAAGACCTCGGCCTCTTCGAGGTCAACGAGGCGGCCCAGCTGGTCCAGCAGGAAGCCGACGACAACGCCAACATCATCTTCGGCTCGGTCGTCGACCAGTCGATGCGCGACGAGATCCGGGTCACGGTGATCGCCACCGGCTTCGAAGGCTTCGAGCTGCTGGCGCGCTCCCCGCAGCGGGTGCGGCGGCGCTACGAGTCGCGCCCGCGCGTCTCCGCCGAGGACACCGACATCCGCAAACTGCGGGTGTCCGACGACGACATCGACGTCCCCGGGTTCCTCAAAGAGTAGGCGCGTGGGGGACCCGCCGGGAGTCCCTCTCCAGGCCGCGTTCGCGGGAGTTCCTGGAGAGGGACTCCCGGCGGGTCCCGGCGGGGGCCGCTGTGAAATAGCCTGCCGTCGATGCGACGGACTCCGTTCTATGAGCAGCACGTCGAGCTCGGCGCCAAATTGGTGCCCTTCGCCGGCTGGGAGATGCCGGTGCTCTACGAGGGGATCAAGGAGGAGCACACGGCGGTGCGGACGCACGCGGGGATGTTCGACGTCTCGCATATGGGCGAGGTCGAAGTCGAGGGTCACGGCGCGCTCGAGTTCCTGCAACTGGTGCTCTCGAACGACGTCGCCAGGGTCGCCGTGGGCGGGGCGCAGTACTCGTGTCTCTGCAACGAGTCTGGAGGGGTTGTCGATGATGTCTTCCTCTACCGGCTCGGGACCGACCGCTACCTGATCGTCACCAACGCCTCCAACCACGAGACCGACCTCCAGTGGCTCGGCCGCTGGTCGCGCGAGTACGAGGTCGCGGTCCGCGACGTCGCCGACCGCTACGCGATGCTCGCCGTGCAGGGCCCGCATGCCCGCGCGATCCTCGCCGAGACGCTGAAGATCGAGTTGCCGGAGCGCTTCCATGTCCGCGCGGCCCAGGTCGGCCGCCGCCCGGCGCTGATCTGCGGCACCGGCTACACCGGCGAGGACGGGGTCGAGCTCCTGGTCGACCCGGAGGTCTCGATCCCGATCTTCACCGAGCTGCGGCTGGCCGGGATCGTCCCCTGCGGCCTCGGCGCCCGCGACACGCTGCGCCTCGAGGTCTGTTATCCGCTGCACGGCCACGAGCTGACCCCGGAGCGCAACCCGATCGAGGCCGACCTCGCCTGGGCCTGCAAGGAGGAGACCGGCTTCCTCGGCTCCCCCGCGGTGGCGACGGCGCGCGCCGAGGGCACCGCCGAGCGCCTTGTCGCGTTCACGATCGAGGGCGCCGGGATCCCCCGCGACGGCAACCCGGTGCTGGGCGAGCGCGGCGCGCAGGTCGGGACCGTCACCAGCGGCACCTTCGCGCCGTCGCTCGAGCTCGGCGCCGGGATGGCCTACGTCCGCGCCGATCTCGCCGAGCCTGGCACCGAGGTCGAGATCGACGTGCGCGGCAGGCATCGTCCCGCCCGGATAGCTTCCAAGCCCCTCTACCCGTGATCACCAACCGGACCAGCGTCCACCAGATAAGGAGTTGAACTTGGCCGAGGCCAACTACCCAGACGACCTGCGCTACCACGATCAGCACGACTGGGTCCGGGTCGAGGGTGACACCGCGACCTTCGGGATCACCTGGTACGCCCAGGACACGCTCGGCGAGGTCGTCTTCTTCGAGCCGCCCGAGGTGGGCACGGTGCTGACCAAAGACTCCTCCTACGCCGAGGTCGAGTCGGTGAAGGCGGTCTCCGACGTGATCGCGCCGATGTCGGGCGAGGTGACCGAGGTCAACGACTCGCTCTCGGACAGTCCCGAGAAGATCAACGAGGATCCCTACGGCGAGGGCTGGCTGGTCAAGGTGAGCCTGTCGCACCCGGAGGAGAGCGAGGCGCTCCTCTCCGCCGCCGAGTACCAGAAACTGCTCGACCGCTAGCCCGGCCCCCGCCTTCCCTAGCCTTACCTGGAGTGACTCGCTACACCTCAGCCACCGACGGCGACCGCGCCGAGATGCTGGCCGCGATCGGCGTCCGGTCGATCGACGATCTGTTCGAGCAGATCCCCGGCCCGCTGCGCCTCGGCCGGCCGCTCGAGCTGCCCGCCGGGATGAGCGAGGCCGAGGTCTTCGAGCGGCTCGCGGCGCTGGCCGGGCGGAACGCCGACGCCGAGCGGCAGGTCTGCTTCGTCGGCGCGGGGATGTACGACCACTACGTGCCCGCGATCGTCGACGCGATCACCTCGCGCTCGGAGTTCCTGACCCCGTATACGCCCTACCAGCCGGAGATCTCCCAGGGCGGGCTGCAGGTGATGTTCGAGTTCCAGACCGCGATGTCGGAGCTCACCGGCCTGCCGGTGTCGAACGCCGGGCTGTACGAGGGGCCGAGCTCGGTCGCCTCGGCCGGGTACCTGGCGATGGGGGCGACGAAGCGGCGCAAGTTCGTCGTCTCGCGCGGCGTCCACCCGCACAGCCGCGAGACCCTCGCCACCTACTCGGCGGGCTTCGGCACCGAAGTCGTCGAGGTCGGGCTGGCGGGCGGCGTCACCGACGCGGCGGCGCTGGTGGCGGCGGTCGACGGCGAGACCGCGGCGGTGATCCTGCAGAGCCCGAACTTCCTCGGCGCGGTCGAGGACGTCGAGGCGCTCGGCGCGGCGGCGAAGGAGCACGGCGCGCTGCTGGTCGTCGCCTGCGACCCGATGACGCTGGGGATCCTGAAACCGCCGGGCGAGTGCGGCGCCGACATCGCCCTCGGCGAGGGGCAGCCGCTCGGCAACCGCCTCGACTTCGGCGGGCCTTCGTTCGGCTTCTTCTGCGCGACCGAGGCGCAGATCCGGCGCATGCCGGGGCGGATCGCGGGGGAGACCGTGGATGTCGACGGGCGCCGCGGCTTCGTGCTCTCGCTGCAGACCCGCGAGCAGCACATCCGCCGCGAGAAGGCGACCAACAACATCTGCACCGCCCAGGCGCTGAACGCGCTCGGGGCGATGGTCCACCTCGCCTGGCTCGGCCGCGAGGGCTTCCGCGAGCTGGGCGAACTGCTGGTGCGCCGGACCGCGTACGCGCGCGAGCGCCTCGCGGCGGTCGAGGGCGTGGAGCTGCTGCACGACGCGCCGGTGGTGCGCGAGTTCGCGGTGCGGTTGGACGCGCCGGTCGACCAGGTGCTCGACCGCGTCGCGGAGCGCGGCATCGCCGCGGGGTACGCGCTCGGCCGCGAGTATCCGGAGTACGACGACGGGCTGCTCGTCGCGATCACCGAGCGGCGGACCGTGGCGCAGATCGACGCCCTCGCCGAGGCCGTCGAGGCGGCGATCGCCGCAAGCCGTGGAGCGAAACTCTCGGATAGCGAGAGCAAGGCGCCACAGGGGGCGGTCGCATGACGCTCGCCGAGGCGCCGATGCAGCGCGAACGCGCGACGACGATCTACGAGAAGTCGAAGGCGGGGCGGCGTGCGGCCGTGCTCCCCGACGCGGGCGCCCCGGAGACGCCGCTCGAGGACCTGATCCCGGCGAACCTCCTGCGCGCCGAGCCGCCGCGGCTCCCGGAGATCGCCGAGCCCGAGATCGTCCGCCACTACAACCGCCTCAGCCGGCGGAACTTCGACCTCGACACCGGCTTCTACCCGCTCGGGTCCTGCACGATGAAGCACAACCCGCGGCTGAACGAGCGGGTCGCGGCGCTGCCCGGCCACGCCCGCCTCCACCCGGCCCAGGACCCGCGCCGCGCCCAGGGTGCGCTCGAGCTGATGTGGCTGCTGCAGGCGAGCCTGGCCGAGATCTCCGGCCTGCCCCACGTCAGCCTGCAGCCGTCCGCCGGGTCCCACGGCGAGCTCGCCGGCCTGCTGCTGACCCGCGCCTACCACGCCGACCGCGGCGAGGTCCGCACCAAGGTGCTGGCGCCCGACACCTCGCACGGCACCAACCCCGCCTCGGTGACGATGGCGGGCTACGAAGTCGTCAAGGTGGCGACGAATCAGGGGGGTGGGGTCGACATGGACGACCTCCGCGCCAGGATCGAGGAGGATCACGACCAGATCGCCTGCCTGATGCTCACGAACCCGAACACGCTTGGGCTCTTCGACGAGAACATCGAGGAGATCGCGGCGCTGATCCACGCGGCGGGTGGGACGCTCTACTACGACGGGGCGAACCTGAACGCGATCATGGGGCGGACGCGGCCCGGCGACATGGGCTTCGACATCGTCCACCTGAACCTGCACAAGTCCTTCAGCCAGCCGCACGGCGGTGGCGGCCCGGGGGCGGGGCCGATCGCGGTGTCGGAGCGGATCGAGCCGTTCCTGCCCCGGCCGCAGGTGGTCCGCCGCGAGGGCGCGGACGGCGAGGGCCCGACCTTCGACCTCGATTTCGAGCGGCCGAAGTCGATCGGCCGCCTGCGCGGCTTCCAGGGCAACTTCGGCGTCTTCGTGCGCTCCTACGCCTACATCCTCAGCCTTGGCGCCGACGGGCTCGCGGAGGCCTCCGAGACCGCGGTGCTGAACGCCAACTACCTGAAGGCGCGGCTTGCCGAGGGCCGGGCGGGGGAGCGGCTGCCGGTCGCCTTCGACCGCCTCTGCATGCACGAGTTCGTCCTCTCCGGGCGGCCGATGAAGACCGAGCTCGGCCTCGCCACCCTCGACCTGGCCAAGCGCTTGCTCGACTTCGGTTTCCACCCGCCGACCGTCTACTTCCCGCTGCTGGTCGAGGAGGCGCTGATGGTCGAGCCGACCGAGACGGAGACGAAGGAGAGCCTCGACGCCTTCGCCGCCGCGGTCGAGGAGATCCTCGCCGAGGCCGAGACCGACCCCGAGGTGGCAAAGAACGCGCCCTACTCGACCCCGGTGCGTCGCCTCGACGAGGTCCGCGCGACCCGCCAACCGGTCGTCCGCCAACCCCTGGGCTGACCCGACATGGACACGCGCGTCGCCGAGGCGGGGGATCTGGACCGGATCGGGGAGACGTTGGCGCGGGCGTTCGAGCACGACCCGCTCTGGGGCTGGGCCTTCGAAGACGCCTCCCGCGAGCGCAAGCTGGCGGCGCTCGAGCGCGTCTTCGGCTTCTTCGCCGGCGCGGCCCTCGGGATGGGGTGGGTGCGGGTCACCGACGGGGTCGAGGCGGTGGCGCTCTGGATCCCGCCCGGCTCTCCGGAGATGCCGCCCGCCGAGGAGGAGCGCTTGCCGGGCGTCATCGCCGCGGCCTGCGAGCCCGAGGCGGCGGCGCGGGTGAAGGAGCTCCTGGACGCCTTCGAACGCAACCACCCCCACGAGCCGCCGCACTTCTACCTCAGCCTCCTGGCCACCCACCCCGACCACGCCGGCCGCGGGCTCGGCGTCGGCCTCGTCGCCGCCAACCTGGCCGAGATCGACGCCGGCGACCCGCCCGCGCCCGCCTTCCTCGAGTCGTCGAACCCGCGCAACGTCCCCCGCTACGAATGCCTCGGCTTCCGCCCGATCCGCGAGGTCGAACTGGTTCCCGGCCGCTCCGGCACCCAGATGTGGCGCGGCCCGCGAGGGTCGGTACCGCCCGCGATGCGCGGCCGCTTCGACCCGGGGCCGTAGAGATTCGTTCCGGCGCCGGGGTCGGAACTGGCGCCCCGAGAGGGCAAGGGACGACGGCCGGTGGGTGGGCAGCGGAAGAAGGGCCGGGGCGCGCGGAGGAAGGGTCGCGGGGGAGCCACACGAGCGCACCCTCCGTCCAGCTGTTCCTTATGCCCGTATATCGACGATAAGGAACAGCTGGACGGGGTCAGGTCGGGGGGAGCGAGGTCCGTCACTGGTCCTCCCGCCTTCCACAGACTCCCCGGTCCTCGATCCCGGGCCCTCCCGGGCGCTCCTCTCGTAAGGGACGATCACGGAAGTCCGACTCCCCCCGTCCCTGTGCCCGCTCTCACACGCACCATCACGTCCCAGGACGCACCTCGGACGGCCGCCGACGCCCGGGTCGCGCCGCCCGTCCCTACAGCTACAGCTCAGGCACTTCCTGTTCCAGCTCCAGCACCGGCGCGAAGAGGTCGCCTTGGCGCTCGATCCGGTCGAGGACCGCGTCGGCCTCGAAGACGAGCTTGCTCCCGTCGCCGGAGTCGGCCGTCTCGGCCACCTCGTCCCAGGTGATGGGGGTCGAGGCGGTCTGGCGTTCGCGGGCGCGCAGGGAGTAGACGGCGACGGTGGTTTTGCGCTGGTGGTTCTGGGACCAGTCGACGAAGACCTTGCCCTCCCGTTCGACCTTTTTCATCTTCGAGACAACCGCGTCCGGCGTCTGCTTCTCGAGCAGCTGGGCGATCGCTTTGGCGAACGGTTTGGTCACCTCGTAGTCGACCTTTTTGGAGTTGAGCGGGACGTAGACCTGCATCCCCTTCGAGCCCGAGGTCTTGGGGAAGCAGCGGACGTCGAAGTGGCCGAAGAGATCGCGCAGGCGGAGCGCGACGCGGCAGCAGTCGACGATGTCGGCGGGCGGGCCGGGGTCGAGGTCGAAGGCGAGCACGGTCGGGCGTTTCGGGGCGCGCGCGAGGGAGAGGGAGGGGTGGAACTCGACCGTCGCCAGCTGCGCCATCCAGACCAGCGTCGGCAGCCCGTCGCAGACGCAGAAGTCGATCTTGCCGGCGCGCGGGCCCGCTTCTACGGTCGCCGTCTTCACCCATTTCGGGCGGTGCCGCGGGCAGCGCTTCTCGAAAAACGCCGCGTCGAGGTCTTCGACCCCTTCCGGGAAGCGGCGCAGGGTGACCGCGCGGCCGCTCAGGTGGGGGATCATCGCCGGCGCCACCTTGGCGTAGTAGTCGATCATCTCGCCCTTGGTGAAGCCGCTCTTCGGGTAGAGGACCTTGTCGAGGTTGGTGAGCTTCAGCTCACGACCGTCGATCTCGACCTGGCGGCTCGACGCCACGGGGCGGGCCTAGTTGGATTTGGCTTTCGCCCGCGCCGGGCGTTTGGCTTTTTTCGCTTTCGGCGGTGCTTTCTTGCGCGTTTTCGGGGCCGGCTTCTTGTCCTTGACCGCGGCGATGCTCGCCTCGAGCGCCGCCATCAGGTCCGGCGCCGTGGTCGCCTGCGGCGCCTCGGCCTCGGCGGCGACGATCTCCTTGCCTTCGGCCTTGCGTTCGATCAGGGCCAGCAGCTGCTCGCGGTACTCGTCGCGGTAGGCGGTCGGGTCGAAGTGGGTGGAGAGAGAGTCGATCAGCTGCTCGGCCATCTCCTGCTCGCGTTTCGCCGGTTTCTGGGCCTTCTCGGGGAGGATCTCGAGCTCGTCGACCGGCACGACCTCGTCGGCGAAGCGCATCGTCGTCAGCGTCAGCACGTTGCCGTCGCTGCGGAGCGCCGCCAGGTGCTCTTTGTTGCGGAGCACGAAGTGGGCGATCGCCACCTTGCCCGAGGCTTTCATCGCTTTCGCCAGCAATGCGTAGGCTTTCTCGGCGCCGGCCCCCGGCCCGAGGTAGTAGGGGCTGTCGAAGTACATCGGGTCGATCTCGTCGAGGCCGACGAAGTCCTGCACCTCGATCGCGCGCGTCCGTTCCGGCGCCAGCGCTTCCATCTCCTCCTTGGTCAGCGGCACGTACTGACCCGGCGTCAGCTCATACGCTTTGATGATCTCGTCGTAGGGGACCTCCTCGTCGGTCCCTTCCGCCACCCGCCGGTGTTTGATCCGCGCCGAGTCGGCCGCCCGGATCTCCCGCAGCGCGATGTTCCGCCGCGCCACCGCGCTGTACATGCGCACCGGCACGTTCAGCAGCCCGAAGCTGATCGAGCCGGACCAGATCGCTCTCGCCATGGGGGGATTGTTCCAGCCTCCGCGCCGCGCGCAAGCGGCCGCCCCCGACCGGTCGGGAACTTGCGTCCCTGGGCCTCGGCGCCGCCCGCGAGGACGCCGAGCCCGCGGAGAAATTAGATTTGGCGGCCCATGGCCGACGGCAGACCGATCATCTTCTCCGGCATCCAGCCGACCGGGCGCAAGCACCTCGGCAACTTCATCGGCGCGATCCGCCAGTACGTCGAGGGGCAGGACCGTGGCGACCCGGCGATCTTCTGCGTCGTCGACCTGCACTCGATCTCGGTGCCCTACGAGCCCGCCGACCTGCGCGAGCGGGTCCTCGACACGGCGGCGATCCTGCTCGCCGCCGGGCTCGACCCGGAGCGCTGCATCTTCTTCCGCCAGTCCGACGTGCGCGAGCACACCGAGCTGACCTGGCTGCTCTCGGCGGTGACGTCGCATGGCGACCTCGACCGGATGACGCAGTTCAAGGAAAAGTCGGGGCGGGCGCGCGAGCTGGCCTCGGCGGCGCTCTTCTACTACCCGGTTCTGATGGCCGCCGACGTGCTCGCCTACCGGGCGACCGAGGTGCCGGTAGGCGACGACCAGCGCCAGCACGTCGAGCTGATGCGGGAGATCGCGCGGCGGTTCAATGCGCGCTTCGGCGAGGTGCTGGTGGTGCCGGAGCTGGTGCTGCCGGAGGTCGGGGCGCGGATCATGGACCTGCAGGAGCCGGAGCGGAAGATGTCGACCACCGGCGGGACCGAGGCGGGGACGGTGTTGGTGCTGGACGACGAGAAGACGATCCGCAAGAAGGTCGGCTCGGCGGTGACCGACTCGGGGCGCGAGGTGCGGGCGGCGCCGGACAAGCCGGGGGTGACGAACCTGATCGACATCCTCGCGGTGGCGCGGGGGACCGGGCGGGCCGAGATCGAGCGCGAGTTCGACGGGCTCGGGTACGGGGACTTCAAGCGAGCGGTGGCCGACGGGGTGGTCGAGCTGCTGGCGCCGGTGCGCGAGCGCTACGAGGAGCTGCGGCCCGACGAGGCGGGGCTCGAGGCGACGCTGGCGGCCGGGGCGGAGAAGGCGCGCGCGATCGCGGCGGCGACCCTGGTGGACGTGCGCGAGCGCATGGGGTTCGGCTGAGGCCGTCAGGCCGCAAATAGCGTCGAAACGCGGTTTGCCCGTCTCGGGCCGCCTCTAATCTGGCCGGATGGCCGTCGCCGACCTTGACCTGGACCTCGATGTCTTCGCCGGGCCTTTCGACCTCCTGCTCGCGGTCGTCCTGCGCGAGGAGGTCAGCCTGCTCGAGCTGCAGCTCGGCGAGGTCGTCGTCGCCTATGTCGACCACCTCGAAGAGACGGGGCAGCTCGACCTCGAGGTGGCGACCGAATTCCTCGTCCTGATCGCCGCCCTGCTGGAGCTGAAGTCGCGCCTGATGCTGCCGCGCGAGGAGGACGGCATCGAGCCGATGAAACCGGAGGAGGCGGTCGAGGAGCTGCTCGCCCGCATGCTCGAGTACCGCCGCTACCGTGAGGCCTCCACCGTCCTCGTCGACCGCTTCGAGGCCGAGCGCGGCTACCTCTACCGCTCGGCGCCGCTCCCCGCCAACCTGCGCCGCGTCGCCGTCGACGCCGCCGTCGTCGTCTACGACCCGGAGCGCCTCGGCGCCGCGATCGGCGACCTCCTGCGCGAGCCCGAGGAAGTCGACGTCTCCCATATCCGCCCGACCGTCTCCCTCCAGCGCCGCCTCCGCGCCCTGCGCGACGCGCTCACCCGCCGTCCCAGCTTCGACTTCGACGAGGAGTTCGGCAAGGAGGACCGGCTGACCCAGGCGGTCACCGTCTTCGCGCTGCTCGAGCTCTACCGCAACGGCGAGGTGACCTGGGAGCAGACCCAGACCTTCGGCCCGATCCGCGTCCTCCGCGGCAACGGGGTGGCGGCGGCGTGACCGACCTTTCGCGCACGGTCGAAGCACTGCTGTTTCTCTCCTCCGACCCGGTCAGCGTCGCCGACCTCGCCGCGGCGACGGAAGCGACCGAGGGCCAGGTCGCCGAGGCGATCGAGCTGCTGAGCGAAGACTTCGCCGAAGGCCGCCGCGGCCTCGTCCTGCGCCTGGTCGGCGGCGGCTACGCCCTGGCAAGCGACCCGGCGACCGAGGGCGCCGCCCGCCGCCTCCTCGCCAAACCGCGCACCCCGCCGCTCACCCCGGCGCAGGCGGAGACGCTGGCGATCGTCGCCTATCTGCAGCCGGTCTCGCGGCCGGAGGTCGCCCGCATCCGCGGGGTCAGCTCCGAGTCGGCGGTCCAGACCCTCGCCGACCGCGG
The DNA here is from genome assembly GCA_018268675.1 of Actinomycetota bacterium. Taxonomy (GTDB): domain Bacteria; phylum Actinomycetota; class Thermoleophilia; order Solirubrobacterales; family 70-9; genus VAYN01. The sequence continues at coordinate 10,363 of JAFDWB010000024.1, forward strand.
CCTGATCGAGGAGGCCGGGCGCTCCCAGTTCGGCGCCGCGATCTTCAAGACCTCGGAGCTCTTCGAACGGCTCTTCGGCCTCGTCGGCCTCGACCAGCTCCCGGACCCCTCGCGCTTCGACCCGACCCCCGAGGACGAACGCGAGCTGCGCGAGCGCCTCCTCAAAGCCGGCGAACAGCGCGCCGAGTAGCGCCGGGCGGCGATGCGGCTCGCCAAGTACCTCGCGCACGGCGGGGTCGCCTCACGGCGTAAAGCCGAGGAGATCATCGCGAAGGGGCTGGTGACGGTCGGCGGCGAGGTGGTGACCGATCCGGCGCGGGACGTGGGGGAGGGCGACGACGTGCGCGTGAACGGCGCCCTGGTCGGCGCCGAGGCGCGCGAGGTGTGGGCCGTCAACAAGCCCGCCGGGGTCGTCTCGACCGCGCGCGAGCCGGGGGCGCGGCCGGCGGTGGTCGACCTGGTCGACTCGAAGGCGCGCCTCTACCCGGTCGGCCGCCTCGACGCCGACTCCACCGGCCTGCTGCTGCTCACCAACGACGGCGCCCTGGCGAATCGCCTCACCCACCCGCGCTACGAAGTCCCGAAGGTCTACCGGGCGCGCCTCGCCAAGCCGCCGGGCGAGCGCGAGCTGGCGCGGTTGCGCGAGGGCGTCGAGCTCGAGGACGGCCCGACCGCGCCCGCCCAGGTCCGTCAGGTCGGTGACCGCGAGATCGAGATCGTCCTCCGCGAAGGCCGCAACCGCCAGGTGCGCCGCATGGTCGACGCGGTCGGCAACCGCGTCGTCGCCTTGAGGCGCGTCGCGTTCGGACCACTGGCACTCGGAGGCCTCGCGGAGGGCAAGGCGCGGCGCCTCACGGATGCCGAGATCGAGGAGCTCCGGGCGGCAACTGGCGAGGACGCGAGCCCGGGCGTGTAGGCGGAGGCGGCCCGAGGCTACACGGAGCCGCTCCGTTGGAGTTCTTGGCGGATCACCGCGAAGACGGCGTCCGGTTCGTTTTCGGCTTCCCGCCAGGTGACCCGCAGGAGCCCGTAGCCGGCGGCGAGGAGTTCGCGGGCGCGCCTGTGGTCGCGCTCGAAGGCCACCTCGATGCCGTGGTGGCGGCGGCTGTCGGCTTCGACCACGAAGCGCTCGTTCGGCCAGAGGAGGTCGACCTCGAGGACGCGATCTGGGGTGCGGACGCGGGCGTTGAACTGCGGCGTCGGCAGCTCCGCCGCGGCGACCAGAGGCAGGAGCCTGGCCTCGAAGAGGCTCCGGAACGTCGCGTACCTCGCCGTCTCGGCGACCGGTCGCCACTCGTCGAGGACGCGCCGCAGGCACGGCGTCCCGCGCCGCCTCGGCCCTGCGGTGAGGATCGCGTCGATTGCTGCCAGGTCGAGCACCCGTTCCGTCGCCGCCATCTCGATCGTCTCCCGCAGCCCCTTCTCCCCGTACGTCCCCGCAAGGTCCACAACCGTCCGCGCCACCGAGGTGCAGGCGATCCCGTGGATGGGCCGCACTTCAGTGGGCGCGGGATAGGGCACGTTGTGGACGCGGATTCCCTCCAGCTTTCGCCCGGCCTGACCCGTGCAGATGACATCCACGGTCACCGGGTTCTTCTCCCGCAGCCGAAGAAGCCACGCGGCGCTTCGATGGGAGATCACGGCTCCGGGTCCGCAGGCGAGGACCGGTGCGCGCAGGCAAGCGCGGGGCCCAAGCCCCGGGTGTCCGAGGGCGAAAACGGTGCGCATGACAGGGTGGAGGCGCCCGGTCGCCACCCAACGCGAGACGACATCGTCACCCAGTCCGGCCGCCCGAAGTTGCGCCGTCGTCACCAGCCCTTCCTGGGCCACGGCGATCGGGGCGAGGAGGCGGCTTGCCGTGTTCGAAACTTGGGTCATCGGCAAGTAAGGAACACGGCGGGGAATATTCACCCCCTCCGCGCCGGGGAAACCCGCTCCGTCCGCCGCTTTGGGAAGATGCGCGCCGATGGACGTCGGCAGCTATCAGGGACCGCAGCGCCGTCTGTTTGCGCTCCGGGGGGCGGTGCAGGCCGAGGCGAACGAGCGGGAGGCGATCCTCGCCGCCGCCGAGGAGCTGATGCGGGCGCTGATCGAGCGGAACTCGCTCGAGGCCGACGACATGGTGAGCTGCATCTTCACCACCACAGCCGACCTCGATGCGGAGTTCCCCGCGGTCGCGGCGCGGCAGCTCGGGCTGAGCACGGTGCCGCTGTTGTGCACGCGGGAGATCCCGGTGCCCGGATCGATGGAGCGGGTGATCCGGGTGATGCTGCACTACTACGCGCCCGAGGACGCGACCCCCGACCACGTTTACATCGGCGAGACGCAGAAGCTGCGCGGCGATCTGAACGCCGCCCAGTGACGGCACGCGTAAGAATCGGCCGATGACGGTCACCTACGCAGAGAAGCTCGCGCGGATGCCGGGGTACAAGGCGGGGGTGCCGACCGGGCAGGCGCCGGAGGCGATCGCTGCCGGGGGGATCGCGCAGCTCGCCTCCAACGAGTCGCCGCTGCCGCCCCACCCGAAGGTGGTCGAGGCGATCGGCCGCGCGGCGGGGTCGATGAACCGATACCCGGACCCCGACGCGACCTTGCTGCGCCGCCGGCTCGCCGATCGCTACGACACGCAACCCGGGCGGATCGCGGTCGGCAACGGCTCCTGCGACCTGCTCCTGGCGGCCGCGGCCGCCCTCTGCGAGCCGGGCGACGAGATCCTCTACGCCTGGCCGAGCTTCTCGATGTACCCGTACCTGCCGGCGCTGACCGGGGCGCGGGAGGTCCGCGTGCCGCTCGGCGAGGGCGACGCGCTCGACCTCGAGGCGATGGCGGCGGAGGCGACCGCGGCGACGCAGCTGCTGATCGTCTGCAACCCGAACAACCCGACCGCGACCCACCACCCGGCGGCGGCGATCGCCACGTTCCTGGAGGCGGTTCCCGCGCACGTGACGGTGATCCTCGACGAGGCCTACGTCGAGTTCCAGACCGACGATGACCCCGACGCCTCGCTCGACCTGCTGAAGGACTTCCCGAATCTGGTCGTGCTGCGGACGTTCAGCAAGTGCTACGGGCTCGCCGGGCTGCGGGTCGGCTACGCGATCGGGTCCTCGAACTTCCGCGCCGCGGTCGACGCGGTGCGCCAGCCGTTCAGCGTCAACGCGCTCGCGCAGGCGGCGGGCGCGGAGGCGATCCTCCACCAAGACGACGTGCTGGCGCGGGTCGAGGCGGCGGTGGCGGAGAGGATCCGGGTCCAGGAGGGGCTGCGCGACCTGGGCCTCTGGGTGTCGGAGTCGCAGGCCAACTTCTCCTGGGTGGAGCTCGGCGACCGCGACGAAGCCGCGGTGATCGCCGGGCTCGCCGCCGCCGACATCGCGGTGCGGGCGGGGGCGCCGCTCGGCGACCCCGGGCACTTCCGGGTCAGCTACGGCACCGAGGAGGAGGACGGCCGGTTCCTGGCGGCGCTCGCGCCGCTGCTCGGCTGAGGGCGTCGGCGAGGCTCCCTTCTTCGCGGACGATCGGCGGCTCGGTCGCGCGGAGGGGGGAGAGAAATCACGCCCCGGACCCTTCCCCGGGTGGGGGATGGTGGTTGCGCCCGCTGGACCTCGGTCGGCCTGAGTGGTACAAAGACTCCGCTGTGAAGCGACTTGCCACCGCCGCATCTGAATCTCGACTCGCGCTCGACGCGACACCCGGCCGTGGCGACTTCACCGCGTATTACTGGCGATTTACCTAGGCGTCCGGCCCGGCGGCCCACGGCCGCCCCGAGACAGTCTTCGGCCGGGCGCCGCCCACGCGCGTGCGCACTCACGCACCCGCGCAGGTCCTCGTCAGGACAAGGGGAAGTTACGATTGCACCGTTTTGGAGAAAGGCGAAGGGAAAATGATCATCGGCATGCAGGGCGCCCAGCGGGGCGGCGTCCGTGACCAGCGGATCGCAAAAGTGGTCGAGTTGACCCCACCCGGGCGGGTGCTCGAGGAGCTGCCGCTCGGCGACGAGCGCACCAAGGCGGTCATCCGCGGCCGCCAGGAAGTCGTCGACGTCCTCCACGGACGCGACCCACGGCTGATGGTCGTGGTCGGCCCGTGCAGCGTCCACGACCCGAAGGCGGCCCTCGACTACGCCAACCGGCTCGCCGCCGTCGCGCGCGAGCTCGGCGACGACCTCCTGGTCGTGATGCGCGTCTACTTCGAGAAGCCGCGGACGACGACCGGCTGGAAGGGCCTGATCAACGACCCGCACCTCGACGGCTCCGCCGACGTCAACGCCGGCCTGCGCATCGCCCGCCGCCTGCTGCTCGAGGTGGTCGGCCTCGGCCTCCCGGTCGGCTGCGAGTTCCTCGACCCGATCACCCCGCAGTACATCGCCGACGCGGTCGCCTGGGGGGCGATCGGCGCGCGCACCTCGGAGAGCCAGACCCACCGCCAGCTCGGCTCCGGCCTCTCGATGCCGATCGGCTTCAAGAACCGCACCGACGGCAACGTCCAGGTCGCGGTCGACGCGGTCCGCGCCGCCGCCGCCGAGCACGCCTTCGCCGGGATCGACGACACCGGCGCGCCCGCGGTGCTCCACACCACCGGCAACCCCGACTGCCACATCATCCTCCGCGGCGGCCACGGCATGCCGAACTACCACGTGCCCGAGGTCGAGGACGCGCTGGTCACCCTCGGCGTCGCCGGCCTGCCGGAGCGCCTGGTCATCGACGCCTCCCACGACAACAGCGGCAAGGACCCGGAAAAGCAGTTCTTCGCCGCCGGGGAAATCGCCGACCAGGTCGCCGACGGCAACAAGGCGATCGTCGGGGTGATGCTCGAGTCCTTCCTGGTCGAGGGGCGCCAGGACCTGCGCCCGGGGCAGGAGCTCCTCTACGGCCAGTCGATCACCGACGCCTGCCTTGGCTGGGAGGACACCGTCCAGGCGCTCGACCGGTTCGCCTCCGCGGTGCAGGCGCGGCGCGCCTGAGAAAGCGCCGTGGCACTGGATGAGTGAGTCGGCGGCGCCGCGGATCGCCGTCCTCGGCGTCGGGCTGATCGGCGGCTCGATCGGGCTCGCGGCGCGGGAGCGCCTCGGCGCCGCGGTGGCGGGCTTCGACCCCGACCCGGCGACGCGCCGGGCCGCCCTCGACGCGGGTGCCGCCGACACCGTCGCGGACTCGATCGCCGCCGCGGTCGAGGGGGCCGAGCTCGTCTTCTGCGCGGCGCCCGTCGGGCACCTGCCGGAGCTCGCCGCCGCCGCGCTCGCGGCGGCCGGCCCCGACACCGCGGTCACCGACGTCGGTTCGACCAAGCGCGACATCGTCGCCGCCCTCGGAACCGACGAGCGCTTCGTCGGCGGCCACCCGCTGGCCGGCGCCGAGACCGCCGGCGTCGCCAACGCCCGCGCCGACCTCTTCGAGGGGGCGCGCTGGTACCTGACCCCGACAGGGCGCTCGAGCGGCGTCCTCTACGACCGCCTGCAGCGCGCCGTGGCGGGGCTCGGCGCCCGTCCCCAGGCGATCGACGCGGCCCGGCACGACCACCTGATGGCGACCGTCAGCGGGATGCCGCACGCGGTCGCCAACGCGCTCGTCGCCGCGGCCGCCGCCGACCTGGCGGGGGACGATCGCGTCCCCGAGGTCGGCCCGAGCTTCCGCGACGCCACCCGCGTGGCCGGCTCCAACCCGGCGATCTGGGCCGACATCTTCGCCTCCAACCGCGAGGCGGTCGCCGACTCGGTCGCGGCCGTGGCGCGGCGGCTGGACGCGGCGGCGGCGCTGATCCGCTCCGGCGACCGGGACGCGATCGCCGCCTGGCACTCCGCCGCCGGGGAGGACCGCCGCCGCCTGCTCGAAGCCGAGCGCCCCGACGGACCTTTGTACGAGTTGCGGGTGATCGTCGCCAACCGGCCGGGGACGATGGCGCGGCTCGCGCTGGCGCTCGGCGAGGCCGGAGTCAACATCGAGGACATGGCTCTGCACCCGGCCTCCGACATGACCTCCGGGGCGGTCTCGCTGTGGCTGGCCGGGGCCGAGCAGGCCGAGCGGGGCGCGGCGCTGGTTCGCGAGCTGGGCCACGGCGTCACCGTCGTCGGCGCCGGCGGGTAGCGTCGCCCCGATGACCGACCGAACTCACTTCAGGTCGCTGGGCGCGCTGCGCGGCGCCCTCCGCGCGCCCGCCGACAAGTCGATCTCCCACCGGGCGGCGATGATCGCCGCGATGGGCGAGGGGGAGACCGACGTCGTCGGCTACCTGGACGCCGCCGACACGCGCTCGACCCTGGTCGCCATCCAGGCGGTCGGGGCCCGACTGCTGCACGAGGACCTCTCCGCCGACGCGCGCGGCGCCGCCGACGGGCTCGGCGCGCCGAACCTGCGGATCGCCGGGGTGGGGCTGCGCGGCGCCCGCCCGGCGGCGATCGACGTCGGCAACGCGGGGACGCTCCTGCGCCTGCTGCCGGGCTGGCTCGCCGGGCAGCCCGAAGGCGCCTGGACGCTCGACGGTGACGAGTCGATCCGCCGCCGCCCGGTCGACCGCGTCGCCGACCCCCTGCGGCTGATGGGCGCGCGCCTCACCGCCCGCGAGGAGCGCCTGCCGCCGCTCGAGATCGAGGCGGCGCCGCTCCACGGCATCGCCTACGAGCTGCCGGTGGCTAGCGCCCAGGTCAAGTCCTGCCTGCTCTTCGCGGCGCTCCTCGCCGCCGGCGAGACCCGGGTGGTCGAGCCGCTGCCGACCCGCGACCACTCCGAGCGGATGCTCGCCGCCGCGGGCGCCGCGGTGCGCCGCGAGGGGGACACGGTCGTCGTCGCGCCCGCCGAGCGGCTCGAGCCGGGCCGGATCGTCGTCCCCGCCGACTTCTCCTCCGCCGCCTTCTTCGTCGTCGCCGCGACGATCGTCCCGGGCAGCGACATCCTCCTCCACGGGGTCGGCCTCAACCCGACCCGCACCGGGCTGCTGACGATCCTCGAGCGGATGGGCGCGGCGGCGATCGAGATCACGCCGAAGGGGGAGGAGGGCGGCGAGCCGATCGGCGACATCCGCGTCGGCCACTCCGAGCTCGTCGGCTGCGAGGTCGGCGGCGCCGACGTGCCGCTGGCGATCGACGAGCTGCCGCTGGTCGCGCTCGCCGCCTGCTTCGCCGAGGGGACGACCACGATCCGCGACGCCGCCGAGCTGCGGCGCAAGGAGTCAGACCGGATCGCCACCGTGACCGACGCGCTGCGCGCCCTCGGCGGGAAGGTCGAGGCGACCGCGGACGGGATGGTGATCGAGGGCACCGGCGGCCTGCGCGGCGGCGCGATCGACTCGCATGGCGACCACCGCATCGCGATGCTCGGCGCGATCGCCGGCGCCGCCTCGCGCGAGGGCGTCGAAGTCACCGACATGGCAGCCGCCGCGGTCAGCTACCCGGCCTTCGAGTCCGACCTCGTCTCCCTCCAGCACGGCCCCCCGCTCCGCGACCCGGTCCACTGAGCCGGGCCGCGGGTCCGTAGGCTGCCGCCCATGGTGATCGCGATCGACGGCCCGGCCGGGGCCGGCAAGTCCACGGTGGCGCGGGCCGTGGCGGCCGAGCTCGGCTTGACCTACCTCGATTCCGGGGCGATGTACCGCAGCGTGGCGCTGGCGGCGCATGAGGCCGGGGTGGACCCCGACGACGCGGCGGCGCTCGGGCCCCTCGCGGCCGGGCTCGAGATCGGCTTCGACGGCCCCCGGGTGCTGCTCGGCGGGCGCGACGTGACCGAGGCGATCCGCCGCCCCGAGGTGAGCGCCGGCGCCTCCCGCGTCTCCGTCCATGGGGCGGTGCGCGAGGCCCTGGTCGCCCGTCAGCGGGCGCTGATCGAGGCCGGGGACTATGTCGCCGAGGGGCGCGACATCGGCACCGTGGTGAGCCCCGACGCGCCGCTCAAGGTCTTCCTCACGGCGAGCGACGAGGAGCGCGCCCGCCGCCGCGCCGCCGAGACCGGCGAGGACGTGGAGGCGGTCCTCGCCGCCCAGCGCGACCGCGATACCCGCGACACCGAGCGTCGACACGGCGCCCTGCGCCCGGCCTCCGACGCGGTCGAGTTGGACACCACGAATCTTTCCCTGGAGGAAGTCGTCGCCCGCATCGTCACCCTCGCCCAAGACCGAGGCCTCACCGGCCCCTCGACGGGAGGATCGGAGGACCCTGAGCGAACCTCCCGGCAGTTCGTGAGCGAAGGGTCCCCCGATCCTCCCCCTCGCCGAGCCCAAATGAGCGCCACGGTCGCCATCGTCGGCTTCCCGAACGTCGGCAAGAGCACCCTCGTCAACCGCCTGGTCGGCGGCTCCGAGGCCGTGACCTCCCCCGAGCCCGGCGTCACCCGCGACCGCAAGCGCCTCGCCACGGAGTGGAACGGGATGGGCCTGGAGCTGATCGACACCGGCGGCATCGATCTCGAGGACGAGGCGGAGCTCGCCCGCGACGTGCAGGCCCAGGCGCGCCTGGCGATGGCCGAGGCCGACGCGATCCTGCTGGTGGTCGACGGCCGCGCCGGCCTCCGCGCCGGCGACGCGGAGCTGGCCCGCACCCTGCGCGGCTCCGAGGTCCCGGTCCTGGTCGTCGTCAACAAAGCCGACCGGCCCGACGACTACGGCGCGACCGCCGAGTTCCACTCGCTCGGGCTCGGCGAGCCGCTCGCGGTCTCGGCCACGCACGGCCTCGGCACCGGGGATCTGCTCGATGCGGTCGTCGCCGCGCTCGGCGACCGCCCCGCCGCCGAGGAGCCCGACGACGCCGTCCGGGTCGCCGTCATCGGCCGCCCGAACGTCGGCAAGTCCTCCCTCGTCAACGCGTTCCTCGGCGCCGACCGGGTGATCGTCTCCGACCTCGCCGGCACCACCCGCGACGCGATCGACACCGAGCTCGAGGTCGAGGGACGCCGCGTGATCCTGGTCGACACCGCCGGTCTGCGACGCCGCGCCAAGGTCGCCGGGACGGTCGACTTCTACGCCCAGCTGCGCTCCGAACGGGCGGTCGAGCGGGCCGACGTGGCGATCGTCGTCTGCGACGCCGCCGACGGGGTCACCGCCGAGGACCTGCGGGTCGCCGAGATGGCGATGCGGGCGGGCTGCGCGACCTTGCTGGTGCTCAACAAGTGGGACGTCGGCGAGACCGACATCGACGACGCGCGCATCCGGGTCGGTCGCAAATTGCGGCTTCGCCCCGCCGTGATCACCGCCAGCGCGACCCGCGGGCGCAACGTCGCCACGCTGCTGCCGAAGGCGCTCGAGCTGGCCGACCGCGCCGCCTCGCGCATCCCCACCCCGGAGCTCAACAAGTTCGTCGCCGAAATCGTCGCCAAGACGCCGCCGCCCGCCCGCCGCGGTCGCCGCCTGCGGCTCTACTACGCGGCGCAGATCGGCGAGAGCCCGCCGCGGATCGCGATCCAGGTCAACGACCGCAAGCTGATCACCCGCGACTGGGCCTACCACCTGGAGAACCGGCTGCGCGAGGCCTACGGGCTGGAGGGCGTGCCGCTCGTCATCGACTTCGTCCCGCATTCGGGCGGTCGCGGGCGCCCCCGGTAGCGCGCCCGCCGGGGCGGCGCCGGCGTTTCCTCTACGCTTCGCCGATGCCGACTTCCAAGCCACTCGCCGAGGGCGAGCACCTGTTCACGTCCGAGTCGGTGACCGAGGGGCATCCCGACAAGGTCGCCGACCAGATCTCCGACGGCGTCCTCGACGCGATCATGAGCGAGGACCCGGGCGGCCGGGTCGCCTGCGAGACCCTGGTCAACACGGGGATGGCGGTGGTCTCAGGCGAGATCTCGACCGAGATCTACGTCGACATCCCGGAAATCGTCCGTGAGACGGTGCGACGGATCGGCTACGACGCCAACCACGGATACGACTGCGACCGCATCTCGGTGCTCACCTCGATCGACAAGCAGAGCCCCGACATCGCCCAGGGCGTCGACCACGCCTACGAGACGCGGATCGACCCGTCCGACGACGACGAGCTCGACGTCGCGGGCGCCGGCGACCAGGGGATGATGTTCGGCTACGCCTCGAACGAGACCGACGCGTTGATGCCGATGCCGATCCACCTCGCGCACCGGCTCGCCGAACGGCTCACCGCGGTCCGCAAGGACGGCACGCTCGGCTACCTCGGGCCCGACGGCAAGACCCAGGTCAGCGTCCGCTACGCCGACGGCCGCCCGGTCGCGGTCGAGAAGCTCCTGATCTCCACCCAGCACGACGAGGGCGTCGACTCCCAGTCCACGATCCGGCCCGACCTCTGGGAGCACGTGGTGCTGCCGGTGCTGGCCGCCGAGGTCCCGGGGATGTACGAGGAGGGCCCGCTCCGCGACGGCTTCCTCGTCAACCCGACCGGCAAGTTCGTGATCGGCGGGCCGGTCGGCGACGCGGGCCTGACCGGCCGCAAGATCATCGTCGACACCTACGGCGGCATGGCCCGCCACGGCGGCGGCGCCTTCTCCGGCAAGGACCCGTCCAAGGTCGACCGCTCGGCCGCCTACGCGGCCCGCTACGTGGCCAAGAACCTGGTCGCTGCCGGTCTCGCCGACCGCTGCGAGGTCCAGGTCGCCTACGCGATCGGCGTCGCCCACCCGGTCTCCCTGATGGTCGAGACGTTCGGCACCGGCAAGCTCTCCGACCAGCGCATCGCCGAGCTGATCGAAGCCGAGTTCGACATGCGCCCCGGCGCCTTCCGCCAGTACCTCGACCTCCACCGCCCGATCTTCCAGAAGACCGCGGCCTACGGCCACTTCGGCCGCGAAGAGCCCGAGTTCACCTGGGAGCGGACGGACCGCGCCGAGGCCCTCAAGGCCGCGGCCGGCGCCGAGGCCGCAGCCGCGTAGTTCGCGCTCGTAGCGGGCCGCGGGTCCCCGCCAGGTCCCGCCGAGGGGGGAGAGAACCACGGCCTGCATGAATTTAGGCCCCTATGGGGGCCAAGATTCATGCAGCGCGCAGCTCGGCGGCGTGGCGACTGGCGCGGGACCAGCACGGCGTCCTCACACGGGCCGACATGCTCCGTCTCGGCTTCACCAGCAAGGGCATCAGGCACCGGATCGCCTCAGGCCGCCTGCATCCGGTGGCGGGCGGCATCTACGCCGTGGGGAGGCCGGAGCTGACGCCGAACGGGCGCTGGATGGCGGCGGTGCTCGCCTGCGGGGACGGAGCCGCGCTGAGTCACCGGAGCGCCGTGGGGCTCTGGGGAATCGGCCAGGAGAAGAAGGGACGGATCGACGTCTCGATCAGGCGGAGGAGCAGGCTAGAGCGGCCGGGGATCAAGGTCCACGCGAGGCCCTCGCTGCCGCAGGGGAGCGTGACCAGGCATCTCGGCATCCCGGTGACCGATCCGGTGCAGACGCTGATCGACCTCGCCACCGAACTCCCGCCCCTGCGCCTGGAGCGATCCGTCAACGAGGCCGACAAGCGCGACCTCGTCGACCCGGAGACCTTGCGCCGCGCCCTCGACTCCTACGTCGGCATGCCCGGCGTGAAGACCCTCCGCACGATGCTCGACCGGCACACGTTCCGGCTCTCGGACTCCGACCTCGAGGTCCTCTTCCGCCCTCTCGCCGAGGCCGCGGGGCTACCTGTCCCGCTGACGAAACGATGGGTACTGGGATACGAAGTGGACTTCTGGTTCCCCCGCCAGTGCCTCGTCGTCGAGACCGACGGCCTGCGCTACCACCGCACGGCCTCCCAACAGGCCCGCATGGCGAGGCGCGACCAGACCCACTCCGCCGCGGGCCTGCGCGTGCTCCGTTTCACGCACTGGCAGATCGCCCACGCCCCGGACGAGGTGACCGACGTCCTCCGCCGCATCCGCCCGCACCTGCCCGGCGGCTGAGCGATCCGGCCCTAATTCGGCGCCTGCGGCTCTCCCAGCCCGTGGCTCCCGGCCGCCCCGGCGCCGGTCGCCTGATCCACCCGGTGCACCACTTCCTCGGGGTTCGCGACGCCGTAGAAGATGAAGTCGTACTCGCCGCTCGCCGCGGTGTCGAAGTCGACGTCGCCGATCCGCACCAGCCGCTGGTAGACCGACTGGTTGTAGTTGACGTTCTGGACCCGCTCGAGGCGCGTCTCCTGGACCTCGCGCTGGACGATGCCGCGCTTGATGTTGAGGCGCCTCGTCGTGATCGTGTAGACGGTGGCGACCCGCCGGATGAACCCGACCAGGACGGTCACCGCGATCACCACGAGGACCACGAGGAAGACGGTGAGGCTGCTCGCGCCGACCAGCTTGGCGATCACGCCGAGCACGATCGCGATCGCGACGCCTTTCAGGTAGAAGCCGATGATCGCGCGCCAGGACGGGTGGCCCTGGAAGATGACCTGCTCGCCGGGGCTGAGATTGAGGCTCATGCGCGGCAGCATAAGCGACGCTGAGCGCCCCGTCCCCCGGCATCCATAACCTCGGCCCGATGTCGATCCTCAAGGTCGAGCCGCTGACCACCGCCCGCGCGCTGCGGGGGCCGTTCGACTACCGGCGGCCGGCGGCGATGGAGGGGCTCGAGGTCGGCAGCCTGGTGCGGGTGCCGTTCGGCCCGCGGCGCCTCCTCGGGGTGGTGGTCGAGCTCGCCGACTCCTCGGAGGTGGCCCCGGAGCGACTCGCCGAGCCGATCGAGGCGCTCGAGGCGGGGACCCCCGCGGAGCTGGTCGAGCTCGGCCTCTGGGTGGCGCGCGAGTACTGCTCGACGCCCTCGCGCGGCCTCTCGCTGGCGCTGCCACCCGGGACCGGGACGGGGCGCTCGGGCCGCACCGTGCGGGCGAAGACCGAGCTGCGGGCGGAGATCACCCCGGCGGGCGAGGCGGCGCTCGAGGGCGGCGGCCGGCTCGGGGTGAAGCAGCGGGCGGTGCTCGAGGCGCTCGCCGAGACCGGCGAGACCTCGGCGCCGCAGCTGGCCGCAGCCGTCGGGGCGGATCGCGCCACCCTGCGCCGGCTCGCCGCGCGCGGCCTGATCGCCACCCGCGACTCGAGCGTCCGCCGCGCCCCCGCCGCGCCCGGTCTCACCGCCGCCGCGGCGCCGCCGCGCCTCCTCCCCGAGCAGCGGGCCGCGGTCGACGCCCTCGTCGCGGCGCTCGACGGCGAGGCCGGCGCCCCCCGCGAGCAGCTCCTCCACGGCGTCACCGGCTCGGGCAAGACCGAGGTCTACCTGGCGGCGGTCGAGGCGGCGCTCGCGCGCGGCCGCGGCGCCATCGTCCTCGTCCCCGAGATCGGCCTCGCCCCGCAGGCCGTCGCCCGCTTCCGCGCCCGCCTCGGCGACCGCTTCGCCGTCCTCCACAGCGCCCTCTCCGACGGCGAGCGCTTCGACGAGTGGCAGCGCCTGCGCCGCGGCGAGGCGAGCGTCTGCGTCGGGCCGCGCTCGGCGATCTTCGCCCCGGTCCACGATCTCGGCCTGGTGGTGATCGACGAGGAGCACGACCCCTCCTACAAGCAGGAGGGCGACCCGACCTACGACGCCCGCGCCGTCGCCCGCCACCGGGCGCGGGAGCGGGGCGCCGTGCTCGTCGCCGGGACCGCGACGCCGCGCCCGGAGACCTGGCTCGAGCTCCCCCGCCTGGAGCTGCCGCGCCGTGTCGACGGCCTCCGCATGCCGCCGGTGAACATCGTCGACATGCGCGCGGCCGACCCGCGATCGGGCCCGCTCCACGCCGACACCTGGGCGGCGCTGGAGGCGGTCCGCGCGGCGGGCCGCAAGGCGATCGTGATGATCAACCGGCGCGGCTTCGCCCCCTGGCTCACCTGCCGTTCCTGCGGGCACCACTGGAGCTGCCCGAACTGCGACGTCTCGTTGATCGTCCACCGCGAGTCGGGTCGCCTCGTCTGCCACCACTGCGCCCACGTCGAACGGGCGCCGCGCGCCTGCCCGGTCTGCGCCTCGACCACGCTGGCGCGGGCGGGCGCCGGGACCGAGCGGATCGAGGCGCTGGTGCGCGAGCGGCTCGCGCCGATGCCGGTCTTCCGCCTCGACTCCGACACCACCGCCGCGCGCGGCGCCCACGCCCGCATCCTCGCCGAATTCGGCGAGGCGGCGAGCGCCGTTCTGGTCGGCACCCAGATGGTCGCCAAGGGCCACGACTTCCCCGAGGTGACGCTGAGCGCGATCCTCGACGCCGACGCGACCCTGCGCTTCCCCGACTTCCGCGCCGAGGAGCGGACCTTCGCGATGGTCGCGCAGCTGGCCGGGCGCTCGGGACGGGGCGCGGCCGGGGGGGAGGTGATGGTGCAGACGCTGGCGCCCGGCGCCGCCTCGATCGAGCTCGCCGCCGCCCACGACTCGGCGGCGTTCCTGGCGGGCGAGCTGGAGCGCCGGCGCATCCTCCGCTACCCGCCCTACTCGCACCTCCTGCGCGTGAACCTCGCGGCCGAGGCGGAGGAGAAGCTCGACGCGGCCGCCGCCGCGATCGCCGCCGAACTGCGCTCCCGCCTCCCTCTCGACTCGGAGCTGCTCGGGCCGGCGCCGATGTTCCGGGTGCGCGGGCGGCACCGCCGCCGCATCCTGGTGAAGGCCCAGGACCGGGCCGGGACGGTCGCCGCGGCCCGCGCCACGGTCGAGCGCCGCGCCGCCGACCGCGGCCTCAAGGACGTCTCGATCGGGGTCGACGTCGACCCGGTGTAGCGCCCGCCCTCGCCGCCCCGCTTAGAATCTCCCCGTGAGCGACGAGCAGGCCGTCGGCGCCGACGAGAACGAAGAGCAGCTCCACCAGCGGCTTCTGGAGCGTCGCGAAGCGGCGCTCGCCAACGTGCTCAAGTTCGGCGACCCGGTGCTGAAGAGCCGCGCGTCCCCGGTCCACGAGTTCGGCCCCGAGCTGCGCGACGAGGTCGAGCGGATGGTCCACATCATGCAGGACGGCATGGGGGTCGGCCTGGCCGCCACCCAGCTCGGCGTGCTGCGGCGCCTGCTCGTCTTCCAGGTCGGCTCCGACAACGAGCCGACCGCGCTGGTCAACCCGAAGATCGAGTGGACCTCAGACGTTCTGGCGATCGCCGAGGAGGGCTGCCTCAGTCTGCCGCGGGTGACGATGGACGTCGAGCGCCCGCTCCACGCCCGCTTCACCGGCCGCGACGTCGACGGCGAGCCGGTCGTGATCGAGGCCTCGGGCCTCGAGGCGCGGGTGCTCCAGCACGAGATCGACCACCTCGACGGGGTGCTGATCCTCGACCGCACGCCGCGGGCGCAGCGCAAGGCGGCGCTGCGGGCGCTGCGGGCGGGGGAGAGCTACCACCCGCCGGTCGAGGACCTCGATCCCGGCGAGGAGCTCCGCGAGCCGCGCACCGACGCGTGACCGCGTGAGGACCGTCTACCTCGGCACCTCGGACTTCGCCGCAACCGTCCTGCGCCGGGTCGCCGCGACCCCGCACGCGCCCGTCCTCGTCGTCACTCCGCCGGACAGCCGTCAGGGCCGCGGCCGCAGGGTCTCCGCGCCGCCGGTGGCGGAGGCGGCGCGGGAGCTGGGGGCGGAGCTCCTGCAGGCGCCGGACGTCAACGGCGAGGACGCCCTGGCGCGGATCCGGGCGGCGGAGCCCGAGGTGCTCCTCGTCTGCGCCTTCGGCCAGCTGATCCGCGAGCCGCTCCTGAGCCTCGCCGAGATCCTCAACGTCCACCCCTCGCTCTTGCCGCGCTGGCGCGGGGCGGCGCCGATCGAGCGGGCGATCATGGCCCGGGACGCGAAGACCGGCGTCTGCGTGATGCGCCTCACGGCGGGGCTCGACTCCGGCCCGGTGGCGCTCCGCGGCGAGGTGGCGATCGGCGGGGACGAGGACTACGGGGCGGTGGCGCCGCGGCTGGCCGAGCTCGGCGGCGAGCTCCTGGTCGAAGCGCTCGACCTGCTCGAGGATGGGACGCTCACCTTCGCCGAGCAGGACGACGCGGCGGCGACCTACGCGGAGAAGATCGGGGCGGCCGACCGGCGGCTCGACCTTTCGCGGCCGGCCGTCGAGGTCGCGGCCGTGGTGCGCGCACTGACGCCGCATATCGGCGCCTACCTCGAGCTGGAGGGCGGCGAGCGGCTCGGGGTGCGCGGCGCCCGCACCGTCGACGTCGGGGTCAGCCCCGGGACGCTGAAGGTCGAGTGGGGGGCGCTGCTGCTCGGCTGCACGCCCGGCACGCTGCGGCTCGAGGTCGTCCAGCCCGCGGGCGGCAAGCCGATGCCGGTCGACGCCTATCTGCGCGGGCACCCGCTGCCGACGCTGGGATGAGGGCGGCCCGATGCCGGTAGCGGCGCCGCGGGCGCTCGCCTTCGAGACGCTGCGGGAGACGTTCGAGCGCGGCGCCCACACCGAGCTCGCGTTCCGGGCCGGGGCGGAGCGCCTCGGTCTCGCCGGGCGCGACCGGGCGCAGGCGCAGCGGCTCGCCTACGGGTCGGTGCAGCGGCGGGGCACCGCCGACGCGGCGATCGAGCGGCTCTCGGGTCGCGCGATCCGCCTCCTCGACCCGCCGGTGGCCGCGGCGCTGCGCCTCGGTCTTTATGAGCTGCTCTTCGCCGACGGGACGCCGGATCACGCCGCCGGCGACCAGGCGGTGGAGCTGGTGAAGATCGCCAAGGCGGCGCACGCGTCCGGCTTCGTCAACGCGATCCTGCGGCGGGCGGCGCGCGAGCGGGAGGAGCTGACCGAGGCGCTGCTCGGCGACGATTCGACTCCCGAGGCGGCCGCGGTCGCGCACTCGGCGCCGCTCTGGCTGGCGCGGATGTGGTGGGAGGAGCTCGGCGGGGAGAGCGCCCGGTCGCTCCTCGCCGCCGCCAGCGAGCCTGCCGAGGTGGCGATGCGGGCGGTGAGCGCGGAGGCGCGGGCCGACCTGGTGGCGCGGCTGCGCGGCGAGGGCGTCGAGGCGTCGCCGGCGGGCGGGGGCTGGCCGCTGGCGGTGCCCGAGGCGATGACCTTCGCGGGCCGGGTCGGGGACTCGGTGCCGGCGCTCGTCGCCGAGGGCGCGCTGACGCCGCAGAGCCGCGGCTCGGCCGCCGTGGTCGAGGTCCTGGATCCGCGGCCGGGGGAGAGCGTGCTCGACCTCTGCGCCGGGCCGGGGATCAAGACCGGCCAGATCGCCGCCCGGATGGAGGACCGCGGCCACGTGATCTCGGTCGAGCTCGACCAGCGCCGCGCCGCCGAGATCAGCGCCCAGGCGAGCCGCCTCGACCTCCACGGCGTCTCGGTCTTCGAGGGGGACGCGACCTCGCTGTCGCTTCCGGAGGGCTTCGACCGCATCCTCCTCGATGCGCCGTGCTCGGACCTCGGCACGCTCGCCTCCCGCCCCGACGCGCGCTGGCGCAAGACGCCGCGGACGATCGAGCGGGTGGCGATGGTGCAGGAGCGGGCGCTCCTCCACGCGGCGAGGCTGCTGCGGCCGGGGGGCACCCTCGTCTACTCGACCTGCACGATCTCGCGGCGCGAGAACGAGGACCGGATCGCGGCCCTGCTCGAGGCGGTCGCGGCGGGGCTGGTCCCGCCGCTCGAGCTCCACGACCTCGGCGCCCGCGCGCCGGGGCTCGCCTCACCGCACGAGCCGCGCACCCTGCAGCTGCGCCCCGACCGCGACCGCACGACCGGCTTCTTCATCGCCCGCCTGGGGCGGCCGGCCGACTGAGTCGGCATCATTGACCGATGCCCGAGGCCCGAAGCGGCAGCAGCGTCCTCGACCGGGCCCCGTGCCCGCACTGCGGCGAGCCCTGGCTGCGCCCCACCCAGCTCCCCGGCCGCCTGCGCTGCGTCAACTGCCTGAGCCGCTTCGAACTGGTCTCCCAGTGCCCCGAGTGCGGCGAACACCAGACGATCGCCCGGATGACCCACACCGCCGACATGCAGTGCCAGATGTGCGGCGCGTCGATGCTCAAACCGACCTGAGATGTCGACGGGCCGAAAACCCGTCAGATAGTCCGGTTTTCGGCCCATCGATTAGCGTGCGCGCGGTGAGTGAGCGCTTTCGGGAGTTGATCGCCGCCCCGCGGGTGGCGCCGTCGATCTTGTCGGCCGACTTCGCGCGGCTCGGGACGCAGGTCGAGGAGGTGATGGCGGCCGGGGCGCGGGTGATCCACGTGGACGTGATGGACGGGCATTTCGTGCCGCCGATCACGATCGGGCCGCTGGTCGCGGGCGCGATCGCCGATCTGGTCCACGACGCGGGGGGCGCGATCGACGTCCACATGATGATCGAGGCGCCGGAGCGCCAGATCGAGGAGTTCGCCAAGGCCGGGGCGGACTCGATCACCTTCCACGCCGAGGCGACCCCGCACGCCAACCGCACCCTGACCGCGATCCGCGACCTCGGCTGCTGCGCCGGCGTCGCGATCAACCCCGGCACCCCGGTCGAGGCCGTCGCCGAGCTCCGCGACCTCGCCGACCTCGTCCTCTGCATGACCGTCAACCCCGGCTGGGGCGGCCAGTCCTTCATCACCGGCTCCGGCGACAAGGTCGAACGCCTTCGCCCTCTTGTCGGCACCGCCAAGATCGAGGTCGACGGCGGCATCGACGCCGAGACCGCCGGCCCGATCGCCGCCGCCGGCGCGTCCCTCTTCGTGGCCGGTTCCGCGATCTTCGGGGCGGACGACCCGGCGGCGGCGTACCAGGCGATCGCCGAGGCCGCGGGCGCGTCTTAGGGGCGGCTGGCGCCCGAAGGTGAAAGGGACGCGGCCGTCTCGGTCACGACCCTGGCAGGCTGTGGCCGTGGCCGAGACGGCCGGGTCCGTGGGAGAGGAAGGGCCCGCACGGTGCACCAGGTGCGCCCACCCGATGAGTTCGCAGAAACCCGCGCGATGCGCGGCAAACTGCGAACTCACCTGGGGCGGGACGCCGGGTGCGGAGGAAGGGTCGCGGGGGAGTCACGGGACTCGCACGGGGGCGCCACGGGTCCGTCACCGAAGTGGGACTTCGCCGCCGTCAGGGGGGCGCCCTCCGTCCAGCTGTTCCTTATGCCGACCAGTCCGGCAAAAAGAACAGCTGACGGGGGTCGGCCGGGGGAAGGGCAGGTCCGTCACCCTTCCTCCCGACTTCCTCAGACGTCGGGGACACGCTGCAAGGATTTGGGTCGCCAGAGCGACACAAATGCTTGCAGCGTGTCCCGGGGCCTCGATCCCGGCCTTCAGACCGCACGGAAGTGTGACGTCCCCGGCATCCTCGTGGCGAACCCGTGCCCTCTTCCCCACGCACCCCTCACGTCCCGGGCGCCTCATGGGGGTCACAGCCTGCCAGGACCCCCATGAGGCGCCCGGGACGGACCTCGGACGGCCGCACCGGCCCCGAACCCCGCCCGTCCGGGCCCCTCAGTCACCCCCTACAGCCTCCGCCCCCGCGCGATCAGCGCGCCGGTCACCTCCTGGAGCCAGGCCTTGGCCTCGGGGTCGAGGTCGGTGAGTTCGGCGCGGCGCTCGCACCAGGCGGCGAGGGCGCGCCGGCCGCCGACGGCGACCAGGTCGGTGCTCGTCACCGCGTAGCGGCCGTCGGCCAGGGCGGCCATCGCGCCGACGTCGTCGCGGCGGCTGCGCAGGAGGGCGACGACGGCCACGCCGTCGATCTCGGCCGGCGTCTCGGGGTCCTCACCCGCCCGCAAAGGCCGCACCGAGAAGACCTGCGAGGCCGCGCGGCGGGGGAGGGGCGGCGGCGCCGGCTTGCCGATCGGGCCCTTCACCCAGCGCTCGGTCTCGCGCTCGACCGCGTCGCGGAGGTCGCCGCGGACGAGGATGTGGAGCTCGTCGCCCTCGCGGAGCTCGGTCGAGCCGCGCGGCGCGATCGCGTGGCCGTCGCGCACGATCACGTTGACCAGCGCCTCCCGCGGCAGCTCCAGCTCCCGCACCCGGTGCCCGGCCGCGGCCGCCCCCGGCGGCAGGCGGAAGGCGACCACGTCGCCGCCCATCTCCCTGATCCGCCCCGACTCGAAGAGTCGCTGCGGCAGCGCCGGCTCGTCCGTGGTCAGGCGCAGGCGCTTGGCCAGCGGCTCGAAGCTCGCCCCCTGCACGAGGGTCGAGGTGACGACGACGAAGAAGACGATCGCGAACTCTTCCTCGCCGCTCCGCACCCCGGCGACGACCGGGAAGGTGGCGAGCCAGATCGGCGTCGCCCCGCGCAGCCCGGCCCAGCCGAGCATCAGCTTCTCGCGCACGTTCAGCGGCGAGAAGACGGTCGCCGCGAAGGTCGCGATCGGGCGGGCGAGGAAGATCAGCACCGCCGAGAGCGCCAGCCCCTTGCCTGCGACCCCGCCCAGGTCGCCGGGGAACACCAGCAGCCCGAGCAGGATGAAGAGGCCGATCTGCGACACCCAGCCCAGCCCCTCGTGGAAGGAGACGACGCTGCGCTTCGCCGGGATCGGCGCCGAGCCGAGCGCCAGCGCGGTCAGGTAGACGGCGAGCAGGCCGGAGCCTCCCGCGACCTCGGAGAGGCCGTAGGCGAGCGCCGCCGCGGCGATCGTCGCCACCGGATAGATCCCGTCCGAGGGCAGCTCGATCCGGGTGATGACCCAGACCGCCACCCGCCCCAGGATCAGCCCGACGACGATCCCGACCGCGATCTTCAGCGCGATCAGCCCGAGCATGTCGGCCGCCCCGTAGCCCGGCTGCTGGATCCATTCGATGAAACCGATCACGAGCAGCAGGGCGACCGGGTCGTTCATCCCCGACTCGCCCTCGAGCGAGCGCGCCAGCCGCTTCTCCAGGGTCGAGTTGCGCAGCACGGCGAAGATCGCGGCCGAGTCGGTGGCGGCGATCGCGGCGCCGACGATCATCCCTTCCAGCCAGGTCAGCCCGAAGATCCATTTCGCCGCGACCCCCGCCAGCAGCGCCGTCGCCAGCGTCCCCACGGTGGCGAGCGAGGCCGCCGTGCCGAGCACCGGCCGGATCTCCGACCACCCCGAGGTGAGCCCGCCCTCGAACAGGATCAGCACCAGCGCGATCGTCCCCAGCGTCCGCGCCAGCTCCGTGTTGGCGAAGTCGATCCCGCCGATGCCTTCCGAGCCGGCGAGCATCCCCAGCGCCAGGAACAGCAGCAGCGCCGGCACCCGCACCCGGTCGGCGAGCAGCGCCCCGGCGATCCCCGCCGCCAGGAGGACCCCCGCGACCAGGATCAGGACGGCGTCGTGGTGGCCCATCCAGGGACCCTATGGAAGCGGCGGACGCTAGACGTTCTCGTCCATGATCGCCAGGCGCGCCTCGAGCTCCTCCGGGGAGCCGGGCAAGGGCGTGTCGCCCTCGTGGGCGTGCGGATGGCGGTACACCCAGTAGAGGAGCGAGAAGAGCACGCCGGCGGCGAGCAGGAAGCCGAACTCGACCCGGCGCTGCTCGTTGGCGACCAGGGGGACGAAGTTCCAGGCGATGAAGAGGGCGGCGCAGGTGATCCAGCGGGCCGCGGCCCGGCGCACCTGGCCCTGGGCGACGCAGGCCTGGTTGAGGGTCACCGAGGCGAGGTAGAGGCCCATCCCGAAGGTCACCAGGAGCAGGCCGAGGCGGTCGTAGGTGAATTTCTTGCCGAAGGCGATCTGCATGCACTTCGGCCCGGCGATCAGGACGACCACCGCCACCAGGGCGGTGAAGGCGACGATCCCCAGCAGCACCATCTTCACCGTGTGGCCGAATTCACGGTCGCTGTCGGGATCGTCGGAGGCGTGGAGCCGGGTGAGGTGGGGGAGGATCGAGGTCGAGACCGACTGGAAGAGCTGCAGCGGCGCCCGCGCCAGCATCAGCACGTTGAAGATGAAGCCCGCCTCGGCGGCGCCTTGGAGGCCGCGGATGATCAGGGGCCCGGCGTTCAGGAAGGCCTGTTCGGAGAACATGATCAGGAGGACGGCCGCGGCGAAGCCGCCGCCGTGCCGGAAGGAGAACTTTTCGTCCGGCGCCTCAACCGCCTTGGCGCCGGGCGCCGCCGCTTTCTCTTTCTGCGCCCGCCGCGCGAACGCGAACGGAACCACCAGCAGCGAGAGCGCGGGCGCCGCGGTGATCCCGATCGCGACCGCGCCCTGGCCGCTGAGGACGCTGGCCGCGACCAGCACCGCGAAGATCGTCCGGAAGCACGATTCGGAGAGGATCAGCGCGACGAAGAGCCCGAACCGCTGTCGGCCGGCGAGGAAGCCGCGGGCGAAATAGCTCGCGGCGTAGAAGAGGACCGAGGTGAAGAAGACCCAGTAGAGGGTTTCGTTGCCCTCCAAAAGGGTGTTCTGGATCGGCCCGCGCAGGGCCAGCGCCAGCACCGTGAAGAGCAGCGAGAGGCCGAGCTGGATCAGCGAGGCGACCCGCATCGGCTCGCTCAGCGACTGCCCTTTCTCGATCCGCTCGGAGATGTGGCGGCTGAGCAGCTGTTCGATCGGCCGGTAGAGGGTCGAGATCGTGATGAAGACCGCCGACCAGAGCACCGTGATCTGCCCGTAGTCGGTCTTCGACAGGGTGTGGGACGCGATCAGGAAGTAGGCGTAGGTGATGACCCCGGTCAGCCCGACCCCGACCGCCAGGAAGCTCGCCGTCTTGCCGTAGTCGGCCGAGGCGGAGGCTTTGCCCTCGCCCTCCGGCGTGTCGCCGTTCTGCGAGCTCACTCGTCGACCACTTCGGTCGGCGCCTCGGCGGGCGGCGTCCCGTGGAGCTTCGTCGGCGCCTCCGAGGCGGCCGGCCGGTCGCTGCCCTTTTCGTAGTGCGAGGGCGGCACGCCGAGCGCCAGCTCGATCCGCCGCACCCGCTCGAAGATCCGCTGCGTCATCACGCGCTGCCCGGCCAACAGGTCGCCGATCACGCCGAGGGCGAAGAGCACGACCGCGGTGATCATCAGCACCGCGCCGAGGATCAGCGACTGGATGTGGCCGCGCGAGTTACCGTTGAAGATCGCGTCGATCAGGAACGGCAGCCAGGCGATCAGCGCCAGCACCGCGACGGCGATCGCCGCGGTGACGAAGGCTCGCAGCGGCTCGTAGCGCGCGTAGATGCGCAGGATCGCGGGCGCGTTGCGGCGCACGTAGTCGCCGGTCGACCCGGCGAGGCGCGACTCGCGCGTCTGCGGGTTGGTCCCGACCGGCACCTCGTCGACCGCGACCAGCATCTTCCCCGCCTGCACGAGGCTCTCCAGCGTGTAGGTGAAGTTGTCGACCACCGAGAGCTGCAGCGCCGCCTCGCGGTTGTAGGCGCGAAAGCCGGAGGTGGTGTCGGTGACCTCGGTGTTCGACACCCGCCGCACCACCCAGCTGCCCCAGTGCTGGAGCTGTTTCTTGGCGTCGGAGAAGTGCTCGATCCCGGCCACCTGGCGGTCGCCGACCACCATGTCGGCCTCACCCGCGAGGATCGGCGCGACCAGCCTGGCGACGTCGGCGCCGGCGTACTGGTTGTCGGCGTCGGTGTTGACGACGACGTCGGCGCCGAGCTTGAGGCAGGCGTCGAGCCCCGCCTGGAACCCCGCCGCGAGCCCCTTGTTGTTGGTCAGCCGGACGATGTGCTCGACCCCGCATTCGCGGGCGACGTCGACCGTGCGGTCGGTGGAGCCGTCGTCGATCACCAGCAGCTCGACCGTGTCGAAGCCCGCGACCGAGCGCGGCAGGTCGGCGATCGTCGCCGCCAGCGTCTCTTCCTCGTTCAGGCAGGGGATCTGGATGATCAACTTCAAGGGGAAGCCCTCAAAATACGCAGGCCGGGGGTCAGAGCGGAGCTAGAATCACCTGATTGACCAGTCAATCAACCACACCAGGCGACTCTAAGTATCTGCGAAAGGCGCTCGCGCTGGCCGAGGGGGGCCGCGGCCGGGTGAGCCCGAACCCGCTGGTCGGGGCGGTCCTGGTCCGCGACGGGGAGGTTATCGGGGAGGGCTTCCACGCCGAGCTCGGGGGGTTGCACGCCGAGCGGGCGGCGCTCGCGGACGCGGCGCGCCGGGGCGAGGACGCGGGCGGGGCGACGATGTACGTGACGCTCGAGCCCTGCGCCCACCACGGCCGCCAGCCGCCTTGCGTCGAGGCGATCCTCGCCGCCGACCTCGCCCGCGTCGTGATCGCGAGCGACGACCCGACCGCGAAGGCGGCCGGTCGGGGGCCGGAGGAGCTGCGGGCCGGCGGCGTCGCGGTGGACGTCCTCGACCCCTACGGCGAGATCGCCGCCGCGGCGCGCCTGCTCAACCAGCCCTTCCGCAAGCACGGCCGCAGCGGCCTGCCCTGGGTGCTCTGGAAGACCGCGATGTCGCTCGACGGGCGTACCGCGACCCCCGAGGGCGCCTCGCCCTGGATCTCCGGCGAGCGCAGCCGCGAGCTGGTCCACGTCTGGCGCGGGGAATGCGACGCGATCGCGGTCGGGATCGGCACCGTGCTCGCCGACGACCCGCTGCTGACGGCACGCCTCGGCGAAGCGCGCCAGCCGGTCCGCGTCGTCTTCGACTCCGATGCCCGCCTGCCGCTCGACTCCCAGCTGCTGGCGACGACGGACGAAGCGCCGGTGACCGTCGTCCACGCCCGCGAGGCCGACCACGGCCGCCTCGAAGCCCTGCTCGCCGCGGGCGCCGAGACGATCGCGGCTGCCGGCCGGACCCCCGCCGAGCGGGCGACCGCGGCGCTGGCCGAGCTCGGCCGCCGCGGCCTCACCAGCCTTCTGCTGGAGGGCGGGGCGACGCTCGCCGCCGCCTTCGCCGCCGCCGAGGAGATCGACGAGGCGCGCGTCTTCGTCGCCCCGCTGGTCCTCGGCGGGCCGGCCGCCGCGGAGGTTCCCGTCGCAGGGCTTCAGGGAACCCTCGTCGGGGCCGAGACGGTAGGGGAGGACACTTTGATCCGAACCCGATTCAAGGAGTGGTGATGTTCACCGGACTGGTGCAGGACATCGGCAGCGTCGAGAGCGTCGAGGCCGGCGCCGAGGGGGCGCGGCTGCGGATCGCGACCCGCCTGGGGGCGGAGATCGGCCTCGGCGACTCGATCGCCGTCAACGGGGTCTGCCTGACGGCCACCGCGGCCGACCCGGACGGCTTCGCCACCGAGGCGATGAACCAGACGCTCGAGGTGACCGTGATCGGTGCGCTCGAGCCGGGAGCCCGAGTCAACCTGGAGCTCGCGACCCGCGCCGACGAGCGGCTCGGCGGCCACATCGTCCAGGGCCACGCCGACGGCTCCGGCCGCGTGCTCGCGGTGGCCGACGACGGTTTCGCCCGCCGCGTCCGGGTCGAGCTCCCGCCCGATCTCCTGCGCTACGTCGTCGACAAGGGCTCGGTCGCCCTGAACGGCGTCAGCCTCACCGTCGCCGAGCTCGGCGACAGCTGGGTCGAGGTCTCGCTGATCCCCGAGACCCTGGAGCGCACCAACCTCGGCGACGCCGCCCCGGGCGATCCGCTGAACGTCGAGGTCGACGTCCTCGCCAAGTACGTGGAGCGCCTCCTGTCACCATTGGCGGGAACGGAGCAAGCGTGAGCCAGGAGCCCGACATCATCAACCGGACCGACACCGACAAGACCAGCAACCCCGACGCCCCCACCGACGAGCAGTCCGCCGCGAGCCCCTTCGCCGCGATCGAGGAGGCGATCGAAGACATCCGCCGCGGCAAGATGGTCGTCGTCTGCGACGGCGAAGACCGCGAGAACGAGGGCGACCTGGTGATGGCGGCCCAGTTCGCGACGCCGGAGGCGGTCAACTTCATGGCCAAGGAGGCGCGCGGGCTGATCTGCCTGGCGCTGACCCCGGAGCGCTGCCGCCGGCTCGGCCTGAACCTGATGGCGGCGAAGAACGAGGCGCCGCTGCAGACCGCCTTCACGGTGACGATCGAGGCCGCCGGCGGGGTCAGCACCGGCATCTCCGCCCACGACCGCGCCCACACGATCCAGGTGGCGATCGACCCCGACTCGGGGCCGCGCGACCTCGTCGTCCCCGGCCACATGTTCCCGCTGCAGGCCAAAGAGGGCGGCGTGCTGGAGCGCACCGGCCACACCGAGGCGTCGGTCGACCTGGCCCGCCTCGCCGGCCTGATCCCGGCCGGGGTGATCTGCGAGGTGATGAACGACGACGGCTCGATGGCGCGCGTCCCCGACCTCGTGCCCTACTGCGAAAAGCACGGCCTGAAGATGATCACGGTCGCCGACCTGATCGCCTACCGGCGGAAGACCGAGAAGCTGGTCGAGCGGGTCGTGGCGACCGCCCTGCCGACCTCTTTCGGCGACTTCACCGCGGTCGGCTACCGCTCGCTGGTCGACGACAAACACCACGTGGCGATGGTCAAAGGCGAGGTCGACGGGGCCGAGGACGTGCTCGTCCGCGTGCACAGCGAGTGCCTCACCGGCGACGTCTTCCACAGCATGCGCTGCGACTGCGGCGAGCAGCTCGAGGCCTCGCTGGCGATGATCGAGCGCGAGGGCCAGGGCGTCCTCCTCTACCTCTCCCAGGAGGGGCGGGGGATCGGCCTGCTGAACAAGCTGCGCGCCTACAAACTGCAGGAGGAGGGCCACGACACGGTCGAAGCCAACCTCAAGCTGGGCCTGCCCGCCGACCTGCGCGACTACGGGATCGGCGCCCAGATCCTCGGCGACCTGGGGCTGACCAGCATCCGGATCATCACCAACAATCCGAAAAAGATCGTCGGTATGGAGGGGTACGGGCTCTCGGTCACCGAGCAGGTGCCGATCGAGTCGGTCCCCAACCAGCACAACGAGGCCTACCTGCGGACGAAGCGCGACAAGATGGGCCACACCCTCCACCACCAGGGGCTCGACCTGGACGAGGAAATGCTGCACGAAGAGGAGGAACGCGACTCCGGGCACGGGAACGCCGCCTCCGCCGGTGGCGATGGCTGAGGGCGGGGCGTTCCTCGAGGAGTTCACCGACGGCGAGCGCGAGATCCTGGCGCCGCTGCGCTTCGCGGTGGTCGTCGGGCGCTTCTACGAGGACCTGGCGCGGCGGTTGACGGCCGGGGCGGAAGCGGGGTTCGCGCTGGCGGGGGTGACGGGCAGCCAGGTCGAGCACCACTCGGTTCCCGGCGCCTACGAGCTCCCGTTCGCGGCCAAGGTCCTGGCCGAGGCGGGGAAGGTCGCCGGGGTCGCCTGCCTCGGCGTCGTGATCCGCGGCGAGACGGCCCACTTCGACTACGTCTGCGCCGAGTCGGCGCGGGGGATCCAGGACGTTCAGCTCGCCACCGGCATCCCCTGTGCCTTCGGCGTCATCACCTGCGACACGATGGACCAGGCGCTGGCGCGGGCAGGGGGCGACAAGCGCGACCAGGGCCGCAACGCGGCGCTGACGGTTGCGCGGATGGCCTTGCTGAAGCGCCGAGTCGCCTGACCGGGTACCATCCCGCGTCCGATGGCAAAGGTATGTCACAGCTGCGGCAAGAAGCCCGGGTTCGGGCAGTCCCGCAGCCACTCCATGGTCGCGACCAAGCGCCGCTTCGAGCCGAACCTGCAGAAGGTCCGGATCACCGAGAACGGCCGCCCGCTCCGCGCCTACGTCTGCACCCGCTGCCTGAAGAGCAACAAGGTCACCAAGGCCGCCTAGCCTTCCCTAGCGGCTGACGAGCAGCGAGGCGCCGATCGCGCCGCCGAGGTCGCCGAGGGTGGCGACCCTGACCACCGGCATCGTCTCGAAGAAGACGTGCTTGCGCATCTCGTCGAGGAGCGGCTCCATGTAGGGCTCGCCGAAGCGCAGGCCGAGGCCGCCGCCGATGATGATCGCCTCGGGGTCGAGCAGGTTGATCGCCGAGCCGACCGCGGTCCCGATCGCCTCGATCGCCCGGTCGATCAGCTCCGCGGCCAGCTTGTCGCCGTGTTCGAGCGCGCGCTCCCAGACGCCGCTGGTGAGCCGCGGTTTGTCGTGCTTCTCCATCAGCTTGAAGAGGTCGGTCTTCTCCCCGTCCTCCTGGCGCCGCCGCGCCTCGGCTTCCATCGCCGCGCGCCCGGCGTAGGCCTCCATGCAACCCCGCCGCCCGCACGGGCAGCGGGCGCCGCCGCGCTTGACCACCATGTGGCCGATCTCGCCCGCCGCACCGCGGCCGAGCCACGGCTTGCCGCCGAGGATCAGCCCGCCGCCGACCCCGGTCCCCCAGAAGACGCCGATCAGGCTGTCGAAGCCCTTGCCCGCGCCGAGCTGGTACTCGGCGTCGGTCGCGACCGTGACGTCGTTGCCGATCCGCACCTTCGTGCCGAGGGCCTTCTCGAGCGTCTCGCCGAGTGGGAAGCCGTCCGCCCAGCCGGGCAGGTTGCCGGCGTTGCTGACGATGCCGGTCTTCTCGTCGGCGTCGCCCGGCGACCCGACCCCGACGCCTTGCAGCTCGGCACTCTCGACCCCGGCCCCCGTGGCCGCCTCGACCAGCGCCTCGGCCATCGCCGCGGCGACGTCCTGCGGGCCGCCTTCGGTCGGCGTCGGGCGCCGCGCTTCGCCTTTGACCTCGCCCTCGGTGTCGATCACCGCGGTCTGGATCTTCGTCCCACCGAGATCGATGCCCCCGCGCAGGTCGCTCATCGGGCGCAAGTTTACGTCGATGGGCTGGGTAACGTGCGCGCATGGCGCAGACCGGCTGGCGGATCTGGTGGGCGAAGCGGCGCTGGTATGAGCGCAACCACCGGCTCTCGCGCCGGCTCCGGATCGACCGGCACGCCGCGCGCGGTGGGTTCTTCGTCCGCCACCCGGTGGAGGGGGAGATCCTCGAGGCGCTCGACGAGGGCCGCCTGCGGATCGGCGAAGGGACGCTGCTCGAGCCGGGCTGCTGGCTGACGCTCGCGCCCGCGGGGGAGATCGAGATCGGCGCGGGCTGCTTCCTCAACCGCGGCACGATGATCGCCGCCCAGGCGCGGGTCGCGATCGGCGACCATACGATGTTCGCCAACGGCTGCTTCGTCGGCGACGCCGAGCACCGCTTCGACGACCCGGAGCTGCCGATCACCTGGCAGGGCTTCACCTCCAAGGGCACGGTGGAGATCGGCGCCAACTGCTGGTTCGGCGTCAACTGCGCGGTGACCAGCGGGGTGACGGTGGGAGAGCGCTGCGTGATCGGCGCCAACTCGGTGGTCACCCGCGACCTGCCTGCCCGCACGATCTGCGCCGGCGCCCCCGCGAAGCCGATCCGGCCGATCGAGTTCGGCCCGCCGAGCGCCATGTAACGAAACGCGCGCGGGTGCCTATACTTCGCCTACGGCCGTGACCCACGAGGCATGGACCTGATGACCTTGAGTTCCTTCCCCGGCGACACCGTCACCTCCTGCGCTCCGGCGCGCGCCCTGCGCGGGGTCGAGGACCTGCGCGCCGCGCTCGCCCCGGCCCGCCGCGAAGGGCGGACGATCGGCCTCGTGCCGACGATGGGCTTCCTCCACGAGGGCCACCTCTCGCTGCTGCGCGCCGCTCGCGACGAGTGCGACGTCGTCGTCATGAGCCTCTTCGTCAACCCGACCCAGTTCGGACCGAACGAGGACCTCGACCGTTACCCGCGCGACGAGGAGCGCGACCTGCGCCTGGCGGGCGAGGCGGGCGTCGACCTCGTCTTCGCCCCCGAGGTCGCCGAGCTCTACCCGGACGGCTTCGCCACCGCGGTCGAGGTGGACGGCGGCCTCACCTCGGTCCTCGACGGCGACCCCGCCCGCCGCGGCCCCGGCCACTTCCGCGGCGTCACCACCGTCGTCGCCAAGCTCTTCAACATCGTCGGCCCCGACGTCGCCTACTTCGGCCAGAAGGACGCCCAGCAGGCGGCCGTGATCAGGCGGATGGTGCGCGACCTCGACTTCCCGGTGCGGATCCAGGTGATGCCGATCGTGCGCGAGGAGGACGGGCTCGCGCTGAGCTCCCGCAACGTCTACCTCGAGCCCGCCGACCGCGAGCGCGCCGTCGCCCTCTCGCGCGCCCTCGCCGCCGCCGAGCAGCAGGCGCGCGCCCACGACTCGCTCGCCGCCGGGCTCGACGCCGCCCGGATCGAGCTCGCCGCCGCCGCGATCGAGCCCGAGTACCTGGAGGCGCGCGATGCCGAGACCCTCGCGCCGGTCGCCGGGCTGACCGGCCGCCCGATCCTCGTCGCCGTCGCCGCGAAGGTCGGCGGCGCCCGCCTCATCGACAACGTCGTGATCGAGCCGCAGGGCGGCTGACCCGAGCCAGGACCAGGAGGAGCCACACCGTGCAGAGGCAGATGCTGAAGTCGAAGATCCACCGCGCGACGGTGACCGACTGCGACGTCGACTACGTCGGGTCGATCACGATCGACACCGAGCTGATGGCCGGCGCCGACCTGCTGACCAACGAGCAGGTCCACGTCTGGGACGTTGACAACGGCGCGCGTTTCGTCACTTACGTCATCGACGGTGAGCGCGGCTCCGGCGCGATGCAGGTCAACGGGGCCGCCGCCCGCCTGGTCGAGCCCGGCCACAAGATCATCGTCGCCTCCTTCGCCGCCTACGACGAGGCCGACCTGGAGCGCTACGCCCCGGTGGTCGTCCACGTCGACGACCGCAACCAGCCAATCGCAATCGACGACCGTCCGGAGGTGCTCGTCGTATGAGCTCTGGAGTCCGTTCCCACACCGTCCCGCAGGCCGACCGCGTGGCGATGACCCTGCCGCGCCTCGAGGAGATGAGGCGCAATGGTGAACCGATCGTGATGGTGACCGCCTACGACTACCCCTCCGCGACGGTCGCCGAGGCGGCCCGGGTCGACCTCGTCCTGGTCGGCGACTCGGCGGCCAACGTGGTGCTCGGGTACGAGCGCACCGACCTGGTCTCGATGGAGGAGATGATCGTGCTCGGCAAGGCCGTGCGCCGCGGGCTGAAGACGCCGTTGATGATCGCCGACATGCCGATGGGGAGCTACGAGGCGAGCGACGAGCTGGCCGTCGTCTCCGCCCAGCGCCTGATCAAGGAGACCGGCGCCCAGTGCGTGAAGCTCGAGGCCGGCGGCGTCTCCGCCCGGCGCGCCCGCGCGATCGTCGCCGCCGGGGTCCCGGTGATGGGCCACCTCGGCCTCACCCCGCAGACCGCCACCGCCCTCGGCGGGTACAAGGCCCAGGGGAAGTCGGCGAAGGCCGCGGTCAAGCTGTACGAGGACGCCCTCGCCCTCCAGGACGCGGGCTGCTTCTCGATCGTCTTCGAGGCGGTGCCGGCGGAGATCGCGGCGACCATCGCGGCGCGCCTCGACCTCGTCACGATCGGCATCGGCGCCGGCTCCGGCACCTCGGGCCAGGTCCTCGTCTTCCACGATCTGCTCGGCATCACCACGGGCCACATGGCCAAATTCGTCAAGCAGTACGCCGACGTCCACGCCGAGATGGTCGCCGCGGTCGGCCGCTACGCCACCGAGGTCCGCACCGGCGCCTTCCCCGGGCCCGAGCACGCCTACGCGATCGACGCGGAGGAGCTCGCCGAGTTTCGCCGCCAGGTCGATGTCGACGCGCTCGCCTCGGCGAAGGCCTGGGAGTGGGAGCCGCTCAGTTAGGGCTCGAGGCCGACACGAGCTGGATCGCGACGGCCGCCGTGAAGGCGCCGCCGAGAATGTTTTCTTCGAGGAACGGTTGAAGGGCGGCGGGCAGCGTCTTGGTGCAGTGCGAGCGCCCCTGGCAGAGCCCGGCCCCGATGCCGCCTCCGGTCAGCGGCACCTTGCCGACGCCGGGGAGCTCGACCGCCAGGGCGCCAGTCCAGGATGCGGAGTGGGGCCCGTCGAGGTGGAAGGTGGCCGAGCCTGAGAACGGCGCGGGGGGTTGGAGCGTCGCTTCGGCAAGCGGTTCGGCGAGGTTCGGCACCTGGAACGCGGACGCGGCGTTCGGACCGACATCGAAGACCACGGCGGTGCGGTTGACGAAGAAGCTGCTGGGCCGGCCGCTGGTGGCCGACGCCATGAAGACTGCCGGATGCGTGCTGAACTTTTTCGGGACCCCCACCAGGTCCGCCATCAGGAGGACATCGGAGTTGGAGTCGCCGGCGATCAGGCGGAATTCGCGTTCTTCCAGTTCCCGTTCGCGCTTGGCCTGGCGCGGCGACCGGTGTCCGCGGGGTGCGGCCGGGGCCTTGCAGCGCACCGCGCCGTGGTG
Organism: Actinomycetota bacterium; assembly: GCA_018268675.1. Taxonomy (GTDB): domain Bacteria; phylum Actinomycetota; class Thermoleophilia; order Solirubrobacterales; family 70-9; genus VAYN01. Next base: position 42,235 of record JAFDWB010000024.1, read on the forward strand.
CGTCACCGACCCGGGCACCCGACGAGCGTGGACGACCGTGTAGCCGCGTTCGCCGCGAAAGTCGAAGGAGCCGACGAAGTACCCCGTTGCGGTCAGCGTCGGTTCCCCGGTACAGCCGCGGCGCGGCTTTTCGGTTTTGCTCTTCGTCGGGACGAAGCGGCCGCGGAAGTGGCCGAGCGGGCCGATCTTCACGTCCAGGGTCCCGTCGAACGGGGCCCGTTCACCCTGGGACATGGAGAAATAGCTGGCGACCTCCATGGCGAGTTTCGATACCGACTTCGTCGCCCGGAGCATGTATGAGCCTTCGCCGAGGTTCGAGAGTTCGACTTCGAAGCCGTGCGTCCCGCGCGCTTGGAGTTCGGCGGTGACCGAGGCCTTTTCGCGGTAGTGGTGGGTGGCCGCGGCCGCGAGCGTCGGCAGCCCCAGGGCCGCGAGCGCGCTCAGCGTCAGGATCGCCGCTGTCGTCTTTGCCCTCATAAGTGCGGAGTATTTCCTATTTTCGGGGCGGTAGATTCTGCCGTTGTGCCCATCTACGAGTTCGAGTGCGAGGAGTGCGGGGCGTGCTTCGAGGAGCTGGTCACGGCGGGGACCACGGCGGCGCCGTGCCCCGAGTGCGGGGCGGGGCGGACCCGGCGGTTGATCTCGGCGGTCTCGCCGCCCGGGAGGGTGCCGCGGGGGGCGCGGGTGCGGGCCGACGAATCGCGGCGGCGCGACCGGGAGGCGGCGCGGCAGGACCGGCTGCTCGAGTCGCGGAAGCGGCGGGCGGCGGGGGAGCGGCCGTGAGTGGGGCCGACGCGGCGGCGCGGCGCGAGGAGCTCGTCGCGCTCTACAAAGAAGTCTCGAAGTGCACGAAATGCCCGCTGCACGAGACGCGCACCAAGACGGTCTTCGGAGCGGGCAACGCGGACGCCGACCTGATGTTCGTCGGCGAGGCGCCGGGGGCCGAAGAGGATCGCCAGGGGCTGCCGTTCGTGGGCCGGGCGGGGCAGCTGCTGAACGAGTTGCTGGTCGAGATCGGGCTCTCGCGCGAGGACACCTTCATCTGCAACGTGCTGAAGTCGCGGCCGCCGAACAACCGCGACCCGCTGCCGACCGAGATCGCCGCCTGCGAGCCGTGGCTGTGGGAGCAGGTCAGGCTGATCGAGCCGCGGGTCGTCTGCACGCTCGGCAACTTCGCCACCAAGCTCCTGACCGGCAACCCGACCGGGATCACGCGGGTCCGCGGCACGCCGCAGGTGCAGCAGCTCGGCAGCCGCACCGTCTACCTGCTGCCGATCTTCCACCCGGCCGCCGCCCTCCGCACGCCCGCGGTCAAGGAACAGTTGCGCGCCGATTTCGCCACCATCCCGGCACTGCTCGAGCGCGAGTTGCCGGGGCCGCTGCCGAGCGCCGCGGAGATCGCCGAGGAGGAAGCCCGCGAGGAGGCGGCGGAGCAACCGCCGCCCGCCGACCAGCTCGGGTTCTTCGGCGACGCGGGCTGAGTCGACCGTGGGCGACGGACGCACCGAGACCGGCTCCGCGGCGGAGACCGAAGCGGTCGGCGCCCGCCTCGCCGAGCGCCTCGGCCCTGGTGACGTGGTGATCGTCTCCGGCGAGGTCGGGGCGGGGAAGACGACCCTGATCCGCGGCGCCGCCCGCGCCCTCGGCGTGGCCGAGCCGGTCACCTCGCCGACCTTCACGATCGGCCGGCGCTACACCGGCGGCCGCCTGCCGATCTCCCACCTCGACCTCTACCGCCTCGAAGACCTCGACGGCGAGGATCCCGCCCTCCTCGACGACTACCTCGGCCCCGACGGCGTCGCCTTCGTCGAGTGGCCCGCCGCCGGCGCCGACCGCCTCGGCCGCCCCCCCCTCGAGGTCCGCCTCGCCCACGCCGGCGAGGAACGCCGCACGATCGAGATCGTCGAGTAGCTCCCGACGCTTGTCCTCGTATGGAAGACAAGCGTCGATGCGCCTGCCGGCTGCCGCCCGGCGTCTCGGCCTGCGCCGCGATCGGGGAGCTTCGGCCTTCCGGTGTTCCCTACTTGCACATACGCCAAGTAAGGAACACCGCAGGGGCTGACCCCTCCGGTGAGTTCGCAGAAACCCGCGGATAGCGCGGGGAACTGCGAACTCACCGTGCCCGGGCCGCACCCGCGGTCGTCCTTTCCCACCCTCCAGCGACCGCGCCTTAGATCGACCGCGCTCCCTCCTGCGCGCCTCCCGACGGCTGTGGCGGCGACGCCCGGGCCGGTGCGCGCCGCCGGGGTGTCAGCCGGCCTCGGGCGCCGGCTCCCACGCCGGCGAATCCCGCCCCGCGTTCGGTCGTCCAGCTACCCTCAGAAGACCGCATCCGCAGCCCCTGGCAGGGGTTACGGGATCGATGCTGAAGGTTTCAGGGCACATTCGTGACAGGATCGAGACAGGAGGACTTTTGAGGATGAAGAAGGGAACGCTCTCGGCGTTGGCACTTGCCGCCCTGGTGACGGGGTTGCTGATCGGCGTCTCCTCGTCCTCCGCCGGCACCCCGACGCCCGCCTACAAGCACTATGTGGCCTGCGGGCTGTCGCGCAAGGCGAAACCGGCCACGGTCTGCCCGGTCAAGAGCAAGAAGGGCGCCTTCTTCAAGAGCCTGAAGGGCGACGTCAAATACACGGTCTGCGTCAAGTTCCCGAAAAAGGAACATCTGTGCACTGAAAAGCCGCAGGAAGCCGAACAGGGCACGCTCTACGTCAACAAGATCACCTCGACGACCCCCGGCCGCCACCAGGTCACCTGGTTCGCGAAAGGCAAGAAGGTCGGCACCACCATCTTCCGGGTGAAGTAGGGAAGGCCACTCCTGGTCGTCGTCGGCTTCGACACCGCGACCCCCGACACGGCCGCCTGCGCCTGGCGCGACGGCGAGGTCCTCGCCGAGGCGCACCTCGGACTCTCCGAGCGCGGCCGACCGTTGCACGCGACCGGCCTCCTCGCCGAGGTCGAGCGCTGCGCCGAGGAGGCGGGCGGCTGGGACGCCGTCGACCTGATCGCGGTCGGGCTCGGTCCCGGGTCGTTCACCGGCCTGCGGGTCGGGATCGCCACCGCCAAAGGGCTGGCGCTGAGCCTCGGCAAGCCCGCCCGCGGCATCTCGACCCTCGACGCGCTCGGCGCCGGGATCGCCGCCGCGGGCGCTCCCGGCGAGCGCCTCGCGATCCTCGACGGCTACCGCGGCGAGGTCTTCGTCGCCCTCTACGACGGCGCCGGCGCCACCCGCTGGGAGCCCGCCGTGATGCGCCCCGAGGCGCTCGCGGAGCGCCTCGCCCAGCTCCCCGCGCCGCCGTCGGCCGCCGGTTCGGGGGCGATACGATTTCGTCACGAGTTGGAAGGAGCAGGCGGCATCCGCATCCCGGAGGACGCCGATCCCGTCCACCGGGTCGCGGCGCGACAGATCTGCGCCCTGGCGGCAGCGGGGGAGGGCTCCGAATCGCTCGAACCGATCTACCTCAGACCTCCGGATGCAGAGCGATGGCGTGAGCGAGATTCTTTCCAAAGAGCAGACTGACCGCCGGACCGCCGCGGGGATCGAGGTCCGCCGGCTCGCCTACAGCGACCTGCCGAACGTGATCTCGATCGAGCGCCGCTCCTTCCCGACCCCCTGGTCGCTGGCGATGTTCGTGCTCGAGCTCTCCAAGCCCTCCGGCATCTGTCTCGCGGCGACCCGCGGAGGCGAGCTCGCGGGCTACGTCGTCTGCTCCCGCTACGACCAGGTCTGGCACCTGATGAACGTCGCCGTCTCGCCCGACCACCGCGCCCGCGGCGTCGCCGGCGCCCTCCTGCGACGGCTCTTCGAGGAGGGCCGGGGCCGGCTCCCGTTCACGCTCGAGGTCCGGGTCACCAACCACCGCGCGATCGGCATGTACGAACACTTCGGCTTCCGTTCCGCCGGCGTCCGTCCCCGCTACTACCACGACAACGGCGAGGACGCGCTGATCATGTGGTTGGACTGAAGTGGCCGGACTGAGGACCCCGCCGTGCTCCTTGCGATAGAGACCTCCTGCGACGACACCTGCGCCGCGGTGCTCGACGGCGGGCGCATCCTGTCCAACGTGATCTCCTCCCAGGCCGCCGCCCACGCGGGCTTCGGCGGCGTCGTCCCCGAGGTCGCCGCGCGCCACCACCTGGAGCTGGCGGCGCCGGTGGTCGAGGCGGCGCTCGCCGAGGCCGGGATCACGCTCGACGACGTCGAGGCGGTCGCCACCACCGCCGGTCCGGGGCTGATCGGCGCCCTCCTGGTCGGCGTCTCGACGGCGAAGGCGATCGCCGCGGCGCGCCGCCTGCCGCTGATCCCGGTCGACCACCTGCAGGGCCACGTCGCCGCCAACTTCCTCGAGCCGGAGCCGCTCGAGCCGCCGTTCCTCTGCCTCGTCGCCTCCGGCGGCCACACCCTGCTCGCCGCGGTCCGCGACCACCGCGGCCACGAGATCCTCGGCCAGACGCTCGACGACGCCGCCGGCGAGGCCTTCGACAAGTCGGCGCGCCTGCTCGGCCTCGGCTACCCGGGCGGCCCGCTGATCCAGGAGGAGGCCGAGGGCGGCGACCCGGAGGCCTTCGAGATGCCGGTCGCGATGCAGCGCGACCCCGGCCTCGACTTCTCCTTCTCCGGCCTGAAGACGGCGCTCGTCTACCGCTGCCGCGAGCTCGGACCCGACGGCGTCGCCGCCCGCCGCGCCGACCTCGCCGCGTCCTTCCAGAAGGCGGTCGTCGACCAGCTCGTGGCCAAGCTGCGGCGGGCGCTCAAGCAGGGCGACTGGGACGCGGTCGCGCTCGGCGGCGGGGTCGCCGCCAACGGCCCGCTGCGCGCCGCCGTCGCCGCTCTCTGCGAGCGCCACGGCGTCCGCCTCAAGCTCGTCCCGCTCAGCCTCTGCACCGACAACGCGGCGATGATCGGCTCCGCCGCCCGCTGGGCGACCGCCGTCCCCTACCCCGACTACCTCGGCTACGACGCCTTCGCCACCGGCGAAAGGATGGCCGCGTGAGCGAGCCCGCGGGGGCGACCGAGGTGGTCGTCTACTCGCGCCCCGGCTGCCACCTCTGCGAGCGGGCGATCGAGCGTCTTGTCGCCCTGCACGAGGAGGGATACCGCTTCGAGCTGCACGAGATCGACATCGAGAGCGACGAGCTGCTCCTGCGCCGGCACCTGGAGAAGATCCCGGTGGTCGAGGTGGACGGGATCGTCGCCTCCGAGCTGATCCTCGACGAGGCGGCGGTGCGCGCCAGGCTCGATACTGTGGGGGCATGGCCGACGTGATCGACGAGATTCAGGCAGCCGGGCTGCCGGTGGAAGGCGAGCGCCTCTCGCTCGGCGTCGCCGCGCGCCTCTCGCGCTACCTCCAGGTCCTGACCCAGGCGCGCAAGATGGGCCGCGAGACGATCTCCTCGCAGGAGCTCTCCGAGTACACCCACATCAACCCGACGCAGATCCGCCGCGACCTCTCCGGCTTCGGCAAGTTCGGCAAGCGCGGGGTCGGCTACAACGTCGACTCGCTCGTGTCGGAGATCCGCAAGATCCTCCGCACCGCCGGCCAGCACAACATCGCCCTTTTCGGCGCCGGCCACCTCGGCCAGGCGATCGCCTCCTCGGCCATCTTCGCCGACCACGGCTTCCAGGTGGTGGCCGTCTTCGACGTCGACGAAAGCAAGGTCGGCACAGAGATCGGCGACGTCGTCGTGCGGCCGCTCGACGACGGCCTCACCAAGGTGGTCGCCGACGAGGAAGTCGTGGTCGGCGTGCTCGCGGTCCCGGCCGCCGCCGCCCAGGAGGTCGCCGACCGGCTCGTCGCCGCCGGGGTCAAGATCATCTTCAACTACTCCGAGCAGCTCCTCCAGGTGCCGCCGGAGGTGACCGTCCACACCTCGAGCCCCGCCGTCGACCTCCTTTACGCGCTGTACTTCTACCTGGCCTGAGCTTGGCCTGAACCCAGTCCCGTGACCCTCGATCTCGACGGCGCTCGCGAGCGGTTCGAGAGCTCGACCGACTTCACCGTCGGCCTCGAGGAGGAGTTCGCGCTGCTCGACCCGGCGACCCTGGAGCTGGCACACCGCTACGAGGAGCTCAAAGCCGAGTGCGAGCGCGACGAGCTGCTGGCCGAGTCCGCGGCGGGGGAGCTGATCGCCTCGGAGATCGAGATCCGCTCCGGGCGGGCGGAGACCTTCGCCGAGGCGGTCGCCGCCCAGCAGGAGCGCCGCGAGCGGCTCTTCGCCCTCGCCGGGCGGATGGGGCTGGCGCTGGCCTCGATGGGGACCCACCCCTGGGCGAGCTACCTCGACCAGACGATCATCGACACGCCCCACTACAACCGGCTACGTGAGGAACTCGGCTACGTCGCCCAGCGCAACAACACCTGGAGCCTGCACGTCCACGTCGGGGTGCGCGGCGCGGACCGGGCGATCGCGGTCTGCGACCGGGTGCGGGACATCCTGCCGCACCTCCTCGCGCTGTCCGCCAACTCGCCGTTCCTCGACCGCCGCGACACCGGCCTGGCGACGGTGCGGACGGAGATCTTCACCCGCACGTTCCCCCGCTGTGGGGTGCCCTCGCCGTTCGTCGACTGGGACACATACGCGCGCTTCGTCGAATTTCTGCAACGAACGGGCTCGGTGGTCGAGTCGACGCAGCTCTGGTGGAGCGTCCGCCCGCATCACAGCTTCGGCACGGTCGAGGTGCGGATCTGCGACGCGCAGACGCGCGGCGAGGAGGCGACGGCGCTGGCCGGGCTGATCGTCGCCTGCGTGGCGCAGACGGCGCTCGACCTCGACGCGGCGGGCGCTGATGCCTGGGTGCCGCTCGCCGATCGTGAGATCGAGGAGAACCTCTGGCGGGCGATCCGCTACGGCGCCGGGGGACGGATGATCGACTTCCGGGCCGGGGAGGAGATCGAAACGCGCGCCGCGCTCGAGCGGCTCCTCGAGTGGACCGAGCCGGCCCGCGCCGCCCTCGGCATCGATCCCGCCTTTCCCGCCCGCAACGGGGCGGAGCGGGCCCGCGCGGAGCTCGCCGCCGGGGCCTCGTTGGAGGACGTATACCGAGCGGCGGTCGCCGAGACGGCCCGCACCTACGCGCTCGGCAGCCGACCTCTCATATAGGCTGCCGCGCGGGAAAATCCACCGGAGGAAATCGACTTGACCAGTTTTCTTAGGGAATACGGAGTGGTCGTCGCACTTGTTTGTGCCGGGGCCGCGGTTGCATATGGCCTACTGATCACCCAGCGCCTGTTGTCGAAGTCGCCCGGCAACGAGCGGATGCGCGAAATCTCGGGAGCCGTGCAGGAAGGCGCGCAGGCCTACCTGACGCGCCAGTACACGATCATCGCCGCGGTCGCGATCCCGATCGCGATCGTGCTGCTCCTCCTGCAGAACTACAAGACCGCGATCGGCTTCCTGATCGGGGCCTCGCTCTCCGGCGCGACCGGCTTCATCGGGATGAACGTCTCGGTCCGCGCCAACGCGCGCGTCGCCGAGGCGGCCCGCGGCGGCGTCCCGCCGGCGCTCGACGTCGCCTTCAAAGGCGGCTCGGTCACCGGCCTGCTGGTCGTCGGCCTGGCGCTGCTCGGCGTCGCCGGGTACTTCGGCATCCTGGTCATCACCGGCTCCAGCGACAAGGACGCGGTCGACGCCCTGGTCGGGCTCGGCTTCGGCGGCTCGCTGATCTCCGTCTTCGCCCGGCTCGGCGGCGGCATCTTCACCAAGGCCGCCGACGTCGGTGCCGACCTGGTCGGCAAGGTCGAGGCGGGGATCCCCGAGGACGATCCTCGCAACCCGGCGGTGATCGCCGACAACGTCGGCGACAACGTCGGCGACTGCGCCGGCATGGCCGCCGACCTGTTCGAGACCTACGCGGTCACCTCGGTCGCCGTGATGCTGCTCGGCGTCCTCACCTTCAACCCCGAATACGCGCGTGAGGTGGCGATCTACCCGTTGGTACTGGGCGGAATCGCGATCATCGCCTCGATCATCGGGGCGCTCTGCGTGCGGACCACCACCGACAAGGTCGAGGGCGCGCTGTACCGCGGCCTGCTGATCTCCGGCGCCCTCTCGATCGCGGCGTTCTACCCGATCACCGACTGGATGATGAGCGATCCGCTGCGGGTCGGCTTCGCCAACGCGGCGGCCAAGTCGGTCAGCGTCGGCGATCTCTGGCTCTGCGCCGTGATCGGCGTCGCGGTCACCGCGCTGCTCTTCGGGATCACCGAATTTTATACGGCGACCCGCTTCCGGCCGGTGAAGATGATCGCCGAGGCCTCGGAGACCGGGCACGCGACGAACATCATCGCCGGCCTCGCCCAGGGCTTCCAGTCGACCGCGGCCCCGGCCCTGGTCATCGCCCTGGCGATCCTCGCCGCCAACCAGCTGGCGGGCATCTACGGCATCGGCATCGCCGTCGTCGCCCAGCTCTCGCTCTGCGGCCTGATCGTTGCGCTCGACGCCTTCGGGCCGATCACCGACAACGCCGGCGGCATTGCCGAGATGGCGGACCTGCCAGAGGAGGTGCGAGCGGTCACCGACCCGCTCGACGCGGTCGGCAACACCACCAAGGCGGTGACCAAGGGTTACGCGATCGGCTCGGCCGCCCTTGCCGCGCTCGTCCTCTTCGCCGCGTTCCGCAGCGAATTGGCCGACGAAGCGCCGCCCGGGTTCAACCTCAACTCGTTGTTCCACCTGACCAGTCCCGACGTGCTGATCGGGCTGATCATCGGCGGGATGATGGTCTACCTCTTCCTGGCCTTCTCGATCGAGGCGGTCGGCCGGGCCGGCGGCCAGGTGGTCGAGCAGGTGCGGAAACAGTTCAAAGAGCACCCGGGGATCATGGACGGGACCGAAAAACCGGAGTACGGGGAAACGGTCAGCATCGTCACCCTGGCGGCGCAGAAAGAGATGATCCTGCCCGCCTTGATCCCGATCGTGGTGCCGGTGATCGTCGGCCTCCTCAGCGTCGACGCGCTTGGCGGCCTCTTGATCGGCGTGATCGTGGTCGGCCTCTTCGCGGCGATCTCGATGACCGCCGGCGGCGGTGCCTGGGACAACGCGAAGAAGCTGATCGAGGACGGCGCCCACGGCGGCAAAGGCTCCGAGGCTCACGCCGCCTCGGTGACCGGCGACACGGTCGGCGATCCCTACAAGGACACCGCCGGCCCGGCGATCAACCCGATGATCAAGGTCGCCAACATCGTCGCGATCCTGATCATCCCGATCGTCCACTTCTAGAAACTGACGCCCGGTCGGCGGGCGGGGGTGAAACCCCCCGCCCGCGGCCGAAGCGTGTGGGCTGGCGGTTTGGTTGGTTGGGGAGATTCGGGGGCGGGGTGAGCTGGCGCTCGGGTGGGGTTCGGGCCGGACCGATCGGGGTTCCGGCGTCCCGGCCTTTTCGGAGGCGCCCCGGGCAGGCTGTGGCCGCCTCCGAAAAGGCCGGGTCATGAGGAGACGGCGGAGGGTCCGGGCGAGTGGCGGGGATCGTGGAGGGAGGCGCGCCGGAGGACGGTTCCTCATCGCTCGGATCCTCCCTCGTAAACCTGGGCACACCCTGGTGTGCCCAGGTTTACGAGGGAGCTCTTGAGCATTGTGGACCGATGGTGGATCGCACGTCTCCCTGACGAATGC
>JAFDWB010000025.1 GCA_018268675.1 Actinomycetota bacterium
ACCACCGGCACCGTGATCAGCTACTCCCTCTACACGGTGAACTCGCCGATCATCGGCAACCAGATGATGCTGACGATCCCGCCCGTCGTCTACGCGATCTTCCGCTACCTGTACCTGATCTACGACCGCAACGACGACCGCTCGATGTCCGGGATCGTCGCCGGCGACCGCGGCATCCAGGGCGCCCTGGTCGTCTTCGCCGTCGTCGCCTTCCTGCTGCTCTACGTCTTCAACTAGCCTGCGGTGGCGTGGGGGCGCCTCGCCACCGCAGGCGGGCTCGCCGCCTAGGACAGCTCGCCGCCGTCTGGGACGCCTTCCATGAGGTAGAAGCGGGCCCGGCCGAGCTCCTCGCCGTTCACCTCGACCACGGCGGCGTGGGGGCCGGGGGTGGTGAAGGTGGCGGTGGCGGCGATCGACATCACCAGGCGCTGCTCCTGGCCCTGCGGCATGCCGGGCGGGCGGCCGGTCTCGAAGTTGGCGGTGAGGCCCTCGCCGAGCTCGATCCCGTCGGGGTCCTGGATCGTCACGTTCAGCTCGTGGGGGCTGTTCGTCTCGTGCCAGGCGACGTCGATGCCGAGGCCGATGTGGAAGGACCACTCGTGCGGCAGCTCGGGGAGGCGGAGGACGTTCCAGCCGCCGCCGGTCAGGTAGAGCTTCCCGTTCACCGCCTCGGAGTAGTCGGTGAGCATGAGGAAGCCGATGTTCACCCGGCGCTCCCGCCCTCGCCGCCCTCGTAGGGGATGACCGGCAGGTCCGCGACCAGCTCGGTCTTGCCGCCGCGCTGGAACTGGACGTCGACTTTCTCGTCCTTGCGGTAGGTGCCGAAGAGCCCGAGGTACATCGCCAGCCAGCGGCTCGTGCCCATCTTCTCCTTGACGATCGGGCGGGTGAAGACCAGTTCGCGGTCCTCGACGTTGAAGTCCTCGCCCTCGGTCTGTTCGACCCCGTTGATGTAGACGGTGTAGGGCGGCTCGGCCCCGGCCGGGATCTTCACCCGCTCGCCCGCGGCGTAGCTGCCTTTGGGGACTCCGGGCATGTTCATGTAGTCGGTCATCGGTCGGCTCCTTCCAGAGTCTCGCGCACCAGGTCGAAAGGCGTGTCGTGGCCGCTCGGGTCGAGCTCCTCGCGGCGCAGCCCGCCACGGTAAGGGACGAAGGTGCCGTCGCCGCGCACGTCGATCCCGGCGACCGGCTTGTTCAGCAGGCCGCGCCCGCTCAGCTCCAGGCGCCCCGACACCTGGTCCTCGGGCTCGTACTTGCGCAGCATGCTGGCGGCCTTCGGCGGTCCCGCGGCGCGGATCCGGAACGCCCGCTCCCGCATCGCCGCCACCGCCTCGCGCAGGTCGTCGAACCCTTCGTGGTCGACTTTCGGACCGGCGCGGACGGTCAATCTCCAGCTGGGACGGGCCACCGCCCCAGCTTATGGCTACGCCCCGCGGCGGGGGCGTTTCGGGCGCCGCGCGGGCGGGCCGACGATTTTTTCGGGGCCCTCGCGGTCCGCCACCGGCACGTAGGTGCGCTCCCGCTCGCCGGTGTAGATCTGGCGCGGGCGGGCGATTTTCTTCTCCGGGTCCTCCTGCATCTCCATCCACTGCGCGACCCAGCCCGCCGTCCGCGGGATCGCGAAGATCACCGTGAACATGTCGGTCGGGATGCCGAGCGCCTCGTAGATGATCCCCGAGTAGAAGTCGACGTTCGGGTAGAGCTTGCGGGAGGTGAAGTAGTCGTCGGCGAGCGCCTGTTTCTCCAGCTCGCGGGCGATCTCGACCAGCGGGTTGTACTCGGTCGCCTCGAAGACGGCCGCCATGTGGTCCTGGATGATCCGCGCCCGCGGGTCGTAGTTCTTGTACACGCGGTGGCCGAAGCCCATCAGTTTCTCTTCCTGGTCTTTCACCCGCGCCAGGAAGTCGGGGATGTTCTCGATCTTGTCGATCCGCCGCAGCATCCGCAGCACCGCCTCGTTGGCCCCGCCGTGCAACGGGCCGTAGAGCGCCGCCACGCCCGCCGCGACCGCCGAGTACGGGTCGACGTCGGAGGAACCGACCCCGCGCACCGCGTTGGTGGAGCAGTTCTGTTCGTGGTCGGCGTGCAGGATGAAGAGGACGTCGAGCGCCTTCGCCAGCGCCGGCTTCGGCACGTGTTTGGCTTCGGTCTTGCGGAAGACCATCGAGAGGAAGTTCTCGGCGAAGCCCAGCTCGTTGTCCGGGTAGACGTAGGGGAGGCCCATGTTGTGCCGGTAGGAGAAGGCGGCG
>JAFDWB010000026.1 GCA_018268675.1 Actinomycetota bacterium
AGAGCGGCGTTAGCGTGAACCTTCATCCGGGTCCTCCTTGCTTGGGGCGTAGACACCACCAAGCCTCTGGGAGGGCCCGGATGCTTCTCAGGCGTTCACAACGTGTGTGGGCGGGTCAGCTAGCGCTTGGAACCGCCCTACGCCTTGCCGCGCTGCTCAGTGTCACCGGGCATCCGACGGCCGGGCGGCCGAGGGAGCGTTGGCTGGAGCGCGCCCAGGTCGAGGTCGCGGACTGGCAACTCGTCGTGATCGCGGAAGCCGCGTTAGACGGACTCGACGTGCCGCCCATCCAGACGATCTGTACGCGGGTGCTCGGCGAGGTCGCGCGCTCCTACGAGTGGGCCCCTGTCCCTGCGACCTGAACCGCCCCGCCGATCGGTCCTGCATCGGGGCGGCCGAGTCGCGCTGCTCAGTTGGCCTTGCTGACCGAAGCAGCCGGGAGCGTCGCGCTCGCGCACGTGACCGTCATCCCCTCACCTCCCTTCCCCTGGTTGCGAGGTACTACCGGTCGCGATCTAAGCGGCTCCAGCAATCAGATTTCAACCATTGACAGACGGACCCAAAGTAAAAAACCGCTTTGTCCGCTGCTTTGCATTGATTAATCTCATCCGATCTGTATCGCTCGATCATTGGGGGGCATCTGTGGAGGCTGGGACCATCAGGAAGACCACGGCGTCGTCGGCGCTGAGGCACCCGCTCGCGATCGAAATACTCGTCGTCGCCAACGAGAAGGCGATCAGCCCGTCGCGCTTCGTGGAGGAGTTCCTACGGCCGCGACCGCTCGGGTTCGAGGAGGTCAAACGGGCGCTGTCGAACGTCGCCTACCACTTCCGCGCGTTGCAGGGTGCAGGGTGCCTGGAGGTCATCGAACAGATTCCCCGGCGCGGCACCGTCGAACACGTCTACGTCGGCACCGCCCGCGCGTACTTCAGCGACGAGGAGTGGGCCGAGTTGCCACAGGGCGAGCGATGCCGGATGAGCAAGACCATGCTCCAAGGGTTGATCGCCCGCGCCGAGAACGCGATGCAGGCCCACACGTTCGACGCCAGAGACAACCGTTGGCTGGCGTGGACCGTGGCGAAGCTGGACGAGCAGGGGTGGGCGGAGATGACGGAGACCCTGGCCGCCAACTTCGCCGAGTTGGAACGCATCCGCGAGGAGTCGGAAGTGCGGCTTGCGGAAGGCGAGGGGGAGGTGATCCCGGCCACCTTCGGGATGCTCGGATTCCAGTCACCGCCGACCAACGCCTAGGCACGCGGTGTGTCGGCATGGACGAACAGCAAAAGGCGCGGGAGCATCCGACACGTACAGCGATCCTTCTGCTGCTGCTCGACCGAACGGATATGACCCCCGCCGAACTGCGCAAGGCATTCCCCGACAAGCCTTCGTCGGAGACCATCGCCTATCACGCCGCCGTCCTCGAACAGGCTGGGCTGCTCGCTCGGGTCGACGGCCTCTACCGGCGGGTGCGGCCACTCTAGAACGACGAAAGCCCCTTTTTCGGCGCTCGACCTGCCCGCCTGTCGGCAGGGTCCGGCAAGGTCCATCTAGAGCTTTTCATTTGGCGCTACTACTCGATCCCAGCGAACAGGTCGGCGGGCGGTACACCGAGACCCTGCGCGAGCCTTGAAGATCGTCCCAAGAGTCGGCCTGCGGTCACCACTCTCTATCCGGGCGCCTGCCGTTCGATGGAGGCCGGAAGCCCAATCTAGCTGCTCCTGCGTCAGTCGGCGCCGGTCGCGAAACCGGCCCACATTGGCGGCGAAGACCGCGCGGGGGGAACAGGCTGGGGGGAGCCGATCCGGCCGGTCGCCGATCGGATCCTCCTCGACCTTGTGCTCGGAAGGGAGCTACGCCGGGGCGACTTGGTCGAGACGCGCGACGGAGTGTGCAGGCTGGGTTCGGTGACGGTGGGAGAGCTATCGAGCCATGCCGGTCGGCTTCGGGACGCGGTCGGGCCTTATGCCGAGGAACTTGTCAGGGATCTGTTGGAAGCCTCTGAGCATCCGACGCCGTTGACCAGGAGGCGACACAGGGAGAGCCTTGGGGCTCGACGGAAGGCCGTTGCCAATCATCCTCACCTAGACCAGAGTTAGGTCCTGGTGGGTCGCTCGCCGCGACCGGGGAACAGCCATGCACGGAAATCACGCTGCACGCGGAGGGGCGTGTGCCTGTCCGGCCGCGGGTCGAAGCAACGTGGGACGCGTCGGCCGTCAGTGAACGGCGAATATGGTGCGACGACATGAACTGCCTTTCGATAACTGACTTGTTCATGGTCGGGCTGGTGATCGAGATTTGTGGTGCGGTCATCCTCGCCAACGGTCTTTTCCTCTCGCCTCGACAGGTCGCTGGGATGGTCGAGCAGTTCCCAGGGCCAGACCTTTCGGAGGCGATGGAGCGCTGCGAGAACCGGGCCGATGCGGAGATCGGCGTCAGATATCTCGTCGCAGGCTTCGTTCTCCAGTTCATCGGCTATGGGGCTGAACTTGCTGGAGTTGTACAGACGACCGGCGGCATTCGCCTTGGCGTTATCGCGGCTTTCTCAGTGGGGAGTGGCGCCATCGCACTGTTGGCCTGGCGCCCGTTGAAGGATCGGCGCGCTAGGTCGCTGATGGCTGTAGTGGAAACCGATCTCGAAAGGCGCGCCGCCGAGCGCGGTGAAAGCTAGCCCGATCGCCTGGCAAGGGCCAGCTTTTCGGCGGGCGGTGACTCTAGGGACTGTTCGGGCGGTTCAGCCACAGCGGATCGGCCAGCGTTGGTCATCGACATGGTACGGTCGAGGCATCTGACGGGGCTGCACACGGCTCTGAAGCGTGAAAGGGTGCGGATGGCACAGAGACGACCTCAGGAGTGGGTATCGGCCGAGGCGCCCACGCCGCGCGCCCGGTTCGCGAGGACGATCCTCGCAGTTGCGATCGTGGTTGGCGCCCAGGCGCTCTGGCTCCTGATCCCCGCCGCGACGCTGTGGACGGTGGGGCAGATCGTGGACACCACCGAGGCGGCCTTCTTCATCGCCATGCTGGCGATTCCGGCGGCTGTCGTCGCGTTCGCCTGGGTGCTAGGGGCGGCGAACCGACGCTGGCTTCGAATGGCGGGGCGAGGCGGTCAAGGCCCACTCGAGGCGGTGATCAGCCCGACGATCGTCCTCGCCCTGATCGCCCTCTCGGTCTGGCTCGCCTTCTTCGCCGCCCATGCGCCCAGCGGCCGTGAACAGCTGATCCCCTAAAGGCATCCGCCGGGGCCTCAACCCCCGATCGGAGCCCTCGGGTTCGCGCCCCAGAAGACCAGGGTCCCGAGCATCCCGATGATGTGGACGAGAACGATGTTCAGGACCATCGAGTTCGCGGTGGCCCGGCCGACTCCCACCGGCCCGCCCTCGGCAGTGAAGCCGTAGTAGCAACCCACCATCACGATGGCGGTCGCCATCGCCATGCCCTTGATCAGGCTGAAGATGACGTCGGGCGGGTTCTGGAACTGCCAGAAAATCAACAGGTAGCCGCCCGAGGAGGTGTCGCCGATCTGTTTGACGACGGCGATGTAGGAGGCCAGGTACATGATCCCGATCCCGACCAGGTACATGAAGGGGAAGGCGATCCAGGCGGCGAGGAGGCGGGTCGCGCAGAGGAAGGTCACTGGCGGGATCCCCATCACTTCCAGAGCATCGATCTCATCGGAGATCCGCATCGCGCCGAGCTCGGCGACGATCCCGGTGCCGACCTTGGCGGCAAGCATGTAGCCGAACGCATACGGGGCGATCTCCCGTAGGTCGCACCAGGCCGAGAACACCCCTGCGTAGGCAGGCGCACCGTTGGCCCGCAGCAGGTACGCGCCCTGGATGCCGCACTGGAGCCCCAGCACGAAGATCAGCCCCCAGATCACCAACGCCGAACCGAGGATCAGGATCCCGGCCTGCCGCAGCGACTCGCCGAAGAAGTGGACGACGCGGCCGGAGAAGACGAGGGCGCCGAGGCGCGCTCCGAAACGCGCGATCTCCCCTAGGGAGTCGAACCAGTCGCGTGGTACGGCCAACCAGTCGTTCAATGCATCAACCGACGCTCGCGGTAGGAACGACCGGCGTCCGCCTCACGGCTTCTCCCGCCACCAGCCCATCGTCCTTGCCAAGGGTCCGATCGCCTCTCCTTCGGGGCGCTGGCTCAATGACCGTTGCCGTGCCTCCGCCCGTATCCGGTTCTCGCGCGCCAGGCGCGCCTCGGACAGTTGGGCGACAAGCGTGTCGCGGGTCTGCTCGAGCTCCTCGACGCCGGCCACGTGGGCGACCGCGAAGCGTGGCGCCGTCGACATATCCGCAGGAATGTCGCGCGCGTATTCGGCAAGCTCCGCCTCGAGCCTGCCGATCTGGCGACGCAGCTCGCCGCGAACCTCGATCATCTCCGCCTCGGCGACCCCCGGGAGGTCGGACTCACTGGCCCGCAGGGATCGCGCCTCGCCGGGGATGCTCGCGCAGACGAGCGCCACCTCGGCGAGCTCGCGGGCATCGAGACCTGCCGCCTTGGCCTTCAGGATCGCCTCTGCCGCTATCTCCTCGAGCAGGGGCGAAGGGCTGAAGCCGGTGGCGACGAACGTGCCCCGGCCTTGCTGGGTCAGCACCAGTCCCGCTTCCTCAAGGTTGGCGTAGACCGCACGGACGGTGTTCAAATTGACCCCCGCCCACTCGGCGAGCCTGCGGACGCTCGGCAGCTTCTCCCCGGGTGCCAGGCGGCCCGTCGAGAGGAGTGCTCGCAGACGAAGGGTCAGCTGCAGTCCGATCGGGAGCTCGTCAGCGGGATCGACGGCGAAAGGATTCAGCGTCGCATCAGATTGTGCCATCTAGCTGACACAGTAGCACCCAACAGGGGCCCCGTTTGCTAGCACAGATAGAGATCATGTCTGATCGCGCTCGCGAGTCCTAAAGGACGCCGATCGGGAGCCGCACGGACAACCTCCGGGTCCCGACGATCGCGTTCACCGGCGTTCACCAGCTTCATCCCACCAGCGGGCAGCCGTAGACGAACGCGTCCTTTCGCCAGATCCTCTAACCGCTCGATCATCCCGGACCTCCGTCGCTCGACGCCTTGAGCGGGAGAAGATGCGACGGATCTGAAAAGCCCGGCGCGGGCCGTCGTCGCGGAAAGGGCCCTGTAGGGCAACCTGGCGGCCACGCAAGAAAGCCCCCGGGGTTCAGCCGAGTCGCAGCACGGTCCCCATCAGCACCAGGCTCGGGTCCCCGGTTCCGATCCGTGCCGCGTTCATCTGCCACAGATGCGCAACCTCGGCCTCGATCTCGGCACTGGATGCGCCGCGGCGGAGGAGCGCAGCGGCGATCGTCCACAGGCAGTCACCGGGCGCCACGGTGTAGGAGCGGCGCCCCTCGAGTTTCGGCACCGGGTCGACCGACGTCGGCCGCGACGCAGCTTCGGACACGACGGGTTCGGGAGATCCGACAGGTTCGGGGATCGACACGACGCCTTCGCCGACCGACGTTCTCCTCGAGGCGGCCGGGCCGGGGCGAGGCGCTTCAGGCCTCTGGACATCGGGCGCGACGATCGCTTCGTTCCGCACCACGGCGGGTGCCGATGGCGACGCCGGCTGATAGGTCGGCGCCGATTCTTCGATGCCGTAGACCGGCGCGGCCGCCGGCGGCGTGGGGGCGGCGGGCTGGGCCCCTTCCGGGGCCGGAGCGGTTTCCCCGGCGGCACCCACCAACGATTCCGGGACGCCCACCGCGGCCGTCTCACCGGCTTCCGGGGTGGGCGGCGGGGCTTCTTCGGCTTCCGTTTCCCCGGACATGGGGGGCGCTTCTTCGAGTAGCGTTTCCCCACCGCCGGGTTCGGCCTCTTCCAGACCCGGCAGAGCCCCGGGCGCCGCCGAGCCTTCGCCTTCGCTGTCTGCTTCGGCGAGCGCGAACGGCGGGACCACGCCGGCGAAGACGAGCATCAGCGCGACGACCGCCGCGGACACGCGGACCGCACCGGGAGGCTGGGCGGCACGGTGTGGGCGGATCAAATTGGACATGACGGACTCCTTGGTCTCAGTTCAACGGATCGGCGACGCAGCGGTAGGACTTCGCCCCCGGGTCGGTGTCGGGCGTCAGCGCGACGTTCCCGGTCTTGCTGGTCACGTAGAGCGCTTCGACCTGGCCGGGACTCGCAGAGGACGGATAGACCTCGCTGGTCAACTCTCCGCCGGATGCGAGCGCGATCTGTTCGTGGGTCAAGGCCGTCGCGAGCTCGTTGTAGGTGGGAAGCCGGCGACCCGGCCCGCTCTGCGATTCGATCCCGGCGCATGCGAGCATCGCGCTGTAGATCGGCAGTGGCGGCCTGGCCTGCGTTTCGATGCAGGTGTCCGCCACGGGAAGGGTCCCTTCCGGGCATCTGACCAGCAGCCTTTCGGCCGTGACCCCGTCGAGGCGTGCCGCTTCCCGGGCACGCGGCACGATCCCGAGCGTCTTCTCCTTCACCGCCGCCCCGGTGACGGAGTCGGCCCGGTAATTGCGAGCCGTCAGCGAGTGGGCCTTGAGATCCCGGCCCGACAGCTTCGCGGCCGCATACGCGCCGCCTCCGAGTGCGACGAAGAGCGCGACCGTCGCGGTCACGTTGGCATAGGTGAGGTG
Source organism: Actinomycetota bacterium (assembly GCA_018268675.1). Classification (GTDB taxonomy): domain Bacteria; phylum Actinomycetota; class Thermoleophilia; order Solirubrobacterales; family 70-9; genus VAYN01. The sequence goes on from JAFDWB010000026.1 coordinate 6,611, forward strand.
TCGCCGGACGCGGTCCTTCATCTTGGTCTCCTTATGCGTGGCAGGTTCAGGCGGTAGGACATGGTCTACCCCTAACGGTGACGGTCACGGTAGGACTGTGGCCGGGCTCGAGCGGGAAGCCGGCCTCGCCAGGCAGCTCGGCGCGGAAGCCGTATTCCTCGACCCCGCAGGTCCGCTTGAACGGATATTCGATGCTCCATTCCCCGTTCGGGTCGCTGCGGATCGTGCGGAAGGTCGACCATTCGTGGCTGAGGTGGACCTCCAGCTCGACGAGCTTCCCGGACGGGGGAAGGGGTCGGCCTTCGACCCTGCCGCTGAAGGTCACCGAGCCCCCGTTCAGGACGTGCTGCGGCCTGACCTTCAGGGTGCTGGCGGCACGGACGAGCAGTTCGGCGCTCCCTTCCGAGGGAAGCGTCGTCGCGGTGCCCGCGTAGGCGAACCGGACCCGCCGCGAGGAGTCCGCGGTGACCTCGTAGTCGAAGCCGCCTTCGGCGCCGGTGGTCACCGTCGCGACCTGCACCTCGGCCTCTTCGGGTACCTGCTGGTAGACCGTCACGGTCGCCCCGGCGACCGGGTTCCCGGCCTTGTCGATCAGCCGACCGGAGAAGCCGACCTTGTGGCCGACCGCCACCGTCGCCTCGGGTGCCACGTGGCTCACCTGGTGTCGCACGACCCGTCGGTGCCCGTTGCGACGCACGACCTTCTTCTGCACCCGCCGATCCAGGACACCGGCGGTGAGGCTGGTCGGGACCCGCAGCGGCAGGGTCATCTTCATCGGCGTCCCGTCGATCCGGCTTTCGGTCGCCGCCTCGTTGCCGGCCCTGTCGGTGGCGGTGGCCCGCAGCTGGTATTCGCCGGCGGGCAGGACGGCGTCGTCGATCCGCGTCACCAGTTCTTCTCCTTCGAGCGTCGTCGGCAATGGCTGCCAGACGCCCGAACCGACCCGGCTCAACTCCACTTCGCCTCCCATGACGCCGGAGACCTTGTCGGCGACATGGACGGCGACGCGGGTCGGATCCTGGGGGGAGATCGGCACGAAGCCGATTTCTGGCGGTTCGGGATCGAACCGGAGCCGGACCGGCACCGAGGCGTTCTGGGGCTGGGTGTTGCCCGCGGCGTCCTGGCGCCAGACCTGAGCTTCCCATTCGCCCGGCCCGGGCACCGTCAGCCCGCCGAAGCGGGAGACCGAGGGGCCCGTGGCCGTCCCCGCCTGGCATTCCTGGGTGCCGACCCGACAGAGCCGCCAGTGGGCGGCGACGATCGGGGCGCGGTCTTCTTCGGGCGGGTTCTGCCAGAGCAGGGCGAAGGAATCGCGGTTGCGCCACGCTTCGCCGCCTTCCACGGAGACCGGCACCGCGCCGGGCGGGGTGTAGTCGATCCGCACCGTGACCGGCGACGATTCCGCCTGGTTGCCGGCGGCGTCGGTCGCAGTGAGGTGGAGCTGCTGGGTTCCTTCCGGCAGGTGGGCGGTTTCGACATCGATCTGGCCCGGACCGCTCGGGCAAGGGATGCGCTGGGTGTAGTCGCAGCCTTGGGCGTCTTCGGCGCGCGATGCCCCCGCGACCCACGCCTGCACGGTCTTGACCCCGGCGTTGTCGGACGCTTCGTAGCCGAATCCCTGGGTGCCCGACACCCATTCCCCGGCCACGAGCGGTCCCCCCGGCAAGACGGACACCGAGGGTGGCACTTCGTCGATCACGGTCGCTTCCGCGGTGAAGGTCTGCAGGTAGTTCTGGCCCTTCGCCGAGCAATATCCGGTCTGCGGCGCCCCGACGCAGACGACCCGCTGGACGATCTTGGTGGCGCCGCCGAGTTCGTAGCCGGTGGGCCGCGGCCAGCTCTGGCCCTGGGCCGACTTCGGCTTGGGACAGCCCTGGTTGGCCCTTACGTTCCTGATCGTGTCGGTGCTGCCGTCGGGGCGCACCGCGTAGAGCTGGAGCGCGTAGCGACAGTCGCGGCGATGGGCGTAGCCCGACCAACTCAGGCTCGAGAACGTGGTGGCGGGCGGCGCTTCGAGGACGAATGCCGACTGCGACCCCTGGGCGACGTGCCCTTCCCCGGGGACGTTGGCGGTGACCAGACCGCGGAGGCCGGGGCCGAGCGGGTTGCATGCGCGGCGCCACTTCATTCCGCGCGTGGCGAAGTCCTGGAAGGCGCCGGAGGAGTAGGAACCGTTGGCCTGGCAGGTGGCGATCGTGAACTGGCCGGCGAGCGCCGGTCCCGGCGCGGTCGCCGAGGTCGACAGGGCGAGCGCGAGAAGCGCGATCACAAGGGACGGCGCCATTGTCCGGGGCCGGCTTCTCGGGTGGGCGATCTTCATTCAGGGACCTCCGAACTGTGGTGCTTCGTTGGCCGGGACCGGCGCGGGGCGCGACGCTTCCGACGTTTCTGCCGTGGGCGATTCCGAGGAGGAAGAAGACGAGGTGGACGAGGACGATTCGACCGCGGGGTAGTTCGGCGAGGCCGCTTGGAACTGCTGTTCGGCCGGGGGCGTGACTTCGTGCGCGGGTTCCGGCCCGGGCTCCCGTTCGCGCCGGGTCGCGTCCGACGAGGCCCCGGATTCTTCGTGCGTCGTGGAAGGTTCTTCCGTCGCGGGTGCCTGTCCGGCGGGTTCGGGTTCGTAAGTCGGCGTGTAGGAGGGGGGTTCCACGGAGGTCGCCGGGGTTTCCTGCCCGGCGGGGGGGCTCGGTTCTTCCTTCGGTTCGACCTGGGTGCCGGCGATCAGGCTCTCGGCGGCACCGAGGGGATCGACGCCCTGCTGGGCGCAGTAGGTGGCGCCGGTGCCGATCGCGAGGCATCCCGCCAGCACGGCCGCGACCGCTCCGGGCCTGATCCCCGCGAGCGGGGTCGGGTCGCCGGTCCGCGTGTAACCGGTGACGGCGGCCTGCTGCTTGATCTGCGCCCCCTCGTCGAGGACATGGCGGCGGACGGAGGAGATCGTCTCCCCCACCCGACCGACGACGCGGCCGACCACGCCGGGGCTCACCACTTCCGCGGTGAGCGGCGGAAGCATGACGCCGGCCTTCCGCTGCCACTCCTCCAGCTGCTCGGCGAAGGCCGAGCAGCGCCCGCAACGCTCGAGGTGGGCGCGGGCGCGGATCGCCTCCGTCGCCTCCGCGAGCCCGCAGGCGAGCCGGAGCACTGCCGGCTCCCCCTCCTCGCAGCCACCGCCGGCCCGGGCCGCCAACGCCTCGCGGGCCTCGCGCATGATCTCGAGGAGGCCGCGCTTCACCGACCGCTCGCTGAGCCCGAGCTCGGCCGCGATCTCGGGGCGCCGCCGACCCGCCACCCACAGCGAGAAGATCCGCCGCCGCTCCTCGGAGAGCGAGGACGCGACCTGGCCCACGAGGAGCGCCAGGTCATCGGCGTCCTCCGAGCCGATCAGCACCTCGGCCGGGCCGGGACGCTCGTCGACCTGGGCGGCGATCACGCCTTCGGTCGGATCAAGCGCAAGGGCCCGCCCTCGACGATCGAGCTCACGAAGCACCTCCCGACGGGCGGTCGTGCGGAGCCAGACGTAGACTGCATCCGGGTCGGTGATGCCGTCCGCCTTGTCGAGGAAGCGCCGACAGGCGGTCTGCACAGCGTCCTCGATCGTCTCGTCAGGACACCCCCGAAAGTACCCGGCGAGCTGTGCCCGCAGCGTCCGCCCCCCTTCGCCGCAGCGTCCATAGTCCTCCAGCAGGTGCCCCGCGGTCACGCGGTCGGCGTCGGGGGTGGCTGATCCCACGAGGTTCATCTGCCCTTCAAGAGCGGCGGGCGACGAGAGTGGTCCCCCAGTAACCGATTCCGACCGCCTCACCGATACCTCCGACCCGACACCGGAGGCACCACCGATAGAGCCTCCGAAATACTCAACCTATTCCCGTATGCTCGGGAAGCAAACACCGCTGCGGGGGGCTTGCTTGGAAAAAGTCACCTACCCATCATGCGGTCGGTACGGCGGAGGAGATCGCCCGGCCGCGCCGGCCCCGCCTCAGAGAAGTCCTTCGCCGATAAAGCGGCCGGGCTTCGTCTCCGGCCGACACGCGAAGACGGCGCTGGCGGTGGTGAGGTGTGGAGGTTGAGCGCATCGGAGGCGGCCAGTCGGCGCAGGATCGGGATCGCGCTGGAAAACAGATGAAGAAGAGGCCGGCGTCGATCTGGCCCGAACCCGGTTCGGACGGTTCAGGGTACGAATAGCCACGACGGTGGGGCCGCCGGCCGCAGACTCGACCAGCGATGCCCTGCAATCAGCGATTCGCCCGACGACGAAACCACCCGCGGGGTGATTCAGCGCCGCCAGGGTCACCAGCTCACAGAGGGACAGCTCAGGGAGCTGCGCGAGCAGCGCCGAGGTATCGATGTGCCCCCGTTCGTTGACCCTACCGACGTCGGCTGGCGCCTCCCGGCCCCGCCTCGAACGCCGCCAGCCCGGTGACGATCGGGATCCCGTCCGCCTCCCCGAGCCGCGCCCGGGCCGCGGCGGCGGCCTCCATCAGCTCCCGCAGCGCCCGGTCGAGGATCTCGGCGA
>JAFDWB010000027.1 GCA_018268675.1 Actinomycetota bacterium
AAGGCCCGAGAAGCGGAGCACAACAAGAAGGCGCGCTCGGAGAAGGCCCTGCGAGACGAGCCGCTGTTGATTTCGCCGCGGGCGAGCCCAGCTCGTGACTCCTCGTCGCCCGAGGCTGCTGCTGCTGCCGATCCCTCCCCCAGCCCGGATGTGTCTAGTTCTGCTCCTCCCGACGTTCGGGCCGACGCCTTCCTGAACGATCTGCAACGCGACCCGGCCGTCGTGGCGGCGCTGCAGGGCCAGGCTGCGCCTGCGCCGGCGTCGGCGCCTGCACCTGCGCCTGTGCCTTCACTCGCGCTCGTCTCTGCGCCTGGGGCCGCGATCGCGCCTGCGCCGTCGCAGGCTTCCGCTCCTGTGCCTGCGATCGCAGCCGCGCCTGCGCCCGGTCTCGCGCCTGCGCCTGCGCGCTCGTCCGCGGCCGCTGCCGCTGCCGCGCCTGCGTCTGCGCCGGTGCCTGCGCCTGCGCCTGCGCTGGCGGCCGAGGCCGCGCCTGCGCCTGGGTCTGCGCCTGCGCCTGCGCCCCCGCCCGTGGCCGCTGCTGCGCCTGCGCCTGCGCCTGCATTGGCGCCCGCGGCCGCGCCTGCGCCTGGGTCTGCGCCTGCGCCTGCGCCCCTGCCCGTGGCCGCTGCTGCGCCTGCGCCTGCGCCGGCGTTGGCGCCCGCGGCCGCGCCTGCGCCTGCGCCTGCGTCTGCGCCTGCGCCTGCGCCCTCATCCGCGGCCGCTGCGGCGCCTGCGTCTGCACCTGCGCCTGCGCCGGCGCCTGCGCCTGCACCTGCACGGGCGCCCGCTGCCGCGCCTGCACCTGCGCCCAGGGCTGTCCCTGTTCCCGTGCCCACGCCTGCGCCCGGACTTGCACGCGCGCCTGCGGCCGCGGCAGGGCGCGCCAACGTCGCTGCGAGCCAGCACGCCGACGCCCCCGCGGCGCCGGCTTCCTATCTCGCGGTTGCCACCGCGTCTCCCGCGGCCGCCGCGCCTGCGAAGGGAGCTCAGCCCGGCGCCGCCCCCCTGGCGAAGGCGGCAGCACGCAAAGGGGCGGGCGCCCCGCCGCGCTCGCTCCGCGGGCAGCCCAAGGGCCGGAAACCTGCGACTAAGGCGCCCCCTACCGCGGCACCAACGCGCAGCTCGCCGGAAGGCCCGCGGGCTCCGCCGCGCACACCTCCCTTTGCCCCCTCCTCCAAGGCAGCGCCGCGCCCGGCGCTCGCGACCACGTCGCGCCCCGCAGCTGACGCAGCGGCTAACTGGGCCTCCAACAACCCGTTCGCGCTTCTTGCGCTTGGCGCCCCGCCTGCTGAGGCACCCTT
>JAFDWB010000028.1 GCA_018268675.1 Actinomycetota bacterium
AAGGCGCCGAACAGCAGGTGACCAACGGCGGCGCCGCGATGCCGCCCTTCAAAGGCACCCTGAGCGAAGAAGAAATCAAGAACGTCGCCGCCTTCGTGGTCGAAGACATCGTCGGCGGCAAGTAGGTCGAGTCGCCAGATGGGAGTGCGATGAAGATCACCTTCAGGTCTTTCGCCTCCCTTCTGGTCCTCGCCGCGGTCGGCGCGCTGGCGGTCGCCGGCTGCGGTGGGGGAGGGAGCTCCTCGGGCGGCGGCGGCTCGTTCGCCTCCGGGGCCGAAGCGGCCTGCTCCAAGGCCAACGAACAGATCGCGGCGCTCGGCACGCCCCAGCAGGCCCAGGTGACCGGGTACCTGGAAAGCACCGAAGCGGTGATCGAAAAGCTCCACAGTGAAGTCGCCGCCCTCGGCGCGTCGGATGCGGCCGAGACCGCGTACACCGAAGCGCTGGCGGAAGCCCTGCCGGTGCTCACCCAGATGACCAACGCGGCCCGCAGCGAAAACTTCGACGCGGTGCGCGAACTCTCCGCCGGGCTGGTGCGGATCCACCTCGGTGAAGTGGCCGAAGCCGCGAACCTGAAGACCTGCGCCGAAGTGCCGACGCCGAGCGAATCATGAGGCGCCTGCGGCTGATCCTCGGCCTCGGCGTCGTCGTCCTGGCGACGAGCGCGGGGGTCGCCTGGGCCACCACCGGGGCGACCACGGGCTATCCGCAGCCGAAGGTCGTCGTGCCGACCCCGCTCCAGACGCCTTTCGAAAACCGCTACCTGCTGACTGCCGTCGGCAGCGGCGCCGGGATCCGCAGCGGCGAGATGAAGTTCGAATTCGAGGAAGGCTCCTCGCCGCAGTTCCTGGTCGGGATCTCGCAGTTCTACCTCTACGGCCCGACCGGGGAAATCGAAACCGCGCTGTTCACCTTCTACCCGCCGACCGCCCTGCCGAACGGCAAAGGCCTCGGCTTCGACGTGCTGAAAGTGGGCGCCTCGACCAGCTACGGGCAGGTGAGCCCTGACGGCGAACTGCGGCTGTTCAAGCCGCAGGGCGAAACGGTGAAGGGCGAACTCGAGCTGCACGGCGGCGGGCCCTGGCCGGTCGAATTCAAGGTCCTCGGGAACGCGAGGGGGTATTCGGCCAGCCCCCCCGCGGCGAAGCAGATCAAGGAAGCCGAACCGACGGCTCCGGGCTGGGGCGCCAAGCCCTCCGAATACGTGGGCGAATACGAACTCACCAACGGCGGCGAAGACCCGACCGCGAAAGCGGCCACGCTCGGCCCGGTGATCAGCGTCGCCGAGGGCCTCGGCGCCCAAGGAACCGCCGTCGGTGGCGGCTCGATGACGGTGAAGGGCAACCCCGCCACCGCCACGGTGAAGCTCGAAAGCGGCGGCACCACCCACACCTTCACCCTGACCGACCTCGCCTGGCAAGGCGACCAGCGAGTGGCCCAGGTCCACACCGAAGGCGCGGGCAGGCCCCCGGTGGGCAGATTCGAAGGCACCGGCGCCCAGGGCGAAGTCAAGGGCACCCTGATCGCAGGCCCCTCCGTCTACAAGGTCGAATTCAAGCTCAGGCCGTGAGCGAGCCGGCTGGCGCCTGGGCCTGCGCCGAGACGGGGGCGCCCCGGCCCCCCGGTGCGTTCGCAGTTACCCACACATATCGTGGATAAGTGCGAACTCACCGGGCCCTCCCGACCGTCCCCAGGCGCCCGCCAGGTTGATGGGCCGAAAACCCGCCTATACGTCAGGTTTTCGGCCCATCAACATCGGGGGCATGGGAAGGCGCACCGGGCGCGCACGGTTCTCGGCCGAAGACGCCCTCCCTTTTTGGCGCCGCTCGAGCTACCCGCGGCGCCAGGCACGCCAGTAGGCGCGCAGGCGGCGGGTGAAGGCCTTCGGCTTCTCGGCGTAGATGCGCTCGCCGCTGCCGATCGCGTCGGCGAGGAGGCTCGTCTGGCGGAGCTCGATCAGGGCGCGGAGCGTTTCCCGGTGGGTCGGCTCGACCTCCTCGCGGCCGGCGAGGTCGATGGCGAGGACGGCGAGGTCGTGGTGGTCGCCGAGCAGGTCGGTGAAGCGGTGGATCTCCTCGGCGGTCGCGCCGAGGCCCGTGGGCCACGCTTCGCGCAGCAGGCGCACCTGGTACCAGAGGTCCTTGCCGCGTTTGCGCAGCTCGTGCACGGCCTCGAAGGTCGGCTCCTCGCCGAGGGACCGGAACGCCTCTCGTCCCTCGCGGTAGGCGGTGTCGAGGCCAGGGACGAGGAGCTTCCAACCATCCTGGTCGAACTCCCATTCGGGGGCGCGCGCGGCGACCGCCTCCATCGCCGCCACCGCCGCGGCGATCCCCTCGCTGTCGGCGCTGATGATCCGATCGCGGTCGGCCACCAGCGCCTCGCGCCAGAGCGCCGTCGCGCCGGGCGGGGCGCCGCCGCCCTCGACCAGCGAGTCGAGCGTGCCGAGCTTCACCTCCGCGTCGCGGCTCGCCGAGAGCATCATCCCGGCGTCGCGGAGCGCCCGCGCCTCGCGCTTGTAGGTCTTCTTGCCGAGCGCGCCGCGGACGAGGCGCAGCGCCGCGCGCGCCTTCTTCAGGTCTTTGCGCGCCCCGTGGATCGCTTCGGCGAGCCCGTCGCCTTCCTTGTCCGCGCCGCGCAGCCGCCCGGTCGCCTTGGCGAGGCGGCCCACGACCACCCGGCGGATCCCCGTCGCGGCATCCTCGCCGTCGGTCAGCAGGTAGGCGCGGCCGGTCGTCGCCGCATCGTCGTTCGTGGCCGGGCTCCCCGTCCCGATGGCGGTCTCCATGCCTCCATCCTCGCGCCTTGCACCCTCGTCTGGCAAACCGGCGGTCGCCAGCGCCCGGTTGGCGTAGCGCTCGTCCCCGGTCAGCTCGGCGCCGAGCCAGGGCGGCGGCGAGAAGCGCTCCGCCTCGGCGAGCGAGCCGAACTCGATCTCCGCCGTGCGCAGCCCGTCGAGCGCGCCCTCGTAGACGTCGATCTCCGCCCGATGTCCGTCGCCGAGCGGCACGTAGTGGCGCACCTTGCGCACCCGCCGCCCCGCGGTCAGCTTCCACAGCGCCTCGAAAGCGGCCGGCTCGAGCGCTACCTCGACCTCCTCGCGCACCTCGCCGCGGCCGCTCTTCGCGGTCAGCAGCAGCTCGTCGCCGATCCGCCGCAGCCGTACCTCGCCGCTCTCGTCGAACGCCAGGTAGCCCTGCTCGATCGGCGTCGCGCCCACCTCGACCCGTGGGACCGCCGAGACGAGGAACTTGCGCTCGATCTCGCTCACGCAGGGATCGTAGGCCCAGAGTCGAATTTGGCGGGGATGAACAGCGGCCGCAAGCTCACCGTCGGTGAGACCCTGAACGAAGTCTTCGCCCTTTACCAGCAGCACTTCGGCGTCCTCATCCCGGCCGCCTTCTGGCTCTTCCTGCTGGTCTCGATCCTCGCCGGCGTGGTCGGCAACAGCAATGTCGGCCTGCTCGGGCTGGTCGCGATCGTGACCTTCGCGGCGGCGATGCTCTACCAGGGCATGGTGGTCAGCCTCGTCCGCGACGTCCAGGGCGGCGGCCGCGACCCTTCGGTCGGCGAGCTCCTCTCCTCGGTCGGGCCGGTGCTGGCGACCCTGCTCGTCACCAGCGTCCTCTACGGGATCGCGGTCGCGATCGGCTTCTTCCTCTTCATCGTCCCCGGCTGCATCCTGCTGACGATCTGGGCGGTGATCGCGCCGGTGATCGTGATCGAGAAAGCGGGCGTCTCGCGCGCCTTCGGTCGCTCCCAGGAACTGGTCCGCGGCAGCGGCTGGCCGGTCTTCGGCACCGTGATCTGCGCGACGCTGATCGCCGCGGTCGCCAGCCTCGTCCTCACCGCGGTCGCCGAAGCGATCGCCGGCGGCCCGATCCTCCGCATCGTCTTCGGCGCTCTCGCGACCACCTTCACCGCCCCGATCTCCGGCCTCGTCGCCGCGGTCCTCTACTACCGCCTGCTGGCGATCAAGGGCGACGCCCCATCAGCCGCATAGCAGGGGGTCGGCGGACCCCGAACGAACCTCCCGGCAGTTCGTGAGAGAGGGGTCCGCCGACCGCCTGCCCCTCAGTGCTCGAGCAACCCCGCGACCGCCAACGCCAGCCGTTCGCCGCGACTCGTCAGCGCGTACTCGGCGTGGGGGGGACGGCCGGCGACCAGGCGCCGCTCGACGATCCCCGCCGCCTCGAGCTGCTCCAGGCGCTCGGAGAGCGTCGTCGGCGACACCCCCGGCAGCGACTGGCGGAACTCGTTGAAGCGGTGCGCGCCGCTGGAGCAGGCGTAGATCGTCGCCATCGTCCAGCGGCGCTCGAGGAGCCCCGCGGCGGCGCGGAGCTCCTTCGGCACCGGTTGACAGCGGTTACACCTGGGCGACATCGGCGCCGGCCTCCGCGGGCTCGAGCGCCAGCCCGAGCACCTCGTCGATGCTCATCACCGGGTGGAAGGCCATCTGCTCGCGCACCTCCTCGGGGACCTCGTCGAGGTCGCCGCGGTTGCGCTCGGGCAGGATCACCTCGGTGAGGCCCGCCGCGTGGGCGGCCAGCACCTTCTGCTTGAGGCCGCCGATCGGCAGCACCCGTCCTTGCAGGGTCACCTCTCCGGTCATCCCCACAGTGTGCTTGACGGGGCGGCCGGTGAGCAGGCTGACCAGCGCCGTGGTCATCGCCGTGCCCGCGCTCGGGCCGTCCTTGGGGATCGCCCCGGCCGGCACGTGCAGGTGGAACTCGCGCTGGAACCGCTCCGCCGGGATGCCCAGCTCCTCGCGGTGCGAGCGCACGTAGGAGAGGGCGATCCGCGCCGACTCCTTCATCACGTCGCCGAGCTGGCCGGTCAGGACCAGGCCCTTGTCGCCGTCCATGGCGGTCGCCTCGATGAAGAGGATGTCGCCGCCG
>JAFDWB010000029.1 GCA_018268675.1 Actinomycetota bacterium
AGGTGGTGAGGGCCACCGCGCCGCCGCCGACCCGGTTGTAGAGGGCGACCGTCGGCGGCATCTCAGTCATCTTCACCTTGATCGAGGCGTAGGCGCCGACGGCCGAGCCGATCGCCAGGCCGATCGCGATCAGGCCCCAGTTGCCCATCCCATCGAGCAGCAGGGTGGTGAGGACCGCGACCGCCATGCCGACCGCGGCGATCATGTTGCCGCGCTTTGCCGTGGTCGGGTGCGTGCCCTGTTTCAGCCCCAGGATGAAGAGCGAGAACGAGACGATGTAGAGCGCCGTGGCGGCATCGCCGCCCGGCGGCAGAACCGCGAGCGAGATCATTTATCGGCGCCCTCGTCTTTGGACCCGTCCGCCCCCGGATGCGAAGCGGAGGAGGCGGACGGCTTGACCTGGGGTTTCGGCTTTTTGGCGAACATGCCGAGCATCCGGTCGGTGACCATGAAGCCGCCGACGATGTTGATCGCGCCGAAGGCGACGGCGATCGTGCCGATCACGTACTCGAGGCCGTCGCCGGCGTAGCCGAGCACGATCAGGCCGCCGAGCATGACGATGCCGTGGATCGCGTTGGTCTGCGACATCAGCGGCGTGTGCAGGGTGGTCGGCACCTTGGAGATTACCTCGAAGCCGACGAAGACCGCCAGCACGAAGATCGTCACCTCGGTCATCAGGCTCATGCGGACTCCCTCCCGGCGGCGCGCTCGTTGGTGATCTCGCCGCCCTGGGTGATCAACGCCGCGGCGAGGATGTCGTCGGAGAGATCGACGTCCACCTCGCCCTCCTCGGTGATCATCAGGCCGAGCAGGTTCTCCAGGTTCTTGGCGTAGAGCTGGGAGGCGGGGACCGGCATCTCGGAGGCCAGGTTCCGCGGGCCGAGGATCTTGACCCCACCCTCGAGGACGGTCTCCCCCGGCACCGTCAGCTCGCAGTTGCCGCCGGTCTCGGCGGCCAGGTCGACGATCACCGAGCCGGGCGCCATCGCGCGGACCGCCTCGGTGGTGATCAGCTTCGGCGCCGGGCGACCGGGGATCGCGGCGGTGGTGACGATGATGTCCTGTTTGGCGGCGTTCTGGGTGAGCGCCTCGCGCACCTGCGCGTCCTCCTCCTCGGTCAGCGGCCGGGCGTAGCCGCCCTCGCCCTCGGCGTCGGGGATGAAGTCGAGCTCGAGCGGCCGGCCGCCGAGCGAGGCGATCTGCTCCCAGGCGGCGCGGCGGATGTCGAAGCCGGTGACGATCGCGCCGAGGCGCTTGGCGGTGGCGACGGCCTGGAGGCCGGCGACGCCGGCGCCGAGGACGAGCACCCGCGCAGGCGGCACGGTGCCGGCGGCGGTGGTCATCATGCCGAAGAAGCGGCCGGACTCCCGCGCCGCGATCAGCATCGCCGCGTAGCCCGCGGCGGCGGCCTGGGAGGAGAGCGCGTCCATCGCCTGGGCGCGGGTGGTGCGGGGGATCGCCTCCATCGCGAAGCTCGTCACGCCCGAGGCGGCGAGCGCCTTGTTCGTCTCGGCGGCGACCCAGGGGTTCAGGTGGCCGACGTAGACCTGGGAGGAGGAGAGGCGGGCGATCTCCTCGGCGGTGGGGACGCCGACCTTGAGCACCACGTCGGCCGCCCAGACCGCCTCGGTCGGGGCGATCTCGGCGCCCGCGTCGGCGTAGGCGGCGTCGGGGTGGCCGGCGGCCTCGCCGGCGCCCGCCTCGACCAGGACCTCGACCTTCTCGTCCTTCTTCAACGAGCGGACGACGTCGGGCACCAGCGCGACCCGGCGCTCCCCCTCGGCGGTCTCTTTCGGCACTCCGATCTTCACGGCGGCGCGGAACCTTATGCGATCTGCCGCAAAGAGGTCAGCCGGTCGCGCTCGAGTTGGCCATCGCGGCCAATCGCTCGAGCGTGTGGAGCTGCTGATCCCGCTCTACATGTACAGGTGAGACGATCAGGCGATCTACACCGGCCGCCGCGAGCCGCATCACCCGATCGGCTATTTCTGCCTCGCTGCCGACCAGCGAGGTCGCCTCGACGATCTCGTCCGGCATCGCCTCGAAGGCGCCGGCGCGGTCGCCGGCCTGGAAGCGACGCTGCACCTCGTCGGCTGCCTCGCCGAACCCGAATCGGTGCGCGAGATCGACGTAGAAGTTGGTCTTCCGCGACCCCATACCCCCCAGATAGAGGACCAGGCCCGCCTTGACGACGTTTTTCGCCGCTTCCACGTCGCCGTCGATCGCCACCTGCAGCGACGGGCTCACCTCGAGGTCGGCGCGCGTCCGCCCGCCCTTCGCGAAGCCCGCCTCGAGGTACTCCCCCCAGGTCGCCTGGAAGGCGTCGACGGAGAAGAAGATCGGGATCCAGCCGTCGGCGATCTCGGCGGCCATCTCCACCGATTTGCGGCCGATCGCGCCGACGAAGATCGGGATGCGCTCGCGCAGCGGGTGGAAGTTCAGCTTCAGGGCCTTGCCCTCGCCGCCCGCCAGCGGCAGGTCGTAATGGGCGCCGTGGTGCTCCAGCGGGCCCTCGCGGGCGATGATCTCCCGCACCACCTCGATGTACTCGCGGGTCCGCCCCCACGGCTTCGCGTACGGCACCCCGTACCAGCCTTCTGAAACCTGCGGCCCGCTCGGCCCGAAGCCGAGGATCATCCGCCCGCCGGAGAGCTTGTCGATCGTCGCCCCGGCCATCGCCGCCGCCGCGGGCGGGCGCGCCGGCACCTGCATGATCGCCGCGCCGAGGTTGATCGACTTCGTCTGCCCGGCCAGCCAGGCGAGGATCGAGACCACGTCGGAGCCGTAGGACTCGGCCACCCACACCGACTCGTAGCCGAGCCGCTCGGCCGCGAGCACGGTTTCGAGCGCCTCCTCCCCCGCAGGCCCGATCCCCCAATAGCCCAGGTTGACTCCCAGCTTCAGCCCCATCCGACCTCCACCCTATTGAATACACGGGTGGCCACGGCGCAGGCGACCCCCGAGACCGGACTCTCGAGCAAGGAGGCCGCCGCCCGACTGCGCGAATTGGGCGACCCGCCCGAGACCTCTTCCCGCTCTACCTCGAGCATCATCGCGGGCAACGTCTTCACCCTCTTCAACGCGATCATCGCGGTCTTCTTCGTGCTCGACATCGGGCTCGGGCTCTACGCCGACTCGCTGTTCGGCCTGGTCGCCGTGATCAACTCCTACATCGGCATCCGCCAGGAGCTGAAGGCGAAGCGGACGCTCGACGAAGTCGCGGTGCTCGTCGCGCCGCGGGCGCGGGTGATCCGCGACGGGCAGCCGGTCGAGCTGCTGGCCGACGAAGTGGTCCCCGGCGACCTGGTCGCGATCAGTCCCGGCGACCAGCTCGTCGCCGACGGCCGGGTGATCGCCAGCCGCGGTCTCACCCTCGACGAGTCGCTGCTGACCGGCGAGGCCGACGGCATCCGCAAGGAACGGAGCGACGAGGTGCTCTCCGGCTCCTTCGCGATCTCCGGCTCCGGCCACTACGAGATCGAGGCCGTGCGCGAGCACAGCTACGCGGGCCGCCTGGCGGGCGAGGCGCGCGCCTTCCGTCACCCGCTCTCGCCGCTGCAGGAGGAGGTGAACCGGGTGATCGTCGTCTCGACCTACCTGATGATCCCGCTCGCGGTCCTCCTGCTGCTGAGCCTGAAGATCCGCAGTGTCGGCCTGCAGAGCGCCGCCGAGACGGCGACCGCAGGCCTGGTCACGCTGATCCCGGAGGGACTGGTGCTGCTGATGAGCGTCACCTTCGCGGTCGCCGCGGTGCGGCTGGCGCGGCGCGACACGCTGGTCCAGCAGATGAGCGCGACCGAGAGCCTCGCCTCGGTCGACACGATCTGCGTCGACAAGACCGGCACGCTGACCGAAGGGGAGCTGCGCCTGCGCGGGGTCGAGTTCGCCGAGGGAGTCGACCCGGCGACCGGGGCCGCGGTGCTGGGACGGTTCGCGGCTAGTGCCGGGGACCGCAACCGGACCCTGGAGACGATCGCCGAGCGCTACCCGGGCGACGCCGCTACGGTCAGGGCCGAGGTCCCCTTCTCCTCCGCCTACAAGTGGTCGGGGCTGTCGCTGGCGGGGAACGGGGCGGGCGCCGGGACCTTCGTGCTCGGGGCGCCCGACGTGCTCGAAGAGGCAGGGGCGCTGGTCTTGCCGCCGGCGCTCGCGACCGTGCTCGCCGAGGAGACCGCGGCGGGCCGGCGGGTGGTCGCCTTCGGGCGCAGCGGCGAGGCGCTCCCCGAGGACCCCGCGAGCGAGCCCGCCCCGCACCTCGCGCCGGTCGCCCTGATCGTGCTGGAGGAGACACTGCGCGAGGACGCGGCGGCGACGATCGCGTTCATGCGCGAGCAGGAAGTGGACCTGAAGCTGATCTCCGGCGACGCGGCGGCGACGGTGACGGCGGTCGCCTATGCGGTCGGGGTGCCACGCGACGCGGGCGTGGTCGAGGGGCCCGACCTGCCCGACGATCCGGAGGCGCTGCAGGAGGTGGCGCTGGCCAACACGATCTTCTGCCGGATCAAGCCGGAGCAGAAGAAATCGTTGATCGGCGCGCTGGTCGCGGCGGGGCGCTACGTGGCGATGATCGGCGACGGGGTCAACGACGTGCCGGCACTGAAGCGGGCGCGGATGGCGGTCGCGATGGGCTCGGGCACGCAGGTGACGAAGGGCGTCGCCGACGTCGTCCTGCTGAAAGACCAGTTCTCGCGGCTGCCCGACGCGGTCGGCGAGGGCCGGCGGATCGCCCGCAACATCCACCGCCTCGGCCGCCTCTACCTGACCAAGACGGTGTACGCGGCGACCCTGATCGTGCTCGTCGCGGTGCCCGGCTTCGCCTTCCCGTTCCTGCCCCGGCATCTGACCATGGCCGCGTTCCTGACGATCGGCATCCCCTCCTTCGTGCTCGCCCTGGCGCCTTCTGACGGCCCGCTCTACCGCGGCCACCTGATCCGCTCGCTGGCCGCCTTCGCGATCCCCGCCGGGGTGGCGACCGGGGTCGCCTCGATCATCTCCTGCTTCCTCGTCAACACCGTCGCCGGCGGCGGGCTCGCCGCCGGGCGGACCGCGGCGACGACGACCCTGATCGTCCTCGGCCTCGCCTTCGTCCTACTGCTGGAGCGCGGCCCGGGCCGCGAGCACATCGCGATCCAGAGCTACATGCTGGCGATGGTCGCCGGCCTCGGCGCCCTCTACGCGCTGATGCTCGCCGCCGAACCGGTGCGCAAGTTCTTCGAACTCGAAATCCTCGACGCCACCCAGTGGTTCCTGGCGCTCCTCGCCGCCGCGATCGGCCTCACCATCGCCGCCCTGGTCTGGCGCCTGCCGGTGATCGAACGCTGGGAATCGGAGTCCGACGACGAACCCGACGAGCCGCGGTCGCCGATGGAGGAGTCCGGAGGGCGGGGGTGACCTCCGCGCCGTCTGCATTCACCCCCGCATGGCGGGGGTGAATGCAGACGGCGCCGCTAAATCGCGAAGGGTTCGCCGGGGGGGATGACGAATTGGCTGACGACCAGGTTGGCGGCCAGTTTGGAGACGCCGTCGCGGATCCGCTCGATGCGGACCTCGATCACGGTCGTGCTGCGGCCCGCGTGAAGGGGACGGGCCTCGGCGACGATTTCGTCTCCGAGGCGGCCGGCGCCGAAGACGTTCAGCTTCAGCTCGATCGTGGTGAAGTCCCAGCCGGGCGGGATCGCGCGGAAGGTGGCCCAGGAGGCGACGGTGTCGCCGAGGGCGGTCCAGACCCCGCCGTGGACGAAGCCGCCAGGGTGCAGGTGGCGGCTCTCGACGATGATCCGGCCGCGCGCGTGGTCCTCCTCGATCTCGAGCGGCTCGATGCCGAGATCGGCGGGGAAGCTGCCCACCGCGAACTCGCGGATTTCCTCCGGCTTGACCTGGGAAAGATCGGCCATCGACGGTATGTAAACAAGAAGCGGCCCCGCGTTGGGGCCGCTTCGTCACATAACGAGCGCTCGGGGCCGCTCAGACGCGTTCGACGATCATCGCCTTGCCCTGCCCGCCGGCGACGCACATCGTCTCCAGCCCGACCTGGTGGTCGTCGGTCTCCATCGAGTTCAGCAGGGTGCCCATGATGCGGGCGCCGGTCATCCCGAACGGGTGGCCGAGGGCGATCGCGCCGCCGTGCGTGTTCAGCTTGTCGAGCTCGATCCCGGTCTCGTCCATGATCGGGATCACCTGGGCGGCGAAGGCCTCGTTCAGCTCCACCGTGTCGATGTCGCCGATCGTCATCCCGGCGCGGTCGAGGACCTTCTTGATCGCGCCGATCGGGGCGACGCCCATGTACTCGGGCTCGTTGCCGTAGGTGGCGGCGGTGATGATCCGGGCGCGGGGCTTCAGCCCCAGCTCCTTCGCTTTCGTGTCGCTCATCAGCAGCACCGCGGCGGCGCCGTCGTTCAGCGGGCACGAGTTCCCGGCGGTGACCCCGCCGCCACCGAAGGCCTCGGGCAGTTCGGCGAGCTTCTCCAGGGTCGAGGAGGCGCGCGGGCCGTCGTCCTTGGCGACCTCGGTGCCGTCGACGTCGACCGGCACGATCTCGCGATCGAAGAAGCCGTCTTCCTGCGATTTCACCGCCAGTTCCTGCGAGCGCTGCGCGAACTTGTCCATGTCCTCGCGCTTCACGCCGTACCTGTTGGCGACGTTGACGGCGGTGAGGCCCATGTCGATGTAGGCGTTCGGCTGCCCGTTCTCGCCGATCAGCGCCGGGTTGCGGTCGTCGACGCCGGCGGGCTCGGTGCGCTCGTTGAAGCGGCTGACCCACTCGACCCCGACCGCGAGGTAGACGTCGCCCTCGCCCGCCTTGATCGCGTTGCCGGCGTGGCGGATCGCGTCGAGGCTGGAGGAGCAGTAGCGGGAGACGGTGACGCCGTTGACGGTCTCCGGCAGCTTCTCCGAGAGCAGCGCGATGATCCGGGCGATGTTGAAGGCCTCGAGGCCCTGCGGCATGCCGACGCCGCAGAAGACGTCCTCGACCGTGGCGGGGTCGACCTCGGGGTTGCGCTCCAGCAGGCGGTCGACCACGAAGGCGCCCATCTCGTCCGGGCGCAGCGAGGCCAGCGAGCCCTTGAAGGCGCGGCCGATCGGCGTGCGGATGGTGTCGACGATCACTGCTTCGGGCATCTCGGGCGCCTCCTTGGGCTGGGGTGCGAATCGACTGACTGCGGGTCGTGGACCGATCGGGAGCGTAGAGCAAACGGCCCACCGACTGATTGACTGGTCGGTCAATAGATTGTGACATTTCGCACCCACCGGCGCGGAATCGTCGCCGATCTCGGGTACATTCGGTCGCACCAGCCCGCGTCGGCACGCGGGAAGACGCCGCGCAACGCGGCACGAAAGGAGGGCTCGACATGCCCGAGGGCTACTGCGTCAAAGAGCGCAAGAAGGTCGAGATCAAGGACGCCAAAGAGGTGACGATGAAGAACGGTCGCCCCGCGATCCAGGGCACCTGCCCCGACTGCGGGACGAAGATCTTCAAGATCGGCAAACTCGCGGCCTGACCTCGGGCAGCCGAGCCGCTGCACGGGCTGGCCTGAACCTCTCCCCGGTCCTACCCGTACACCGGTCGACATGAGTCGACCGAGACACCACAGGAAGCCGCGCGGCCGATGGGCGCCCTGACCCGTGAGCGCGATGTCCGCGAGGCCTACTCGGCCCACTCCGGCGAACTGTTCGGGTTCGCGGTGCGCTCGCTCGGCGACGCCGGGCTGGCCGAAGAGGCGGTTCAGGAGACCTTCCTCCGCGCCTGGAAGGCGGGCGACCGCTTCGATCCCCAGATCGGCAGCCTGCGCACCTGGCTCTTCGCGATCCTCCGCAACGTGGTGATCGACCTGGGGCGGGCCCGGGCGGCGCGGCCGCGAGTCGCCGAGGGCGGCGTCGAGCCCGCGGTGGAGCCGCTCGAGCAGGCGCTCCTCGCCTGGCAGGTGGAGGAGGCGATGCGGCGGATCGGCGAGGATCATCGGCGGGTGCTGCTCGAGACCCACTTCCGCGCCCGCCCCTATGCCGAGGTCGCGGCGGAGCTCGGCGTCCCCGAGGGGACGATCAAGAGCCGCGTCTACTACGGCCTGCGGGCGCTGCGGGTCGCGCTCGAGGAGATGGGCTATGAGGACTGAGGACCACCGCGACTGGCGCCTCTCGCTCGGCGCCTACGCGCTCGGCGACCTGCCGGCGGACGAGCGCGCGGCGGTGTCCGCGCACCTCGAGGGCTGCGCCGAGTGCCGCGCCGAGCTGCGCTCGCTGGAAGGGGTGGCGGCGCTGATGGCGCTCGCCGACCCGGACCGGATCGAGGCGCCCGCGGCGAGCCCCCCCGCCGACCTCGGCGCCCGGATCGAGGCCCAGATCGCCGCCGAAGCCTCCAGGGAGAGAAGGGAGAAGCGACGGCGTCGCCTCCGGTTGGGCGCCGGCGGCGCCGTCGCCGCGGCGCTCGTCGCGGCGGTGCTCGCGATCGCGATCCTGCCCGGCGGCGGGAGCGGCGGCGGTGGGGAAAGTTCGCCCGCCCAGCAGGTCCATTTCACCTCCGTGCCGAATGGGGTCAGCATCAGCGCAACCCTCGAACCCCACGCCTTCGGCACCGAGATCCAGATGTACGTGAGCGGCATCCGCTCCGGCACCCTCTGCCGCGTCTTCCTGCGCGACGCCAGGGGTCGGACCTTCCCGGCCGGCAGCTTCCGCTATCGCTGGGGAGGCGACTCGGAGGCCGTGCTGAGCTCGGCGCTCGACCTCTCCCAAGCGGCGGAGATCGGCGTCCACGCCGGCGCTCAGACCTTCACGGCGCCGATCGGTCAGGCGACCGCGCTGGTCGGTGGGGCGGGAACCGGCTCGGCGTGAGCAGGCGGGGCGCGGCGGCGCTCCTGGCCGCGGCGATCCTCGGCGCGGGGGCGCTCGCCGGGTGCGGCGGCGGCTCGAGCAGCCCGGGGACGACCTCGACCGCCGCGAAGACGACCGCGGCGCCACCGGTCGCCGAACCGCCGCCGAATGCCGAAGAAGGCACCGTCTTCGTCTCGCTCGGCAGCGCCAAAGGCCTCGGCCAGGTCCTGGTCGACTCCGAAGGGCACACCCTCTACGCCTTCAGCGGCGACAGTGCCAAGGCCTCGACCTGCGAAGGGGCCTGCGCGAAGGCCTGGCCCCCGCTGCTCGACGAAAGCGGCGAACCGCAGCCGAGCAACGGCACCAGCGCCGCCCAACTCGGCACGATCACCCGCCCCGACGGCACCAAGCAGGTCACCTACGCCGGCCACCCGCTGTACACGTTCGGCGGCGACCAGCAACCGGGCCAGGCCAACGGCAACGGCAAGAGCGGCTTCGGCGGCACCTGGAGCGCGCTGAAGGCCGGCGGAGCTCCCGCGAGGTAGGGACGGCGGCTGGCGCGGGGCCCACTCCCGACCCGTCCCCACGGTGAGTTCGCACTTCACCGCGCTATTCGCGGGTTTCTGCGAACTCACCCAGGTAGGGCGTCAGCTGGTGCGCTTGCGGTAGCTGATCACCGGCGGCGCGATCGCGCGGATCTCGGCCAGCAGGCGGGCCGCGAGCTCGCCGGGATCCTCGTCCGGGCGCGGTTGGCCGCCAGAGGGATCGAAGAAGCGGACCTTGATGTCGGGGCGGCGGGGGAATCCGGTCAGGTCGGCGGTGCCGGTGACGGCGACGCAGGCGACGTGGGCCTCGGGGACTTCGAGGGCCAGGCGGCCGACGCCGCTGCGGGCGCGCATGACTTTGCCGCGGGAGCGGGTGCCCTCGGGGAAGACCCCGACGCAGGCGCCGTCGCGCAGGGCCTCGACCGCGTTGGCGAGGGCCTGGGCGTCGCCCGCGCCGCGGACGATCGGGATCTGGCCCATGCCGTCGAGGATCGGGGCCAGGCCTCGGACGTCCCAGAGGGTCGATTTGGCGAGCGCCCGGATCATCCGCCGGCGACGCGCGGCGATGCCGATCATCACCGGGTCCCAGTGGCTGTCGTGGTTGCCGACCAGGAGCAGCGGGCCGCTCGCGGGCAGGGTCTCGACGCCGCTCGCCTCGAGGCGCGCCCAGCGGGCGACCGGGAGGTTCAGGGCCATCGCGATGCGGTACGTACGGGTGGAGTCGGGCATGCCGGGGGCGGAAGCGTAGTCGTTGCGGCGGTTTCCCGGAATCCGCAAATTACGGATTAGAGTGTGGTCCGTGTCGCAAAAGCCGCTCGAGTTGATCCTTGCGAGGAACCTGATGTCGGCGCTCTCGACCCCCGCTTTCCTCGTCGACGAGGGCGGCCTGCTGGTCTTCTACAACGACGCCGCCGGGACGCTGCTCGGCCGCGGCTACGACGAGGTCGGCCAGGTCGGCCCGCGCGAGTGGGGCGGCCTTTTCGGCCCCTACGATGGCGCCGGCGACGCGATTCCCTATGACGACCTCCCGTTGGTTCGGGCGGTGCGCGCCGGCCGTCCCGCCCACGCGAGCTTCGGCCTGCGCGCCTTCGACGGCAGGATCCACGAGGTCGAGTGCTCGGCCTTCCCGATCCTGACCGCGCGCGGCTCGCAGGGGGCGATCGCGATCCTCTGGCCGGTCGAGCCGGACCCTGCCGACGCGGTCGGCACCGCCGCCGCGGGCCGCGCGAACGGGGCGCCCGCGTGAAGGTCGCCCTCTGGGGGACCCGTGGCTCGGTCCCGTCCCCCGGACCGGAGACGATCCGCTACGGCGGCAACACCTCCTGCGTCGCCGTCACCCTCGCCGACCACTCCCTTCTCGTCCTCGACGCCGGCACCGGCATCCGCGCCCTCGGCCTCGCGCTCGCCCCCGCGCCACTCCGGGTCGACATCCTCCTCACCCACCTGCACCTCGACCACATCCAGGGCCTCGCCTTCTTCGCGCCGCTCTTCTGGCCGCAGGCCGAGATCGTCATCTGGGGGCCCGCCACCCCCGAGGCCTGCCTGCGCGACCGGATCGCCCGCTACATCTCGGCGCCGCTCTCGCCGGTCGAGGTGCGCGAGCTGCCCTGCGAGGTCTCGTTCCGCGCCTCCCCGGCCGAGTGGGAGATCGGCTCCGCCCGGATCACCGCCGCCCCGGTCGCCCACCGCGGCCCGACCCTCGGTTACCGGATCGACGACGCCGGCGCCTCGCTCGCCTACATCCCCGACCACGAGCCCGCGCTGGGCGTCGACCTCGACGCGCTCGAGCCGCCGTGGATCTCCGGCTTCGCCCTCGCCGCCGGCGCCGACCTGCTGATCCACGACGGCCAGTACGCCGACCGCGAGTACCCCGACCACCTCGGCTGGGGCCACTCGGCCCTCTCGCACACCCTGGCGTTCGCGCGCCGGACCGGGGCGCGGCGCACGCTCCTGTTCCACCACGACCCGCTCCACACCGACGAGTGGCTCGACGCCCACGCCGAGCGGGCCGCGGCCGCCTGGGAGGCGCTGGGCGGCGCGCCGGGGGCCGTCGACCTGGCCCGCGAGGGCGCGCGCGTGGAGCTCGCCGCCGACGCCGCCGCGGATGCGACCAAGGTCCGATCGTCCCCACCCGCCACCACCCTCGTCCGCTCGTGAGCCCGATCGACACCGCCCCGATCGACCTCGCCGCGACCCGGTCGGAGCTGATCGCCGACGCCCTCGCCAAGGCGGCCGCCGACCACGCCGGGCAGGTCCGCACGGGCAGCGGCGGCCTCCCCTACATCGAGCACCCGCGGATGGTCGCGGCGACGCTCGCCGAGCGCGACTACCCGGAAGCGACCGTGGCGGCGGCGCTCCTCCACGACGTGGTCGAGGACTCCGACACCACGGTCGAGGAGCTGCGCGCCGAGTTCGGCGACCGGATCGCGGACCTGGTCGATGCCCTCTCCGACGACGAATCGATCGACTCCTTCCGCGAGCGCAAGGACGAGCACCGCGCCCGCGTCGCCCGGGTCGACGGCGACGCCCTGGCGATCTACGCCGCCGACAAGCTGGCCAACATGACGACCCTGCACGCGGCGATCGAGGCGGAAGGGATGAAGGCCGCCGACGAGTACGAGGTGCCCCTCTGGCTCAAGCTCGAAGTCTGGGAAGCCGACGCGGCCATGCTCCGCGACGAGGCGCCGCGGCTGGCGCTGATCGACCGCCTGGAGGCGGCGATCAACGATCTCGCGGCGGACCTAAGAGCGGCAGGCCCTCGTTCCGATACTTGAGCCGGCGCCGCAGCGGCAGCACCGCCCAGAGCACGGTGAACATCAGCAGCACCGCCCCCGTCGTCACCGCCGTGGTCGCGACGGTGCCGAACAGGTAGTTGGTGATCAGCATGATCGCGCAGGTCATCGCCAGCGCCAGCGCCACCAGCCCGGCGATCGCCAGCCGGTTGGCGAGGAAGACGAGGCGGCCCTTCTGCTGGTAGCGGAAGGTGATCCGGTGGTAGGCCGAGGGCGCGATCAGCAGCGCCCCCGAGAGCGCCGTCAGCAGCAGGGTCGCGAAGTAGGCCTTCTTGTCGAAGTCGCTGACCGTGGCGAAGTGCTGCTGGAACGGGACCGCGAGGAGGAAGGCGAACAGCACCTGGACGCCGGGCAGCGCGACCCGCAGCTCCTGGAGCAGCTCGGAGAGGTTGCGGTCGAGCCGCTCGGCTTCGGTCTCGTCGCGGCCGGACGGCCGGCCCTCGGGATCGCGGTCGCCCGCCAGGCTCTGTGACGCTGACATGGGGTGAAGATATGCCCCCGGCGGGCGGCATACGATGCCGCGATGGGACGGCTGGCCGTCATCCTCGGCTCCAACGCGCTCGGTCCGGGTGGCGGCGAGATCGCGGCGGCCGCGGCCGAGCACGGGGCGGCGGTCGTCCAGCGCCACGGGCCCGCCGGCGAGTTCGTCCTCCCGCACGAGATCGACCACGCCGCCAACCTCCGCCCGCTGGCCGAGCAGGGGTGCGATCGGGTGCTGGCGATCGCCTCGGTGGGCAGCCTCCGCGCCGATCTGCCGGTCGGCAGCCTGGTCTGCCCGGACGACTTCATCGCCCTCCACGTCTCGGCCTCGATCTTCGCCGACGCCCGCGCCCACAGCGCCCCGCGCTTCGCCACCCACTGGCGCGCCGAGCTGCTCGCTGCGTGGGCCGAAGGGGGCGAGGCGCCGGTCGACGGCGGCGTCTACTGGCAGACGATCGGGCCGCGCTTCGAGACCCCCGCCGAGGTCCGCCTGATCGCCGCGCATGCCGACGTGGTCGGGATGACGGTCGCCTCCGAGTGCGTGATCGCAGGCGAGCTGGGGCTCGAGTACGCGGCGATCTGCGTCGTCGACAACCTCGCCAACGGGCTGGCCGAGGGCGAGCTGACCGTCGCCGAGATGGAAGCCGACCGGATCGTCAACGCCACCCGGGTGCGCGACGGGCTCGCCGCCGTCCTCCCCCGGCTCGGCGCGGTCGGTCGTTGAGGCGGCGGGCCGCACCGCGGGGGAGCCGTTGAGCGGTCTCGTCGTCACCGACGCGCGCCTCGACGGTGAGCGGGTCGGCCTGCGCTGCGCCGGCGACGGGACGATCGCCGCGCTCGGCCCCGAGGTCGTCGCCGGCGCCGGGGAGGAGGCGCTCGACGCGGGCGGCGCGCTCCTCGTGCCGCCGCTCCTCAACGGCCATACCCACGCGGCGATGACGCTCTTCCGCGGCTCCGGCGGCGAGCTGCCGCTGGTGCCGTGGCTGGAGGAGCGGATCTGGCCGGTCGAGGCGCGGCTCGAGGCCGAGGATGTCTACTGGGGCGCGCGCCTCGCCTGCCTGGAGATGGTCCGCTCCGGGACGACGCGCTTCTGGGACATGTACTGGCACCCGGAGGCGACCGCGCGGGCGGTGGGCGACGCCGGGATGCGGGCGACGATCGGCGCCCCCTTCTTCGACCGCGGCGACCCGGCGGCGACGTGGGCGGCGGCGCGCGAGGAGCTGGCGCTGCTGGAGGGCCTCGGCGGCCCGGTCTCCCCGGCGCTGGCGCCGCACGCGATCTACACGGTCGGCGAAGAGTCGCTGCGCTTCATCGCCGAGCTCGCCGCCGAGCATGGCGTCCCGGTCCAGATCCACCTCGCCGAGACGGCCGCGGAGGTCGCCGACTGCATCGCCGCCCACGGCCGCCGCCCGGCCGCCTACCTCGATGGCCTGGGGCTGCTCGGGGAGCGCACCGTGCTGGCCCACGGCGTCTGGCTCGACGAAGACGAGTTGGCGCTGATCGCGGCGCGCGGCGCCACCGTCGTCTCCAACCCGGCCGCGAACATGAAGCTGGCGGTCGGCAAGGTCTTCCCCTGGCCGGCGGCGCGGGCGGCCGGGGTGCGGGTGGGGCTCGGCACCGACGGCGCCGGGTCCAACGACTCGCTCGACCTGCTCGCCGAACTGAAGCTCTTCGCGCTCGCCCAGCGCCACGCCGCCGCCGACGCCACCGCGATCAGGGCGGCGGACGCCTGGGCGATCGCCACCGGGGCCGCCGCGCCGCTCCTCGGCGCCACCCCGCTCGCGGTGGGCGCCCCCGCCGACTTCGTCCTGCTCGACCCCGGCGCCCCCGAGCTGGCGATCGGCGACCCGACGAACGACCTCGTCTACGCCGCCGACCGCACCGCGGTCGACACCGTCGTCGTCGCCGGCCGCGTCCTGATGCGCGGCGGCGCCCAGCCGGAGCGCGACGAAGTCGTCGCCAGGGCCGTCGAGCGCGCGGCCCGGCTCGGACTGTAGGCGGTCGATTCGCGGCCCGGGGCGCGCGCGGCGCCCCCCGACCAGCTGTTCCTTATGCCGGAATGGTCGGCAAAAGGAACAGCTGACGTGCTGCCTCCCCGGTGAGTTCGCAGAAACCCGCGGCGGCCTCAAGGGTTCAACGCAACAGCTCCTCCATCTTCTCAGCCGGCGTCGCCCAGTCCAGCGTCTCGCGCGGCCGACCGTTCAGCTCTGCCGCGATCTCGTCCAGTTCGACCTGGCTGCGAGCAGCCAGGTCGAAGCCCTTGGGCAGGTACTGGCGCAGGAGGCCGTTGGGGTTCTCGTTTCGATCCTCGCTGCCAGGGCGAGGGGGGGTCGCAGAAGTAGACGGCGACCCCGGTCTCGACGCTGAAGCGGGCGTGCGCGGCGAGCTCCTTGCCCTGGTCCCAGGTGAGCGAGAGGAGGAGGTGGGCCGGCAGCCCGCGGATACGGCCTGAGCGCCTCGGTCACATGTCCGGTGCCGCGCGCGGTCCCCAGCCGCGCCAGCATCACGTAGCCGGTCCGCCGCTCGACCAGGGTGGCGACGTAGGAGCGGCCCCCCCTTGCCGACCAGCAGGTCGCCCTCCCAGTGACCGGGGACGGCCCGCGAGTCGGCCTCCGGGGGGCGCTCGGCGATCGGCACCATGCCGTGGATCCTTCCCCGCCGCCCGGGTCCCTCGCGACGGGGGCGCCGCCTGGTGCGGCCGCTGCGCAGGGCACGGGTGAGCTCGCGGCGCAGCTCGCCCCGGGACTGCACGTAGAGCGAGCGGTAGATCGTCTCGTGGCTGATCCGCATCTCCGGGTCGTCGGGGTGATCGACCTTCAGTCTGGCCGATATCTGCTGCGGGGACCAGCGCCGCCGCAGGCCGGCCTCGACCTCGCGGCGCAGCCGCGGGCAGCGTGAGAGCTCGTCGCCTTCGGCCGGGTCGCCCGGGCCACGGCCAGGCGCTCGGCGCCCAGGGCGCGGTAGCGCCGCCGACCGCCGCAGCGCCCGATCTCGCGGCTGACCGTGGAGGGGGCGCGCCTCGGCGCCCGCTCGCGCTCGGCGAAGGAGAGTCGCCGTCGCGGCCCGCGGGCCGGGCCCCGGGCTCGCGCCCGCGCCGCAAACCGGGCCTGCTCGCAGAGCGTAGACGGTCCGCGGCGAGCAACCGACCGCCGCGGCCACGTCGCCTGCGGACTCTCCGTCCCGGTGGCGCTCGACGATCTCCCGGCGCTCCTCGGCCGTCAGCCGTCTGCTGCGCCTCCCGGGCCTTCTCGTCCTCGACATCCATGTCTCCTCTCGGTGATCACGACGGGCCGTGTTGCGATGACCGGTGGAGACCACCCGCGCTATCCGCGGGTTTCTGCGAACTCACAGGGGGGCGCTTCCTTCCGTGGTTAGAAACTTCGCCCATATCGAAGTAACTAACCACGGAAGGCCGGAGCGCGTCGGTCCGGGGCGCGGCGCCGAGGCAGCGGCAGCCGCTGTCCATATACCCACAGGGGGTATAATTGCCGGCGATGGGCGTCCTCGACACGATCAGGGAAGGGATCGAACAGTCGTTTCTGATGGCCTACGAGGTCTGGTGGGCGCTGGTGATCGGGTTTGCGATCTCCGGGGTCGTCCAGGCTTGGGTGCCGCGAGCGCGGATCGAAGGGGCCCTGGCGGGGGAAGGCTTCGGGCCGATCGCCAAGGCGACCGGGCTCGGTGCCGCCTCCTCGTCGTGCTCGTACGCGGCGATCGCGATCGCCCGTTCGCTCTTTGCCAAGGGCGCCTCGGCGATCACCGCGCTCGCCTTCCAGTTCGCCTCGACGAACCTGGTCTGGGAGCTCGGGCTCGTCCTCTGGGTGCTGATGGGCTGGCAGTTCACGCTCGCCGAGTTCGTCGGCGGCCTCGTGATGATCGCGCTGATGGCGGTGCTGCTGCGCCGCTTCGTGTCACCGGCGCTGGAGGCGCGGGCGCGCCGCCACGCCCAGGAGGCCGCGGGCGAAAAAGACGGCCACGACCACGGCGACCACGGCTCCGGCGTGGCCGACGCCCGCCCGCTCCTCGAGGCGGTCCGCTCGGGAGAGGCCTGGCGCGAGGTCGCCGCGAACTTCCGCATGGACTGGTCGATGCTCTGGAAGGAGATCTGCCTCGGCTTCCTGCTCGCCGGCTTCATCGGCCTGCTCGGCGACAACTTCTTCAGCGCCCTCTTCACCACTGACGCCCCACCTCTCTTGCGCACGCTCGAGAACGTCCTCGTCGGCCCGCTGATCGCCGTGCTCAGCTTCGTCTGCTCGGTCGGCAACGTGCCGCTCGCCGCAGTGCTCTGGTCGGGCGGGATCGGCTTCGCGGGCGTCGTCGCCTTCATCTTCGCCGACCTGATCGTGATCCCGATCGTCCTCGCCTACCGCAAGTACTACGGGGGCGCCTTCGCGCTGCGGATCACGGCGCTGATGCTGGTCACGATCGTCCTCGCGGCGCTGGCCGTCGACGGCGCCTTCGGCCTCCTCGGCCTCGTCCCCACCGGCCCCCGCCCCACCCGCACCGACGTCTTCGGCTCCGTCGGCCTGAACTACAAGCTGGCCCTGAACGTCGTCGCCACCGCGATCTTCCTCGCCCTCTTCGGGCTTTCCCGCGACGCCGGCGCCGCCCGACACTGCGAGCACCACGCCGGTACCGATATTCCCGGGAAGGCGTGAATCCGCCCACACAGGGGTATAAGGTCGCCCCAGTGCCTGCCGCCGAGGTGACCGGACAGTCCCAGAGCGGAGCTTCCTCCGTCACCTATAGAGGTGCCACCAAGCGTTACGCGAACGCGAGCGCACCCGCGGTGGACCATCTCGATCTCGAGGTGGCGGCCGGGGAGATCTGCGTCCTGGTCGGCCCGTCCGGCTGCGGCAAGACGACCTCGATGCGGATGGTCAACCGGATGATCGAGATGACCGAGGGCGACATCCTGATCGGCGGCGAGTCGATCAAGCGGCGCGACGCGGCCAGGCTGCGGCGCGAGATCGGCTATGTGATCCAGCAGGTCGGCCTCTTCCCCCATCGCACGATCGCCCAGAACATCGCCACCGTGCCGCAGCTGCTCGGCTGGGACCGGGAGCGGGTGCGCGCCCGCACGAGCGAGCTGCTCGACCTGGTCGGGCTCGACCCCGAGCTCGCCGACCGCTACCCGGTGCAGCTCTCGGGCGGCCAGCAGCAGCGGGTGGGCGTCGCGCGGGCGCTTGCCGTCGACCCGCCGGTGATGCTGATGGACGAGCCCTTCGGCGCGATCGACCCGATCAACCGCGAGCGCCTCCAGAACGAGTTCCTCCGCCTCCAGGCCGAGATCCGCAAGACGGTCCTCTTCGTCACCCACGACATCGACGAGGCGATCAAGATGGGCGACCGGATCGCGATCATGAAAGAACACGGGCGGGTCGAGCAGTACGCGACCCCGGCCGAGGTCCTGATGGCGCCCGCGAACGAGTTCGTCGAGGACTTCGTCGGCGCCGACCGGGCGCTGAAGCGCCTCTCGCTGATGCGGGTCCGCGACATCCGCCTCTGGAAGGCCCCGCTCGCCCGGGCCGGACAGGCGACCGCGGAGGTGCGCGCCGCGCTCGACGCGCCCGAGGTCGAAGTCCCCTACGCGCTGCTGGTCGACGACCGCGAGCGGCCGCGTGGCTGGCTCACCACCCGCGACCTCGCCGGCGACACCGTCCCGGCGACCGCCGACGCGCCGCTCGGGCCGGTGCTGGAAACCGGCGACGTGATGCGCGACGCGCTGGCCGACCTGCTCCAGGGGGAGTCGATGTACGCGCCGGTGGTCGACCACGGCGGCGCCGTCGTCGGCATCCTCTCGGTCGAGATCATCTCCGAGTTCCTCGCCTCGCCGGAGGCGAAGACGGAGGAGCAGCCGGCGGTGGAGCGGCCGCGTGGCTAGCGCGCTTCCAGGGCTGCCGCTCGCGGCGGCGGTCGGCGAAGTCGGCGAAGGGTTCTTCAAAGAACGGACCGGCGCGACGCTGCCCTGCCAGGCGCGCCCCTCCCACCTCTTCTGCTGGGACTGGGCGACCGAACACATCAACCGCTTCGGCACGCCCACCGTGCAGCAGTTCGAACTGGTGGTGATCTCGGTCCTGATCGGCTTCGCGATCGCCTTCGGGCTGGCGCTCCTCGCCCACCGGTTCCGGCTCCTGCAGTGGCCGCTCCTGGCCGGCACCGGGATCCTCTTCGCGATCCCCAGCGTCGCCTTCTTCCTGCTCTTGCTGCCGATCACCGGGACCGGCCGCGAGACGGCGATCATCGCGCTCAGCGCCTACACGCTGCAGATCATCTACCGCAACGTGATGAGCGGGCTCGCCAACGTCCCCGAGTCGGCGAAGGACGCCGCCCGCGGCATGGGCCTGACCGATCGCCAGATCCTCTGGCGGGTCGAGCTGCCGCTGGCGATCCCCGAGATCGTCGGCGGCCTGCGGATCGCGACGGTCAGCACGGTGGCGATCGCCACCCTCGCCGTCTTCGTCAACGCGGGCGGCCTGGGCACGCAGATCTACAGCGAATCGAACCTGACCTTCCCGACCGCGATCATCATCGCCGGGGGCATCGCGATGCTGATGGCGCTCGCCTTCGACGCGGTCTTCCTCACCGTCCAGCGACTGGCCACGCCATGGCGCCGGGCGGCGGCGGAGGCGTCGGCGTGAGCGCGTTCCTCCCCCACCCGTTCTTCGCCGGCTTCGGCGGGGCGATCGAATTCATCTTCAACGAACAGGAATCGACCGTCACCGGCGGCAAGAAGGTCGGCGGCATCGAACAGGTGCTGGAACTGGCCTGGACCCAGATCGAGGTGAGCCTCCTGGCGCTGGCCCTGGCGATCCTGATCGCGGTCCCGGTCGGCCTCTACTTCGGTCACAAGGGGACCGGGGAACTGGTCGCGGTGGGGATCGGCAACGCCGGTCGCGCGGTCCCCGAGCTGGCGGCGATCGCCCTGATCGCGGCGGTGATCGGCGTCGGCGTCGTCACCCTTACCATCGTCCTCGCCGTGCTCGGCATCCCGCCCATCCTCACCAACACCTTCGTCGGCATCCGCCAGGTCGACCGGGCGCCGGTCGACGCCGCCCGCGGCATCGGCATGACCGAGCCGGAGATCGTGCGCAAAGTCGAGCTGCCGATGGCCGTGCCGAGCATCATGACCGGCATCCGCGGCGCCTCGATCAACATCATCGCGACCGCGACGATCGCGCCGCTGGCGGGCGTCCTCACGCTCGGCGACTTCATCCTCGGCGAAAACGTGTACGGGGCCGACGGTGTGCTCGCCGGCGCGATCCTGGTCGCCGTCCTCGCCCTCATCTTCGAGTTCGCCTTGGCAGGGTTGCAGCGGCGACTCACCTCCAAGGGCCTGCGCCTGCAGGCCCAGTGATCCACCAGTCAACCAGTCCACCCACCAAGGAGGCACCACCAGTGAGGTTCAACAACAAGAAGCCGTTGATGGCGCTGGCGATGCTGATCGCGGCACTGGCGCTCGCGGTCGCCATCTCCGCCTGCGGCAGCAGCAGCTCCTCGTCGGAAACGACCGAAACCACCACCACCGAAGCCGAAACGGGCGGCGCGGAAGCAGGCGAAGGCGGCGAAGAAGCGGCCGGCGGGGCGGAAGCGATTGTCGCCAACCCGGCGAACGCCAAGGTCAGCCTGACGATCGGGTCGAAGAACTTCCCCGAACAGGAAATCCTCGGCGAAATCTACACGCAGGCCCTGCAGGCGGCGGGTTACAAAGCCAAGAGCGATCTCAGCCTCGGCTCCGAAACGGTCGCCCTGAAGACGCTGAAGGCGGGGCAGATC
Organism: Actinomycetota bacterium; assembly: GCA_018268675.1. Taxonomy (GTDB): domain Bacteria; phylum Actinomycetota; class Thermoleophilia; order Solirubrobacterales; family 70-9; genus VAYN01. The sequence continues at coordinate 20,399 of JAFDWB010000029.1, forward strand.
TCCGGCTACCCGGAGTACGCCTCGACCGCGCTGACCTCGTTCTTCCACTTCGAACCGGAAGAAGTCCCGTCCGACGGCACCGAAGCGTGGGAAAAAGCAAACGCCGAATTCGAAAAAGAAGGCCTGGTGGCGTTCGAACCCACCCCGTTCGCCAGCGCCAACGCGGTCGGCCTGCTCCGTTCGACGGCGGAAAAGTACCACCTGAAAACGGTGTCGGACCTGGAAGGCGTCAGTGAAAAACTGAGCCTCTACGGTTCGCCGGAGTGCCGCCAGCGGATCGACTGCCTCGCCGGACTGGAAAAACTGTACGGGCTGAAATTCAAGGAATTCAAACCCGTCGACATCAGCCTCCGGTACACGGTGCTGGAAAAGGGTCAGGCGGATCTCTCGATCCTCTTCACCACCGACCCGCAGCTCGCCGCGGAGAAGGAAAAGTTCGTGATCCTCGAAGACGACAAGCACGTCTTCCCGGCCGGCAACGTGATCTTCGTGAGCCAGAAGAAGGTCGCCGAAGAAGCGGGCCCGGATTACGAAAAGACGATCCTCGACGTCCAGAAGGGCCTCACCCTGAAGGTGATGCAGGAGCTGGACGCGCGGGTCGAACTCGAAAAACAGACCCCGAAGGAAGCGGCCGCCGCCTACCTGAAAGCGGCCGGCTACATCAAGTAGCCCGCGCCCGTCCACGGCGCGCCCGTCCCCCTCATGCCGCGGCTGGTCATGAGCGGGTACGGGCGCGCCTGCACCTATAGCGCGGGTCAGGTCGACCGCGCCGGCAGGGGGACGGGGCGTCCTGGCGGGCGCGCCCGGAAGGGGACGTGGCCGGGGAGTTCGCCGCTACGCGGACGCCTCGAGCACGCTGGTCGGCGCTCTGGACCGCTCCGACAGCCGGGCGAAGGCGTGGCGGGCCGCCCAGGCGGCGCTGAGGCCGGAGATCCCGGCCAGGACCAGGGGGACGCGGGGGTCGTAGGCCTCGGCGAGCCAGCCGGTGAGCGGGCCGCCGATCGGGGTCGAGCCGAGGAAGACGATCGAGAAGAGCGCCATCACCCTCCCCCGCATCTCGGCCGAGACGGCGAGCTGGATCGTCGAGTTGATCGAGGAGACGAAGATCACCGCGGCGGCGCCGAGCGCGGCGAGCGTGACCGCCTCGAGGGCGAGCACCGGCATCACCGCGGCGAGCAGCGCCGCGATCCCGAAGGCGAGCGAGGCAGCGGCGATCACGGTCGCCCCGGTCTTGCCGCGGTTGCCATTCACGAGCGCGGCGACGATCGAGCCGAATCCCATCGAGATGACCAGCACCGCGTAGGTCCCGGCGCCGCCGCCGAAGCTGAACTTGGCGAGCAGCGGCAGCGCGACCTGGAAGTTGAAGCCGAGCGTCCCGACCAGCGCCATCAGGGCGAGGGGGATCGCCAGCTCGGGCGTGGCGCGGACGTGGCGGAGGCCCTCGCGGATCGCCCCCGGCCTGCGGTTCGCGGGCGGCGGCGCCTGCAAGGCGCGCGGGTCCATCGACCACAGCGCCACCAGCATCGCGGCGAAGGTGAGCAGGTTGAGGCCGAAGCAGGGGACGACACCGACGGTCGCGATCAGGACGGCGGCGATCGCCGGACCGACGATGCGGGCGACCTCGATGATCACGCTGTTGAGGCTGACCGCGTTGACCAGGCGGTCGGGGCCGACCATCTCGATCACAAAGCTCTGCCGGGTCGGGTTGTCGACGCAGTTGACGGCGCCGAAGAGGAAGACGGCGAGGAAGATCATCCACGGCTGCTCCAGGTGGAGCGCGGTGACCGCGAAGAGCCCGGCCGCCGGGACCATCATCAGCACCTGGGTGACGAGGAGGAGCCGGCGCTTCGGCAGGCGGTCGGCGAGCAGCCCGCCCCAGGCGCCGAAGAGGAGCATCGGCAGGAACTGGAGCGCGGTGGTGAGGCCGACCGCGAAGCCGGAGCCGGTGAGGCTGAGGACGAGCCAGAGCGCGGTGACGTTCTGCATCCAGTTGCCGGAGAGGGAGATCACCTGGCCGGCGAAATAGCGTCGGTAGTTCGGTACCTCGAGGGAGTTGAACGAGCGTCGCAGGGCGGTCGTCAACCCCGCTCATCCTCCCGGATGCGTTCCAGCAGCTCGGCGGCGCGGGCGAGGGTCTCCACCTCCGCCGGGTCGAGCTTGCGCAGGCGGCGCGCCAGGTAGGCGCTCTTGCGGCGGCGCAGGCGGGCGAGGTGCTCGCGCCCGGCCTCGTTGACGGCGACCAGGGAGCTGCGGCCGTCGGCCGGGTCGGGGGTGCGCTCGATCAGACCCTCGCGCTCGAGGCAGGCCAGCGTCCGGGTCATCGTCGGGCGCTTCACCCGCTCGATCTCCGCCAGCTCGGATGGCGTGAGCGGGCCGGAGCGGCCGATGCTGGCGAGGGCCGCGGTCGTCGCCGGGCTGAGGCCGGTCTCTCCCGCCGCGTCCTGGCGGAGCGCCCGCGAGGTGCGCACGATCGCGTTCCGCAGCTGGGAGGCGGTGTCGGTGAGCGAGTTGTCGGACGTCCTGGCGGTCATGTGGAAGTTAGCGTTGATAATTAGCTTAGCAAACTAGTTTGGCGACCCCACTCGCCGGCAGCGTTGTCTATCGTGGGCGGCGTGACCACCGCCGCCGAGGCACGGGACAAGCGCTGGATCGCCCTCGGGCTCCTCTGCGTCGCCCAGTTCGTGGTCGTCCTCGACGCCTCGATCGTCAACGTCGCGCTGCCGACGATCAAGACGGCGCTCAACTTCTCCGAGTCGAGCCTTCCGTGGGTGCTGAACGCATACGTGCTGACCTTCGGCGGCTTCCTGCTGTTGGGGGGGCGGCTGGCCGACCTGCTCGGCCGACGGCGCCTCTTCATGGCCGGGCTGGTGCTGTTCGCGCTCGCCTCGCTGGCGGGCGGGCTCGCCGCCAACTCGGGCCAGTTGATCGCGGCGCGGGCGGTGCAAGGCCTCGGCGGGGCGATCCTCTCCCCCGCCGCGCTCTCGATCGTCGCCGTCACCTTCAAAGACGGCGCCGAGCGCAACAAAGCGCTGGGGGTCTGGGGCGCGGTGGCGGGCTCCGGCGGCGCCGCCGGGGTGTTGCTCGGCGGCATCCTCACCGAATACGTCGGCTGGGAATGGGTGCTGTGGGTGAACGTGCCGATCGGACTCGCGGCCGCGGCGATCGCCCCGTCCCTGATCGCCGAGACCAAGGCGGAAGTCGAGACGCGCCACTTCGACATCGCCGGCGCGGTGACGATCACCCTCGGCCTCTCGGCCTTCGTCTTCGCCCTGCTCGACGCCGAATCGGCGGGCTGGGGCTCGTTTCAGACCATCGGCACGATCGTCGCCTCGCTGATCCTGCTCGCCGCCTTCGTCGCGATCGAGCTGCGCTCGCGGGCGCCGCTCGTCCCCTTCTCGATCTTCCGCGTCCGCACCATCACCGGGGCCAATGTGGTCGGCATCCTGATCGGCGCCGCGCTCTTCTCGATGTTCTACTTCATCTCGCTCTACATGCAGCAGATCCTCGGCTACAGCCCGATCAAGGCCGGGCTTTCCTACCTGCCGCTGGCGGTGACGATCATCCTCGCCGCCGGGCTGGCCTCCGGCCTCGTCACCCGGGTCGGCTTCAAGCCGATCCTGGCGATCGGGATGGCCTGCGTCGCCCTCGGCCTCATCTGGTTCACCCAGATCAGCGTCCACGGCACCTTCCTCGCCGACATCCTCGGCCCCTCCCTCCTCGCCGCCGTCGGCCTCGGCTTCGCCTTCGTGCCGGTGACGATCGCCGCCGTGTCGGGGATCGAAGACCGCGAGCAGGGCCTCGCCTCCGGTCTCATCAACACCTCGCAGCAGGTCGGCGGCGCCCTCGGCCTCGCGATCCTCGCCGCGGTCGCCAACTCCGTCATCAGCTCGCCCGAAAACTCGGAATCCCTGGTCGAAGGCTTCCAGGCCGCCTTCGCCGTCGGCGCCGGCTTCGCCGTCCTCGGCCTCATCGCCACCCTGGTCCTGATCCGCACCTCCGACAGCCGCGCCCACGTCGAACTGGGCAACGAGGCGACCGTCGCCGAGGCTGACTAGGGACTCAGACCGGCGGCGCGAGGAACAGCACCTCGGCCGGGAGGTCGGGCGCGAGGCGCAAGTGGTCGCGGTCGCAGGTGACGAGGACCTGTGCGTGGATGCTCGCCTTGGCCGCAATCCAGAGGTCGTTGTGGCTGATGGCGATACCTCTGGTGCGAGCCGCGACGCGCAGGCGGGCCCACTCGTCGACATGCGACCGCCGAATCGGGAGCCAGCGAAATCGGCCGAGCTGCCGTTCGATTTCCGCCATCCGCGCGCGGCCGCAGCCCGCGTTCAGATAGCCCGCGCGCGTCTCGGCGACGGTGACGACGCTTACCGCCGGCTCCCCCGCGTCGACTCGATCGATGGCCGCCTCGCCCCACCGCTCGTAGCGTTCAGGCGATCGTCCACGACGCGCGAGGTGTCCGACGAAGCTCGTGTCACAGATCAGCTTCTCGTTCCCGCTGTAAGCGCCGGTCATACTCGCCCGTCATGCATTCAAACCAGATCTCGTCGGCCTCGGTCCAGGGTCCCTTGAGGGCAAAGGAATCGACCCACCGACGGCGGCCGGGAGCCTTGCTCCCAGCCGGTTGATCAGCCTGGTCGCGGACCCGCGGCACCTGGAGCGCCTCACTCGATTTCTCTGGCATCGCCATCGCTGCTGCACCGTAGCCACACCCGCCCCCGCACTTCAAGCGATGTCACAGAGTTGGCACAGAGAGGGGCTCGGGCTTCGGGCGTCGAATCTGTGGCGGTGAGCTCCGCCGCCGCCGAGACGCCGGTCCAGTACAAGCCGGGGATGGACGCCCGCAGCACGCGGGTCGCCGAACGCCTGGCGACGCCGATGCTGATCGCGGCGGCGCTGGTCATCCCCAGCGTGGCGCTGTCGGAGTCGGATACCACCGGGGCGCTCCACACGATCGCCGACGCGCTCAACTGGATCACCTGGCTCGCCTTCCTGGTCGAGCTGCTGGTGATGCTCGCGGTGGTGCCGGACCGCCGGACCTGGCTCAGGCACAACCCGCTCGACCTGGTGATCTGCATCCTCACCCCGCCGATCCTGCCCGCCGGCCTGCAGAGCCTGCGCGCGCTGCGCCTCCTCCGCCTGATCCGCCTGGCGCGGCTCGCCCAGCTCTCGCGCGAAGTCTTCTCGCTGCGCGGGCTCCGCTACTCCGCCCTGCTCGCGCTGCTGACGATCATCGGCGGCGGCGCCATCTTCGGCGCCTTCGAGAAGCAATCCCAACACCTCACCTTCTGGCAGGACACCTACTGGGCGATCACGACCATGACCACCCTCGGCTCCAACATCTATCCGACCACGGTCGGCGGCCAGATCGTCTCGACCTTCATCCTCCTGGTCGGCATCGCCTTCGTCGCCCTCCTCACCGGTGGCTTTGCCCAGCGCTTCCTCGCCCCCGAACTCGGCCAGATCGAGCAGGAGCTCGCCGATGGCCAGATGGCCCCCGAGGACCTCGCCCTGCGCGAACTCCGCAGCGTCCAGGCACAGCTCCAATCGCTCCAGGCGGCGGTCGAGAGACTCGCCCGCGAGCGCGAGCGCAGCGGCGCGCCGAGCTGACCTACAGCCCCGGCACCAGGGCGTCGGCGATCGTGTCCTGCTCGAAGCCCGCGATCACCTCGGCGGTCCGGAACATGTCCTCGACCATGCCGTCTTCGCCGAGGGCGATGATCCGGTCGCGGGGGCCGATCGCCGCGAGGGAGCTGCGCACCGCGCCGTCCGGGAGGAGGATCGGCACCGCGATCGTCGCCGCGCCGACCTCGGACTCTTCATCGGAGATCGCGTAGCCACGGTCACGGATCTGCGCCATCTCGTCGGCGAAGGAGTCATCGTCGACGATCGAGTGCTCGGTGAACCTGGACATGCCGCCGCCCGAGGCGAGCAGGCGCTCGCGCTCGGCGGGCATCGAGAAGGCGAGGATCGCCTTCGCCGACCCCGCCACGTTCGGCGCCATCGGCTGGCCGAGCGGCACCGTCACCGTCATCCGGTTGGGGTCGATGGTCGGCATCGAACGCACGCAGATGATCGCATGGTCGACCACCGAGGCGAGGAAGAAGCACTCGCGCCAGCGGTCGCGGAGCGCCGTCATCCCCGCTTCGATCGAGGCGCCGCGACCGATCTGGGTCACCATCCCGGCCAGCTGCACGAGCCCCGGGCCGACGCTGTAGCGGCGGGTCAGGGGGTCCCGCTGCACGAGCTCGTCTTCGGCCAGTGCCGCAAGCAACCGATGGCAGGTCGCGGCAGGCAGCGAGGTGGCGTTGGCGATCTCGACGAGGCCACCACCCTCGGGCCGCCGTGCCACCTCCTCGAGAATCGAGACGGTGCGACTGATTATCTGCATCGGCGGCGCTTCGGCAAGGGCGCTGGCTGGCTTTCGTCGTCGGAATCCCCCGCGATTTTAGCCACCGATGCCGTTTTTTCGACAGGATCGGGATCTGGCTCTAGAGAGCGAAGACCAGCAGGCAGAAGAGGCCGGCGCAGATGCAGTAGATGCCGAAGGGGCTGAGCCGGTTCGTCTCGAAGTACCGCAGCAGGAACTTGACCGCGGCCCAGGTGGTGACGGCGGCGGCAAGCGCCCCGACCACAGCCTGGCCGCGCACCCCGTTGCCGGCCGAGCCGAGCAGTTCCGGCAGCTTCAGCACGCCTGCCGCACCGATGATCGGCGTTGCCAGGAGGAAGGCGTAGCGGGCGGCGTCCTCGTTGGAGAGGCCGGTCAGGAGCCCGCCGCCCATCGTCACCCCGGAGCGCGAGATCCCGGGGATCAGCGCCAGCGCCTGGGCGGTGCCGATCGCCAGCGCTTGCCGGAAGCCCATGCGGGCGATCCGCTTGTCGCCGTCCCCGGCGGCGTCGCCAGGGCGCGGCGGGCGCCGCCGGAACCGCTCGACCGCCAGCAGCATGACCCCGTTGATCGTCAGGAAGATCGCCGCCGCGGTCGGCGAGGCGAACAGCGTGCGCAGCTTGTGCTCGAGCGCCAGCCCGAGGATCCCGGCCGGGATCGTGCCGACGATGATGATCCAGGCGAGGCGCGCGTCGAGGTCGCGCGGCGTCGCCCGCCCTTTCACCGAGCGGACGAAGCCGTGCCAGATCCGCTTCCAGTCCTCGAAGAAGTAGACGAAGAGGACCAGTGCCGTCGCGCAGTGGGTGGCGACGAGGAAGGAGAGGAAGTAGTCGGCGTTCTGGTGGATTTCCCAGCCGAGCAGCTTCGGCAGCAGCACCGCGTGTCCGAGGCTCGAGATCGGGAACGGCTCCGAGATCCCCTGCAGGGCCCCGAGGACGATCGCCTGCAGGTAAGAGATCGGTTCCACCGCAGGCACACGTTATCTCGGCGACGCTTGTCCTCGATACGAAGACAAGCGTCGGTGCCCTCAGAGTCCGGGCGGGTGGCGGACGATGAAGCCTTCGGGGCTGTCGACCGGCGAGGGGTGCCAGCGCGGGCCGGGGCCGCCGACGGTGTCGAAGGCGAGGCCGGCGATGATCATCCAGGCGTGTTCGGCGTTGGCGTAGACCGTGATCCACTTGCCCGGGCCGGGTTCGCCCCAGGTCTCGAGGCCGGTCGAGTCGAGCGGGCTTTCCAACAGGCCGCCGCCGTGCAGCGCGTAGGAGACGGCGCCCGAGCAGTCGTAGCCGGAGGATTCGAAGGAGGCGTGGCCGCCGCCCCAGATGTAGGGGGTCATCGCGATCGCGTTCGCCGCGGCGATCGCCGCCTTCACCTGTTCGGGCGCGCTTTCGGGCGCGCTCGCTTCCGATTCGGAGATGAAGCCGGCCGTTTCGCCCGCGGTCAGCGGCGCTGGGAATTCGCCCGCCGCTTCGGTGACGACGCCGGTCGATTCGACGTTGGCGGCCGCGGCGGCGGCGCGCGCGGCGGCGATCTGTTCGGAGATCGACGCGAGGTTGTCGCTCAGCGCCTGTTCGCGCGACTCGAGCGCTTCCATCGTTTCGCGCCGCTGCGCCTGCGCCGTCTTCAGTTCGGCGAAGCGCGCCTCCGCGGCTTCCTTCGCGGCCACGACTTCGCGCTCGGTGGTGGCGATCGTGTTGCGCGCGCTTTCGATCCGTTCGCGGGTCGAGGTGAGGCGCCCGACCGCGCCGCGGACTTCGTTCCGCAGGCCCTTGACCCGGCCGACGACCGAGTTGTCGTAGCTCTGGATCCGGTTCAGGTATTCGGTCTGGGCCGCCATCGAGGACCAGTCTTCGGATTCGAGGATCGCGTTGAGCACGTCCGGCGAGCCTGCCTCGTAGATCGAGACGAGCCGTTCGCGCAGCAGGCCGAGGGCGCGGGTGAGCTGCTTGCGGACTTCGACCAGGTGTTGGCGTTCGTGGCGCAGCGCCTTGGTCGCCGCTTCGAGTTCTTCTTCCTTGGCGGCCAGCTGCGCCTCGACCGCTTCCTGCTTCTGCCGCAGGGTCGAGACTTCGCCGATCATCGCGTTGATTTCGGCGTTCTCGGCGGCGATCGTGTTCGCCAGCGCGCTCTGGTTCGCCTTGACTTCGTTCAGCTTCGACTGCGCCGAGTCGCGCTTTTCCTGCAGGCTGGCGGCGGGCGCCGTCGCGGAGAGCGCCAGCGCCAGCACGCACAGCGCCGCGACCAGGACGGTGCCGAAGCCGAGCGCACGACGGCGGTGGGCGCGGCGGGGATCAGTGTCTTCGAAAAGGGTCCGCATCGAATCCGAGTCGAGTTGTGAAACACAAGAACTCGACTGCGGTCGCGCAGGCTAGCGAACGAGTCCTATCGCACCCGTCGGTTGCCCATAATTTGCAAGCAACGTTGCAGAACGGCCCCGTTTGCAGGACTTTTCGGACCTACGTAGAGGGCTGCGGGGCGCCCCTTGCTCGTCCCGCAGCCCTTTGCATCCCCGTGTTTAGGCGAGCAGCTTGGCCTTCGCCTGGTCGAACTCCTCCTGGCTGAGCGCCCCTTTTTCGCGCAGTTCGTTGAGTTTGTGGAGTTCGTCGGCGGGCGAGGTGTGGGCCTGTTCCCGCACGTATTCGTCGAAGTGTTTTTTCGCGTCCGTTTCGGCTTTGATGGCCCGATCGCGCATCCCCGAGCCGCGCGCGATCAGGTAGACCAGCCCGGTCAGGAAGGGGATGAACACGAGGAAAAGGATCCAGATCGCCTTCCCCCACCCCGACATCTCGTGGTCGCGGAAAAGGTCGGTGATGATCGTGAACAGGATCCAGATCCAGACCACGAACAGGAAGATCTCGACGACTACGAGGAGTAGTTCGCCGAAACTGATGTTTGCGAGGGGCACGGGTTTCCTTTCGATCTCGGATAGGTACTGCGACTTTGCGTCGACAGTTGCTAAGGGCAGCTTTACCTATGAGAGCGGACGGTGCGCGGACGCCTCCGCGCGCGCCCGGAGGCGGACCGCGTAGAGCACCGCGGCGACCGAGGTCGCGAGGTTGAGGCTGGAGACGCCGGCGCGCATCGGCAGCGCCACCCTGCCGTCGGCGGCGGCGAGCAGCTCCTCGCTGAGGCCGTGGCGCTCGGTGCCGAAGGCGAGCACCGCGCGGGGCGGGATCGCGGCCGGGTCGATCTCCTCCCCCGCCGGGTCGAGCGCCAGCAGGGGCCGGCCCTCGGCGCGCGGCGGGCGCCCGACCGCCGCCACCGCGGGCAGCGCGTAGTGGAGGCCGGCGGCGCCGCGGACCGCGTCGGGATGCCAGGGGTCGTTCTCCCCGATCGTCAACAGCGCCGCCGCGTCGGCCGCCGCCGCGACCCGCACGCACGCCCCGAGGTTCCCCATGTTCCGCGGCTGCTCGAGGAGGACGACCGGGGCCTCGCGCGGATCCGCGAGCACCGCGTCGAGGTCGGCCCGCCTGCGCCGGGCGATCGCGACGACCCCGGTGCGCGGCGCCTGCGGCACGAGCTGCGCGAGCTCCTCCGCGTCGATCGGCTCGACGAGCGCCGCGAAGCGCCCGGCCAGATCGGGCGCCAGCTCAGCAGCCAACCGCTCCAACCCCTCCGGCTCGACCCCCACCGCGACCTCGACCCCCGCCCCGAACCGCAGCGCGTGCTTCAGCGCATGGAACCCTTCCAGCACCGTGAGGTCAGGGTCGCGTCGCGCACCCTTGAACCTGCGGAGAAGTTCGTCCCGAGTCATCCGAGCATCCTCCCAGGCCGACGAGCGCCGTCAGGGCGACCCCTGAACGAACCTCCCCGCAGTTCGTGAGAGAAGGGGTCGCCCTGACGGCGCCCTCACCCCGCCTCACACGGGAGCGACGGGGACCACCGGCGCGACGACCCTGATCGTCCCCCGCACCCAAGGATGGATCGCGTCCATGAACCAGAGCCGGGTCCCGGCTCGTGCGGTCACCTCCTGGGCGAAGTGCCCGCCCGGGGCGAGCCCGGAGAACCACGAATCCCCCGGAACGCTCGTGGACCCCATCGTGTCCCAGCCCGGCGCCCCCGCTTCGGCGGGGTTGATCGTCGGGATGCCTTCGCCGTGGACGCCCTGCCATTCGGCGATCGCCCAGCAGATGTGGTGCGGGGTGAAGCAGTTGGCGCGCGCGCGTCGCGTCTTCGGCAGGTAGCCGCGGCGGACCAGCGAGAAGGTGACCGGCCCGACCTTCTGCGGATTGAGCTTGTCGACGATTTCGAGCTCGTCGCCTTCGGCGACCGTTTCCGGGCCGACGAACTGGAGCTTGCCCGCGACTTCTTCGACCGCGATCGTCACCGTCTGCCCGGTCGACGGCGGCACCGGCGGCGGGACTTCTGCCGCGGCGCTCCCGACATGCACGGCAAGGACGGCGGCGGGAACGAGCACGGCGCGTCGGAGTCGTCGCGGAAACCCCATCGAGCGGAGGATACGCGTAGGTCCTATGGTGATCCCCATGACCAACAAGTACCTCCACACCTGCTACCGGATCGGCGACATCGACACCTCGGTCGCCTTCTACGAGAAGCTCGGCTTCAGCGAGGTCGGGCGGATGCCGATCGGCGACGAGGCGATCAACGTCTTCCTCGCCCTCGAGGACGGCGACCCGATCCTGGAGCTCACCTACAACCACGGCGTCGACTCCTACGACCTCGGCACCGGCTACAACCACATCGCCCTCGCGGTCGGCGATCTCGACGGCACCCTCGCCGGTCTCGCGGCGCAGGGCATCGAGCCGGAGAAGCCGCCCTACCGCCCCGGCGGCCGCACCACCGGCAGCCGCATCGCCTTCGTCCGCGATCCCGACGATTACCGGATCGAGCTGGTCGAGCGCACCGACCCGTCCGAATAGCCCCGGCGCGGGGCCCGATCAGTTCGGCGCGACGCCCCCGCCGGCGGGGGCGTGGGTGACTTCCGCCGGGGCTTCTTCTTCGGCCGCAGCTTCTTCGGCTTCCTTTTCTTCGGCTTCTTCTTCCGCCCCTTCTTCGGTTTCTTCGGCTTCTTCGGTTTCGGATTCTTCTTCGCCGTACTTGCGTGAGTGGCCGCCGCTTGCGGTGTGGCCGCCGGTCAGGGCCGAGAGTTCGGGCAGGGTCGAGGGCGTTTCGAAGGCCGGGCACTTGCCGGCGGTCGCGGCTTCCATGTAGGCGCGCCAGATCGGGCCGGCGGTGGGACCGCCGAAGCCGGTCGTTTCGCGGGTCTGCGGGTGACCGACCCAGACCGCGGTCGAGAATTCCGGCGTATAGCCGACGAACCAGGCGTCGGATTCTTCCTCCGAGGTGCCGGTCTTGCCCGCCACTTCCGAGCACGGGAGGTTGGTGTAGCCGGTGCCGGTGCCGTGGGTGATCACGCCTTTGAGGACGTTGGTGACGTCGTAGGCCTGGCCCGGGGTGAGGACGCGTTCGCCTTCTTCGCTCTCGATTTCGTCGACCTTCCCGCCGGGGAATTCGACTTTGCTGATCGCGGTCGGCGCGTGGTGGACGCCGCCGCTGGCGAGCGTCGCGTAGCCGTCGGCCTGTTCGAGCGGCGTGACGCCGTAGGCGAGGCCGCCGATCGCCTCCGCCGGGACCGACTGCAGCGGCGTTTCGATCCCCATCGAGTGCGCCGTCTCGGTGACGTTTTCCGGCCCCACGTCGAGGTCGAGCTGCGCGTAGACGACGTTGATCGAGTTCCAGGTCGCTTCTTCGAGCGACATCACGCCACCGCCCGGCTCGTCGTTGTTGACGGTCCAGGTACCGCCACCGGGGATTTCCAGCGTCATCGGCGAGGTGCCGCTGTAGTAGGTGTCCGCGGGGTTGATCCCCTGCTTGATCGCGGTCGCCAGGACGTAGGTCTTGAACGAGGATCCCGGCTGCCGGTGGGCCTGCCAGGCGTAGTTGAATTCTTCTTCGCCAGGTTCGCCGGGGGTCGAGGCCATCGCCAGGATCGCGCCGGTTTTCGGGTCGACCGAGGCGAGCCCGGTCACCGGGCCGCCGCCCGACCAGCAGACGCCGGATTCGGTGCAGCCGGCCACCGCCGCTTCGGCGTCCTTCTGCAGCGCCGGATCGATCGTCGTGTAGGCCTTGAGCCCGCCGTTGCGGACCGTGTTGATCCCGTAGCGTTCGATCAGTTCCTGTTCGACCAGCCGGTAAAGGAACGGGTCCTTGACCTGGGTGTAGCGGGTGCCGGCGTGGAGCCCGAGGCCGCTGGTGCGCGCCTGCAGGTACCGGGCGTGGGTGATGTAGCCCTGTTCGTACATCGTCCCCAGCACCTCGTTGCGCCGCTGCAGCGCCGCCTTCGGGTTGAGGAACGGGTTGTATTCGGAGGGCGCCTGCGGGAGGCCGGCGATCAGCGCCGCCTCGGTCAGGTTCAGTTCCCTGGCCGGTTTGTTGAAGTAGGTCTGCGACGCCGCTTCCACCCCGAGCGCGGTCCGCCCTTCGTTGGTCCCATAGGGAGCCGTGTTCAGGTAGGTGTTGAGGATCCAGTTGCGGCTGTGCGCTTCGAAGAGCTCTTCCGCCAGGTGCGCTTCCTTGATCTTCCGCTTGATCGTGTCTTCCGGGTGGCGGATGTAGAGGTTGCGGACCAGCTGCTGGGTGATCGTCGAGGCGCCCTGGACCGGCTTGCCGCCCGCGGCGAGGTCCTTGAGCGCGGCGCGGATGATCCCCGGGTAGTCGAGCGCGCCGTGGCTCCAGAAGTTCTTGTCCTCGATCGAGATCGTGGCGTTCTTCATCACCTGCGGAATTTCCTTGCCGGCGATCGGCTGGCGCACGTTTTCGGACTGGATGTAGCCGATCAGCTTGCCGTCGGCGGTGTAGATCGCCGAGGTACGGCCCTTCTGCACAGGTTTCAGGCTTTTCAGCGGCGGCGCCGAGTCGTAGACGTTCAGCGCCCAGGCGGCACCGATGCCGCCCGCGGTCACGAGCGCCGCGAGGACGAGCAGGATCGGGATCGCGATCTTGTGCCAGCGCGCCTTGTGCGGCCGCCTGCGCCGCCTACGAATTCGAGTCGCCATCGGCCCACGATGTTAGAGAGACCGACCATTCCGCCAGTTAAAACCTGGCCGTCTGGCAGCCGCCGCCCAGCTAGGACCTAGGAGCGGAGCTTGTAGCCGCGCTGGAAGAGGCGCAGGTTGAAGAGGAAGAGCGCCGCGGTGGCGGCGGTGAGGGCCGCGAGCGCGACCGGGATGTTCACTTCGGAGAAGCCGACGAAGCCGTAGCGGACCAGGGAGATCATGTAGAAGACCGGGTTGAAGCGGGTCAGGGTCTCGAACGGCTGCGGCAGCAGGGAGGCTGAGTAGAAGACGCCGCCGAGGAAGATCAGCGGCTGCAGGACGAACGTCTGGGCGAAGGCGACGTCGTCGAACTGCTCCGCGCGGACGCCGATCAGCACCCCGAGGTTGGCGAAGAAGAAGCCGACCAGGAAGAGCGCCGGGATCAGCACGAGGACGTGGGCGACGCCGAGGTTGGTGAGCACGACCGAGACGATGAAGGTCAGCGCCGCGACGATCAGCCCGCGCACGAAGCCGCCGAGGTTCAGCGCCAGGAGCAGCTCGCGCGGCGAGGCGGGCGAGGAGAGCTGGTCGTGGATCGCGCCGAGGAACTTCTGCTGCAGGATCGAGGACGAGTTGTTGGTGAAGGCGTTGGTGGCGAGGGACATCATGATCAGGCCGGGGATCACGAAGAGGATGTATTCGATCCCGTGCAGCTCCTTGATCCGCGAGCCGAGCGCCCCGCCGAAGACGGTGATGTAGAGGAACGTTTCCAGCAGCGGCCCGCCCAGGGTCTGCTTCTTGATCTTCATGAAGCGGCTGATCTCCCGCCGCAGCAGGCTGAAGAAGCGGATCTGGCCAGGGCTCATCGTCGGCTCCAGGGCTCAGGCGGTGACGCCGCCCTCGACGTGCGACCGCGAGAGCTCGCGGCGCCCGACCAGGGCCAGGTAGGCGTCCTCGAGGTTGGCGACCCCGTAGCGCGCGGCGAGGTCCTCGCTCCTCCCCTGGGCGGCGATCGTGCCGCCGGCGATGAAGGCGATTCGCCCGCAGAGCTGGTCGGCCTCCTCGAGGTAGTGCGTCGTGAGCAGGATCGTCACGCCTTCCGCGTTGATTTTCTGGACGTAGTGCCAGAGCTCCAGCCGCAGCTCGATGTCGACGCCGGCGGTCGGCTCGTCGAGGATCAGCAGCCGCGGCCGGTGCATCAGTGCCCGCGCCAGGATCAGCCGGCGTTTCATCCCGCCGGAGAGCGCGATCGTCCGCTGGCGCGCTTTCTCGGTCAGCGAGAAGGTCTCGAGCAGCTCCTCGGTGCGCTCCTTGCGGTCGCGCTTGGGCATGCCGAAGTAGCCGCCGTGGAAGTCGAGCGTCTCCTCGACGGTGAGGAACATGTCGAGGTTGATCTCCTGCGGCGCGAGCCCGATCGCGATCCGGGCCGCCCCGTAGTCGGAGAGGGCGTCGTGGCCGAAGACGCGGATCTCGCCGCCGGTCGGCTGCGCCAGCCCGGTCGCGCAGTGGATCAGGGTCGACTTCCCCGCCCCGTTAGGACCGAGCAGGCCGAAGAAGTCCCCGGGCTCGATCGCGATCGAGACGCCGCGCAGCGCCTCCACCCCGTTGGGGTAGCGTTTCTCCAGGTCGACGATCTCGAGCGCCTTCTCGTTCGCGGCGGGCATCGCCGGTCACGATATAAGTGAGCGATGCCCGGCCCGCTTCTCGTCGTCGACGCGCCCTCGATGCTCTTCCGCGCCTTCTACGCGCTGCCGAAGACGATCACCGACCCCGACGGCCGCCCGGTGAACGCCCTGCTGGGGACGGCGAACCTGGTCCTGAGGGAGGTCGAGCGGCACGAGCCGCGGGCGGTCGTCCTCTGCTTCGGCCCCGATGCGGCCGCCTACCGGACCGAGCTCTACCCGCCCTACCACGCCGAGCGCGAGGAGGCGATGCCAGACGAGCTGCCCGCCCAGTTCGAGGCAAGCGGGCCGTTCTTCGAGGCGTTCGGGTGGACGGTCGCGACCAGCGGCGACCTCGAGGCCGACGACCTCCTCGGCACCCTGGCCCGGCGCGAGGCGGCGGCGGGCGGCGCGGCGCTGATCATGACCGGGGACCGCGACCTCTACCAGTGCGCCGGCCCGGGGATCACCGTCCTCTACGTGCGGACCGGCGGCAAAGGCGCCGAAGAGATCGACGCCGACGGAGTGCGCGAGCGCTACGGCGTCGACCCCGAGCAGGTCCCCGATTTCATCGCCCTGCGCGGCGATCCTTCGGACGGCCTGCCAGGCGCCAAGGGCGTCGGGCCGAAGACCGCGGCCGAGCTGCTGCGCGAGCACGGCTCCCTGGAGGCGGTCCTCGACACCGCGATCCGCGAGCGCCGCCCCAAACTGCGCGCGGCCCTGATCGAAGGCCACGACGAACTGCTCGTCTTCAAGGACATCGCCACCCTGCGCGACGCGGGCGTCGACCCACCCCCCGACCGCGACACCGACTGGGAAGGCGCGGCAAAAGCGGCGCTCGGCCTGGGGATGAGAAACCTCGCCGAGCGCCTGATCGAGGGGCGCTGACGGAGTTCGAGGGTGGGCCGGCTGGCGCCTCGCGGCGCGGCCATCCCCCTCGTGCTTTGGGCAGTTATGACGGGGATGGCCGCGCCTTGGTCTGCGCCGGCCCGGTGCGTTCGCAGTTGGCCACAACAGTTGTAGATAAGTGCGAACGCACTGGCCAGGCTCGGGTGCGTTCGCACTTTTCGTCGCTATCCGACGATTACTGCGAACTCATCGGGGGTCGTCCCGTTGCGTGGTGCGAAATCCTCGGTATCCGAGGAGAAGGAACCACGGGAACTCCGGAGTTCTCCGGTCCGGCGCAGGCCGAGGCGCGCCCGTCGCCCTCATAACCAGCCGAAGCATGAGGGGGACGGGCGCGCCGACGGGCGGCAGCCGGCAAGCGCCCCGCCCTACCCTCAGACCTCCGGCGGCGCTTCTTCGGCTTCTTCGCCGAGGAGCACGAAGAGGCTCCAGGCGGACACCACGGCCCAGACTCCCTCCAGCAGCAGGAAGCCGATCTGGCCTTCGACCACGGCGAGGACCGCCATCGTCGCCGAGCCGATCAGGTTGAGGGTGAGGTAGAGGCGCGAGTCGGTCGGCAGGGCGCCGACCTGACTGGCGGTGAAGGCGCCGAGGACGAAGAGCGCGCCGATGACCTGGATGACCTGAGCCATGCCCCGAGGGTAGAGACCGGGAAAAATGCGTGCCGGCCGGTTTAGGTTGCGGCGATGACGCCCGGCGCGATTCCCTGGCGCGGCCCGGGCGCGGGGCGCCCCGCTCTACCGCTCCCTCCGGGCCCGATGCCGCTCCGCCGCGACGGCGCCCTGCGCAAGCGTTGGCGCTACGTCGGCCTTTACGACGAGGCGCTGATGCTGTGCGCGGCGCGCGCCGCGGTGGGGCCGCTGAGCCAGTCCTTCTGGGTCCTCTGGGAGCGCGAGCGCGGCCGGCAGCTCGCGCACACCGCGCTGCGCCCGGGCAGCCGTGAGGTCGTCCTCGACGGCGCTCGGCTGCTG
The DNA here is from genome assembly GCA_018268675.1 of Actinomycetota bacterium. Classification (GTDB taxonomy): domain Bacteria; phylum Actinomycetota; class Thermoleophilia; order Solirubrobacterales; family 70-9; genus VAYN01. The sequence continues at coordinate 37,320 of JAFDWB010000029.1, forward strand.
ATCGACGCGCCCGGGCTCCACGCCGACCTGCGCCTCGGCGAGGCGGCGCCGGTCGAATCGATCTGCCCGAGCGGCGCGGGCTGGGGCTGGACGCGCAAGCGGGTCGGCCTGCCGATCGAGGGGTTCGTCGAGACACCGGGACGCCGGGTGCGGATCGTCGGCCTCGGGGTCGACGACGAATCGGCGGGCTACCAGGCGCGCCACACGAGCTGGCGCTGGTCGGCCGGCGTCGGCACCGCCGCCGACGGCCGCGCGCTGGCCTGGAACCTGGTCGAGGGCATCAACGATCCGCCCGAGCGCAGCGAGCGCGCGGTCTGGATCGACGGCGTCCCCCGCGAGCCGGCCCCGGTCGCCTTCGACGGGCTCGAGGGCATCCGCTTCGCCGACGGCTCCCGCCTCGCCTTCGCCGGCGAGACCGAGCGCGCCCGCGACGACAACTTCCTCCTCGTCCGCTCCGCCTACCGGCACCGCTTCGGCACCTTCAGCGGGTCCCTCGACGGGATCGAGCTGCGCGCGGGACGCGGCGTGATGGAGTCCCAGGACGCGCTTTGGTGACGCTTCGCCATCACCGCCCGCGACGCTCGTTCACCTGAGCCGCCGATAGGCGGCATAAGCGCACGAGCGCGGATGCCGAGATCAGCCGCCGGGCCTCACCACGTGTCCACCGGCCGCGGGCGCCGATCTCGCGCACCCGCCCCGGAGGACGTCGCCGCCGCGAGCGTCCGCGCGATCACCCCGCGCGTATCCGCCGGGTCGATCACATCGTCGATCTCGAACAGCGTCGCCGCGTTCAGCGCCTTCGCGTTCTCCTCCGCCGCCGCGGTCAGCGCCCGCACCCGGGCCTCGCGCTCCGCCTCGTCGGCGATCTCCTCGAGCTCCTTGCGCAGCGCCAGGCGCACCGCGCCTTCCAGCCCCATCGAGCCCAGGTGCGCGCCCGGCCAGGCGACGGTCAGCAGCGGCTCGTGCAGGCTGCCGCCCGCCATCGCCTGCGCCCCCAGGCCATAGCCGCGCCGCAGCACCACCGCGATCAGCGGCACCCGCAGCGCCGCGCCGCCGACCAAGAGCCGCGAGGCGTGCCGCACCAGCCCGGTCGCCTCCGCGTCCGGGCCGACCATGAACCCCGGCGTGTCGAGCAGCGAGACGACCGGCAGCCCGAAGGCGTCACAGAGCGAGAAGAGGCGGGCGGCCTTGTCGGCGGCGTCGCTGGTCACCGCGCCCGCCATGTGGCGCGAGTCGTTGGCGATGAAGCCGAGCGGCCGGCCCTCGATCCGCGCCAGCGCCGTCACCAGCTCCGGCGCGAAGCGCTCGCGCAGGTAGGTGACCGAGCCCGCGTCGGCGAGCGTCTCGATCACCGGCCCGACGGCGAATGCGCGGCGCGCCCGCTCGGGGACCAGCTCGCGCAGCGTCGCCTGGTCGGGAGCCTCCCCCGGCGACGTCGCCCCCTGGAAGTAGGCGAGCAGCCGCTTCGCCGCCGCGGTCGCCTCGCGCTCGTCGGCCACCACCAGGTCGACGACGCCGTTGCGCGCCTGCACCGCCATCGGCCCGACGTCGTCGGGATCGACGTTGCCGAGGCCGCCGCCCTCGATCATCGCCGGCCCGCCCATCCCCAGCGAGGACCCCTCGGTGGCGACGATCAGGTCCGAGCAGCCCGCCAGCACCGCGTTGCCCGCGAAGCAGCGGCCGGCGACGATCGCGATCCGCGGCACCAGGCCGGAGAGGCGCGCCCAGAGCGCGAACGCCCGCGTGTCGAGCGCCGAGACGACCGGGTAGTCGGTGTCCCCGGGGCGCCCGCCGCCGCCCTCGGCGAAGAGGACCGCGGGCAGGCGCAGGCGCTCGATCAGCTCGAAGAGCCGGTCCTTCTTGCGGTGGCCGAGGACGCCCTGCGTCCCCGCCAACACCGTGTAGTCGTAGGAGAGGACGGCGCAGGCGGCGCGCTCGCCGAACAGCTCGCCGTTCACCGTCGCGGTGCCGCCGACCAGCCCGTCGGCCGGGGTCCGCGCGATCAGGTCCTCCAGCTCGCGCCGCCCGCGCTGCGCCGCGATCGCGTACCGGCCGTACTCGACGAAGCTGCCGGCATCGACCAGGTCGGCGAGGTTCTCGCGCGCCGTCCGCGCGCCCGCCGCGTGCCGCTGGGCCACCGCATCGAGCCGCGCCGCGTCCTCGGTCGACGCCCGCCGCGCCCGCAGCTCCGCGAGGTCCGGCCGCTCCACCCTGACATTCCGCTCCGGCATCGAGCCGATCCTAAGGACCTATCGGCGCGGAGGCCGATGCGACCGCCGGCCCCGGGCGGTAGCGGACCGCTCAGGCGCTCGCCGGGCTCTCGCCCTCGTCGACCGGCTCGGCACTGTCGGGGGCGGGCGGCTCGCCGGGCGTCCAGCCGTCCGGGGCCGCCTCGAAGGCGGCCATGCCGACGATCAGGGCGGTCGGCGGCTCGCCGTTCGCCTCCATCCGCCGCCGGCAGAGCTCGTGGATCGCCTCGAGCCGGTTCGTCACCGCGTCGAAGACCGCCGCGACTTCCGCCCAGCCCGTCGCGTCCACCGACATCGGCATCCAGTTGAGCGTGGTGTCGTCGCGGGCGTCCATGGTGCCCGCCTCGAGCGCGTCGGCGGCGCGGTCGAAGAAGGTGCCGAGGGAGGCGCCGCTGACCGCGTCGCGCAGGGACTTCGGCACTTTGCGCCAGTCCTGGTGGCCGATATAGGAGCGCGGCCGGGCGCGGAAGTAGTGCTCGACCGCGCCGCGACGACGCGCCGTCGCGACCTGTTCGATACAGCCGCATTTCTCCAGCACCCGCACGTGGTAGGCGACGTTGCCGAGCGGCGCCGAGAGCATCTCGGTCAGTTCGCTGGGGCTCGCCTGGCGGCGCTGCACGACTTCGAGGATCTTCACCCGGAGCGGGTGGCCGAGCGCCCGCACCAGGCGCTGGTCGATGCGGTTCGGTCGGCGACGATTCATTGATCGGGCAGTTTTGCGTAGGTACGCCGGTGTTGACCGGACAATCGCTCGTTTGAGTAGAACAATTCGACTAATCGGCCTGCGCCCGCCAAACGGGGCGACGCCCACGGGATGCGGGCGCCGCCCCGGACCCCAGGCCTTGCGGCTTCGGGACGCTAGTTCGCCTTCGCGATGCTGAGCGCGGGAACGACCGCCTCGGTCTGCTCGACCTTCATCTCTTCACCTCCTTCCCTGCTCGATCCCTCCTGGGATCGGCGGGAAGTTGGATGGCGTCTGAGCACTCAGATCAGATTTGGCATGTTTCCGTCGCACCACGCGGCATCACGGCGCGATCGGCTTTAATTCGGGCGGGTTGCAAGCTCAGTTTTTTTTGGGGGATTGTTTGGGAACCACTCCGACCAACGACGACCGCGCGGCGGCGATTCCGGATTTCGTCAGCCCGCGGCTCGCGGCAGCGATGTCGCACCCGACGCGCGTGCACGCGATGAACCTGCTGCTCGAACGCACGGCCTCGCCCCGACAGGTCGCCGGCGCGATCGACGAGCCGCTCAACAACGTCACCTACCACCTCAACCAGCTGCGCAAGCTCGGCTGCATCGAGCTGGTGCGCACCGAGCGCGCCCACGGCGGGCGCGTGGTCGAGCACTTCTACCGGGCGACGCAGCGCGTCTACTTCGACGAGGAGGCCTGGGAGGCCCTCGACGAGAAGCAGCGGCTCGGCGTGATCGGCGTCATCCTGCGGATCATGTCCCAGGACATCGCGGCGGCGATGGCCTCCGGCACCTTCTTCGCCGGGGACGGCGCCAACGTCTCCCGCGTGCCGATGGTCGTCGACGCGGAGGGATGGGAGGAAATCGCCGCCGTGATCCAGCGCGCGACCGCGGAGCTCTTCGAGGTCGAGGCAAGGGTCGCCGAGCGCGGTGCCGCGGCCGCGGACATCCACGCCAAAGTGGAGATGCTCCAGTTCCGCTCGCCGCCGCCGGCCTCAGCCGGCTAGCCCCGGATCGCCTTGCCGACGATGTCCTTGACCCGGGCGCGGTCGTGGGCGGTCAGGTTGCCGGGGCGGCCGTGGGACTTTTTCAGCAGGCCCCAGAACTCTGATTGCTCGCCCGGGGTCAGGTTCTGGCGCACCCGGTCGCGACCTTTCTGGGCGAGCCAGAGGGTGATCGTCCAGACCGTCTTCCAGGGGACTTTCCGCCAGACCCAGGGAGCTGCGCGGCGGGCGATCCAGGTGGGCATGGCCGCACCGTACCGCGACCGCCGCGCAGCCCGGGGGCCGCTAGTAGTTCGGCGACCGCTTGATCTTGTGGCGCTCGACTTTGTGGGCGGTGCCCTTCTTCTCCAGGGTGTCGCAGGCGTGTTCGATGTCCTCCGCGAGGCGGTCGATCTGGGCGCGGCTGAGGGTGTGCTTGACCAACGCCCGCAGCACTTTCACCTCCTGCGCGTTCGGCGGCATCGTGTAGGCGGGCAGCATCCAGCCGCGCTCCGCCGCGACCTGCCAGGAGACGTCGAACTCGTCGTATCCCTTGCCGTCGATCAGCTTGAAGGCGACCAGCGGCAGCTGCTCCTCGTTCTCGCCGATCAGCTCGAAGTGGCCGCACCGGTCGAGCTTCTCGGCCAGCTTCTTCGCGTTGGCCGCCATCGCCTCCATCACGTAGCCGTACCCCTCGCGCCCGAAGCGGACGAAGTTGTAGTACTGGGCGAGCACCATCGAGGCGCCGGTGGAGAAGTTGAGGGTGAAGGTGGCGTCGACCTCCCCCAGGTAGTTCTCGTAGAACACGAGGCCCTCGGCGAGGTCCGACTTCTCCCGGAAGACCAACCACCCGATCCCCGGATAGACGAGCCCGAACTTGTGGCCGGAGACGTTGATCGAGCGCACCTGCTCGAGCCGGAAGTCCCACTCCGAGTGCGGGTAGAGGAACGGCCAGACGAAGCC
>JAFDWB010000002.1 GCA_018268675.1 Actinomycetota bacterium
CACCGCCGAGGTCGTCGTTCAGTTTCACCGCCCGCTCGAGCAGCCGCGAATGCAGGTAGAAGACGTCGCCCGGGTAGGCCTCGCGACCCGGCGGGCGCCGCAGCAGCAGCGACATCTGGCGATACGCGGAGGCGTGCTTGGTGAGGTCGTCGTAGACGCAGAGGGCGGCTTTGCCGTTGTAGAGGAAGTGCTCGCCCATCGCGCAGCCCGCGTAGGGGGCGATGTACTTGATCGGCGCCGCCTCGTCGGCGGGCGCGGCGACGATGATCGTGTTCTCCATTGCGCCGTTTTCCTCCAGCGTCTCTTTCAGCTGGACCACGGTGGACATCCGCTGCCCGATCGCGACGTAGATGCAGATCAGGTCCTTGTCCTTGTTGTTGATGATCGTGTCGATCGCGATCGCCGTCTTGCCGGTCTGGCGGTCGCCGATGATCAGCTCTCGCTGGCCGCGGCCGATCGGGATCATCCCGTCGATCGCCATCAGGCCGGTCTGCACCGGTTCCTCGACCGGCTGGCGCTGGACCACGCCGGGGGCTTTGAACTCGGCCGGGCGGGTCTCGGTCGTGGCGACCTCACCGCGATTGTCGAGCGGGCGGCCGAGCGGGTCGACCATGCGGCCGAGCAGCTGCTCGCCGACCGGGATCTCGAGCAGGTGGCCGGTCCGTTTGACCGTGTCGCCCTCGACGATCTTGTCCCACTCGCCGAACAGCACGGCGCCGACGTTGTCGGACTCGAGGTTCAGCGCCAGGCCGGTCACGCCATGCGGCAGCTCCAGCATCTCCAGCGCCATGCAGTTGTCGAGGCCGTGGACGCGGGCGATGCCGTCGGCGACCGAGAGGACGGTGCCGACCTCGGTCAGGTCGGCCGAGTCGGTCTCCAGTCCCTCGATCCGCTCCCGCAGGATGCTCGCGATCTCGTCGGGCTTGATCTCCATCGCCATCTTGGTCTACTTCCTCCTTACGCCGCGCTCGCGACGCTTTTTCGCAGTTTCTCCAGACGAGTGCGGATGCTCGCGTCAAGGACCATGTTGCCGACCCGCAGCACAATGCCACCGAGGATGCCGTCGTCGACCTCGCTCGACAGCTCGACCTTCTCGCCGGTCTGCCGTTCGACCTCCTCGCCGATTCTCCCGACCACGCCGGGGTCGAGCTCGATCGCGCTGGTCACGGTCACGTCGAGCCGCTTGTGGGCCCGCTTCCAGAGCTCGTCGAACTCCCGCCTGATGCGGAACACCTCCGGCATCCGGCCTTTCTCGACCAAGAGCTCGAGGAAGTTGGCGAACTCCGGCTCGGCGCCGGTCACGGCGCGTCGCAAGCCCTCCACCTTGTCGTTCGAGCTCAGGTACGGGCTGAACAGGAAGATCTGCAGCTCGCGGTCGCGATCGACGGCGTCGGCGAACTGACCGAGCTGCTCCTGCAGCTGGTCGATCTTGCCTCTGTCCTCTCCCGCCGCGAAGAGGGCCTCGGCGTAGACACGTGCGGCGTCGGCCATGCGTTCCGGCTACCCCTAGTTCTCCGACCCGGACAGGGCGGAGAAGTCGACCTCGCCGAGCGCCTCCTCGACGAGCCGTCGCTGGTCGTCTTCGGTGAGCGTTTTGCGGGTGACTTTCTCGGTCGCCAGCACGGTGAGGTCGGCGACCTCCTTGCGGATCGCATCGAGCGAGCGCCGCGTCTCGGCCTCGATATCGCGCTGTGCCTGGGCGACGAGCTCGTCGCGTCTCTCGCGACCCGCCGCGGTCGCCTCCTGCTCGGCGGTCTCGGCCGCCTTGCGGGCCCGAGCCATGATCTCGTCGGCCTGCTCCCGCGCCTCGGCGAGGCGGCTGCGGTACTCCGCGAGCAATTCATCGGACTCTTTGCGCTGCCGTTCGGCGGCGTCGATCGAGTCGGCGATCGCTTTCGCCCGCTTGTCCAGGGCCTCCTGGATCCGCGGGAAGGCGACCTTGCTGAGCACCCACATCGTGAACAGGAAGATGATCAGCGTCCAGATCATCAGGCCGACACCGGGTGAGACCAGGAAGCTACCTTCGCTCGCCGCGACCGGGATCGCGGCTATTTGGCCGGCGAGCGCCATCTCTACGAAAGGAAGAAGGCGATCAGGCCGAAGATGAACGTGTAGAACGCCACGGCCTCGGTAAGCGCGAAGCCGAGCCAGCGGATCGATTCGAGCTCCGATTTCATCTCGGGCTGACGGGCAACCGACTCGATCTCCTTGCCGAAGATGAAGCCGATGCCGATGCCGGCGCCGATCGAGCCGAGCCCGGCGCCGACGCCGAGAGCGATCGCTTTGCCGGCGCCTTTCACGTCTTCGCCGGTGATGGCTTCGGTTGCGGCAGTGATTGACGGCAGGTCCATCGGGGAAAGTGCTCCTTTTGTAGTTGTCAATGCTCGGCGGAGGTGGCTCCGCCGATGTAGATGGCGCTGAGGGTCGAGAAGATAAATGCCTGCAGGGTGGCGACCAGACCCACCTCGAAGATGAAGAACGCGAAGGCGAGCGGGAAGGTGAGCGCGCCGAGCGCGGCGATCCCCAGCAGCACCGCCAGCCCGCCGCCCATGAACAGCAGCAGGAGGTGGCCGGCGAGGATGTTGGCGAAAAGACGGACGGAGAGGCTGACGAGCCGGACCAGGTGCGAGACGACCTCGATCACGAAGATCGCGGCCCGGCCGATCGGGCTCATGTTCTCGAGGCCCGGCGGCAGCCAGCTCTTCAGGTAGGGGACGAAGCCCTTGGCCCGCACCCCTTCGACGTGGTAGCTGATCCAGACGACCAGGGTGAGGACGATCGGGATCGAGATGTTCGCGGTGGCCGCGTAGATCGCGAAGGTCGGGATTTCGAGGCCGAAGACGTTGAAGTGCTCGCCGGTGTTGGTCGGCAACGGCAGGTAGCCGATCAGGTTGGCGAAGAGGATGAAGAAGAAGAGGGCGGCGATGAACGGGAACCAGCGGGTCGCGACCGCGGGATCGGACATGTTGCCGCGGGTGATGTTGTTTTTCGTCAGGTCGTAGGCGATCTCGACCGCGGCCTGGGTCTTGTTCGGCTTCTGCTGCATCCGCCGGGCGATCCAGGTCATGACCCCTACCGTCAGCCCGCCCGCGAGGAGCAGGTAGAAGACCGCGCGGTTGACCGAGAGGTCGATCGGGCCGATGTTGATCGAGATCCACGGGTGGAGTTTGAACTCGTCCTGCGGCTTGAACTCTTCGTTCTTGCCGCTGCTGCCGAAGATGACGAGCAGGAGGACGACGATCAGCAGCCAACCGCCGATCGCGAGCAGGGCTTTGGTCTTGGTCTTCATCGCGGTTGGACGCCGTGCCCTTCTTCGGGGTGGAGGAGGTAGGCCAGGCCGGAGGAGCCCATCGAGATCGTGAAGAGCGCGGCCAGGAGGACCGCCGAGGAGAGCCCGGCGTTGCGTTCGACGATGCCGACGATCAGCACCACGGTCGCCATCAGCCAGACGCGGCCGAGGGTGGTGGCGCCGATGATCCCCATCGCGCGCTGGCGGTTCCCGGCCTTGAGCGCTTCGCCCGAGCGGCGGTTGGCGAGGACCTGGACGCCGCGCTGGGCGAGCCAGGCGACGGCGGCGGCGGCGTAGCCGAGCATGGAGAAATCGAACACGGCGAAGACAACCGCCGCTGCGGCGAGCACCAGGAGGTCGACATGCTTAGGAGGAGACATAAAGACGCCCGTCTCGGGGCCGAGCGGACGCGGGCGCGACTATAGCCGACGCGGCCGACAAATGGCTTGCTGATGCGGGTTAGTGCCCCTTGCCACTACCTGCCGGGGGTTTGGGTGGGGCCGGCTCCTCGGCCAGATCGAGGGCTTCGAACTCGCCCGTTTCCGGGTTGATCTTGCCGCGGCGCAGCTTCAGGATCTCGAGCACCGAGACCAGGTACACGCTGTAGGCGAGCGCGGCGGCGATCAGGATCAGCATCAGCGCGGTCCAGACCGGCTTGAAATGCCCGTGGTTGTCGCTGTAGGGGACGAAGCGGAGCGCCAGCGCCAGCGCCGACATCACCACCGTCCAGGCGTAGAGATAGGCGACCGTGCGCCGCTGGCTGAAGCCCTTGTTGGCCATCCGGTGGTGGAAGTGCCAGCTGTCGGCCTGGTAGATCGGCTGGCGATATTTGAGCCGTTTGGCGACCACGAAGCCGGTGTCGAGGATCGGCACGGCGAGCACGATCAAGGGGAAGGCGAGGGCGATCACCGCGTTCGTCTTCAGCGCTCCCTGCACCGAGATGGTCGCCAGCAGGTAGCCGAGCAGGTTCGAGCCGGTGTCCCCCATGAAGCTCGAGGCGGGCGGGAAGCCGTGACGCAGGAAACCGAGCGCGGCGCCCGCGGTGAGCGCCGCCAGCACGCCGGCGGAGTTGCGTTCGAGCGAGAGCGCGATCGTCGCCATCGTCACCGCGGCGATCAGGCAGACGCCGGCGGCGAGGCCGTCGACCCCGTCGAGGAAGTTGATCACGTTGGCCACGGCGACGATCCCGAGCACGGTCAGCGGGTATCCCCAGCCGTGCAGTTCGAAGGCCGAGAGGAAGGGCAGGGTCAGGTTCTCCACCCGCACCCCCGCCAACACCGGGATCAGCGCGGCGGCCACCTGGCCGGCGAGCTTCGGCAAGGCCGGCAGGTCGTAGATGTCGTCGAGGACGCCGACCGCGGCGATCGCGACGCCGCCGACCAGGATCGCGCGGCTCTCGGAGTCGTGGCGCAGCCAGATCCAGCCCGCCACCTCGACCCCGGCGAGGATCGCCAGGCCGGAGAGGCGCGGCATCGGCCGATCGTGCAGGCTGCGGGCCTTCGGGTAGTCGATCGCCCCGACCCGGAAGGCGAGCCGCTCGACGAACGGCACCAGCAGCCAGGCGATCGCTGCTGCGGCGATGAACGCGAGTGCTGCATCGGTGGTCGCGGCCAAATCAGAAGTCCCGCGTCTGTCGGGGTACGGGGTCGGTCCGGCGGCCCCGGACCGGGTCAGATTACGGACTTACGGCGACGGCTCCCAGCACGGAGTCGACCAGGAAGGTCGGATCGCGCGGATTCAGGACCCCGACCGGATCGGTGCGCTTGCACAGGTCGAGTTCATCCGGGTCCTCGAGCACCCGCAGGCGACCTTCGTGGATCAGCACCTCGTCGACCCCGCCCATGCGTCCGCTGAAGGTCGTGTAGACGGGCGTGCCGAGGGCGACCGCCTCGCGGTTCATCGTCCCCCCCGCGCTGACCACCAGGTCGGCGCAGGCGATCAGGCTCTGCGCGTCGATCGCGCGATCGGGGATCAGCAGGTTGGGCGCGCCGAGCGCCCGCGCCGCCTCGCCCTGCTCGGGCGTGCGCGGGATGACGACCGCCTGCACCGCGCCGTCGGCCTCGGCGAGCCGCCGCACGGTCGCCGCGTAGACGTCGTTCGGGGCGTGGTACTCGGAGGTCTCGGGCGGCGGCCGGACCACCGTGATCACCTTGCCCCGGTCGAGCCCGAGGTCGTCGATGATGCCCTCGTCGGGCACGAAGTCGTAGAGGTAGTACTCCTCCTTCAGCCCCGGGTAGCGCACCAGCTTCTTCGGCTTCGCCCCGAGCTTGCGCAGCCGGTCGACCGGGATCGCCTCCGGCGCCAGCACCCGCCGGGCGGTCCGGAACGCGATCTGCCGCTGCACGCTGGCGAACTCGTAGTCCTGCATCTGCACCGAGGGGATCCGCAGGAACCAGCTGACCACCGCGAGGTCGACCGACCCGTGCGCGAGGGCCAGTTCCGGCCGTTTCTTCCACACCAGCTTGGCGAGCGCCCGCGAGCGCGACCCGAGCGCCCACGCCTTCCGCCACCGCGACGCCCCCCCGTGCTCGCCGACCACCGTGTGGTGCAACCCCAGTCGGTCGAGGATCCCCACCGTCTGCCCGTACTCCCGCGCGGTGATGAAGACCTCGTCCCCCTGCGCCTCCAGCCGCTCGACGATCGGCCGCAGCACCAGCGGATGCGCGGCGGCGGTGCAGTCGACCCAGATCCTCATCGCGCGCGACCCTAGCGAGGTGCACCGGCTGGCGCCTCGGACGGTTGGTGAGTTGACCCCTGCGGGGTGTGGTCAACTCACCAACCGTCCGGCGGTTTTCAGGATGGAGGGAGAGAACGAGCGTGGGACGCTCGGGCGTTTGCTGAGTTGAGGGCGTCCTGGCGCCTACAACTCAGCAAGCGAAGGGGACCCCACTCACCGAAGCGTGACTTCTCCCGCCTTCCGTGACTCCTCCCGCAGGGCCTTCCGTCCCTTTCCGTCCCGCCGCCGCCCCACGTCCGTCGGGCGTCCCGCCACCGCCCACGGAACTCCCTCAGACCGCAGTAGGCGACAGCTGCGGGTACAGCGGGTGGCGGTCCATGAGGGCGCCGGTGCGCTCGTTCAGGGACGCCTTCTGGGACTCGAAGTCTTCGCCGAGGGCGGCGGCGATCACGGCGGCGATCTCCTCCATCTCCCCCTCCTTCATCCCTCGGGTGGTGAGGGCCGGGGTGCCGATCCGCAGGCCGGAAGGGTTCATCGGCGGGCGCTCGTCGAATGGGATCGCGTTGCGGTTGACGGTGATCCCGACGGCCTCGAGGCGGTCCTCGGCGGTCTGGCCGTCGAGGCCGGTCGGGGTGAGGTCGACGAGGACGAGGTGGACGTCGGTGCCGCCGGTGAGGACCGGGATGCCGTTCGCTTCGAGCCCGATCGCGAGGGCGCGAGCGTTGGCGATCGTCTGGCGCTGGCGCGCGGCGAAGGGCGCCGAGGCGGCGATCTTCATCGCCACCGCCTTGGCGGCGATCGTGTGCATCAGGGGGCCGCCCTGCTGGCCGGGGAAGATCGCTTTGTCGATCGCTTTCGCGTACTCCTCCTTGCAGAAGATCATGCCGCTCCGCGGTCCCGCCAGGGTCTTGTGGACGGTGGTCGTGACGACGTCGGCGTGGGGGACCGGGCTCGGGTGCTCGTTGGCGGCGACGAGCCCGGCGAAGTGGGCCATGTCGACCATCAGCAGCGCCCCGACCGAGTCGGCGATCTCGCGGAAGGCGGCGAAGTCGAGTTGCCGCGGATAGGCGGACCAGCCGGCGACGATCATCTTCGGCTTCTGCTCGGCGGCGAGGCGGGCGACCTCGTCCATGTCGACCAGGTAGTCCTCGCGGCGCACGTGATATGGGACCGGGTGGTAGAGCCTGCCCGAGACGTTGATCTTCATCCCGTGGCTGAGGTGGCCGCCATGGTCGAGCGCCAGGCCGAGGATCGTGTCGCCCGGCTCGAGCAGGCCGAAGTAGACGGCGTTGTTGGCCTGCGCGCCGGCGTGCGCCTGCACGTTCACGTGGTCGGCACCGAAGAGCGCCTTGGCGCGGTCGATCGCCAGCTGCTCGGCGACGTCGACCTCCTCGCAGCCACCGTAATAGCGCCGGCCGGGGTACCCCTCGGCGTACTTGTTGGTCAGCACCGAACCGGTCGCTTCGAGCACGCCCTGCGGGACGAAGTTCTCCGACGCGATCATCTCCAGGGTCCGCTGCTGGCGGCGCAGCTCCCGCTCGAGGACGGTCGCGATCTCGGGATCGACCTCGCTCAGCGGAGCGATCTGGAAGTTCTCAGGGAGGTCGGCCATCGCTTGCGCCGACGATACCAACGGCCCCCGATACCGGGCCGGCGCGCGCGGCTAGTCGAGGCCGACCGAGGCGAGAGCGCTCGCCAGGTCGCCTTCGGAGATCGCGCCTTGGCGGAGGATCTCCCACCCGCCACCGTCGTCGATCGCGGCGATGTCGACGACGGTCGAGGGAAGGCCGGTGAGCTCGCCGCCGTCGATCGCCAGGTCGACCGCGGCGAGGATCGAGTCGGGGACATCCTCGAAGCTGCCCGGCGCGGGCTTGCCACTGAGATTGGCCGAGGTCTGGAAGATCGGGCACATCGCCCCGGCCAGCGGCCCGCCGAGCAGGCGCACGCCGAGCCGTTCGGCGTCCTCGCGACAGGCGAGCGGGTAGCGGTGCTCGGCGTTCCTGACCACCAGGGTCACGGGTCCGGGGAGCAGCGCGCTGACCGCGGCGGCGGCGCGGGGGCGGAGCCCGCCGACCAGCTCGCGCATCGCCAGCGGCGAGAAGTACATGACCGCGGCCGGTTTGCCGTCGTCGCGCCCCTTGAGCCGGTAGATGCGGCCGATCGCCGCCGCGTCGAGCGGGTCGCAGGCGAGGCCATACACCCCGTCGGAGGGGAAGACCGCCACGCCACCGGCGGCGATCGTCCGCTCGAGCGCCGAGCGCGCCGCCGCCGCCCCGCCGCGCTCCAGCGGCACCACCTGCGCCCCGGCGCTCACCGCTTCCCCACCACGACGCGCTCGATCCCGGCGAGGTCCTCGCGCACCTCGACCTTCGCGAACCCGGCGTCGCGCATCAGCTCCACCACCGCGGGCGCCTGCCCGATGCCGATCTCCACCGCGATCGCCTCCGCTCGCAGCGGCGTCGCGAGCAGGGCGCGGTAGGCGTCGAGCCCGTCGGGCCCGGCGAGCAGCGCCTCGCGCGGCTCCCACCGGGTGACCTCCGGCTCGAGCGCCGCCCGGTCGCGCTCGGCGACGTAGGGAAGATTGGCGAGGAGCAGGTCGAAGCTCTCCCCCTCCGGCACGGTGCCCTCCTCGAAGCGGACCCGCCCGGCGAGGCCGAGGCGGGCCGCGTTGGCGCGCGCCACCGCGAGCGCGCCGGGCGAGGTGTCGGTGGCGACGATCTCGGCCTCCGGCAGCTCCTCGGCGAGCGCCAGCGCGATCGCCCCCGAGCCGGTGCCGACGTCGAGCACCCGCCGCGGCCGGCGCTCGAGCGCCACCTCGACCAACAGCTCGGTCTCCGGCCGCGGCACCAGCACCCGGGGATCGACCGCCAGCTCGATCCGCCGGAAGCCTTTCGTCCCGACGATGTAGGCGACGGGCTCGCGCCGCAGTCGCCTCCGCACCAACTCGCCGTAGCGACGAGCTACCGCGGACGGAACGGGGGCACCGGGGTCCGCGACGAGCCTCGCGCGGGGCCGATCGCTCGCGTGGGACAGCAGGAGTTCGGCATCGAGGCGGGCCTCGCCGACGCCCGCGGCGCGCAGCGCGTCGGTCGCCGCGCCCAGCGCCTCGCCGACCGTCGCCGCCCCCGTCGCGGTGCCGGGCGCGGCGCTCACGCCACCGCGGCGGCCTCGAGGCGCCGCCGCTTCTCCTCCGCCGAGAGGGCGTTGGTGAACTCCTCCAGCTCCCCGTTCAGCACCCCGTCGAGATTGTGCGAGGTGTGCTTGATCCGGTGGTCGGTGACACGGCCCTGGGGGAAGTTGTAGGTGCGCACCTTCTCGGCCCGCTCGCCGCTGCCGACCTGCGCCTTGCGCTCGGAGGCGATCTGCGCCTGCTGCTCGGCGATCTGCTGCTCCAGCAACCGCGCCCGCAGCACCCGCATCGCCTTGTCACGGTTCTGGAGCTGGGACTTCTCGTCCTGCATCGAGACCACGATCCCGGTCGGCTTGTGGGTGATCCGCACCGCCGAGTCGGTCGTGTTCACCGACTGGCCGCCCGGCCCGGAGGAGCGGTAGACGTCGATCTGGAGGTCGTTCTGGTCGATCTGGACGTCGACCTCCTCGGCCTCCGGGAGCACCGCGATCGTCGCGGTCGAGGTATGGATGCGCCCCTGGCTCTCGGTCTCCGGCACCCGCTGCACCCGGTGCGTGCCGCCCTCGAACTTGAACACCGAGTAGGCGCCCTCGCCGCGCACTTCGAAGGTGACCTCCTTGAAACCGCCCGCCTCCGACGGCGACTGCGACAGCACATCGGTGGAGAAGCCGCGCAGCTCGGCGTACCGGGTCAGCATCTTGAAGAGGTCGCCGGCGAAGAGCGCCGCCTCGTCGCCGCCGGTGCCGGCGCGGATCTCGACGATCACGTTCTTCTCGTCGTTCGGGTCGCGCTCGACCATCGCCAGGCGGATCTCCTCTTCGAGCGCCTCGAGCCGCGCCGGCGCCTCCTCGACCACCGCCCGCAGCTCCTCGTCCTCGCCCTCGGCCAACAGCTCGCGCGCCCCTTCGAGGTCATCCTTCAGCGTCGCGTATTCCTCCGCCAGCTCCCGCGCGTCTTTCAGCTGCCGGTACTCCCGCCCGACCTCCGCGTAGCGCTCCCGGTCCGCGATCACCTCCGGATCGGACATCAACGCCTCGAGCTCCGCGAACCGCGCCCGAATCTGTTCCACCAACTGCTCGATCATGCGACCGAGTTTACGAACGAAGCGCTAAGCGACGATCTCGATCGTCTGATCCGCGTGCAGGTCCTCTGGTTTCTCCCGCGCGAGGACCGCCTTCAGCGAGGCGATCGCGACCGCGAGCTGGTCCAGGTCCGGCTCCCGAGTCGTCAGGTTCTGCAGCATCAGCCCCGGCCACATGACGCCCCGCACCCACGCTTTGCGGCGGTTCTTCCCCGCCCACTTGATCACCTCGTAGGAGAGCCCGGCGATCACCGGGATGCCGACGATCCGCGAGATCACCAGCCAATACCAGGCGGGCAGGCCGAGCGGGGCGAAGATGAAGATCGCCAACACCATCACGATCAGCAGGAAGCTGGTGCCGCAGCGCGGGTGCAGGCGCGAGTAGAGCTTCGCCCGCTCCGGGGTGAGCTCGTCTTCGGCCTCGTAGCAGGAGATCGTCTTGTGCTCGGCGCCGTGGTACTCGAAGGTCCGCCGCAGGTCCGGCATTTTCGAGATCGCCCAGATGTAGCCGATGAAGATCGCGGTCCGCAGCACCCCCTCGACCAGCCAGAAGAGGAACGGCGAGCCGAGCTGGTCCTTGATCAGGCTGGTCAGCCCGACCGGGACGACGAAGAAGAGGCCGATCGCGAGGACCAGCGAGAAGGCGATCGTCAGGCCCCAGACCCAGCCGCCGATCTCTTCCGGCTCGCCGTCCTCGTCGTCCTCGATCTGGGCGTTGGCGGAAATGGCCAGGGCGCGGAAGCCGATCTTCATCGATTCGGCGAGGGCGACGACGCCGCGCACGATCGGCACCCGCCAGAGGCGGTTGCGCTTCGCCCACGGGGTGAGCGGCTCGGACTCGACTTCGATCTGGCCCTCGGGGGTGCGGACGGCGACGGCCCAGGTCGAGACGCCGCGCATCATCACCCCCTCGAGCACCGCCTGGCCGCCGA
>JAFDWB010000030.1 GCA_018268675.1 Actinomycetota bacterium
GATGCCGTGTGAGAGCGGGAAATGCGGCGACAAGCGCCGCATCTGGGCAGCCGAGAGCAGGAATGGCGGCGTGGGCATGGCGGCACCTCCACCTCACCCAGAATCACGCCTCGACGCGTCGCTCCTAGAAATTAATGGGTCCTGAGCCTAGCGGATGGCCACCGTGAGATCGCCGCGCTTGGCGACGCGCAGCAACGTTGCGCCCAGCCATGTCTTCATGTCGGCGAGCAGCGGGCCTGCCCGCGTCTGGCGTGCGCGGCGGCGTTCGGCGGGCGGGCGTCCCTTGATCTCGGACTCGATCGCATACAGCGCCTGGAACCGCGTGAGCGCCTCGCTCGCCAGCGGCGCCTTGCCAGTCGCGTGCAGGTCGAAGAACTTCCGCCGTACATGCGCCCAGCATGCCGCCTCGAGAACGCGTTCGCCGTCGTAGAGCCCGTTGAAACCAGCATAGCTGTCGGCGTGCAGCACGCTCCTGAACCCCGCCAGATGCGTGCGCGGATGCTCGGCACGCCGGTCCGGGCTGTAGTGGTCTGACCCCCTTGAAGTGATCCACCCGTAATGGGTGCCGCGCGACAGTCAGGATGAGAACAGGCCGACAATCAGGATGAGGGTCGGCGGGGTGTGTGGCGGCGAAGGGCATAGCCCGTAGCCGGTGCATACCCCGCCGGCGCCGCCGTCGTGGACGGGGTGGCGCTGATGATCGCGTCCGGACGGGCAGACGATGGTGTCCTTTGCAGAGGACACCTCAGGTGCCCGGCCGCCACGTCACGGATCATCAGATGAGGCTGTTCATGAAGTTCCGACAGAACGACACCGTGCCGGTTGCCGCGGCCAGGGCGGGGTTCAGCGCCGCGACCGGCTACCGGATCGCCGCCGATCCCCACCTGCCATCGCAGAGGCAGATGCCGCGCGGACGGCGGCGGCCGGATCCACTGGCGGCGATCTTCGAGACCGAGATCGTGCCGATGCTCACCGCTTCTCCCGGTCTGCGCGCCGTCGCGGTGTTCGAGGAGATGGTGCGGCGGCATCCGGAACTCGGTGCCGGCGTGCGCCGCACGATGGAACGCCGCATCCGCGCCTGGCGGGCCCTGCACGGGCCGGAGCAGGAGGTGATCTTCCGCCAGACCCATGAGCCGGGGCGGATGGCGCTGTCGGACTTCAGCGACATGGGTGATCTCGGCGTCACCGTCGCCGGCGTGCCGCTCGACCATCTGCTCTACCACCTCCGTCTGCCCTGGTCGGGTTTCGAGCATGCGCGCGTCATCCTCGGCGGCGAGAGCTTCGTGGCACTCGCCGCCGGCTTGCAGGACGCGCTCTGGTCGCTTGGCGGCTGTCCGCGCGAGCATCGCAGCGACAGCCTCTCCGCGGCGTTCCGCAACCTCGATGCCGATGCCCGCGCCGATCTGACCCGGCGCTACGAGGCGCTGTGCGCGCATTACGGCATGGCGCCCAGCCGCAACAATCGCGGCGTCGCCCACGAGAACGGATCGATCGAGAGCGCGCACGGCCATCTGCGGCGCGCCCTGCGCGATGCGCTGCTCTTGCGCGGCTCCGCCGAGTTCGACGATCTCACCGCCTATCGGCGCTTCGTCGATGAACTCGTCAGCCGCCGCAACCGACGCAACGTCGCCCGCATCGATGCCGAGCGGGTGCATTTGCAGGCACTCCCTGACCGACGCAGCTGCGACTACGAGGAGACCGTCGTCGCCGTCACCTCAAGCAGCGGCTTCACCCTGCGCAAGGTGTTCTACTCCGTGCCCTCGCGCCTGATCGGCCACCGCCTGCGGGTGCGGCTCCACGACGACCGCCTCGACCTCTTCATCGGCGGCACCAGGCTGATGACGCTCCCGCGCAGCAGGGCCCCAGCCGATGGCCGGCGCGGCCATGTCGTCGACTACCGGCACGTGATCCATGCCCTGCGCCGCAAGCCCATGGCACTGCTCAATCTCGCCTATCGCGACCAGCTCTTCCCGCGCCAAGCCTACCGGCGATGCTTCGAGCGCCTGCTCGACGGCGCCGGCGAGCGCGTCGCCTGCCGCACCATGGTGACGCTGCTCGCGCTGGCCCACGAGCGCGCCTGCGAGGCCGAACTCGCGGAGTGTCTCGCCGCCGATCTGGCCGAGGGGCGCCTGCCCGATCTTGCCGCCTTGCAGGCGCGCTTCGCGCCCGATCCGGCCCGGCTGCCGGAGGTCACCGTCGATCTCGTGCCGCTGGCCGCCTACGACGCCCTTCTGGTCGGAGAAGCGGCATGAACCGCCCCGCTAGCCCGTCGCCCGGCGCGTCGATCGACGCGCAGCGCCTGACCCTCATCCTGCACGACCTGCGCCTGCCCGCCATCAAGCAGGCCTGGCCCGAGATCGCGGCACGCGCCGATCGCGAGGCATGGCCGGCCGCGCGCCTGCTCGCCAGCCTCGCCGAACACGAGATCGCCGAACGCGACCGCCGCCGCATCGAGCGGCATCTCGCCGAGGCACGCCTGCCACCCGACAAGAGCCTCGACAGCTTCGCCTTCGATGCCGTGCCAATGGTCTCCAAGGCGCTCGTCACCGCCATGTGCTCGGGCGACACATGGCTCGAGAGGGGGGCCAACCTGATCCTGTTCGGCCCGCCCGGTGGCGGCAAAAGCCACCTCGCGGCAGCCATCGGCCTCGCCCTGGTCGAGAACGGATGGCGCGTGCTGTTCACCCGCTCCTCCGATCTCGTCCAGAAGCTTCAGCTCGCCCGCCGCGACCTCGCGCTCGAAGCCGCCATCGCCAAGCTCGACAAGTTCCATCTGCTGATCCTCGACGACATCACCTACGTCACCAAAGACCAGGCCGAGACGTCCGTGCTGTTCGAGCTGATCAGCGCCCGATACGAGCGGCGATCCATCCTCATCACCGCCAACCAACCGTTCGGAGAATGGGGCAGGATCTTTCCAGGTCCCGCCATGACCCTCGCCGCCGTCGACCGTCTCGTCCATCACGCCACCATCTTCGAGATGAACGTCGAGAGCTACCGACGGCGCGCAGCGCAGCGCCGAACAGGACCAGGGCGGCCGCCAACACGCGCGACAATCAAATCCACCGAGCATCTGTCGCCCAGCGATAATCCGCCTCCAGACTGACCCTTGCCAGCGACAA
>JAFDWB010000031.1 GCA_018268675.1 Actinomycetota bacterium
AGGGCGTGCGTGTCGAAGGGGTTGAGGTTTTTCTCGCCGCTGCGATCGAGGCGCATCGTGCTCGGATCGATGCGCTTCTGCACCGCGGCGTCCGGTACCTCCTTGACCAGGACGCAGATCTTCAAAGTTCAAGCCTCCTTGGGGAACGGTTCTCGTGTGCGAGGAAGGCCGCGGGTTGCGTAATCGAAGGCCCCGTCGCGGCCGCGCATGTTATCGAGTCAGGCGGTTGACTGACCAGTCAATCAACACTATACCCGCTTTGCCCTGGACCTGTGCACCGATCCGTGTAGGCAATTTAGGAGGAACGCCGCCTATGGCTAGGCGTCGGCGGCGTGGCGCTCCGCCGCGCCCTCGCGGATGAACTCGACGATGTCGTCGGTGCCCGCCCCGGGGGTGAAGACCTCGGCGACACCGAGCCGTTTCAGCTCCGGGATGTCGTCGGCGGGGATCGTCCCGCCCACCGTCACCAGCACGTCGTCCACCCCCTGGGCCCGCAGCAGCTCGACCACTTTCGGCACCAGGGTCATGTGGGCGCCGGAGAGGATCGAGAGGCCGACCGCGTCGGCGTCCTCCTGGATCACGGTCTCGGCGATCTGCTCGGGGGTCTGGTGCAGGCCGGTGTAGATCACCTCCATGCCGGCGTCGCGCAGGGCCCGGGCGATGATCTTGGCGCCGCGGTCGTGTCCGTCGAGGCCGGGCTTGGCGACGACGACGCGGATCTTGCGGGCGGTGGCTGCCTCCATTGCAACGAGGAACACTAATCGCTTACCGGCTCGGTTCGCTCACCGGCTCCGGTCGCGGGCCTGCGGTGGCGAGCCAGGAGCCGACCAGGATCAGCGCCAGGCCGACCAGGGCGCCGGCGCCCGGTTCCTCGCCGAGGAAGACGACCCCGAGCGCCAGCGCGATCACCGGGTTGACGTAGGTGATCACCGAGTAGCGGGCGGGGCCGGCGATGTCGACCAGGATCACCATGAGGACGAACGCGATCGCGGTGCAGAAGACGCCGAGGACGACCACCGAGGCGAAGGCACCGGTGCTGGGGGTGGTGCTCGGCAGGGCGAGGGCGGCGAGCGGCGCCAGGACGAGGGTCGCGATCACCAGCGAGGTGCCGGTCGTGGCGGTCGCGTCGAGGCCGGAGAGCTTGCGTTTGAGGACCACCGGGCCGAGCGCGTAGCCGCAGGCCGAGATCAGGACGGCGCCGACGCCGAGCAGTTCGCTGCCGGCGCCCGACATGTCGACGCCGACCAGCGCCGCGACCCCGACCAGGCCGACCAGCAGGCCGACCAGGCGGTACCCGGTGACCCGTTCGCCGGGGTCGAAGCGCAGGTTGAGCAAGGCGATCAGGAGCGGCACGGTGGCGATCAGGATCGCCGCGGTCGAGGAGGCGATGTGCCGCTCGCCCGCGGCGATCAGCGGGAACGGGATCGCGACCTCGACCACGGCGAAGACGACGAGCCAGCGCCAGTGGTCGCGCAGGCCGGGCAGCGCCCCCTTGCGCCAGGCGATCGGCATCAGCACCAGGGCGCCGAGCGCGACCCGCAGCCAGGCGAGGTCGAGCGGCGGCATGCCGCCGTCGTCGGCGATCTTGATGAACAGGTACGGCATGCCCCAGAGGACCGCGACGGCGGCGAAGGCGGCCCAGGCGCGCCGGCTCATCTGCGGGGGAGTGGGAAGCGGCGCGGGGCCGGGCGGCGGTTGGCGGCGACGCGCGAGGCGCCGAAGCCGGCGATCGTGGCGAGGATCGTCACCGCGACCGCGGTCAGCCGCCTGCCGAGCCGCTCGAAGCGGAGCGTCTGCCACCCCTCCTCCTTGGCGATCGCCGCCAGCGAGGGGTCGGGGTTGACCGCGACCGGGTGGCCCACCGCGCGCAGCATCGGCAGGTCCGAGAGCGAGTCGGAGTAGGCATAGGAGGCGCTCAGGTCGATGTCGTGCCGGCGCGCGAATTCCTCCATCGCGGTGACCTTGCCGGGGCCGTAGACGAAGGGGCCGTCGAGCCGGCCGGTGAAGTTGCCCTCGGCGTCGACCTCGTAGCGGGTGCCGATCCCGCCCTCCATGCCGAGCACCGTCGCCAGCGTCTCGACCACGTCGTTGCCCGCGGCGCTGACGATGAAGCAGGGACGCCCGGCGTCCTGGTGGGCGTGGACCTCCTCCAGCATCTGCGGGTAGACGCGCGGCAGGATCGCCGCCATCGTCTCCGGCCCCATCCGCTCGACGGTCTTCGCGGGCAACCCCGCGATCAGCTCGCGGGCGGCCCGGAGCACCTCGCCGGTGCGCTCGTCGTTGGTGCCGCGCAGGCGGTAGCGCAGGTGCTCCACGCCCCAGCGGGCGAGCTGGCGGCGCGAGACGATCCCGCCGCGCGCCGCCACCCGCGCGAACTGCATGCCGCTCGACCCTGCCATCAGGGTCTTGTCCAGATCAAAGAAGGCAGCGGCTCTGCTCATCGACTCCGCCGCCCGTGTGCGCGGCGCGGCTTACGCCGCCGCCACCTCGAGCACGATCGCGTCGCCTTGGCCGCCGCCGGAGCAGATCGCCGCCACGCCGAGCCCGCCGCCACGCCGGCCGAGCTCGTGCACGAGCGCGCCGACGATGCGGGCGCCCGAGGCGCCGACCGGGTGGCCGAAGGCGATCGCGCCGCCGTTCACGTTGACGTTCTCCTCGTCGATGCCGAGGATCCGCATCGAGCCGATCACGACCGAGGCGAAGGCCTCGTTGATCTCCCAGAGGTCGACGTCGCCGGGCTGCATCCCGATCTTCTCCAGCGCCTTCAGCGCCGCGTTGCCCGGAGTGCGGGCGAGGTAGGCGAAGTCGTCGGCTACGGTCGCGTAGGAGAGGACCTTGGCGAGCGGCTTGCGGCCTTCCTTCTCGGCCCACTCCTCGGAGGCGACGACGATCGCGCCGGCGCCGTCGTTCACGCCCGGGGCGTTTCCGGCGGTGTGGGTGGCGCCCTCGCCGCCGATCGCCTTCAGCGCCGCGAGGGCCTCCAGCGTCGTGCCCGGGCGCGGCGCCTCGTCGACCTCGACCGTGGTGTCGCCCTTGCGACCCTTGACCACCACCGGGACGATCTCCTCGGCGATCCGGCCCGCCTCGGTCGCCTCGCCGGCGAGCTGCTGGGAGCGGACCGCGAATTTGTCCATGTCGGCACGGGTGATCTCGAGCTCGTTGGAGACCTCGCTGGCCTCGTTGATCATCTGCTTGCCCGTGAAGGGGTTGGTGAGCCCGTCGTGGGTCATCGCGTCGAGCGCCTGCACGTCGCCCATCCGGAAGCCGAAGCGCGCGTTCGGGAGGAGGTAGGGGGCCTTGCTCATCGACTCCATGCCGCCGGTGACGGCGACGTCGAGGTCGCCGACCCGGATCGCCTGGTCGGCGAGGCCAAGCGTGCGCATGCCCGAGGCGCAGACCTTGTTGATCGTTTCCGAGGGGACCTCCTTGGGGATGCCGCCCTTGATCTGGGCCTGGCGCGAGGGGATCTGCCCCTGGCCGGCCTGCAGGACCTGGCCGAAGATGACCTGCTGGACCTGCTCGGCACCGACGCCGGAGCGCTCCAGGGCGGCCTCGATCGCAATGCCGCCGAGCTCGGGGGCTTCGACCGACGCCAGGGCGCCGCCCATCTTGCCGACGGGGGTGCGGGCGGTTCCAAGGATCACTGAGCTGGACATCTGCGGGCCTTTCCTCCTTGTGTGTTGTTGCCGTTGCCGGCCGGCCCGCGGCGCGGGCGCCTCGCCTGCGGGACGATAGCGGCCTCGGCCGGGATTCCCGCCCGACTAGACTCGCGCTCCCATGCAGGTCGATGTGAGACAAACGTCACTTGGCGAGGCGGACGCGGCGCTCGTCGCGATCGGGCTCTGCGAGGGCGGCTCGCTGCCCGCGGAGATTGCCGGGGCGCCGGGCGCGCCGGACGCGAAGGGCTCCTTCAAGACGTTGACGCGGCTCTACCCGGGCGGGCCGGAGCGGCTGCTCGTGGTCGGGCTCGGCGCGCAAGAGGAGCTCGACGCGGAGAAGCTGCGGATCGCGGCGGCGCTGGTCGCGGCCGAGGCGGGGAAGCTCGAGGCGAGCTCCCTGGCCTGGGCGCTGCCCGACTTCGAGGACGAGGCGGCGGCCACCGAGGCGCTGGTCACCGGCACGATCCTCGGCTCCTACCGCTTCGACCGGTTCAAGGGGAGTGGCGGCGAGGAGGACGAGGAGCCGAAGACGCCGCTCGAGTCGCTGAGCGTGCTCGGACCGGAGGAGCTCGCCGGGGCGGCCGAGACGGCGCGCGTCTACTCAGAGGCGGCCAACCGCGCCCGCGACCTGCAGGAAACGCCGGCCAACTTCGCCCGGCCGGAGGATCTCGCGAGGCGGGCCGAGGAGATCGCCGCGGCGACCGACGCGGTGACGGTCGAGATCCTCGACGGCGACGCGATCCGCGCCAAGGGCATGGGCGGCCTCGCCGCGGTGAGCCAGGGCGGCCCGGTCGACCCGCGCCTGATCGTGCTGCGCTACGCGGGCGGCGGCGAGGGGCCGACGCTCGGCTTCGTCGGCAAGGGCGTGACCTTCGACACCGGCGGCATCGTGCTGAAGCCCGGCGCCGGGATGCAGGAGATGAAGTTCGACATGTCGGGCGCGGCGGCGGTGCTCGAGGCGACCGCCGCGATCGCCGAGCTCGGCCTGCCGATCGACCTGATCACGGTCGTGCCGGCGACCGAGAACATGCCCTCCGGGACCGCGATCAAGCCCGGCGACGTGATCACCCAGTACAACGGCACCACGGTCGAGGTGAACAACACCGACGCCGAGGGCCGCCTGATCCTCGCCGACGCGCTCGCCTACGCGATCGAGCTCGGCGCCGAGCGGGTGATCGACATGGCGACGCTGACCGGTGCGGTGCTGATCGCGCTCGGCTCGACCTACGCGGCGGTCGTCGCCAACGACGACGAGCTGGCGCGGGAGCTCTCCGCGGCGGGCGAGGAGACCGGCGAGCTGGTCTGGCGCCTCCCTCTCCACCCCGAGTACAAGGCGATGATGAAGGGCACCGTCGCCGACCTCTCCAACCTGGCCAAGAAGCGCGAGGCCGGCACGATCACCGCCGCCTCCTTCCTCGAGGAGTTCGTCGACGACACGCCCTGGGCGCACATCGACATCGCCGGCACCGCCTGGGACGTCGGCCGTCCCTACACCGGCAAAGGCGGCAGCGGCTATGGCGTGCGGCTGCTCGTCCAGCTGGTGCGCGACCTGGCGGCGTAGGCCGGCCGGCGCCTCGCGGCCTGCCCCGGGCCGGGGCGCCCGCGGGGTCCTCGGTGGCGGGTCGGCCCCTGCGGTGTTCCTTACTTGGCGTATGCGCAAGTAAGGAACACCGGAAGGCCGGGGCTCGCCGGTCCCGACGGGCGCCAGCCGGCGAGGGGCCGCCTACGCGCCGAAGATCATCAGCGTCGAGGTGCCGGTCGCGAGGAGCTTGCCGGTGTCCTCGGCGATGAGGCGGGCCTCGGCGGTCGCCTGGCGGCGCCCAGGGTGGACGACCGTGCCCTCGCAGAGGAGCCGGCCCGTGTCGCGGGTGAGCGGGCGCAGGTACTTCACCTCGAGGCCGAGAGAGGTGTAGGCGACGCCGGCGGGGAGGGTGGTGTGGACGGCGCAGCCGAGCGCCGTGTCGAGGATCGTGGCCGCGTAGCCACCGTGGACGACGCCGATCGGGTTGTAGTGCTCCTCCCCCGGTTCGCCGGCGAAGACGACGCGACCCTCCTCGAACTCGACCGGGGCCATGTTCATGACCACCGAGATCGGCGGCCGCGGCAGCTCGCCGGCGACCGTGGCGCGCAGGTAGTCGAGGCCCGACATCTCGGCCCCGGCCGCGGCCGTCGCCACCGGGTCCTGCCATTCCACGGTCCGCGAGCGGGTCGCGGTCCCGGCGGCGCTCACCGGCGCCCCCGACCGACCGGGGTGACGGCGCCGGGGCGGCGCGGCTCGCCGTGGTAGTTGAGATCGGCGGTGATCTCCTCGACGCTGATCGCGATCCGCGGGGCGCGCGGGCGGCCCCGGTTCTTCCGTCTGTTGACTCTGAACCTCATGTCGCCTCCGTTTCAGGGCGCTTTGGTTTCGTCATGCAACCTGCCCCGCGACCCTAGACGACCAGGTTTTGTGATGCAACCGATGTGTGAGAAGATCACACTCGATGTTGCGTCACGACTATCCGGGCCAGGCCTGCTCCCTGGCCAAATCCCTGGAAGTGGTCGGCGAGCGCTGGTCCCTTCTGATCGTCCGCGACGTGATGAACGGCAACCGCCGCTTCTCCGGCATCCAGTCCTCCCTCGGCATCGCCCGCAACGTCCTCTCGGCCCGCCTCCAGCGCCTCGTCGACGAGGACATCCTCGAGCGCCGCACCTACCAGGAAAGCCCGCCCCGGCACGAATACTTCCTCACCGAGAAGGGCCTCGACCTCTGGCCCGCGCTGCTCGCCCTGATGCACTGGGGCGACCGCCACTCCGCCGGTCCCGCGGGCCCTCCCCTCCGCGTCGTCCACAAGGACTGCGGCGGCGCGGTCTCCGACCGCGGCATCTGCGAAGCCTGCGGCCAGGTCCTCACCGCCCGCGACGCAAAGGCCGTCCCCGGCCCCGGCGCCGCCGCCTACGAGGGTCATTTCTCCCCTTTCGCCGCCCGCCGCTGATCTTCGGCGATCGCGATCAGCTCTTCGACCATCGATTTGTCCTTCGGTCGACCGGCGGCTCGCTTCATCCGGATCAGGTCGTCGATCGAGGCCGTCCGAACCGGAAAGCCCCAAAGCTCCTCCAGCGTCGAGTCGGCCCGAATCGCCTCATATCCCCGCATCCCATCCGCGTGGCCGAGGATGTCGAAGCGACCGAGGTCGCTCTCGAAAGTGAAGTTCGACCCGGCGGCGAGGCTCCGCGCGTCGACCTGGAAGAGGGGGTCCGCCGGTGCGTTGGCACGGGTGACGTGGAGTTCCTGCAGCGCCGCGGCCATCCGCTCCAGGTTCGTGTCGTCGCGGGCGTAGAGGACATCGAAGTCGTAGGTGGGATGCGCCGAGCCGTGGATGATTCCCGCGATCCCGCCGATGACGATGAAGTCGACCGCATGGCGATCCAGCGTCTCCACGAGAGTGCGAAGCTCGAGCGAGGGTCCTAGATCCGGATTGATCACCTTTCCTCAAGCGCCTTGCGATCCGAGATTTGCCCCCTCACTTCGCGAACGAAATCGGAAAATCCGAGACCGCGTTCGAGTCGCCCGGTGGCCTCGTACTCCAGATTGCTGTGGTTCAACGTCAGATCCACCCCCCAATCGCGCGGCCTCGTGCCGAAGACGAAGTCCTCCTCCATCGCCTGGAAGAGCGCCGTGAGGGTCTTGATCGACGGCGAGGTGCGGTCGTGCTCGATGCGCGCGATCGCCGACTGGGTGGTCCCCGCGCGGACCGCCAGTTGCTGCTGGCTCAACTCGTGGCGAGTGCGAGCCTCCCGGAGCAGTTCGCCCGGCGTGCGATCTTCGAGTGGAGCCGGCTCGATCGGTGGCGGCTTCTCGTTTGTCATCGCCAAATCATAGCTGATCCGCGATAATCGCTCATCCGCTATATCGGCCCACGCGGTACCGTTCCCCGACGACGGGTCAGGCAATCCAGGAGGAGGAGCGGAATGGCGACTGCGGCGGGAATCGGGGCGCGGGAGAAGATCTTCGTCGGCGGCGAGTGGATCGAGCCGGCGGGGGCGGATCCGCTGCCGGTGATCAACTCGACCACGGAGGAGACGATCGCGACGATTCCCGGGTGCACGCCGGTCGAGGTCGATCTCGCGGTCGAGGCGGCCCGCGCGGCCTTCGAGGGCTGGTCGCAGACCCCGCGAGCCGAGCGGGCCGAGGCGCTGGCGGCGATCGCCGCCGGCCTCCAGGCGCGCACCGAGGAGCTGGCCGCGGTGCTGGTCGCCGAGCTCGGGATGCCGCTGAAGCTGACCGAGGCGATCCAGGTCGGCCTCGGGGTCAACCACTTCGCGGTGATGCCGGCGGCGCTCGAGGAAGTGCGCTGGGAGGAGCGGGTCGGCAATTCGCGGGTGCTGCGCGAGGCGGCCGGGGTGGTCGGCGCGATCACCCCCTGGAACTATCCGCTGAACCAGATCGGCGCCAAGGTCGCCCCCGCCCTCGCCGCCGGCTGCACCGTGGTGCTGAAGCCGAGCGAGGTGGTGCCGCTGAACGCCTTCATCCTCGCCGAGGTGATCGAGTCGGTCGGGCTGCCGGCCGGCGTCTTCAACCTGGTCAGCGGGATCGGGCCGATCGTCGGTGAGGCGATCGCCGCCCACCCCGGGGTCGACCTCGTCTCCTTCACCGGCTCGACGCGGGCCGGGCGGCGCGTCTCCGAGCTCGCCGCGGCGACCGTCAAGCCGGTCGCGATGGAGCTCGGCGGGAAGTCGCCGAACGTGCTCCTGGACGACGCCGACTTCACCCGCGCGGTCCCCGACGGGGTCGCCAAGTGCTTTCTCAACTCCGGCCAGACGTGCAGCGCGCTGACCCGGATGCTGGTGCCGCGCGAGCGCCTCGCCGAGGTCGAGGAGCTCGCCGCCGCGGCGGCCGAGGGCTTCGTCCCCGGCGACCCGCTCGACCCCGGCACCACGCTCGGCCCGCTGGTCTCCGCCCACCAGCGGGAGCGCGTCCGCGGCTACATCGCCACCGGCGAGACCGAGGGCGCGAAGCTCCTCACCGGCGGCGCCGAGCCGCCCGAGGGCCTCACCCGCGGCTACTTCGTCCGCCCCACCGTCTTCTCCGAGGTCACCCCGGAGATGACGATCGCGCGCGAGGAGATCTTCGGCCCGGTGCTGGCGATCCAGCCCTACGAGGACGAGGCCGACGCGCTGCGGATCGCGGGCGCCACCGAGTACGGGCTGGCGGCCGGCGTCTGGTCCGGCGACGAGGAGCGGGCGATCGCCGTGGCCGGCCGGCTGCGCGCCGGCCAGATCGAGATCAACGGCGGCGCCTTCAACCCGATCGCGCCCTTCGGCGGCTACGGCCAGTCCGGTCACGGGCGCGAGTTCGGCCGCTTCGGGCTCGAAGAGATGCTGCAGACCAAGAGCCTGCAGCTCTAGCCATGAACTTCGACCTCACCGACGAGCAGCGCCTGCTGCGCGACACCGTCCGCGACTTCGCCCGCGCCGAGATCGCGCCGGTGGCGGCGGAGCTCGACCGCACCGGGTCCTTCCCCTACGAGATCGTCGCCAAGCTCGGCGCCCTCGGCCTGATGGGGATCCCGTTCCCCGAGGAGTACGGGGGCGGCGGCGCCGACACGCTCGCCTACGCGCTCGCGATCGAGGAGCTTGCGCGGGTCGACTCCTCGGTCTGCATCACGGTCGCCGCCCACACCTCGCTCGGCACGATGCCCATATACCTCTGGGGCACCGAGGCGCAGAAGGAAGAGTGGCTGCCGCGCCTCTGCTCGGGCGAGCGCCTCGCCTCCTTCGGCCTGACCGAGCCCGAGGCGGGCTCCGACGCCGGCAACGTCCACACCCACGCGAGGCCGGCCGACGGCGGGTGGGTCATCGACGGCGCCAAGCAGTTCATCACCAACGCCGGGACCGAGATCTCGGGCTGCGTCTCGATCACCGCGGTGACCGGGGAGTCGGGCGGGCGCAAGGAGATCTCCAACCTGATCGTCCCCACCGGCACGCCCGGCTACGAGATCGGCGAGGCCTACCGCAAGATGGGCTGGCACGCCTCCGACACCCGGCCGCTCTCCTTCGACGGCTGCAAGGTCCCCGAGGACGCCCTGCTCGGCCGCCGCGGCGAGGGCTTCAGGAACTTCCTCCACATCCTCGACGGCGGTCGGATCGGGGTCGCCGCGATGGCGGTCGGGCTCGCCCAGGGGGCGCTCGAGGAGGCGATCGCCTACGCCAGGGAGCGCCAGGCCTTCGGCGGCCCGATCTCCCGGTTCCAGTCGATCCAGGCGAAGATCGCCGACCTCTCCGCGCAGATCGAGGCGGCGCGCCTGCTCACCTGGCGGGCGGCGCTGGAGAAGGACGCGGGCCGCTCCTTCACCCTCACCGCCGCCCAGGCCAAGCTGATCACCGGCCGGCTCGCGGTGCGCGCGACCGAGGAGGCGGTGCAGATCCACGGCGGCTACGGCTACATCGAGGAGTACCCGGTCTGCCGCTTCTACCGCGACGCCAAGATCCTGACGATCGGCGAGGGCACCGACGAGGTCCAGCAGATGGTGATCGCGCGGGCGCTCGGGTGCTGATGGGCGTCGCTCAGGCCGGGAGGGTGAAGCGGACGCGGGTGCCCGGGTGGGCGTCCTCGAGCCAGATGCGGCCCCCGTGGGCCTCGACGATCGCCCGCGAGATCGCCAGGCCGAGGCCGGCGCCGTCCTCGCCGCGCGAGCGCTCGCCGCGGTAGAAGGCCTCGAAGACGCGCTCGCCCTCGCCCGGCGGGATGCCCTCGCCGGAGTCGGCGACCTCGACCTCGACCCCACCCGGCCCGCCCTTCGCCCGGACGGTGACGCTGCCGTCGGCGGGGGTGTGGCGGATCGCGTTCTGGATCAGGTTGTAGAGCACGCGCTGCACCTTCTCGGCGTCGGCCGCGGCGACGACCTTGCCGTCGGGCAGCTCGGCGGCGAGGTGGACGCCGCGCTCCTCGGCCGAGGCGCGGAAGGCGGCGACGGTGTCGCCGATCAGGTCGCCGAGCTCGACCTGGCGCATCGTCCAGGAGATGTCCCCGGCCTCGATCCGGGAGAGCTCGAAGAGGTCGTCGATCAGGTCGCTGAGCACCGCGACGTGGGTGCGGATCTCGGCCAGATAACGGTCGCGGTCCGCGCCCGCGACGCCGTCGTCGATCGCCTCGACCAGGAGGCGGAGGGAGGCGAGCGGCGTGCGCAGGTCGTGCGAGGCGGCGGCGACGAGGCCGCGGCGCGCCTCCTCGACCTGGCGCCGCATCCGCTCTTCCATCGACTGGCGCACCGCGAGCCCGGCGGCGACCGCGGCGGCCGCCACGGCGACCAGCACCAGCAGCACCTGGTCGAGCCCCATCTGGTTCGGGATCGCGACCGCGGCGGCGCCCGCCAGGAAGGCGGCGAGCGCGATCAGCGCGGCGCGCCACTGGCCACGGCTCATCGCCGGGAAGCCACGGTTCATGGCCGGAACCGGTAGCCGACGCCCCAGACCGTCTCGACGAAGCGCGGTTCGGCGGGGTCGTCGCCGAGCTTGGCGCGGAGGCGGCGGACGTGGACGGTGACGGTCGAGGTGTCGTTGAACCACGGCTCGCCCCAGACCGTCTCCATCAGCTGGTCGCGCGAGAAGACGCGGCCGGGGTTGGCGGCGAAGAAGGCGAGCAGGTCGAACTCGCGCATCGTCAGCATGATCTCCTTGCCGTCGAGGAACACGCGCCGCGAGGCCGGCTCGACCCGCAGCGGGCCGCTGACGATCGGCGGCTCGTCCCCCGCCGCGGTGTGCGGCGCCGTGCGGCGCAGGACGGCCTCGACGCGGGCGACCAGCTCGGCCGGCGAGAACGGCTTCACCACATAATCGTCGGCCCCGTTGCGCAGGCCGACGAGGCGGTCGGACTCCTCCCCGCGCGCGGTCAGGAGGATCACCGCGATCCGCGGGCCCGACCGTTCCTGCAGCCGTTCCATCACTTCGATCCCGTCGATCCCGGGGAGCATCACGTCGAGCACGACGAGGTCGGGACGATGCGCATTGGCGAGGTCGAGCGCCTTGTAGCCGTCGGGCGCGGTGAAGGTGGTGAACCCGGCCCGCTCCATGTAGCGGCCGACGATCTCCACGATGGTCGGCTCGTCGTCGACGACCAGGACCGTCGCCGTCGTCGCGGTCGGCTCCGCCGCGCTCTTAGCCGAAGGTGAAGGCATAGCCCTGCACTCCGGCTTCCGGCACCAGTTCGAGCACGTGGTGTTCCACTTTCGGCAGTTCGACCAGGTTGTAGAGGCGCTGGCTCGTCACCTTGACGTAGCCATTGTGGACGTCGGCGCCGTCGTCGGCGGCGGCGATCGGCCTGCCGTCGAGGAGGACCTTGATCCGCCGCGGCCTCCCCGGCGAGCCAAGCACCAAGTAGACCCGGCGGGCGCCGAAGTTGAGATCGAGGCGGGCGCCCTTCCTCGCCGTCACCGGTTGTTCCGCGATCGTCCATTCGCCGCCGTAGGAGAGCTGGTTTTCGCCCGGTTTCTGCAGCGTGAAGGTCTGGCGACCGGGCCGGATCAGGCCGTTGGTGAAGTTCGTCGCGCGGGCCGCGCCGAGGTAGGACTCGGGCGTCGTCACGCCGGGTTCGGCGGCCATCCCGTGGGCGCCCGAGAGGGCCTTGCCAGGCGGGTGCCCGGCTTCGGTCAGGAGCTCACGGATCACCTGTTCTTTCTCGCCGTATTCGCCCTCGCCGAAGTGGGCGAAGCGGACCTGGCCCTTGGCGTCGACAAAGTACTCGGCGGGCCAGTAGAGGTTTTCGTAGGCGTTCCAGGTCCCCATTTCGTTGTCCTGGACGACCGGGTATTCGATCCCGTCGGTCTTGATCGCTTCGGCGACGTTGGACGCTTCGCGCTCGAACGGGAACTCCGGGGTGTGGACGCCGACGATCACCAGGCCGTCCTTGGCATAGCGCTTGTTCCAGGCGTTCAGGTAGGGCAGCGTGCGGATGCAGTTGATGCAGCTGTAGGTCCAGAAGTCGATCAGGACGACCTTGCCGCGCAGCCCCCGCATCGTCAGCGGACGGTCCCCGGGGGTGTTGAACCAGTGCTGGGTATCGGTGAATTCGGGCGCCGTGCCGATGTCTTCGAGGGGCACGGTTTCTTCCTGGCGCGCGGTCAGCCTCGATTCGCCTTCGGTGCCGGGGCGCCGGCTCTCGCCGCGTTCGGCGCGCGTCTTTTCGACCTGGCGCCGAGCTTCGGCTTCGATCGCCTTGATCCCCAGGCCGTGGCCGCCACCGCCGCGGATTTCGGCGAGCGCGACCTGGGCGGAGTGGCTCTTTTCGATCCCTTCGGCCGGGTTGGTGAGCCAGGAGGGGAGCGCGGCGGTGACGTTCGACTGGAACTTCGTGTCGAGTCCCTGCCACATCGCGAACGCGACCAGCACCATCACCGCCCCCATGGCCATCTGGAAGGTGCCGCTGCGGCGGGCGAGCGGAGCGGCCAGCCTGCGGCCGCCGATCATCAGCAGGTAGAGGACGATCGCCGAGCCGAACGCGTAGGCGACGACGACGGCGAGCCGCCCCACGTTGAAGGGCTGGGAGGCCGAGGCGGTGAGGACGGCGGCGAGGATCGGGCCGGCGCAGGGCGCGTAGAGGACGCCGAGGCTGAGGCCGAGGCCCACCCCCGGCCAGAAGCCGTCGCCGTCCGTCTTCACCCCGAACCGGCCGCTCAGGCGCGAGCCGAGGGCCTCGACCCGGGCGGCCAGCGGCGGGATCAGGAGGACGATCCCGAAGCCGAAGAGGACGACGATCGCGATGTTGCGCAGCAGGTCGTTGGGGAGGCCGAGCGCGTCGATCACGTAGACGAGGGCGAAGAGGGCGAAGCTGAAGGAGACGACCAGCCCGGTGACGACGCCGAGCGGTCGCCGCCGCCCGCCGGTCGCCCCGGCCGAGAGCGCGATCGGCAGGACGGGGACGACGCAGGGCGAGACCGCGGTCGCCGCCCCGGCGACGAAGCCGAAGATGATCAGGAGTGCCATTGCCTAGAAGCCTCCCAGGGCCTCATTACGAATCGGTGACGCCCCGTCGCGCGGCGACACCCGGGTGCGTTCGCAGTTATCCACACGCGTTGTAGCTAAGTGCGAACGCGCCGACGGTGGGGCGCCCCGGCGTCAGCTGCGTGGGGGGATCGACGTGATCGCGCCGTCGGCGAGCGCCGCCACGACGGCGGCGCGGCCGACCTCTTCGTCGATCCCGAAATGCGCGCAGATCGTCAACTCGTGCTCACGGAGCAGCGGCCGAGTGGGGTCGACGACCGGGGCGCCGCGCAGCCGCTCCCCGTCCACCGCCGCCCAGACCCCCGCCCCCGCGGCGCCCGCGCAGACATCCACCGGCACCGCGACGATGCGCGCCCCGCGCCCGCGTCGGCCGGCGCCGGCCAGCTTCGCGACCAGCCAGGAGGGGTCGTGGGAGGTGGAGTCGATGTAGACGCTCTGCACCTCGCCGACCGCGTCACCCTCGAGGTCGGCCAGCGGCCCGCCGACCCAGGCGATCGCCTCCGGCAGCGCCACCGGCTCAGCCATCGGCGTGTCGCTCCAGCAGCTCGCTCGCCGCGGTCGCCGGGTCGAGCTCGCGGCGCACCACGCGCTCCATCATCGCGGCGGTCTCGGCGTCCTCGGCCACCCACGCCTCGAGCCGTCGCCGCATCCGCGAGGTGGCGATCCCGACGACCTCGCTGCGCAGGTTGCGGGCGCGGCGCGCGGCCAGCGTCCCCTGCGCCTCGATGAAGTCGCGGTGCTCTTCGATCTTCCGCGCCAGCTCGTCGACGCCGATGCCGTTCGCGGCCTCGGTGCGCAGCACCGGCACCCGCCAGTCGCCTTTCTCGTGCGACAGCGCCAGCACGCCGCGCACCTCGCGCACCATCGTGTCGGTCATCGGGTGGTCGGCCTTGTTGACGACGATGATGTCGGGGATCTCCATCACCCCCGCCTTCAGCGCCTGGATCGAGTCGCCGGAGCCCGGCATCAACGCGAGCACGATCGTGTCGGCGTGGTCGACGATGTCGATCTCCGCCTGACCGACGCCGACGGTCTCGATCAGGACGTCGTCTTTGCCCGCCGCGTCCATCACCAGCGCCACCTGCAGGGCCGCCTCGGAGAGGCCGCCGAGGGCGCCGCGCGAGGCCATCGAGCGG
Source organism: Actinomycetota bacterium (assembly GCA_018268675.1). Lineage (GTDB taxonomy): Bacteria > Actinomycetota > Thermoleophilia > Solirubrobacterales > 70-9 > VAYN01. Next base: position 14,774 of record JAFDWB010000031.1, read on the forward strand.
ATGAAGACGCCGGGGTCGAGGAA
>JAFDWB010000032.1 GCA_018268675.1 Actinomycetota bacterium
CACCTGTCGCTGCAGCGTGTCCCGGACGTCTGAGGAAGGCGGGAGGAAGGGTGACGGACCTCCCCTTCCCCGGCCGACCCCGGTCAGCTGTTCTTTTTGCCGGACTGGTCGGCACAAGGAACAGCTGGAGGGAGGGGCGTCCCCCAGGCGACGGCGACGTGCCACTTCGGTGACGAAGCCGTGGCGCTCCCGTGAACCCCTCGCGACCCTTCCTCCTCTCCCCGCACCCTCGGCCGTCTCGGCCACGGCCACAGCCCGCCCGGGCCGTGGCCGAGACGGCCGCGTCCCTTGCCCCATCGGGCGCCAGCCGGCAAGCGCCCCGGCACGAAGCTCGTGGGATCAGCCGCCTGGTAGCGGCGCGGCGCGCGCCTGCGGCAACACCGAAGCGGCGCTTGTAGTCGCGTGCGGATGGCGGGGCCGGTCGATCCGCGGACGATCGTGACCGCAAACCCCGAAGTCGCAAGAGAGGAGTTCGTCATGGCGCAGATCGCGGTCGAGGCGGCCGCCCCCGAGAAGCCCAGGCTGAAGCGCAGCATGGGCGTCTGGATGGCGACGGCCCTGGTGATCGGAAACATGGTCGGGTCGGGGGTCTTCCTGCTGCCGGCCTCGCTGGCCGGCGCCGCCGGCCCGATGTCGTTGGTCGGCTGGGTGTTCACCGGCGCCGGGGCGATGCTCCTCGCCTTCGTCTTCTCCCGGCTCGGCCGGGCGATGCCGCGGACCGGCGGGCCCTACGCCTACGCACGGCGGGCCTTCGGCGACTTCATCGGCTTCCAGACCGCCTGGGGCTACTGGATCGCCGCCTGGGCCGGCAACGCGGCGATCGCCGTCGCCTTCGTCGGCTATCTGGCGGTCTTCTGGCCGCAGGTGGGAACGAGCAACCTGCTCGGCGCCCTGGTCGGGATCGGCGTCATCTGGCTGCTCACCGCGGTCAACGTGATCGGCACGCGCGAGACCGGCATCGTCCAGATCGTCACCACGGTGCTGAAGTTCGTGCCGCTGGCGATCATCGGCGTGATCGGGCTCTTCTTCATCAAGGGCTCCAACCTCACCCCGTTCGCCCCGCACGGCACCTTCAGCGCCATCTCGGCCGCCGCGCCGCTGACGCTGTGGGCGTTCATCGGGCTCGAGTCGGCGACCGTCGCCGCGGGCGAGGTCCGCGACCCGGAGCGCAACATCCCGCGCGCCACCATCTACGGCACGCTGGCGACGACGATCGTCTACATCCTCGGCACCGTCGCGGTGATGGGCGTGATCCCGGCGACCGTGCTCGCCCACTCGACCAGCCCCTTCGCCGACGCCGCGGGGATCATGTTCGGCGGCAGCTGGAACAAGGTGATCGCGATCGTCGCCCTGATCTCCACCTTCGGCGCCCTGAACGGCTGGATCCTGCTGCAGGGGCGGGTGCCGCTGGCGGCCGCCGAAGACGGCCTCTTCCCGGAGCAGTTCGCCAAGGTCCACGGCAGGCGGGGCACGCCGGTGTTCGGCCTCGTCGTCTCCTCGGTCCTGGTGTCCGGGCTGATGCTGATGAACTACACGAAGGGCCTGGTCAGCGCCTTCACCTTCATCATCCTGCTGGCGACGCTGACCACCCTGGTCCCGTACGCCTACTCGGCGGCGGCCCAGGTGCAGCTCTACTTCACCGAGCCCGACCTGTTCGAGGGCAAGCGCTTCATCCGCGACACGACGATCGCCGCGCTCGCCTTCGGCTACTCGGTCTGGGCGATCACCGGCTCCGGCAAGGACATCATCGCGAAGGGGTTCATCCTGCTGCTGGCGGGGATCCCGATCTACGTCGCGATGAAGTGGTGGCAGACCCGTCAGGCCGAGCGGGAGCGGGTCGCGCTCGAGGCGCCCTCGGCGGCGCCGCTCGCCGCCGGCACCCACGGCGGTCCGCTCGCCGCGATGAAAGGGGAGCGCAAATGAGCGTCGACCTCCGCGCCGGCACCGCGACGCGGCTCGGCGTCCACTCCGAGGTCGGGACGCTGCGGCGGGTGATGCTGCACCGTCCCGACCTGGAGCTCCGCCGCCTCACCCCGGCCAACAAGGACGAGCTGCTGTTCGACGACGTCCTCTGGGTGAAGCGGGCCCGCCAGGAGCACGACGCCTTCGCCGACGCCCTGGTCGAGCGCGGCGTCGAGGTCCTGTACCTCCACGAGCTGCTCGCCCAGACGTTGGCCGAGCCGGCTGCTCGCGCGGAGGTTCTCGCTGGCACCCTGGCCGGGGCGGGGCTCGGCACGCGGCTCGGACGGGCGGTCGGCGACTGGCTCGCCGAGGTCGACCCGGAGGAGCTGACGAGCAGGCTGATCGGCGGCATCACCTACGCGGAGCTCCCCTTCGCGAGCGACTCGCTGGTCGCCCAGGTGGCGCGCCGCGACGGCTTCGTCCTGCCGCCGCTGCCCAACCACCTGTTCACCCGCGACACCTCGGCCTGGATCTACGGCGGCGTCACCGTCCACGCGATGGCGAAGCCGGCGCGCCGGCGCGAGGCGCTCCACCTCGCGGCGATCTACCGCCACCACCCGCTGTTCGCCGCCGAGCATCAGGTGTGGAGCGAGGATCTCGGCGGCCCGGCCAATTTCGAGGGCGGCGACATCCTGGTGATCGGCAACGGCTGCGTGTTGATCGGGATGGGCGAGCGCTCCACCCCGGCGGGGGTCGAGCTGCTCGCCCACCGGCTCTTCGCGGCGGGCGCCGCGCGACAGGTGATCGCGGTGGTGCTGCCCGCGCAGCGCTCCAGCATGCACCTCGACACGGTGATGACGATGGTCGACCGCGACGCCTTCACGGTCTACCCGGAGCTGCGCGACTCGATGGTCGGGTTCACCCTGACGCCCGCGGGCGACGGGGTGCGCGTGGCCCGCGAGGACGAGCTCTTCACCGCGATCGCGGCGGCGCTCGAGGTCGACTCGCTGCGCCTGTTCCCGACCGGCGGCGACAGCTTCGAGTCCCAGCGCGAGCAGTGGGACGACGGCAACAACGTCCTCGCCCTGGCGCCCGGCGTGGTGATGGCCTACGAGCGCAACGTCGACACCAACACCTGTCTGCGCCACGAGGGCATCGAGGTGATCACGATCGCCGGCTTCGAGCTCGGCCGCGGACGTGGCGGCCCCCGCTGCATGTCGTGTCCGATCGAGCGCGACGCGGTCTCGTGAGCGCGCCGAGCGACTTCCTGCGGATCGCCGACCTCGACCGCGAGGGGCTCGACGGGCTGCTCGACCTCGCCGCAGGCATGAAGGAGCGCCCGACGGCGATGCTGGGCGAGCGCCGCGGCAAGACCGTCGGCTGCTACTTCAACAAGCCCTCGACCCGCACCAGGGTCTCCTTCGAGGCGGCCGCGAACCGGCTCGGGATGCTGCCGATCATGCTGCGCCCCGACGAGCTGCAGCTCGGCCGCGGCGAGCCGATCGCCGACACCGCCCGCGTCCTCTCCTCGTTCGTCGAGGCGATCGTCGTGCGGACCTTCGCCCAGGCGGACCTCGAGGAGATGGCGGCGGTCGCCGACGTGCCGGTCGTGAACGCGCTGACCGACGAGCACCACCCCTGCCAGGCGCTGGCCGACCTGCTGACCCTGCGGGAGCGCTTCGGCGCGCTCGCCGGGCTGCGGCTCGCCTACGTCGGCGACGGCAACAACGTCGCCCACTCGCTGATCGAGGCCGGGGCGCTGGCCGGGATGCACATCTCCCTCGCCTGCCCGACGGGCTACGAGCCGGACCCCGAGATCGTCGCCGCGGCCGAGGCCCGCGCCGCCGTCGCGGAGGGCTCGGTGCGCGTCACCGACGATCCCGCCGCCGCGGTCGAGCTCGCCGACGCCGTCTACACCGACGTCTGGGTCTCGATGGGCGAGGACGCCGAGCGCGAGCGGCGCCTGCGCGACCTGGAGCCCTACCGGGTCGACGAGGCGCTGATGGCGGGAGCCGCGCCGCGCGCCGTCTTCATGCACTGTCTTCCCGCCCACCGCGGCGAGGAGGTCACCGCGACGGTGATCGACGGCCCCGCCTCGGTGGTGTTCGCCCAGGCGGCCAACCGCCTGCCGACCGAGCAGGCGGTGCTGGCGACCCTGGTCGACCCCGCGGCGACCGCCGCCTGAGCGGACCCAGGTCCCCGGCCGGGCACCTCTTCACAGATACATCAATTTGAATTGATGCTATTTTCGGACTCGTGGCCACGGCCAGACCGACCACCCCGGCGGCCCCGCCGAGCTTCCTGAGCCTCGCCGCCGACCCGCTGCGCTGGCGGTTGCTGATCGCCCTGGCGCACGGGGACCTGCGGGTCCGCGAGCTCGCCGCGCTCGTCGATCGGCCGCAGAGCCTCGTCTCCTACCACCTGTCAAAGCTGAGTGCCGCGGGGGTCCTCACCCGGCGGAAGAGCAGCGCCGACGGGCGCGATTCCTACTACGCCCTCGATCTCGCCCGTTGCGGCGACCTGCTGGCGGCGAGCGCCGGGGGGTTGCATCCCGGCCTGCGCCTCGCCGTCCCGCCCCGCGGCCCTCGCGCGGACGGCGGGCCGATCCGCGGCCGGGTGCTCTTTCTCTGCACCGGCAACAGCGGCCGCTCGCAGATCGCCGAGGCGCTGGCCGCCGACCTCAGCGGCGGCACCGTCGAGGCGCGCAGCGCCGGCAGCGATCCGAAGCCGCTCCATCCGCTCGCGGTGCGGGTGATGGGCGAGCGCGGGATCGACATCGCCGGCCGACGCTCGAAGCACCTCGACGAGTTCGCCGGCGAGCGCTTCGACTTCGTGGTCACCCTCTGCGACCGCGTGCGCGAGGTCTGCCCCGAGTTCCCCGGCGAGCCCGACACGATCCACTGGAGCATCCCCGACCCGGCGCGGGAGGGCCGCACGAGCCGACAGTCCCTGCGCGCCTTCGAGCGGACCGCCGCGGAGCTGGCGGTCCGCATCCCCTATCTGCTCGACCTGATCGGGTCGGCAGCATCAACCCCAGGAGGTGACCGGAGATGACCGACCAGGACCTGGTCAGCATCCGCTACATCGTCGACGACGTGGAGAAATCGATCGACTTCTACGCCGAGCTGTTCGGATTCGAGCTGCGCTTCAGCGCCGCCCCGGCCTTCGCCGAGGTCGTGCGCGGCAACCTGCGCCTGCTGCTCAGCGGGCCGCTGAGCTCCGCCGGCCGGCCGCTCCCCGACGGCCGCACGCCAGAGCCGGGCGGCTGGAACCGCATCCACTTCGTCGTCGAGGAGATCGACGCCGAGGTCGAGCGCCTGCGCGCCGCCGGCGCCGGCTTCCGCAGCGACGTCATCAGCGGCCCCGGCGGCCGCCAGATCGTCCTCGATGACCCGTCCGGCAACCCGATCGAGCTCTTCGAGCCCGCGGCGGCGGAGTAGGACGGAAAGGATGGGGCGCCCGCAAGCTGGCGCCCGAAGGAGAAGGGACGCGTCCCGGTCCCTCCCGTCTTCCTCATTGGTCAGAAAGACGCGTCGAATATTGGGGCGCTCAGGGCGGCCCAATGTGCGGCGCGCTTCCCGGGGGCTCCGATTTCGGCCTCCCGAGGGCCCGGAACCCCCGCCGTCCCTCCCCGCCCTCAACGAGCCCCCGCCGCCACCGGCCCGACCCGCGTCCCGGCTTCGCCGCGCACGATCGCGGCGGCGTCGGCGAGGGCGCCGATCGCGGCGATGCGGCCGGTGGCGTCGACGAAGCGGCAGGCGGCGTCGACCTTGGGGCCCATCGAGCCGGCGGCGAAGGTCATGGTGCGGAGCTGATCGGCCTCGGCCTCGCGCAGGGGGCGGTCGTGGTCGGTCCCCCACGCGAGGTGGACGGCGTCGACGTCGGTGAGCATCAGGAGCAGGTCGGCGTCGAGGCGGCGCGCGAGGAGGGCGGCGGTGAGGTCCTTGTCGACGACGCCCTCGACGCCGCGCAGGCGGCCGTCGGCGCCGAGGGTCACGGGGATCCCGCCGCCGCCGGCGCAGATCACGAGGACGCCGGCGTCGATCAGGAGGCGGAGCGGGCGCAGCTCGGAGATCGCGCGGGGCTCGGGCGAGGGGACCACGCGGCGGTAGCGGTCGCCGTCGCGGCCGAGCACCCAGCCGCGCTCGGCGCGCAGACGGGCCGCCTCGGCGGCGGAGTAGACCGGGCCGATCGGCTTGGTCGGGTCCTCGAAGGCCGGGTCGTCGGGATCGACGACGGTCTCGGTCAGCACCGTCACCACCTCCCGGCCCGGCATCAGGTTGCGCAGCGCCAGCTCGAGCAGGTGGCCGACCATCCCCTCGCTCTCGGCGCCGAGGACGTCGAGCGGATACGGGGCGACGCTGCGGTAGCTCTCGCTCTGCAGCGCCAGCAGCCCGACCTGGGGACCGTTGCCGTGGGTGACGACGAGCTCGTGGTCGGCGGCCAGCTCCGCCAGCCCGACGGCCGCGGCCTCGACGTTGCGCCGCTGGGTGGCCGCGTCGGCCGGCTGGCCGCGGCGAAGCAGGGCGTTGCCACCGAGGGCGACGAGAATTCTCATGCCGCGATGCTCTCGCCGGCGGCGGCGGGCGCCATCGGTTCTCCCCCACATCGGAAGGTGCGGCGGGGCGCCCGCGCCGGCAGACTGACAGCGTGAGCGCCGCACCCGAGATCACCATCGTCCTCGCCGACGACCACAACGTGATCCGCGCCGGCCTGCGGGCGATGCTGGAAGCCGAGCCCGACCTGCGGGTGATCGGCGAGGCCGCCGACGCCGCCGCGGCGGCGAAGCTGGTCGAGGACCGCCTCCCCGCCGTGCTCGTGCTCGACCTGCAGATGCCCGGTGCCGAGCCGCGTGCCGACGTCCCCCGCCTGCGCGAGACCGCGCCGGACACGGCGATCGTCATCCTCACCATGCAGAGCGACCCGCGCGCGGCGCGCGACCTGATGCGGGCCGGGGCGGCGGGCTTCGTCCTCAAGCAGGCCGCCGAGCGCAACCTCGGCGACGCGATCCGCACGGCGGCCGCCGGCGGCTCCTACGTCGACCCGCAGCTCGGCGGCGAGATGGCGAAGCTCGAGGCCGACCCGCTCGACGACCTCAGCGAGCGCGAGCTGGAGCTGCTGCGCCTCGTCGCTCTCGGCCACACCAACCGCGAGATCGGCGAACAGCTCTTCCTCAGCGTCCGCGCGATCGAGGTCAACCGCGCCAAGCTGCTGGAGAAGATCGGGGTCGATTCCCGCCCCGAGCTGGTCCGCTTCGCGATCGCCAACCGCGTGATCGAGCCCTCAGCGCCCCCGCAGGGGTAGCGTCGCCCTGATCGTCGTGCCCGCGCCGGGGCGGGAGTCGACCTCGATCGTGCCGCCGAGCAGCTCGACCCGCTCGCGCATGCCGAGGAGGCCGCGGCCGGGGCCGAGGGCCGGGTCGAAGCCGGCGCCGTCGTCGCCGACCTCGACCTGGACGCCGCCGTCGTCGGCGCTGACGCGGACCTCCGCCCCGCCCGCGCCGGCGTGCTTGGCGACGTTGGTCAGCGCCTCCTGGACGAGGCGGTAGACGCCGCGTTCCTCGTCGCTGGTCAGTTCGGCGTCCAGCTGGATCGCGCAGGCGACCTCGAAGTCGCCGCGGTTGCCCGACTCCTCGGCGAGCGCTTCGAGAGCGGCGGCCAGGCCGAGCCGCTCCAGGGTGGCGGGGCGCAGGTCGTTGATCAGGCGGCTGAGCTCGGTGATCTGGTCCTCCAGCCCCGCGACGGTCGCCTCGGCGGCCCTTTCGATCCGCTCGGCGCGGTCCTCCCCACCCGTCTGCAGCGACGCGGCGAGCGTGATCCGCACCGCCGCCAGCGACTGGAGGACGCCGTCGTGGAGCTCCTGCGCCCAGCGCCGGCGCTCGTCCTCGGCGACCTCGACCTGCTGCTGCAGCCGCCCGGCCTCGACCGACTGCGCGGTGCCGACCGCGATCGCCGCCGTCGCCGCGAAGGCCTGCAGGAGCCGCAGGTCCTCGGCGTCGAAGTCGCCGCCCGCTTCGCGGTCGAGGGCGACGAGGGCGCCGACGGCGCGGCCGCGGAACAGCAGCGGGACCACCAGGGCCGTCTCGGCGCCGAGCCGCTCGCGCAGCCGCGCCTCCGAGCTCGGCGACCCGCGTTCCAGGTGCTTGGCGACCCGTTCCTGCATCGCCGCCTGGAAGATGGCGTCGTCGGTCGGGATCGTCAGCTCGTCGACCTCGGGGCCCACCCGGCCCGCCCGCGCGACGACGGCGAGCCGGTCGCGGCGGCGCAGCAGGACGAGCAGCGTGCGGGCCTCGACCAGGGCGCGCGCCCGCTTCACGATCAGGTCGAGGACCCGGTCGACGTCGGTCTCGCCGCCGACCGTGCGGGCGATGTCGGCGGAGGTCTCGGCGCGCCGCAGGGCGCGCTCCGTTTCCGCCTCGCGGGCGCGCAGCGCGGTGTAGAGCCGCGCGTTCTCGATCGCGATCGCGGCCCAGGTCGCGAGGGTCGTCGCCGCTTCCTCGTCGGCCTCGTCGAACTCCGCCCCGCCCGCTTTCTCGGTCATGTACAGGTTGCCGTAGGCCTCGCCCCGGATCGCGATCGGCACGCCGAGGAAGGTGTGCATCGACGGGTGGCCGGGCGGGAAGCCGTAGGCGTGCGCGTGCGTTTCGACGTCGGCGAGGCGCAGCGGATGGGGGTCGCGGATCAGCTCGCCGAGCACGCCGCGACCGCGCGGGAGCGGTCCGATCTCCCGCCGCATCTCGTCGTCGATGCCGAGGTAGATGAAGCGCTCGAGCTCCCGCCGCTCCTCGTCCAGCACCCCGAGCGCCGCGTACCGGGCGCCGGTCAGATCCCGGGCCGCCTCGACGACCGAGCGGAGCACCACCTCCAGGTCGAGCTCGGAGAGGAGCGAGGATCCGACCTCGACGAGGCGCCGAAAGCGCCCGCCGCCGGGGCCGACGACTTCTTCGTCGGTGACAGACACGGGACCCACTATGCCACCAGAATCCGTGCGGGGAAATGCGGATGGCGGGTCGCACGGCCGCTCCTAGATTCGCCGAGGACGAGTTCAGCGAGTGAGAGGAGCGAGGATGACCGCCACCGACAAGACGAACGACGCCGCGGTGAGCACGCCGCGCTATGAGACCGGACCGATCGTGGTCGGGTCCGACGGCAGCCCGGGCGGCGACGACGCGGTCGCCCTCGCGCACGACCTGGCCGGGGCGAGCAGCAGGCGGCTGATCGCGGAAAAGGTGCCCGGCGTGACGGCGCCGAGCCTCGGGCTGGTCGGGCTCGCCGAACGCGAAGGGGCCGGCACGCTGGTCGTCGGCTCGCCCCACCGAGGCGCGGCCGGCCGGGCGCTGCTCGGCAGCGTCGCCCACCACGTCCTCCACCACGCGCCGTGCGAGGTGGTCGTCGCGCCGCGCGGCTACGCGGGCCGCGAACGCCATCCGCGGATCGCCAAGATCGCCGTCGGCTACGACGGCACGGCGGAAGCGCGCACCGCGCTGCACCGCGCCGAAGCGCTCGCCCGCGACACCGGCGCCTCCCTGCACCTGATCGTCGCCGAAGACCCGGTGGTCGCCGGGATCGAGGGCAGCGATGAATCCAGGCCGCTGACCAACGCGCCGGCGGTGCTGAAGGCGGCCCTGGCCACCGTCGCCCCCACGCTCGAGGCGACCGGCGAGCACCTCGATCCGGGCTGGCGCCAAGGCGGCAAGTCGATCGCCGACGCGCTCGCCGCGGCCTGCGAGGCCGACGTCGACATCCTCGTCGTCGGCACCCGCAAGCCGCTCGACCGCCTGCTGCTCGGCTCGGTCGCCGGCCACCTGATCGACGTCGCGCCGTGCGCGGTCCTCGTCGTCCCGCACGAGGACGGCGGCTGAGATGCCCGGTCGGGTCCTGGTCGGCTACCTCGACACCGAGCGCGGGCGCGACGCGCTGGCGCTCGGCCGCATCCTCGCCAAGGCGCGCGGCGCCGAGCTCGGCATCGCCACCGTCCCGGAGGGCGAGGGGCTCGCCGCGGCGGCCCGCGAGCAGGGCGCCGACCTGGTCGTCCTGGGGTCCACCCACCGCGGGCCGCTCGGCCGGATCGTGCCGGGGACGACGATGGCGCACCTGCTCGGCGAGGCGCCCTGCGCGGTCGCCGTGGCCCCGCCGGGGTTCGCCGAGCGGGCCGACGGCGAGTCGGTCTGGCAGCCGCTCGCCGGCGCCGAGGAGGATGTCGGGATGCGGGTGGTCGGGGTCGGCTTCGACGGCTCGCCGGCCGCCCGGGCGGCACTCGACTACGCGACCGAGCTGGCCGCGGCAAACGGCGCCGCCCTGCGTGTCTACACGGTGGTCCGCAGCGTCGCGCCGATCGCCCCCGGGGCGCCGATGACCCCCAACCCGGCCGCCCCGACCGAGCTCGAGAGCCGCCGCGCCGAGCTGCACCAGGTCGTCGCCGACCTCCCGCGCGAGGTGCGCGCGCAGCCGATCCTGCTGCGCGGGTTCGCGGTCACCGAGCTGGCCAAGGCGGTCGCCCTCGGGGTGGACCTGCTGGTGGTCGGCACCCACGTCCGCGGCCGCGTCGGCCGCCTCCTGCACAAGAGCGTGGCGGGCGAAGTCGTGCTCGAGGCACCCTGCCCGGTGCTGATCTGCCCGACCCCGGTCGGCGCGCCGCTTGTGGCAACCTCCTAGGCACCGTGGGCGCCGCACCCTCGACCGATCTGGCCCCGCCGGACGAGGCGGAGCTCGACCGTCTGCTCGCCTACTGGGAGGCGGCCAACTACCTCACCGTCGGCCAGATCTACCTGCAGGCGAACCCGCTGCTGCGCGAGCCGCTGCGCCCCGAGCACATCAAGCCACGCCTGCTCGGCCACTGGGGGACCTCGCCGGGGCTGAACCTGATCTACGCCCAGCTCGACCGGATGATCGCGGCGACGGACGACGACGTCCTCCTCGTCGTCGGTCCGGGCCACGGCGGTCCGGCGGTGGTCGCCAACGTCTACCTCGAGGGGACCTACTCGGAGATCTACCCGGCGGTCTCCGCCGACGAGGCCGGGCTCCTGCGACTGATGCGCCAGTTCTCGACCCCGGGCGGCATCCCCAGCCACGTCAGCGTGCCGACGCCCGGCTCGATCCACGAGGGCGGCGAGCTCGGCTACGCCCTGGTCCACGCCTTCGGCGCCGCGTTCGACCATCCCGACCTGATCGTCGCCTGCGTGATCGGCGACGGCGAGGCCGAGACCGCGCCGCTGGAGGGCTCCTGGAAGGGGATCCGGTTCCTCAACCCGGCCCGCGACGGCGCCGTACTGCCGATCCTCCACCTGAACGAATACAAGATCTCCGGGCCGACGGTGCTCGGCCGGGCGAGCGAGGAGGAGATCGCGGCGCTGCTGGCGGGCCACGGCTACACCGCCCACTTCGTCGGCGGCTCCGATCCGCGCGCGGTCCACCACGACTTCGCCGTGGCGCTCGCCGAGTGCCGCGCGGCGATCGGGGCGATCCAGGCCGCCGCGCGCGCCGGCGGGACCTCGCGGCTGCGCCCGCCGGCGATCGTCCTGCGCACGCCGAAGGGATGGACCGGACCGCGGATCGTCGACGGCGTCCAGGTGGAGGGCACCTTCCGCGCCCACCAGGTCCCGCTCGGCCAGGTCCGCGAGAGCCCGGGGCACCTGGCGATGCTGGAGGAGTGGATGCGCTCCTACCGGCCGCAGGAGCACTTCGACGCGGCCGGGAGGCTGCGCGGCGCCGCCGCCGAGCTGGCGCCGGCGGGCGAGAAGCGGATGGGCGCGACGAGCTACGCCAACGGCGGGCGCCGACTGGTGGCGCTCGAGATCCCCGACCCGGGGCGCTACGCGATCGCGATCGACGAGCCGGGCACGGAGCGGGCCGAATCGACGCGGCGGCTCGGCGAGCTGCTGCGCGACCTCTACACCGCCAACGCCGCGGCCGCCAACTTCCGCCTCTTCTGCCCCGACGAGACGAACTCGAACCGCCTCGGGGCCGTCTTCGAGGTCGAGGACCGCTGCCTGCTCGACGCCGCGCGCGGGGACGAGCACGTCTCGCCGACCGGGCGGGTGATGGAGGTGCTCTCCGAGCACAACTGCCAGGGCTGGCTGGAGGGCTACCTGCTGAGCGGCCGGCACGGCCTCTTCGCCACCTACGAGGCCTTCGCGATGGTCTCCGCCTCGATGGCGATCCAGCACACCAAGTGGCTGGAGGAGATGCGGCGGCTCGACTGGCGGGCGCCGGTCGCCTCGCTGAACGTGCTGCTCACCTCGACCTGCTGGCGCAACGACCACAACGGCTTCAGCCACCAGGGCCCGGGGCTGATCGACACGATGATCAGCCTGCGGGGCGAGGTCGTTCGGGTCTACTTCCCGCCCGACGCCAACAGCCTCCTCACGGTCGCCGACCACTGCCTGCGCAGCCGCGACTACGTCAACCTGATCGTGATCGACAAGCAGCCGCAGCTGCAGTACCTGGGCTACCGGGAGGCGGTCGAGCACGCCCGCGCCGGCGCCTCGCGCTGGGACTGGGCCGGCAACCGGGCCGACGAGCCCGACCTGGTGCTCGCCGCGGCCGGCGACATCCCGACGATGGAGATCGTCGCCGCCGCCGACCTGCTGCGCCGCCACACCCCGGGGCTCGGCGTCCGCGTCGTCAACGTGGTCGACCTGATGGCCCTGTTCCCGCGCGAGGCGCACCCGCACGGCCTCGACGAGGAGGCCTTCGAGCGGCTCTTCGGCGCCGACCTCGAGGTCGTCTTCGCCTTCCACGGCTACGCCCGCGCCCTGCACCAGCTGATCCACGGCCGCCGCCACCCGGGCCGCTTCCACGTCCGCGGCTTCAGCGAGCAGGGGACGACGACCACCCCGTTCGACATGGTGGTGCTGAACGGGATGAGCCGCTACCACCTGGCGCTGATGGCGCTCGAGCGGGCGCCCCGGCGCCCGGCCGGCGCCGCCGAGCTCGAGGCCCATTGCCAGGCGATGCTCGCCCGCCACCACGCCTACGTCCGCGAGCACCTCGAGGACATGCCCGAGGTCCGCGACTGGACCCTGGCGTCGGCGTGACCGGCGCCGCCCGCATCCTCACCGTCAACGCGGGCTCCACGAGCCTCAAGCTGCGGGTGCTGGGGCCCGACGACGAGGTGCTGGCGCGGCGCGACGGCGGGCCGACCGAGGACCCGGAGGGGCTGCGGGCGGCGCTGCGGGAGCTCCTCGACGCCGGGCCGGAGCCCGACGCCGCCGCCCACCGGGTGGTGCACGGCGGCGCCGCGTTCGACCGGCCGACCGTGGTCGACGCGGGCATCGAGGCGGGGCTGGAGCGCCTCGCCGACCTGGCGCCGCTGCACAACCCCCAGGCGGTGCGGGCGATGCGGGCGCTCGCGGCGCTGCGTCCCGACCTCCCCAACGTCGCCTGCTTCGACACCGCCTTCCACGCCGGGCTCCCGCCGGCGGCCCGGACCTACGCGCTTCCCGCCGCCTGGGCCGCGGGCCGCGAGCGGCTGCGGCGCTACGGGTTCCACGGGCTGTCCCACGCCTATGCGAGCCGGCGGGCCGCCGAGCTGCTCGGCGCGCGCGCCGAGGACCTGCGGCTGGTGACCGCGCACCTCGGCGGCGGCGCCTCGTTGGCGGCGGTCGCGGGCGGGCGCTCGGTCGACACGACGATGGGCTTCACGCCGCTCGAGGGCCTGGTGATGGCGACCCGCGCCGGCTCGGTCGACCCGGGCCTCCTGCTCTGGGCGCAGCGACACCTCGCGCTCGGCCCGGACGAGATGGAGCGGGCGCTCGACCGCGAGGCCGGCCTGCTCGGCCTCGCGGGGACCGCCGACATGGAGGAGATCGTGGCGGGCGCCGCGCGCGGCGAGGACCGCCCGTCCCTGGCCCTCGACGTCTACATCCACCGCCTCACCGCCGCGATCGCCGCGATGGCGGCGGCGATGGGCGGCCTCGACGCGATCGTCTTCACCGGCGGCGTCGGCGAGAACGCCCCCGCGGTGCGGGCCCGCGCCTGCACCGGGGCCGCCTTCCTCGGCGTCGCCCTCGACCCCGCCCGCAACGAGCGCGGCGAGCCCGACACGATCCTCTCCCCGCCCGGGGCAGCCGCCGCCGCGGTCCTCGTCGCCGCCCGCGAGGACATCGAGATGGCGCGCCAGACGCGCCGCCTCCTGGCCTCCTGACGGGCGCGCTGCAAGGGTTGGTGTCGCTATGGCGACCTAAATCCTTGCAGCGGTTCCCCGGACCTCGATCCCGGGCCTCCCGGAGCGCTCCCTCACAAGGGACGGTCACGAAAGTCCGACTTCGCACCGTCCCTGGGCCCGCTCCCTCACTCACCCGTCAAACCCCCGGCCGCGGCATCAACCACCGGAGCCGCTCCGCCCGGTGCCCACCACAACCGCCGCTGCGGCCCCGCACGGATATCGCGCTCCCGCTCCGCGCCTAGCGTGGGCTCAGACCACGAGCGAGAGGAGCGACGGTGAGCGACAACGACTTCGAGGCGGCGCCGCGGCGCGTCCTGCTCGGCTACGACGGCAGTGCCGGGGCGGCGGATGCGATCGAGCTCTGCCGCACGATCGCGCCGCAGGGCGCCGAGGTGATCGCCGCCGACGTGCTGCCCTTCCCGGGGGCGCCGTCGGAGACCTTCCGCCTGCTCACCGGCTCCGACTTCCCCCTTCCCGCGGACCATTTCGAACCGGTCCTCGCGCGGCTCCCCGGGCGCCGGGTCGACACGCTGACCTACGCCGGCGACTCGCCCGCGCGCGTCTTCGAAGAGATCGTGAGCGAGGTGGCGATCGACCTGATCGTGGTGGGCTCGCCCCACCGCGGCGCGATCGGCCGGGCCCTACACGGCTCGGTCGCCGAGGCGTTGCTGCACGGGTCCCCGGTGCCCGTCGCCACCGCCCCGCGCGGCTACGCCTCGCGCGCGCACGAGGGACTGAGGACGATCGCCGTCGCCTACGACGGCGGCGCCGAGGCGCGCGCCGCCCTCGCCTACGCCGAGGCGATCGCCGGCGCCGCGGGCGGCCGGCTCAAGGTCCTCACCGTCGCCCGACCGACCGACCCGGTCGGCGGCGCGATCGCCTACACGTTCTCGCTGCCCCAGGACACCGACGACATCCAGCGCCAGGCGCTCCGCGAAGTCGACCCGGCGATCGACCTGCGCCGGCGCGTCCTGCACGGCGAGACCGCGGCGGCGATCGCCGGCGCCTGCGCGGACGCGGTCGACCTCCTGGTCGTCGGCTCCCGCGGCTACGGCACCGTCGAGCGCGTCCTGCTCGGCTCGACCTCCGCCGCGCCGATCCACGAGGCGCCCTGTCCGGTGATCGTGGTCCCGCGGCCGGCGGCGGGCGGGCGACGCCGCCGCCACGCCCGCCAGGCCTCGTCGATCCCCCAGACGACGAAGGGGAAGGTGGCGAGCAGCGCCAGCTGACCGAGGTCGAGCGCGGCGGTGTGGAAGAGGGACTGCAGCGGCGGCAGGTAGATGATCGCCGCGGCGAAGCAGACCTCGAAGACGATCCCGCGCAGCAGGTTGCGGTTGGTGAAGACGCCGATCTGCCGCAGCGAGGCGGTCGTCGTGCGGCAGGCGAAGCCCGCCCCGATCTGGCCTGCGACGATCCCCGCCCAGGTCATCGAGGTCGCCTGCAGGTAGGCGTGGTGCAGCGGCGTCCCTTCGCCGGTGGCGGCGCCCCAGCTCCAGCCCGCCGCGAGCAGGACGACGAAGAAGCCGAGCATCGCCAGGCACGCCTCGACCAACCCCATCCGCAGCCAGGCGCGGACCAGCATCGAGCGCTGGATGATCCCCGACTTGCGCGGCCGCGGTGGCCGCTCCATGATCCCCGGTTCGCCCGGCTCGCGGCCCAGCGCCAGCGCCGGGACGGTATCGGTGCCGAGGTCGATGGCGAGGATCTGCAGCGGCAGGACCGGCAGCGGGATGCTCCCCCCGGCGAGCATGAAGATCGCGAACGGGAGGGCCTCCGCGGGGGCGTGGGTGAAGATGTAGGTGATGAACTTGCGGACGTTGTCGTAGACGACCCGCCCCTCTTCGACCGCGGCGACGATCGAGGCGAAGTTGTCGTCGGTGAGCACCATCGTCGCCGCCTCGCGCGCCACGTCGGTGCCGGAGGCGCCCATCGCGACGCCGATGTCGGCGCGGCGCAGGGCGGGCGCGTCGTTGACCCCGTCGCCGGTCATCGCCACCGTGTGGCCCTCGGCCCGCAGCGCGTCGACCAGGTGGAGCTTCGTCTCCGGGTTCGAGCGGGCGACGATCAGCTCCTCCGCCTCGTGCAGGAGGCGGTCGAGCTGGTCCTGCGGCAGCGCTTCGATCTCGGCCCCGGTGATCACGGTCGGATCGGCGCCGACGATCCCGGCCTGGCGGGCGATCGCCGCGGCGGTGAGGCCGTGGTCGCCGGTGACCATGACGATGCGGATGCCGGCCCCCCGGCAGCGGGCGACCGCCTCGACGACCTCGGGCCGCAACGGGTCCTCGAGCGCGATCAGCCCGAGGAAGGTGAGCCCGGCCTCGGCCTGCTCGCGGGTCTCCTCGGCGCCGTCGGTGGCGGGCCGCTCGGCGAACCCGAGCACCCGCAGCCCGCGCGCCGCGTAGCCGTCGCACACCGCGCGGACCTCCTCCCGCCCCTGCTCGGTGAGCGCCACCGCCTCGGCGCCGCTCAGCAGCGCCGTGCAGCGATCGAGCAGCTCCAGCGGGGCGCCCTTCACGTGCCAGGTCAGGGCGGTGCCGTCGGGCCCCGCGTCGAGCGTGCTCATCCGCTTCACGTGCGGGTCGAAGGAGAACACCCGACGGCGCGCGCGGGCGCGGGCGAGCGGCGCCGAGGCGGTGTCCTCGCCGAGCGTCGAGGCCGCTTCCAGCAGCGCGCTCTCGCTCGGGTCGCCGTGCTTCTCGGCCTTCCCGTCGAGCACGGTCAGGGTGGCGTTGCTGCAGAGGACCGCGGTCCGCGCCAGCGCGCCGAAGGCGGGCGCCCGGGGCGGCGCGCCGCCGTCCAGGGCGAACTCCTCGCCGTCCGCCCAGACGAGCCGCGCCGCCATCTTGCCCTCGGTGAGCGTGCCGGTCTTGTCGGTGCAGATCACGTCGGTGGAGCCGAGCGTCTCGACCGCGGTCAGCCGCTTGACCAGGGCGCGGCGCCGCGCCATCCGCCGCACCGCGCCGGCCAGCGAGAGGGTGATGATCGGCAGCAGGCCCTCGGGGACGTTGCCGACCAGCAACCCGATCGAGGCGACCAGGGCGAAGCTCACCGAGAGCCCGGCGAGGCCGATCCCGACGAAGAAGAAGACGACCCCGGTGGCGACCGCGATCGCCGCGATCAGCCAGGCCGCCCGGTTCACCTGTTCCTGCAGCGGGCTGACCTCGGGCGCGACCCGCTGGGTCAGCGCCGCGATCCGGCCGAGCTGGGTGTGCATCGCGGTCGCCGTCACCACCCCCTCGGCGTCGCCCTCGGTGCAGAGGCTGCCGGCGAAGACGCGGGTCGGGTCCGCGAGCGGGTTCGGCCGCGCCCCCGGCGCCCGGCCCGCTTCGCGGGTGACCGGCTGGGACTCGCCGGTGAGCGGCGACATGTCGACCTCGAGCGCGCCGCTCGCGAGCGTCGCGTCGGCCGAGATCCGGTCGCCCTCGGCGAGCAGGACAACGTCGCCGGGGACCAGCAGCGTCGCGTCGATCGCCTCCACCCGGCCGTCGCGCCGCACCCGGACCTGCGGCGGCAGCAGCTCCCCGAGTGCCTCGGTGGCCCGCTCGGCCTGCGCCTCCTGGGCGAAGGCGAGCAGGGCGTTGAGGGCGATCACGGCGACGATCGCGATCGCCAGGGTCGCGTTCCCGGCGATCACCGCGAGTGCCGCCGCCGCCCACAGCAGCAGCGCCAGCGGATGCGCGAACTGGCGCCCGAGCTCACGCCAGAGGCTCGGCCCGGCGGTGCGGACGACCTCGTTGCGCCCGTACTGGACAAGGCGCCGCTCGGCCTCGCGCGAGGTGAGGCCGCGCGGCGCCGGGGGTTTCATCGGACGGTCTCCTCTCGGCACGGGATCTCGGTTGCGATCCCACCAGCGCCCGGCGCCGGTGCCATCCGTGGGACCGCGACCCCGAGCCGTGGGCAAACACCGGATGGAGCGGCGCGCCGGCGCTGAGACGTTTGCGACGCCAATCCGGAATCCGCGCCGCCGGCCGGCGGCAGACAGGAGCCAGAGATGTCAAGCACGAGCGTCCGCCCCGACCCGGCCCCGCTGCTGGAGGCGCGCGGCCTGACCCGCGCCTTCGGCGCCGGCGCCACCGCGGTGCAGGCGCTGCGGGGCGTCGACCTCACCGTCGGCGAGGGCGAGTTGGTCGCGATCATGGGACCGTCGGGATCCGGCAAGAGCACCCTGCTCCACATCCTCGGCGCCCTCGACCGGCCGGACGCGGGCTCGGTCTCGATCGACGGCCGCCGCTACGACGACCTCTCCGACCGCGAGCTGACCCGCCTGCGCGGCGAGGTATTCGGCTTCGTCTTCCAGTTCTTCAACCTGCTGCCGACCCTGAGCGCCGCCGAGAACGTGCTGCTGCCGGCGCTGGTCAACGGCGAACGGCCGGCCGGCTACGCCGCCCGGGTCGACGCCCTGCTCGGCCGCGTCGGCCTCGGCGACCGGGCCGCGCACCTGCCGACCGAGCTCTCCGGCGGCGAGCAGCAACGGGTCGCGATCGCCCGCGCCCTGCTCCGCCACCCGCGCCTGGTGCTCGCCGATGAGCCGACCGGCAACCTCGACTCGAAGGCGGGCGGCAGCGTGATGCGGCTGCTGCGCTCGGTCGTCGACGACGGCCAGACGGTCGTGATGGTCACCCACGACCCCGGCGCCGCGGCGCTCGCCGACCGCGTCGTCTTCCTCCGCGACGGCGAGATCTCCGGTGAGGTCGAAGGCGGTGACACGGCCCGTGTGATCGACGCCTTCCGCGAGATCGAGGCGGGCGCCCAGCCCGAGCGGGCGGCCGCATGATCGCCTCGGCCCGCCCCGCGGGAGTCCGGCTGCGCAGCTTCGCCGGCCTCGGCGGCCGCTCGCTGCGGGCGCGGCCGCTGCGCTCGGGGCTGACCGCCGCCGGGATCGTCCTCGGGGTCGGGATGGCGTTCGGCGTCCTCGTCCTCGTCGCCACCATCCACTCCAGCTTCGGCAGCCTCTTCAACACGATCTACGGCAACACCGACGTGATCGTCTCCGGCAAGGCCTCGGTCGGCGAGGTGCCGCAGCGGACGCTCGGCCAGGTCCGCCGGGTCGAAGGGGTGAAGGCGGCCTCCGGCCAGGTGATGGGCCTCTTCCGTGTGATCGGCACCGAAGGGAAGGCCCAGACGGGCGCCGCGGCGACGCTCTTCGTCGCCGGCACCAACCTGAGGGGCCCGGACACGGCCGGCGCCACCCTGGTCGAAGGGACCAAGCCCCGCGGTCCGCGCCAGATCGAGCTCGAGGAAGCGTGGGCGAGGTCCCACGGCCTCACCCGCGGCGACACGATCCGGCTGGCGACGCCGACCGGCGAAGCGGCGCTCCTGGTCTCCGGCATCTTCCGCTTCGGGACGGCGCTCGATCTGGGCGGCTACGGCACCGCCGCGGCGCCGCTCGGCTCGGTCCGCCGGATGACCGGCAAAGCGACCGGTTGGGACGGGATCGACGTGATCGCGGCGAGCGGGGTCTCCGCCGCGGAACTGAGCCGGCGGATCCGCGCCGTCGTCGGCCCGGGGATCGAAGTCGCGACCCCCGCGGCGAAGAGCGAAGAAGTGAACGAAGCGATGTCGAGCCTCGACATCGTCCTCTACTTCTTCTCCGGGATGGCGATCTTCGTCAGCGTCTTCCTGATCCTCAACTCCTTCAACATGACCGTGCTGCAGCGGATCCGGGAGATCGGGACGCTGCGGGCGCTGGGCGCCTCGCGGCGGCGGATCGCCACCTCGGTGCTGGGCGAAGCGCTCTTCCTCGCGATCCCCGGCTGCGCGCTCGGGCTGGCGCTCGGGATCGGCCTGGCCGAACTGCTGGCGGCGGCGATGCGGAGCTTCTTCGGGCTGCCGATCGCCGCACTCGACGTGACCCCGGGCGCACTCGTCGCGGCGGTCGCCATCGGCCTCCTGGCGACGACCGCGGGAGCCCTCTACCCCTCGCTCCGCGCCGGCCGGATCGCCCCGGTCCGAGCGCTGACCGGGGCGGTCGGCAGCGAGCGCCGGCCCGGCCTGCCGCGGGCGCTGCTCGGCGCCGCGCTCTTCCTCCCCGGGATGGCGATCGGCGGCCTCTTCTGGTTCTCGAACGCGAGCGGCACGACCACCGCGGCGATCGTCGGGGTCGGCTCGACGCTGATGATGTTCGTCGGCATGGTGCTGCTGGCGCCGTTCCTGGTGATGCCGCTGATCGACCTGCTCGCGCGGCCGGTGCGGGCGCTGATGCCGTCGGAGGGGAGGCTCGCCACCGACTCGCTGCGGATGAACCCGTTGCGCACCTCGGCCACCGCCGCGGCGCTCGTCGTGACCCTCTCGGTGGTCGTGGTCAACGCGACGATGAGCGCCAGCTTCCTCGGTTCGATCTCCAGCCAGCTCGACGCCCACTTCGCCCGCGACCTCACCGTGCAGCCGCTCGGCTACAGCAGCTACGGCCCGCCGGTGAGCGCGATCGCCCCCTCGCTGCGGCGCCAGATCGCGGCGCTGCCCGCGGTCGGCACCGTCACCCCGGAGCGGATCGTCTACATGCGCAAGCTGCCGGGTTCGCGCGAACCGGGCCTGCTCGAGGCGGTCGAACCGAGCCGGTGGCCGCGCGTCGACAAGAGCGAATACGAAGGCGCGAGCACCGCCGCGGCGATGGCCGGGCTCGGCGCCGGGGGCGCCGTGGTCGGCAGGCGCTTCGCCGAAGCCACCGGGCTCGGGGTCGGCGACACGGTGGCGCTGCGCGGCGCGGGCGGCGTGGTGCGCGCCCCGATCGTCGCCACCACCGACACCTTCGAAGCGAACGGCAACGTGGTGATGGTGTCGCTGGCGACGCTGCGGCGGGCCTACGGGATCACCTCGGACTCGACCCTCGCCCTCACCGCCGTCTCGCCCGATCGCCGGGCGGCGCTCGCCCGCCAGGTCGGCGCGCTGCTCGAACGCCGCTACCCCGGCTTCGAAGCGGTCTCCGACGCCGAAGTGAAGAAGCAGTACGAAAGCGCGATCAACCAGCAGTTCTCCTTCTTCGACGCGATCGTCGGCATCGCCGTGATCGTCGGCTTGTTGGGGATCATCAACACCCTCTCGATGGCGGTGATCGAGCGGACCCGCGAGATCGGCGTGCTGCGCGCGCTGGGCGGCTCGCGCTGGCGCATCCGCCGCACGATGCTGACCGAGAGCGTCCTCATCTCGGTTGCCGGGAGCCTGGTCGGGATCGGCCTCGGCCTGCTCGTCGGGATCGTCTGGATCATCTCGATACGCGAAAGCACCCTGGTCGGGCTGAAGCTGGGGATCCCCACCTCGATGCTGATCGCGATCGCCGTGCTCGGCGTCCTGATCGGCGTCCTGGCGGCGATCGTCCCGGCCCGCCGCGCCGCCCGACTCGATCCGCTGAAGGCCCTCACCTACGAGTGAATCGCCGCCCCGGGGCCGGTCCGCAGGATGCCCCTCGAAGCCGTGCGGTCCCACCCGGATGGAGCGGCGCCCACCTCGATCTACGGTCCGGTCGTAAACCGAGAGAGCTCCGACGACACAGGAGAACGGAACGATGTCAGCCAACGATCACACCCAAGCGCCGCCCGTGCCGCCCCGATCCGGCTTCGTCCTGATGGTGGCGACGATGGCCCTGCTCTTCTCCTTGGTCGCGGTGCTCGCCGTGGCCTTCCGGATGCAGAACTCGAACAGCACCGTCCCCGCCCACTACGGGTCCACGATGATGAACGGCTCGACCGTCCACGGCCCGGCCTCGATGATGGGCGCCGGCACCGGCACCGGCGGCGGCGCCGGCGTCGAAACCGTCGACGTGGTGATCAAGAGCGACGAAGAGCACGCTCGCCGCGGCCCCGAAGGCACCTGGCACGACGCCTTCCTGCCCGCCAGCTTCACGGTGCGGCCGGGAGCCACGGTCAAGGTGACGTTCCACAACTACGACGAAGGCGAACACACCTTCACCTCGATGCCGCTGGGACTGAACTTCAAGATCCCGGGTGGCTCCGCCCGGCACCCGAAGAGCACCACCTTCACCTTCCGGGCGCCGGACCACCGCGGCACCTTCCTCTGGTACTGCGCGATGCCGTGCGACCCGTGGGCGATGAGCCACGTCGGCTACATGCGCGGCTACGTCACCGTCGCCTGAGCGCGGCGGCCCGGCCGGTGCGCTACGGGTAGCGCACCGCGCCGGTCTCCTCGTCGACGATCGAGATCGCGGCCGCCGGGCAGGCTTCCGCCGCCGCCAGCAGCAGCTCAAGCGGGGCGGCGCCGATCACCACGGCGACGTCGTCGAGGCGGAACACCTCGGGCGCCACCTCGACGCAGTCGCCATGGGCCATGCACTCGTCAGGGTCGACCACCGGTACGTAGCTCATACGGCGAGCTCCTCTCTCTCGACGGCGCGGGCGCCGTCTTGGATCTGTCTGCGAAGGGTGCGGATCGCGGCGGGCCTGCCGACCGCGAGCCCCGCGACCGGGACGCCGCCGCGGGTGAAGAGGACCTCGAAATCGCGGCCCGCCGGATCGCCGTCGAGCTGCGTGGCGTCGGCGCCGCGCGGGTCGCCGACGCACTGCACGCGGAGGCCGAACTGGTCGCTCCAGAAGGCAGGCGGCGGCGGCGTCCCCGGGTCCTCGCCGAGCATCGTCCTGGCCGCCGCGGCGCCCTGCCAGGCGGCCGCCTCCCAGTGCTCGGTGCGGTGGTGGCGGCCGCTCGCCGGATCGAGGGACAGGGCCGAGTCGCCCGCGGCGAACACGTCGGGCAGCGGCGAGCGGCCGCCGGCGTCGATCGGGATGCCGGCGGCGAAACCGTGCTCGGCGAGCCAGGCCGTCGCCGCGACGGTCCCGATCCCGACCACGACGACGTCGCAGCCGATCCGCTCGCCGTCGGCGAGCACCAGCTCCTCGACCGCGGCGCCGCCGCGGGCCTCGGCCAGGGCCGCGCCGAGCCGCACGTCGACGCCCTCCTCGCGGTGCAGGTCGGCGAACCAGCCGCCGATCTCCTCGCCGAGGATCGGCGCGAGCGGGGCCGGCAGCGCCTCGATCAGCGTCACCTCGGCGCCGAGGCCGCGGGCAGTCGCCGCGACCTCCTGGCCGATGAAGCCGGCGCCGACGATCGCCAGGCGCACCCCGGGCGCGAGCGCCGCGCGCAGGGCCCGCGCGTCGGCGAGGTCGCGGAGCACATGCACGTTGCGGTGGGTGAGGAAGGGCAGCCGGCGGGCCGCGCCGCCGGTCGCGATCAGCAGGCGGTCGTACCGGTAGCGGGCGCCGGACTCGCAGCGCACGGTGTGCCCGCGCGGGTCGAGCGCGGTGGCGCGCTCGCCGAGCGCCAGCTCGACCTCGTTCTCGCGGTACCAGTCGCGCGGCCGGTAGGCGAGCGTCTCCTCCCCCACCTCGCCCGCCAGCACCCGCTTCGAGAGCGGCGGCCGGTCGTAGGGCGCGAACGGCTCGGCGCCGCAGATCCGCAGCGCTCCCTCGTAGCCGCGCCGGCGCAGGGTCTCGGCCGCCCGCTGGCCCGCCAGGCCGCCGCCGACGATCAACACTCCTCGCTTTTTCATCCTGCCTCCTCCACGACGTCGGGGATGGGACGCGGCCGGGCGCGTCGCGGGCCGGCGGCGTGCGGCAGGGCCTCGCGGACCCTGCCGCCGACCGCCCGGGGGCCGCGCCGACCCAGCAGTCGGTAGACGAAGAGGCCGCCGATCACCGGCGCGGTGAGGATCACCCACCAGCGGAACCAGACCGCGGTCGCGTCGGTGCCCGCGCCGAGCGCGTGCACCAGGCCGAGGACGTAGACGACGACCGTCGCCCGGTGGGCCTTGCGCCAGAGGCGGGCCCCGATCCGCTTGCGGACGTAGAAGCTGAGGCCGAGCAGCGCCGCCAGGTAGCCGGCGAGGATGCCGAGGCCGGTGAAGATCGTCCGGTAGCCCATCGCGAACGGCACCGTGACGCCGGCGACGCCCGGGTTCAGCCACGGGTCGCCAAGCAGCGTGATGCCGTGGACGGCGATCGCCACGAGCGCCGCCAGCGCGGTGTGCTCGTGGACCGAGACCAGCTTGCGCGAGAGGCCGGGGCGCCGCATCACCTTCCCCGCCATCGCCAGGCCGATGCCGACCGAGATCGTGATCAGGGCGAAGGCGACGAGGCCCGAGGCGCGCGAGGCGAGCCACCAGCCGTGGCTCTGCAGGGTGGTCGAGATGCCGCCGCTCATGCGGCCGCCCCGAGCGCCTCGAGCTCATCGCCGGCCGGCGTCGTGCGGGCCGCGGCGATCGGGCCGACGGACTCCACGGCGCCGTCGTCGTGGACCATCAGCCCGCCTTTGGTGGCCAGCAGGCGCCGCCCCCCGACCGGCCCCGAGAGCAGCGCCGCCTTGGCCAGCGTCTCCGCCTCCAGCGCGGTGTCGCCCAGCGCGGTGGCGCCGACCAGGCCGGTCCAGGCCGGCTCCCCGGTCGCCGGGTCGAGCAGGTGGTGGCGGTGGCGGCCGTCCTCGTCGCGCCAGATCCTCACGTTGAGGCCAGAGGTGGCGATGCCGCCGAAACCGAGCCGGATCCGGTGCGAGCGCTCGCCGCTCAGCGGGTGCTCGACGAAGACCTCGTAGGGCCAGATCAGCGCCCCGGCGCCGCCGATCCGGATGTCGCCGCCGCAATCGACGACGAAGCGGGGATAGCCGCGCAGACTGGCGGCGACGAGGTCGGCGGCAAGCCCCTTGCCGGAGCCGCCGGTGTCGAACCCGAGGCCGGGGGGACGGACCACCTCGCCCGCCTCCTCGTCGGTACCGAGCTCGCGCCAGCGGGCGTCGGGGCGGGGGCGCGCGGGGCGCCGGGCGGGGGCCGTGGCCAGCGCGTCGGCCAGCGGCTCGCCCGCCAGCCCGGCGCGCGAGGAGACGTAGCCGACCCGCTCGATCTCGCCGAGCAGGGTCGGGTCGACCAGGCCGCCGCTCAGCTCCGCGGCCCAGGTCCCGGCCCGCACGGCGCGCCGCAGGAGCGGCGAGGCCGGCACGCGCTCGCGCGGGTCCTCGTTCAAGGCGCTGAGCTCGCTCGCCGGCTTGAAGCGCGAGAGGGCGGCGTCGAAGTCTTCGACGAAGCGGCGCCCGGCGGCGGCGGCCTCGGCGGCCGGCGGCAGGTGCGATTCGGGACCGGGCTCGCCGATCAGGAGCCTGACGTGGCTGCCCATCGCTTCGAAGGTGAGGTCGTGTTCGTTCATCGTCTTGTCCGTTCGTTCGGGGTCGGCGCCGCTCAGGAGGTCGAGGTGACGATCGGTTCGGTCGGCACCGCCGCGGCGGCGGTGGTCGCCGGGCCGCTGCTGACCTTGTTGACGCCGGGGCTGGGGACGACGGTGGTGACGATCCGTCGCTTCAGCACCTTGCGCACCTGGACCGGGCGGGTGGCGGTGGCACTGCCGTAGCCGGTGCCGCCGGCGCTGAGCTGGAAGGTAAGGAGCGCGAAGAGCACCGCGAAGAGGGCGGCGGAGGACCAGAAGACGGCCGCGCCGCCGGGGCGCCGCGTCGGGCGGGGCTCAGTCATCGTGGCCCCCTTCGTGCTCGGACCCGTCGCCGCCGGCGCCGGACCCGCTGGTCGCCGTGCTGACCGGCGGCGCGCCGGACCCGCTGGTCGCCGTGCTGACCGGCGGCGCGCCGCCCCCGCTGGTCGCGGTGGCGAGCGGGACCGCGGCGGTCGAGGAGCTGCCCGAGCTGCCGGTCGCCACCGGCGGGGCGCCGGTCGCCGCGGTGGCGCCCGCCGGGGCGGTGCCCGGGACGGTGCCGCCGGCGGCCGCCGGATGCTTCGGCTTGGCGTGCTTGGTCACGTGGATCGTCTGCCGGATCACCTTGGTGTGGACCAACGGGTGGGCGGCGACCGTCGATTGGGTCGGCTGTCCGTGGTTCTGGCCGAGGGCGAATCCGGCGATGCCTCCGAGGCCGAGCACGGTCGCGGCGGCGGCGATTCTGGAGTTCAGTCTGGTCACGTCGTCTCCTCGTCGAAGCGGGTGTGGCGCCATCTTGCGAGGGGGCCCTCAAAGGGCCGGCCAGGTACGGGTAAAGCCACGGCAAAATCTGCGGTTAAACCCCCGGATTCGGCTCTGCGGCGGGCTATCGTCGGCATATGAGCGCGGTCCGGAAGACCCCCCGCATCCTCGTCGTCGAGGACGAGCAGTCGATCGCCCGCCCGTTCGCCGAGGCGCTCCGCCGGGCCGGCTTCGAACCCTTGCTCACCGGCACCGCCCACGGGGCGCTGCGGCTCGCCGAGTCCACCTCCCCCGACCTCGTGATGCTCGACCTGGCGCTCCCCGACGGCGACGGCCGCGACGTCTGCCGGGACCTGCGCCGGCGCTCGGACGTCCCGATCGTGATGCTCACCGCGCGGGGCACCGAGACCGACAAGATCGTCGGCCTCGAGCTCGGCGCCGACGACTACGTGGTCAAGCCGTTCAGCGCCGCCGAGGTGATCTCGCGGATCCGCGCCGTCCTGCGCCGCAGCGCCCCGGTCGAGGCGGCGCCGCGCGGGCCGCTGCGCGCCGCGGGCGGGCTCGAGCTCGACCCCGCCGCCCGCACCGTCGTCCTCGCCGGGCACGACCTCGACCTCTCCCGCAAGGAGTTCGACCTGCTCGCCGAGCTGATGCGCCACCGCGGCGAGGTGGTCACCCGCGAGGATCTGATGTCGCGGGTCTGGGACACCAACTGGTTCGGCTCGACCAAGACCCTCGACGTCCACATCGGCTGGCTGCGGCGCAAGCTCGGCGACGACGCCGCCGAGCCCACCTATATCGAGACGGTGCGCGGGGTCGGTTTCCGCTTCGTCGCCCCGGAGGGCGAGGAGCCGTAAGCCTCCGTGCGCTCCTACTACTGGCCCTGGCCTACGTGCTGCTGCTGGCGCTGATCGCGCTCGGCGTGCCGTTGGCGCTGAGCCTGCGGGACCGGGTCAACTCGGAGGTGCGCAGCCAGGCCCAGAGCCAGGCGCAGGTGGTGGCCACCTCGGCGGCCGAGCTGATCGAACCGCCCCAGACCCGCGTCCTCTCCCGCCTCGCGCGCACCTCGGCGGCGAGCGTCCGGGGACGGGTGATCGTGGTGAACGCACGCGGCCGGCTGCTCGCCGACTCGGCCGGCGTGCCGCTCGGCGTGAGCTACGCGGACCGGCCCGAGGTGCGGGCCGCCCTCGGCGGGCACGGGGTCCAGATCACCCGCGACAGCAAGACCCTCGGCGCCGAAATCCTCGCCACCTCGGTGCCGGTGTTCGAGCACGGCAGGCCGCGCGGGGCGGTGCGGATCACGCAGAGCGTCGAAGCCGTCAACCGGGCGATCCGCACCTCGATCCTCGACGTCGTCGCGCTGGCGGCGATCGTGCTCGCGATGGGCCTGGTCGTCGGCTGGCTGATCGCCGCCCAGATCGCCCGGCCGATCCACCGCCTCGACCAGGCCGCGCGGCGGGTCGCGGGCGGCGACCTCGAGGTGGAGGCGGCGGTCGAGGGCAGCTCCGAGCAGCGCTCGCTCGCCCGCACCTTCAACGAGATGACCGGCCGGGTGCGCCGGCTGCTCCGCGTCCAGCAGGATTTCGTCGCCGACGCCTCCCACCAGCTGCGCACGCCGCTGACCGGGCTGCGCCTGCGCCTCGAGGCGCTCGGCGAAAGGTTCCGCGCCGACCCGGAGGCGGTGGAGGAGGTCGACGCGGCGATGCTCGAGATCGACCGGCTCTCCCACATGGTCGACGAGCTGCTGATCCTGAGCCGGGCAGGCGAGCACGACCGCCCCGGCGAGCCCGTCGACCTCGGCGACGTCGCCCGCCGCGGGGCAGCGCGCTGGCATGCCGCGGCGGCGGCCCACGGGGTCGAGCTTGAGCTGGGCCGCGACGGTGGCCCGGCGAGCGCCTGGATCGCGCCGCCGGACATCGACCGGGCGCTCGACGCCGTGGTCGAGAACGCGCTGCTCTACTCCCCCGCCGGCTCGACCGTGACGATCGACCACGGCCCCGGCTCGATCGCCGTCCTCGACCGCGGCCCGGGGCTCGCGAGCGGCGAGGAGGAGGCGGTCTTCGAGCGCTTCCGCCGCGGCAGCGCCGGGCGCGGCGGTCCCGCCGGGACCGGGCTCGGGCTGGCGATCGCCCGCGAGCTCACCCGGCAGTGGGGCGGCGACGTCAGGCTGGAGCCGCGCGATGGTGGCGGGCTGCGCGCCGTGATCGAGGTGGGCGGATGAGGGTGCCGACCAGCCTCCGCTGGGTCGCCTTGGCACTGCTCGGCCTGGTGATCGCGATCGCGATCGCGATCGCCGCGAGCAGCCTGGCGAGCCAGCAGATCGGGATCGCCTCCGAATCGGTCTCCGCCGGGGACACGCTGGCGCCGCCGATCACCCCGACCCACGCGCGGCGGCACCCGGGGGCCGGCGGTGCCGCCGAACGGACCGAACCGACCGAACGAACCGAACCGATCAAACCGCACGAACGGACCGAACCGACCGAAGCCGTCGAACCAGAACTGCGCTCCTACAACGGCGGCGAAGACGGCGGACAAACCCAGGGCGGCGGCGGTCCCGACGACTGATCAGTCGTCCTGGCCGCCGCCGCTGCTCGTCCGGGTGACGATCGGGCTGTGGTGGATCACGCCGTTCGGTCCGACCGTCGTCGCGATGGTGGCGCCGCTGGCGCTGGTCACGATCGGGGCGCGACCGGGGGCCTGGCCACCGGCCTGGACGCCGGCGACCGTGGCCACCGGGGCCGTCAGCCCGTGGTTCGACCCGAGGGCGGCGGCGCCGAGGGCGGCGAGGCCGACGACCGTCACCGCGGCGGCGGCCTGGGCACGTCGATCGCTCTTCATCTCATGCCTCCTGTCGAAGGATTGGTGGTGCGGCCGATTCTGCGCGGTGGCGGGCAAAGAGCAGGCAAGCCGCGGGACAAGCTTCCGTGCACCACCGCGACGATGTGGCGGGCTACGGATGGCCCCGCCGCCCGGCCGAAGGAGGTTTGTCCCGTGACCGGAACGACCCCCCTCGGCGCGATCTTCGACCTGAACGTCCCGGCCCACTACCTGAGCTGGCACTTCATCCAGATCTCGGTGCCGAACTTCGTCGTGATCGTGCTGATGATCGTCGTCTTCGTCGCCGCGCTCCTGATCCCCTTCCCGAAGCGGGAGCGGGAACCATGAGCGCCCCGGCGCACCGCCCGGCGAAGGCGGAGCGGACGATGTGGACGACCAGGGTGCGGGAACGCGCCGTGCGCGAGATGCCGCCGGAGAAGCTCCTCCCCGACCGCCAGCCCTCCTACGTCTCCTCCTGGATCTACGTCTTCGGCGTGGTGACGATCGCCGCCTTCGCCGTCGTCGTCGCCTCCGGCGTGATCCTCGGCCTGAAGGGGCCGGAATGGTGGCACCTCACCGGCCTCGGGCACTTCGTCAACAGCATGCACCTGTGGGCGGTGGAGATCTTCTTCTTCGCGATGGTCGTCCACCTCTGGGGGAAATTCTTCATGGGCGCCTGGCGGGGCGGCCGGAGCCGCACCTGGGTGACCGGCGCGATCACCTTCCTGGTCGCGATCGGCGCCGCCTTCACCGGCTACGTATCGCAGCAGAACTTCGACTCGCAGTGGATCGCCTTCGAGGCCAAGGACGGGTTGAACGCGGTCGGTATCGGCTCCTTCTTCAACGTCGCGAACTTCGGCCAGATGTACACCTGGCACGTGATCCTGCTGCCGACGGTGGTCGTCCTGCTGATCGTCGGCCACGTCCTCCTCGTCCGCCGCACCGGCGTCGTCCCTCCCTACGCGGCCCGCCTGGCGAAGGCGCCGCCCGCCGCGACCGCGACGGCCGCCGGGGCCGCGACGGGAGCCGAAGATGCCTGATCCGGTCAAGCCGCCCGCCTTCCCCGACGAGCGCGCCCCGTGGCCGGGCCCCTTCGTCCGCTACGACCTCGTCAAAGAGCTGGTCGTGGCGCTCGGCGTGGTGCTCGCGGTGGTGGTGGCGCTGACCGTCCTCTTCTCCTCGCCCGACGAACCGCCGGTGACGATCCAGAGCTGGTCGAAGGCCGCCCCGGCCGACTTCCTCGGCGTCGCGGTGAGCGAGCTGAATCGCACCAGCGGCGTCGCCACCTATGGCCCGCCCTACAACGAAGGGACCGGCTCGGTCCAGAAGATCGGCCCGATCTCCCTGCAGGAAGCCGCAGGAGTCAAGGTGCCGATCGAAACGGCCAAGGACTACGTGCTCGAACCGCTGCACGAGGTCCCCGGGGCGCCGCGCCTGCGGGCCGCCCTCGCCGCCTACGAACAGGCGCCCGCGGCGCTCCAGGAAAAGTGGGCGGCGAACTACGAAAAGGCGCTGCCGGAAGCCCGCTTCGTCGCCGGCGTCCCGGTCCTGCCGCCCGGTCGCTACGGCCCGGTGGCACCGATGATGGCCTCGCTCCTGGCGATGGGCCAGTCGGGGGCGCTGGACGGCGCCCTGCTCGCCGGCGGCCACCACTTCTACGCGACCGACTACACCAAGCCGCTGCTCTTCGTCTCGGCGGGCGAATACTTCGAAAAGCTCGCCGAACACCAGCACCTGCTGGGGACCCAGTGGGGGATGATGAACGAGACCGGCAGCTACCCCGGCCAGGTCTGGCTCTGGCTCTTCAGCTTCTGGTACCAGGTCGAACCGTTCAAGTCCTCGTCCAACGCCGACGCCTTGATCTTCATGGTGATGGGGGTCCTGAGCCTGGCCTTCATCTGCATCCCCTTCATCCCCGGGCTCAACCGCCTGCCCCGCCGGCTCGGCGTGTACCGGCTGATCTGGCGCGACCACTACCGCGAAGTCGAATCCTGACGCGGCGGGGGCGCGGGCGGGCGCGGTCGCCCGCTCAGACCCGCAGGGCGCGGAGCGCGTTGAGGATCACCGCGAGGTCGATCCCCTCCTGCAGCAGGGCGCCGGCGAGCGGGGGCAGGTAGCCGAACGCGGCGACGCCCATCGCGACGATGCTCAGGCCCATGCCGACGACGACGCTCTGGCGGGCGATCCGCAGGGCGCCGCGGCCGGCGTGGACGGCGTCGGCCACCCGGTCGACGCGGTCGACGGTGATCACCGCGTCGGCGGTCTCCGAGGAGACGGTCGCGCCGGCCGCGCCCATCGCGACGCCGACGTCGGCGAGGGCGAGGGCCGGGGCGTCGTTGACGCCGTCGCCGACCATCATCACCGGGCCCTGCCCGCGGTCCTCGCGCAGCCGGCGGATGACCTCGAGCTTGTCCTCGGGCGCCTGTTCGGCGTAGACGCGATCGACGCCGAGCTGGCGGCCGATCCGCTCGGCCACCGAGCGCCGGTCGCCGGAGACGAGCGCCACCTGGCGGACCCCCTCCTCGCGCAGGCGCTCGACGATGCCGACGGCATCCGGGCGCAGGTCGTCGGCCATCACGATCACCCCGGCGACGGCACCGTCGACGCCGACCATCACCCGCGCCTCGCCTGAGCCCAGCCCGTCGACGACCGCCGCCGCCTCGAGCTCCTCTCGGGGGATCCCGCGGGCGGCGAGGAAGTCGCGGCTGCCGACCGCGACCAGATGCCCGTCGACCCTCCCGGCGATGCCCTGGCCCGGGTCCTCCTCGATCTCCCGCGGCTCCGCCAGGGTCAGCCCCGCCTCGGCGGCCGCCGCGGTCAGCGCGGTGCCGAGCACGTGCGCGGACATGCGGTCGACCGAGGCCGCGAGCGAGAGGACCTCGGCCTGCCCGCGCCCGCCGCGGGGCACGATCTCGCGCACCTCGGGGGTCCCGATCGTCAGCGTGCCGGTCTTGTCGAAGAGCACCGTGCGGACCTGGCCCAGGGTCTCGATCGCGCCGGTGCCCTTGACGATGACCCCCGCCGCGGCCGCCCGCGAGAGCCCCGAGAAGAGCGCGATCGGCGCCGCCAGGATCAGCGGGCAGGGCGTCGCCACCACGACCACCGCCAGCGCCCGCACCGGGTCGCCGCTGAGCGCCCAGGCGAGCCCGGCTATGAGGAGCGTCGTGGGCAGGAAGAAGCCCGCGTAGCGGTCCGCCATCCGCACCAACGGCGCCCGCTCCGTCTCGGCCTGCGAGACCAGCCGCACGAGCGCCGCGTAGGCGCTGTCGACGGCCTGGCGCTCGGCGCGGACCTCGAACGGCGTGCCCGCGTTCGAGGTGCCGCTGAGGACCGCCATGCCCTCGCCGACGGTGATCGGCAGGGGCTCGCCGGTGAGCGTGCTGGTGTCGATCACCGCCTGCTCGCCGACCAGCGTCCCGTCGACCGGGATCAGCTCGCCGGTCCGCACGACGACGATGTCGCCGACCCCGACCTCCTCGACCGGGACGTCCCGCAGCTCCCCGCCGGCCCGGATCCGGGCCCGCTTCGGCGCCCGTTCGACCAGCGCCGTCAGCTCCCGCCGCGCCCGCGCCGAGGCCAGTTCCTCGAGCGCCAGGCCGCCGGAGAACATCAGGCCGATCACGACCCCGGCCAGCAGTTCGCCGAGGGCGAGGGCGCCGACCATCGCGACCAGGGCGATCGTGTCGACCCCCATGTGGCGTTCGACCACCACCGTCCGCGCGACTTCGAGCGCCAGCACCGTCGCGAGCAGGGCCAGAACCGCCGTCCAGATCGCGTCGCCGACCCCGGCCTCGCCGACCAGATGGAAGGCTCCACCGACGACGATCGCGCCGAGGGCGGTCGCCGCGAGGATCCGGGCGCGGTGTCCGATCAGCCAGGCCACGCCCCGATCATCCTCCCGCGAGCCGAGCGCCGCCTGCCCGCGCTCCTCTGCTGGTGGCTCCTCTCGATCGGCGGCTGGGCCGGCTTCGGGCTCGCCGCGGAGAAGGTGATGGCCCCGGCATCTTCGCCGCCCATGTCGAAGACCCCGACGCCACCCTCCTCGTCACCGACGCTCTGGTGGTCCTGGCGGGCAGGACGATCGGCCGGGTCTTCATGGTCGAGGTCGAACGGCCACCGCCCCGCATGCCCCGCGTCGCGGCGGCCTTCCGCGCCGACCCCCGCCTCGCCCCCACCCTGGTCGCCGGCCGAGTCGAGCTCGCGATGCGCGGCGGCAGGGCCTACCTGGTCGTCGTCCGGGACTAGCCCGGGGGGCTCGGGGCCGGCAGGCTGGCGCCTGGGGACAAGGGACGGGCCGTCTCGTCCACGACCCTGGCGAGCTGTGGCCGTGGCCGAGACGGCCGGGTCTGTGGGGAGAGGGGAAGGGTCGTGGGGGAGTCACGGGACTGGCACGGGTCCGTGACCGAAGTGGAACTTCGTCCTCGTCAGGAGGACGCCCTCCGTCCAGCTGTTCCTTATGCCGGTATATCGACCATAAGGAACAGCTGGACGAGGAAGGCGTGGTCCGTCACCTTGCCGGCTTCCCACGCACACCGCCCGGGGCACCTCGGACGGCCGCCCGGGCCCAGGCCCAACAACCGCGCTAGCGCCCGTAGACGAGATGGGTGACGTGAGGCGTGGTGCGGCTCGAGACCGGGGTCAGCTCGAGGGCGCCGACGCGGTCGAAGAGGCGCTCGCCGCCGCCGGCGAGGAAGGGGACGATGTGGAGGCGCAGCTCGTCGACGAGGGCGGCGGCCAGGTACTGGTTGATCGTGCCGGGGCCGCCGGCGATCCAGACGTCCTCTTCGCCCGCCGCCTCGCGGGCCTGGGCGAGCGCGGCGTCGATCCCCGCGGTGACGAAGTGGAAGGTGGTGCCGCCTTCCATCTCGACGCTCGGGCGCCGGCGGTGGCAGAGCACGAAGACCGGTACGTGGAAGGGCGGGTCGGCCCCCCACCAGCCGTGCCAGTCGAGGTCCCACTCGCCGCGGTCGGGGCCGAACATGTTGCGGCCCATCAGGACGGCCCCGGCGGCGCCCATCGCCTCTCTCTCCGCGACGTTTTCGTCACCGTGGTCGAACATCCAGGCGTGCAGGCGCTCGCCGTCGAGGTCGCCGAACGGGCGCTCGGCGCTCTGGCCCCTTCCGGACCCGTAGCCGTCGAGGGTGATCGTCATGTCCGCGATGAGCTTGGCCATCTCTGCCTCCTGTGTTCGTCGTGTCCCGTCTGATCTTCCATGTGACCAGATCGGTAGCGCCCGCATGCCCGCGCCATCGCGTCGAGGAAGGGGACCAGATCGTCGGTGTCGCGGTCGGCCGCCCAGTAACAGACGATGGTCCGCGCGGGCAGCGAGTCCGCGAGGTCGAGCACGGTGATGCCGGGACGGTCGAGGTCGACCTCGAGGCGGGGCGCGATCGCGACCCCGGCGCCGGCGGCGACGAGGGCCTCCGCCACGGTGCTTCGCGTGGTCCGGAAGCGGGCCTCGATCTCCAACCCGGCGACCGCCAGCTCGGCTTCGACCAGGCCGAACATGCGCCAGGTCGAGTCGACGACGAACGGGAGCCGGGCCAGCTCGGCGAGGCTCGGCGCGACCGGGGAGGCGGCGAGCGGCGAGTCGCTGGGGACCAGGGCGACGAGCGGGTCGTTCAGGATCGCGCGCGCCTCGAACGGACCGCCTTCGAGCGGCAGTTCGGCGAGCCCGACGTCGAGCTCGCCGGTCGCCACCGCGGCGAACAGCTCGCGATCGGCGCCCGCCTCGCGCAGCTCGACGCGGGGTCGCGAGCGGCCGCCGCCGAGGCCGCGCAGGGCCGCCGGGACGAGCCGCGCCGCCGGCCCGCCGGAGGCGCCGATCCGGAGTCGAGGCCCGCGTCGCTCGCCGGCGAGCTCGTCGATCTCCAGCCGGGCGGCTCCCAACTGGGCCTCGATCCGCTCGGCGTGGCGGAGCAGCGACCTGCCCGCCTCGGTGAGCCCGACGTCCTTGTGGCCTCGGGCCCGGTCGACCAGCCGCACGCCGACCGCACCCTCGAGCTGCGCGATCCGCTGGCTCACCGCCGACTGCACGTAGCCGAGGCGATCGGCGGCGCCGCGGAACGAGCGCTCCTCGGCGACCGCCCCCAGCGCCGCGAGGTGGCGGAACTCGACCCCGACCCAGCCGCTCACAGCGCGACCTCGGGCCGACGCTTGTCCTCCATACGTGGACAAGGGTCGGGGGTCGGGGCGTGGTGGGAGTACTCGCGCGGGCGAGCGGCCATCGCGACGAACATCGCCGCGAACATCGCCACGTGCTCGATCGTCATCGGGAGCGCCACGCTCTCGACCAGGCCCGCCTCCACCAGCGCGACGACGCCCGCGGCGGGGAGGAGCATCGCCGCCGCCATCTCCAGGCACGGCGCCCAGGCATGGCCTCGCCACCGCATCCAGGGGAGCATCGGCACGGTCATGATCACCGCCATCCGGGCGACCATCAGGCCCGGATCGTCGGGGTCGAGCGAGGGGAGCAGGGCGCCGCTCGCCAGCCGGGCGGGGACGGCCAGCACCCCCATGCCAACCAGCATCACGATCGCCATCTCGGCGTAGTGGCGGGCGAAATCGCGCGTCAGCGCGCCCTTGAGGCCTTCGAATCGCCGGGTCATAGTGCTCCTCTTCTGTCACGTTAAAGCAACTATCTTCGCTTTTGATGACGCTACACGAAATCTCACAAACGCGCAAGTCTTCGCGTTTAGAATGGCGGCCGATGGATGACGTAGGCGCGAAGAAGAGGCGGCCGGGCGGGCGCTCGGCACAGGTGCGGGCCCGAGTGCAGGCGGCGGTGATCGAGCTGCTGGCCGACAGCCGGCTCGAGGAGGTGACGATCCCCCGCGTCGCCGAGCGGGCGGGCGTCCACCAGGCGACCCTCTACCGGCGCTGGGGGAACATCGCGGGCCTCGTCGACGACATCGTCGCCGAGCGCGTCGGCGAGCTCGCGCCGATCCCCGACACCGGCACCCTGCGCGGCGACCTCGAGCTGGCGGCAGTCCGCTTCGCCGAGGTGATCGCCCCGCTCGGCGGCATCATGATCCGCGCCGCCGCGCTCGCCACCCCGGACGCCGACTCCTCGGTCACCTTCCACACGCGGGCGACCCAGCTGCAGGCGATGCTCGACCGCGCCGCCGCCCGCGGCGAGAAGGCGCCGACCCTGACCGAGCTGCTCGAGGGCATCACCGCGCCGCTCTACTTCCACGAGCTCTTCTTCGGCCGGCCCGCCGACGCCGAGCACGCCCGGACGCTCGTCGACCGCCTGCTGATCTACGTCGAGGCCTCGAGGTGATCGCCGCGGACCACGCATAGTTCTCCGATTCGCATTGGCCGGCGGCCGGGCCGCGTCCACAATCGGTCCGGTGAACCGACGAAAGGACGCGACATGCGACGCATCGTGAATTCCACCTACATCTCCCTCGACGGCGTGATCGAGAACCCGCAGAACTGGCCGTCCGGGCGCCACGAGGACGACGGCCGCGGCCAGGAGATCCAGGCCGAGCTGACCGCAAGCTCCGAGGTCCTGTTGATGGGACGGCGCACCTACGAGGTGTTCGCGCCGGTGTGGTCGGCAAAATCCGGCGACCCGGTCAGCGACAGGTTCAACTCGATGGAGAAGTGGGTCGCGTCGACGACCCTGACCGCGCCCGAGTGGCACAACACCACCGTGCTCGGCGGCGACGCGGTCGACGAGATTCGCAGGCGCAAGGAGGAGCCGGGCGGCGACATCGTCCAGTTCGGCTTCGGCGAGCTCTCCTACGCCCTGATGGAAGGGGACCTGATCGACGAGCTGCGGCTCTGGGTCCACCCCTTCTTCGTCGGCGAGGCCGCCCCCCTGGACCTGCTCTTCCGCCCGGGGCGACAGACCGTCTTCGACCTCGCCGAGACGACGCCGCTCGCCTCCGGCATTGTCGTGCTCACGTACCGGAGGTGAGCGAGATCGAGGGGCCGAGGATCTCGACCCCCTGACCCGGATCACCCGCCGTCGGCCGTGGGGAGGAACTCGGCAAGCGGGCGACGCTGCGCGCCCTCGGCGTCGAAGTTGGCGGGGTCGAGGAAGGCGGCGAAGCCGGCGCCGATCGCGGGCCACTCGGCGTCGATGATCGAGAACCAGGCGGTGTCGCGGTTGCGGCCCTTGATCACCATGTGGTTGCGGAAGATGCCCTCGAAGCGGAAGCCGAACCGCGCCGCCGCGCGCCGCGAGGCCGCGTTCAGCGAGTCGCACTTCCACTCCAGGCGCCGGTACCCGAGGTCCTCGAAGGCGTGGCGGGCGAGCAGGTAGATCGCCTCGGTCGCCGCCGTGGTCCGCCGCAGCCGCGGCCCGAACCAGATGTTCCCGATCTCGATCGTCCCCATCGCCGGCTCGATCCGCAGGTAGGTGGCCCGTCCCGCCGCGACCCCCTCCTCGCGCGGCACGATGCTGAACCAGAGCGGGTCTGCGCTCGCCGCGTCCGCCACGATCTTCGCCCGCATCTCCTCGACGTCCCCGTAGGGCCCCTCGGCGAGGTAGGTCCAGATCGAGGGGTCGCCGTCGGGCGGGTGCGATTCGCGGAAGAGCGACCCGACGTCGCCCGCCGGATCGACCGGCCGCAGCACCACCGTCCGCCCCCCGAGCTCCACCTTCTCCGGCACCTTCGCGCCGCGCCAGTCCACCCCCTCGCCCACCGGCTTTCCGTCCGCCATGCCGCGATGACTATCAAAGAGATATCTGGGAGGGTGGAGCGATGCTGGAGCAGGTTGCCGACGGGGTCTGGGTCCGCCAGAGCGGGTGGGTCTGGACCAACTCGATCGTGGTGCGCGGGGACGACGGGTTGGTCGTGGTCGACCCCGGCATCGACGGGGTCGAGCTGGCGGATCTCGCCGACGAGGTCGACCGGCTCGGCATCCCGGTGGTCGCCGGGTTCTCCACCCATCCCCACTGGGACCACCTGCTCTGGCACGCCCGGTTCGGCGACGTGCCGCGCTACGCCACCGCCGCCGGGGCGAGGGTCGCGGGCGAGGCCCGCGAGCGGGCGCAGGCGATGGCGGCGGAGAGCGCGGCGGACGTCCCGCTCGAGCTGGTCGCGCTCCTCACCCCGTTGCCCGCCGACGGCGGGCCGGTGCCAGGCGAGCTCCTCGAGCACCGGGCGCACGCGGTCGGCCACGCCGCGATCCTGCTCGCCGACCGTCGCGTCCTGCTCGCCGGCGACATGCTCTCCGACGTCCTGATCCCGCTCTTCGACCCTCGCCAGGACGACCAGGTGGGCGCCTACGAGGTGGCGCTCGACCTCCTGGCCGAGGCGATCGGGCAGGTCGACGTCGTGGTCCCCGGCCACGGCGCCGTCGCGACGGGCCCCGAGGTCGCCGCCCGCCTCGCCGCCGATCGCGCCTACGTCGACGCGCTGCGGCGCGGCGAGGAGCCGGCCGACGCGCGCCTGGAGGCCGCCGAGTGGCTCGCCGGCCCCCACCGGTCGAACCTGGAGCTGGCGCGACGGTAGCGATCGGGACCGCCGGCAAGTGGAGGGTCGTAACGTTCCTACATGGGCTTCGGGGGCTCGCTCATCGCACGCCTGGCAAACGTCGCGGCGACCGCGATCGTGGCGCTCCTCGCCGTCACCCAACCGCCGCCGCGGGCGGAAGCGAGCGCCATCCGACCGAGCCCCGGCACCGCCCACGCCGACAAGCCCGCGCCCTTCTACCAGGGCTGCCTGATCGGGGTCCGCGGCACCCGCTCCAACGCCTGCGTATATGGCGACCAGCGCGGCAAGCGCGTCCTCTTCCTCCTCGGCGACTCCCACGCGATGCAGGCCTTCCCCGCCCTGCTGGTCGACGCCCGCCGGCGCCACTGGCGCCTCGTGGTGCTGACCAAGCGGGACTGCACGCCGGCGCTGACGACGATCCGCAACCCGAAGACCGGCAGCGAATACCGCACCTGCGACACGTGGCGGCGGCACGTGCTCCGGCGGATCGAGAGCGCCGGGCACACGGGCATCGTCGCGATGAGCGGCGACAGCGGGTACACCGCCTACGGCCGCGGCGGGCAGGTGCTCTACGGGACCGAAAACGCCGCCGCGTTGGAGGCCGGATATCTCGCCACCCTGCGGCGGGTCCGCGCCGCCGGCCTCGGCGCGATCGTGATCCGCAACACGCCGGAAGCGCCGTTCGACGTGCCCGACTGCGTCGCTG
This sequence comes from Actinomycetota bacterium, assembly GCA_018268675.1. GTDB lineage: Bacteria > Actinomycetota > Thermoleophilia > Solirubrobacterales > 70-9 > VAYN01. The sequence continues at coordinate 38,937 of JAFDWB010000032.1, forward strand.
CGAACAGGGCCGATCCGGCCGCCTGCGACTTCCCCCTCCCCAACGGCACGGCGCTCGCATTCGACGTCCGCGCCGCCCACCGCGCGGGGGTCCCGCTGGTCGACCTGACGCCGCGGATCTGCCACCACGGCATCTGCGACGCGGTGATCGGCGGCATCCTCGTCTACCGCGACAATGCCCACCTGACCGCGACCTTCGCCCGCACCCTCGGCGGGGCCTTCGAAGCGGCGCTCGGGCGCGCGGCGCGGGCCGGGCGCGCGGGGTGACCAATGTTCCTGCAGACGAAGAAGCCCCCCGAGACCCACTCCCGCGCCGGCGGCGAGGGCTTCCGCCCCGACATCGAGGGCCTGCGCGCGGTGGCGATCCTCGCCGTCCTCCTCTGCCACGCCGGGATCGCCGTCTTCGCCGGCGGCTACGTCGGGGTCGACGTCTTCTTCGTCGTCTCCGGCTACCTGATCACGCGCCTCCTGCTCGGCGAGTACGAGCGCCGCGGCTCGATCTCGATCCCCCAGTTCTACGCCCGCCGCGCGCGCCGGATCCTGCCGCTCTGCGCGGTGCTCCTCCTCTTCGTCGCGGCGATGTCGCTGGCCCTGCTCTCGCCGCTGCGCGCGACCGAAGTGTCCGGGGACATCGTCAGCTCCGCCCTCTACGTCGCCAACTGGCACTTCGCCGCGCAGTCGGTGAACTACTTCCAGCTCGGCGTCGAACCGAGCCCGCTGCTCCACCTCTGGTCGCTGGGGATCGAGGAGCAGTTCTACCTCGTCTGGCCGACCCTGCTGATCGCCCTCACCTGGCTCGGGCGGCGCGCCGGGGGCCGCGAGCGGCAGGTGCTCTGGACCGCCCTGACGCTGCTCTTCGCCGGCTCGCTGGCGCTCGGCATCGGCGAGACCGCCGCCAACCCGGCCTGGGCCTATTTCTCCACCTTCGCCCGCGGCTGGGAGCTGGCGCTGGGCGGCGCCCTCGCCCTGCTCGGGCCGGTGCGGCTGCCGTGGCCGGCCGCTCAGGGGCTCGGCTGGGCGGGGCTCGGGGCGATCGTCTTCGCCGTCCTCTCCTTCGACGCGCAGACCGCCTTCCCGGGCGCCGCGGCGCTGGTGCCGACGGTCGGGACGGCGGCGCTGATCCTCGCTGGCCCCTCCCTGCTGGCCCGGCGGGGGCCCTCGCCCGCCGCGACGCTGTCGCTCTCGCCGGTCCGCTACGTCGGCCGCATCTCCTACTCCTGGTACCTCTGGCACTGGCCGTTCCTGATCTTCGGGGCGGTGATCCTCGGCCCGCTCTCGACCCTCGCCGCCTGCGCGATGGTCGCCCTCTCGGCGATCCCGACGGTGCTGTCCCACCACCTGATCGAGGAGCCGGCCCGCCGCGCCAAGGGCCTCGTCGCCAAGCCCGCCCGCGGCCTCGCGCTCGGCGCCTGTTGCATGGCCGCCGGGGTGCTCGCCGGCGTGGGGCTGACCCGGGTCCAGCCGACCCTGCCGACGCTGGCGGCGGCGCGGGCGGCGGGCGCCGGGGCGCTGGCGCGCGAACCGCGCCCCGAGCAGCGGGCGAGGGCGATCCGGCCGACCCCGCTGCAGGCGCCCGAAGACATCCCGCGGCCGGCCCTCGAAGGCTGCCTGGAGGGGATCGAAGGGACGGTCTCGCACGCCTGCGTGTACGGCGATCCGACGGGCGAACGGACGCTCGTCCTCTTCGGCGACTCGCACGCGATGCAGTACTTCCCGGCGCTCGAGCAGATCGCGATCGCCCAGCACCGGCGGCTGGTGGTGCTGACCAAGCGCGAATGCTCCCCGGTCATGGTCCCGACGCTGAACGTGGCCGAAAGCCGCGAATACCCGGCCTGCACGGCGTGGCGGGCGAGCTCGCTGCGCCGGATCGCCCGCGAGGCCGGCAGGGGCCAGGTCACGGTCGCGCTCAGCGGCGACAGCAAAACCAGAGCCTACGGACCGGGAGGCGAACTGCTGACCGGCGCCGCGAACGCCGCCGCCCTCGAAGCCGGCTTCGCCTCGACCCTCGAAAAGATCGCCGCCGCGGGCGCCGCCGCGGTCGTGATCCGCGACGACCCCGAAGCCCCCTTCGACGTCCCCAGTTGCGTCTCCGAACACCTCCACGACTTCGGCGCCTGCGGATTCCCCGAACACGCCGCCCCCAACCGCGAATTCGAACGCCGCGCCGCCCACACCCTTGGCATCCCCACCGTCGACCTGACGCCGGAGATCTGCCCCAACGGCCTCTGCCGCGCGGTGATCGGCAGCGTCCTCGTCTACCGCGACAACGCCCACCTGACCGCCACCTTCGCCCGCACCCTCGCCCCGTGGCTGGAAGCCCCCTTGCTCCACGCGGGCGGCGCCGGGGGGTAATTCGCACCGCCCCGAGCCCTTGGGTGGTGGTGTCCACCTCCCTCCACCTCTGGCAGGGCCCCGCCCAGGAAGTCTTCGCCGAGCTCGAGCTGGCGCATCGGGCGGTTCGTAGGTTGGGCCGCGAGCGCCGTCTCCTGAGCCGGCAGATCGTCTACGCGTACGTGACCGCGCTCTCGGCTCAGTTCCAGCTCTACTGCCGGGCCGTCCACACGGAGACGGCGCAGGCACTCGCCGCGAGTGTCCCCAACCCCGCCGTCGGGCGGGTGCTCGAAGCCCGGCTGATCAATGGCCGGTGGCTGGACCGCGGCAACGCCAACGTCCCGAACCTCGGCTCGGACTTCGGCCGATTCGACTTACGTTTCTGGGATGCCGTGCTCGAGCATCAGGAGTCGAACCGCTCGCGCAAGGAGAAGCTCGAAGCCCTGATCGTGTGGCGAAACGCGATCGGCCATGGGGACATCGCCCACAAGCGCGCCGAAGACAAGCTGGTCCCGGCCGAGGTCGGGCTGGCTGTGTGCCGCGAGTGGAAGGACGCGCTCGGCAATCTCGTGGCGTCGATCGACGTCGTGCTGGCCGCGCAGTACGAGAACCTGGGACTGTCCCGAGCCTCGTGATACGTTCGATTCCGATGGCTCCTAGGACCACCAACCAGCGCATCGAGGTCGGCGACGACGTGGTGCTGCCGGTCGGGCGGCTCCGTCTGCCCAGCCGAGTCATCGAGGACCGGGGGAACCTCGGGGTCAACGGCGAACGCATCCTGCGGATCGTCACCGACCTGGGCGAGGGCGCTCACGACATCGAGCGTGAGGTTCCCGAAGACGTGCTCGAGCTTCCCTAGCCGGCCCCGCCTCAGAGGCTGAGGTCGCGGCGTTCGACCAGCGCCGCGCCGAGCAGGACCAGCAGCGCCGCAAGGGCGAGGAGGCCGAGGAAGGCGGGCGCTTCGATGCCTTCTTCGATCGCGTTGCCGTAGTAGCGGAAGATCGAGGCGTAGCGGATGCCGGAGAGGTTGGTGTCGAGCTTGCCGATCAGGTCGACCACGTACATCGCGACCAGGAAGCCGGCCACCACCCCGGTCACGACGCTGGTCTTGAGGGAGAAGCCGGAGACGACGATCGCGAGGCCGGCGCCGACCAGGGCCAGGGGCCAGACCGCGGCGAAGCCGGCCAGGGCGTGGCCGACGCCGAGCCCGGCGCCGGCGACGAGGCTGCCGAGCAGGCTGAGGACCAGGGTGAGGAGGAGGACCGCGGCGACCTCGACCGCGGCGGCGAGGAAGGCCCCGACGCAGACCGCCCGGCGGGTCACCGGCGCCGAGAGGACCACCTCCAGGCGACCGCTTTCAGCCGCCCCGCTGAGGTTGCTCGCCACCGCCCGGGCGGCCAGGTAGCCGACCGCCAGCGGCACGATCAGGCTCAGCATCTCGCCGTGCAGGTACTGCTCGACGGAGGAGAGCTGGCCGATCCCGAAGGCCTGCTTGAGGCCTTCCGGGTACTGGGCGACGACCTTGGTCAACGCCCCCTGCACGGAGGGGTAGATGGCCACGATGAACGCCGACATCGCCCCCAGCGGCAGGCCCCAGGCGAGCGGCGAGCGGCGGCGCTCGCGCAGGTGGAAGCCGACCAGGGAGGCGAGCGGGGACCTCAACCCGCCCCCTCCTCGCCCTCGTAGTAGCCGAGGAAGACCTCCTCGAGCGTCGGCCGCGAGACCTCGAGGTCGGCGACGTGGTGGGCGGCCAGCGCCTTCACCACCGGGTCGAGGTCGCCGCCGAAGTGGAAGCTGACCGCGCCGTCGGCCGCCTCGACGTCGCTCACCCCGGCGAGCCGGCGCAGCTCCTCCGCCCCGCCCGGATCGGCGAAGCGGACGGTGACCTTGCGGCGCGCACGCCCGAGCAGCTCGGGGACGCGCTCGACCGCGATCAGGCGCCCGGCACGGACGATCCCGACCCGGTCGCAGATCCGCTCGACCTCGTCGAGCTCATGGGAGGAGAGGAAGACGGTCGCGCCGCGGTCCCGTTCCTCGCCGACCAGGGCGAGGAACTCCTCCTGCATCATCGGGTCGAGGCCGCCGGTCGGCTCGTCGAGGACGAGGAGGTCGGGACGGTGGAAGGAGGCCAGGATCAGGCCGACCTTCTGCCGGTTGCCGCGCGAGAGCTCGCCCAACGGCCGGTCGAGGTCGGCGCGGAAGCGCCCGGCGAGCTCGGCGGCGCGCTCGGTCCCGGCGCCGCGGAGCCGCGCCAGCAGCTCCAGCGCGCGCCGGCCGGTCGTCTCGCGGCCGAAGCCGAAGTCGCCGGGCAGGTTGCCGACCCGCCGGCGGATCGCGACGCTGTCGCGGCGGCTGTCGAGGCCGAGCAGGCGCGCCGACCCCGAGGTCGGGTGGATCAGGTCGAGCAACGTGCGGATCGTCGTCGTCTTGCCCGCCCCGTTCGGCCCGAGGAAGCCGAAGACCTCGCCGCTCGGCACCGTCATCGTCAGCTCGGCGATCCCGTGCCCGCCGGGGTAGAGCTTGCTCAGTCGCTCGGTCTCGATCGCCGCCGCCACCGGTCCAGGCTAACTCCCGCGCCCGCCGCCGACGTAGCCTTAGCTCGTCAACTTCTCGAAAGGAGTCCCCGTGAGCGACAAGCCGGTGTTTCTGTACGCAGCGATCTACGACGACATCCCCAGCGCCGAGGCCGACTACGAGGCGGTCGGCGACCTGCACGCGGCCGGGCTGATCGGGACCTTCGACGCCGCCGTGATCGAGAAGGAGGACGGCGAGGTCCACGTCCACAAGACGGAGAAGCCGACCCAGCACGGCGCCTGGACCGGGATCGCCGTCGGCGCCGTCGCCGGGATCCTCTTCCCGCCCTCGATCATCGGCAGCGCGATCGTCGGCGGTGCCGCGGGCGGGGTGATCGGCCACCTCTGGCGCGGCATGTCGCGCTCCGACCTCAAGGACCTCGGCGAGGAACTGGACGACGGCGCCGCCGCCCTGGTCGTCGTCGGCGAGTCGCGGATCGGCGAGCAGATCGAAAAGGCCGTGACCCGCTCGCGCAAGGTGGTCGAAAAGGAAATCGACGCCGAAGCCGAGGAGCTGAAGCGGGAGCTGCGCGAGGCGGAGCGGGCCGCGACGAGCTGAGCGCGGCGGGAGATCGCGAGCCCCGAGTAGCCTCGGTCCCGGGCCGCCAGACCGTGGCGATCCGCGGTCGCCGAATCCCGCCCGCCGGTCAAGTTTCGCGCGGCCCGGCACGATAGGTGTGGGGATGGCGAAGCTGACGCCCAGACGACGCAACGCCATGCGGGCGGCGGGCGCCCTGGTCGTGCTCGGCTTCTGCGCCTTCGTCGTCCACGCGGCCACCGGCTGGGGCGGCGACACGCTGTTCGGGACCTGGATCTACTGCGGCGTCATGCTCGGCGCGGCCGGCTCCTGCCTCACCCGGGCGGTCCTGGTCCGGCGCGAGCGCACCGCCTGGCTGCTGATCGGCGGCGGCCTCATCATCTGGACCGGCGGGGAAATCTATTACGAGGCGGCGATCTCGATCGCCGGTTCGATCCCGATCCCCTCGCCCGCCGACGCCGGCTACCTGCTCTTCTACCCGCTGACCTATGCCGGGCTGATCGTGCTCCTGCGCGAGCGGATCGGCTCGCTTCCCTTCACCCGCGGGCTTGACGGCCTGATCGCCGGGCTCGCGGTCGCCGCGCTGGTGGCGGCGCTGGCGCTCGGGCCGATCGCCGCCGCGAGCCGCACCGACTCGACCCTCGAAACCGCGACCAACCTCGCCTACCCGATCTGTGACCTGACCCTGCTGACCCTGGTCGTCACCGCTACCGCCTTCACCGGCTGGCGCCCCGGCGCGACCTGGACGCTGCTCGGCGCCGGGATGATCGTCCTCGCCGCCTCCGACGTCGCCTTCCTGTTCGAGTCCGCCCAGGGCACCTACGTCGAAGGGGGGATGCTCGACGCCGCCTGGCCGCTCGGCGCGCTGCTGATCGGGGCGGCGGCCTGGGTGCGCCCGCCGAAGATCCGCCGGGTGGTGCCGCGCGGCATGCGCGTCGCCGCCGTGCCGGTGACCGCCTCCCTCCTCGCGATGGGCGTGTTGGCCGCCGAACGGACCGCCCAGCTCCCCGCCGCCGCGGAAGTGCTGGCGTTCGCGACCCTCCTCCTGGTGATCGCCCGCCTCGCGCTGGCGCTCCGCCGCGCCGGGCAGAGCCTCGCGACCTCCGAGCGCGAGGCGACGACCGACGAGCTGACCGGGCTCGCCAACCGCCGGGCGCTGATGGCAGACCTCGGCGCCGCGGCGGAGCGGGCGCCCGCGCCGGGCAACTCACACCTCCTGGTGATGTTCGACCTCGACGGCTTCAAGCTCTACAACGACACCTTCGGCCACCCGACCGGCGACGCGCTGCTGGCCCGCCTCGGCGCCCGGCTCGACCGGTTCGCCGGCGCCGACGGCCGCGCCTACCGGCTCGGCGGGGACGAGTTCTGCCTGCTGGCGGAGTGCAGCCCGGCCGCGGTCGACTCGCTCATCGCCGGTGCGCTGGGGGCGCTCGCCGAGCAGGGTGAGGGCTTCGACATCTCCGCCTCGCAGGGGAGCGTCCTGCTGCCGAGCGAGGCGCGGACGGTCCGCGACGCGATGCAGCTGGCCGACCGCCGGATGTACGCCGACAAGGTCAGCGAGCGGACCTCGGCCGGGTCCCAGTCGCGCGACGTCCTGCTGACGGCGCTGCGCGAACGGCGGCCGCAGCTCCTCGAGCAGGCCCTCGACCTCGGCGACCTGGCGCTCGCCGTCGCCGGGCAGCTCGGGATGTCGGCGGAGGAGCGCGACGAGACCTCCCGCGCGGCGCAGCTTCACGAGGTCGGGAAGATGGCGATCCCGGACGCGATCCTGAACAAGGCCGCGCCGCTCGAGGAGTCGGAGTGGGAGTTCATCCGCCGCCACCCGCTGATCGGCGAGCGGATCATCGGCTCCGCCGCGGCGCTGGTGCCGGTGGCGCGCCTGGTGCGCTCGGTCGGCGAGCGCTGGGACGGCGGCGGCTACCCCGACGCGCTGGCGGGCGAGCAGATCCCGCTCGGCTCCCGCGTGGTCGCGGTCTGCGTGGCCTACGCGGCGATGGTCTCCGAGCGCCCCCACTCGGTCGGCATGCGCCCGGCCCGGGCGCTCGAGGAGCTGCGCCGCGGGGCCGGGAGCCAGTTCGACCCGCACGTGGTCGAGGCGTTCGAGCGGGTCGCCGCGGAGCGCGACCTGCTGACCGCGGCCTGACCGCGGGGACGGGGCGCTCGAATCAGCGCGGGGTCGACCGGCGGCGCTCGGCCTCGGCGAAGAACTCGGCCAACGCCGGTTCCTCGGTCGCCGGGACTTCGTACCGCCATACGCGCCAGATGCCGCTGATCTGCGGCTGCAGGAGCGGCCGGTCGAGGGCGCCGCCGTCGTCGACATAGATCTCGAGCATCCCGTCCTTCTTCGGCGTGAGCGAAGCCTGGGCAAAGTTCACGTGGAGGCGGAGGACTCCCTTGATCTCCGCGCCCATCACCTCGAGGATCGGCCCGTCGAGGCGGAGGACGAACTTCTCGTAGAGGAGTTCCGGGTCCAAGGCAGCGCGATCCTACGGGAGGCGCAGGCCGTACCTTGTCGACGAGACCGTTGGCCGCCGACCAGACAAGCAGCGACGAGCCGGCGCGCGCCCGCGGCGATGCCGATCCGCTCGGCCTCGATCCGGGGACCATGCGGGACCTCGGTCACTGGCTGGTCGACCGCGTCGTCGACCATTTCGAGCGCGGCGGCGAGGGTCCGGCGATCCGGACCGGGACGCCGCAGGACCTGATGGCGGCGCTCGGCGGGCCGGTCCCGAGAGCGCCGGGGGACCCGCTCGCCGAGCTGCGGACCCTGGCCGACGTCGCGCTGTCGCACATGCAGCACGGCGATCACCCGCGCTACTTCGCCCGCGTGCCGGGGCCGTCCTCGTTCGCCGGCGTGCTCGGCGACTGGCTCGGCACCGGCTTCAACGCGATCGCCACCTCCTGGGCCGGAGGGTCGGGGCCGGCGGCCGTGGAGCTCGTCGTGCTCGGCTGGCTCGGCTCGCTGCTCGGGCTCTCCCCCGCGGCCGACGGGGTGATCACGAGCGGCGGCTCGATCGCGAACCTGACCGCGCTGGTGGCGGCACGAGACGCGACCGGGCCCGGCGTCTTCTACCTCTCCGACCAGGCGCACGAGTCGATCGATCGGGCGCTGCGCGCGATCGGCGTTCCGGAGCACGACGTCCGGGTGCTGGCGAGCGACCGCGACCTGCGCCTCCCTCCCGACGCGGTGGCCGCCGCGGTGAGCGAGGACCGCGCGCGCGGCAGGCGGCCGGGCTTCGTCGTCGCGACCGCGGGCACGGTGAACGCCGGCGCCGTCGATCCGCTGCCCGCGCTCGCCGAGCTCTGCCGTCGCGAGGACCTGTGGCTCCACGTGGACGGCGCCTACGGTGCCCCGGCGGCGCTCTGCGACGCCGGCCGCGCGGCGCTGCGCGGGCTCGAGCTCGCCGACTCGCTGACGCTCGATCCCCACAAGTGGCTCTTCCAGCCCTACGACGCAGGCTGTCTGTTCGTGCAGCGACCCGGCGCCCTCGAAGCGGCCTTCGCCTTCAACCCCGAGTACCTGGTCGACACCGTCGCCGGCGCCGGCGAGGTCAACTTTCGTGACCGCAGCCTCGAGCTGACCCGCCGCTCCCGCGCGCTGAAGCTCTGGCTCACCTTCCGCACCTACGGCGCCGACCGGATCGCGACCGCGATCGCCCGCGGGCTCGCCCTCGCCGAGCACGCCGAGCAACGCCTCCACGCCGACGACCGCTGGCGCGTCGTGACCCCGGCCCAGCTCGGCATCGTCACCTTCGAGCTCCCCGGAGCCACCCCCACCGAGCACCGCCGCCGAGCCGCCGCCCTCGCCGCCGACGGCCACGCCGTGGTGACCAGCACCGAGGTCCACGGCCGCCCCGTCCTCCGACTCTGCACGATCAACCCGCGGACGACCGAGGCGGACATCGACTCGACCATCGAGCGGCTGGCGACGGTGCGGGCGTAGCAGGCGCCGGGTGGAACGACTCAAGTCCTTTACGCTAAAGTAAAGGCATGCCACGTATCTCCACGAAGCATCAGGTGACCCTGCCGGTCGAGAGCCTCGAGGCCGCGGGCCTGCGGCCGGGGGACGAGGTCGTGATCGAGGCCGAGGGCGTCGACCGCATCGTCGTGCACCGCGCGGCCCCCGACCTGGCATCCGCGCTGGGGGTCTTCGACGGGCTGTACGAGCCGGGTTACCTCGAGAAGCTCCGGTCCGAAGAGCGCAGCTGAGCCCGGGGCCGTCGGTGACGATCTGCGTCCTCGACACCGATGTCGTGATCGCCGCGCTCGATCGTGCCGACGCGCATCATCCCGCCGCGCGGGATGCCTTCGCGCGGTTCGCCTCCACGGGGACCGAGCTCGTGATCTGCACGGTCAACTACGCCGAGGCGCTGGTGCGCCCGGCAGGGGAGGAGGCCAACCTCCGTGCCGCGGTCGGCGCCATGGCCTCGCTGGGCATCCGAACGTCCTCTCCCGACGCCGCGGCTGCACGCCTCGCGGCCCGACGTCGGGCCCTCGGTGTCAGCCTCGCCGACGGTTTCGCCATCGCCACCGCCGAGCGGCTGGAAGCGGACCTGGCGAGCTTCGACCGGCGGGTGCGCCGCGCCCTCGAAGGAGTCGGGCTGCAGCTGAGCGCCGCCCTGTCGAACTGAGCCGACTACCGAGGCAGGCGATTCGAATCGGCCCGTCCGCGGCCTCGGCGGACTCGCGCACGGTTCACACGGCCGGCAGCGCGATCTCACGCTTCAGGATCTTTCCGCTCGGTCCCTTCGGCAGCTCGTGGACGAACCAGACGTGGCGTGGATATTTGTAGGCCGCCAGGCGGGTCCTGACGAAGTCGACAAGCTCCGCGGGGTCGGGCTCCGATCCCGGGGTGGGCACGACCGCGGCGCCGACCTCTTCCCCGAGGCGCGCGTCCGGCAGGCCGACGACCGCCGCTTCGCGTACTCCTGGGTGCTCGTAGAGCACCTCCTCCACCTCACGCGGGTAGACGTTGTAACCGCCGCGGATGATCATCTCCTTCTTCCGGTCGACGATGAAGAAGTAACCGTCTCCGTCCACTCGCCCCATATCGCCGGTGTGCAACCAGCCGCCGCGAAGCGCCGCGGCGGTCTCCTCCGGCAGCCCCCAGTAACCCTTCATCACGTTGTGACCGCGGACGACGATCTCGCCGGTCTCCCCCCGTGGGACCTCCCGGTCGTGCTCGTCGAAGATCTTCATCTCCACACCCCTCAGCGGGGTCCCGATCGAGCCGATCTTGCTCGGACGGCCAGGGTGGTTGAAGCTTGCCAGGGGCGATGCCTCCGACAGGCCGTACCCCTCGAACAGCTCGCAGTCGAACGCCTCACCGAACTCGCGCAGGACCTCCGCCGGAGTCGACGCGGCCCCGATGACGCAATTTCGGAGCGAAGAGACATCGAACTTCTCCCGTTCGGGGTGATTCAGCAAGGCGATGTACATCGTCGGCACCCCCTGCAGGTGCGTCACGCGGTCCCGCTCGATGATCCTCAAGGCGCCACCGGGATCGAATCTCGGCAACATCGTCAGGCACGCCCCGCCGGAGATCGCGGCGTTCATGCTCAGCGTCTGCCCGGACGCGTGGAAGAGCGGCAGCACCCCGAGGACGACGCTCTCGGGATCGAGCATCAAGATCTCCTCCGCGGAGATGCGGGCATTTTCGAGCAGGTTGCCGTGGCTGAGGGTCGCCCCCTTCGGCCGGCCCGTGGTACCCGACGTGTAGAGGATCTCGGCCGTGTCGGCCGGCTCCACGGGGTGCGGGCCACGGGGGCCCTGATCGCCGAGGAGCGCGTCGAACGCCTCCGGCTCCACCTCGATCGCCGGGCATCCGGCGTCCGCGGCGGCGGCCGTCGCCTCGGCGGCGCATCGGTGCCAGTAGAGCATGAGCTCGGCGCCCGAGTCGGCGAGGTAGAAGGTGGCCTCGCGGCGTTTGAGCATCACGTTCATCGGGACGACGACCGCGCCCGCCCTCAGCACGCCGTGGTAGAGGACCAGGAACTCCGGCACGTTGGGGACCATGACGGCGACCCGCGCACCGGGCTCGATGCCCGCCGCCGCCAGCAGGCCGGCCACCCGGGCCGCGCGGTCATCCAGGCCGGCGAAGTCCAGGACCCGGTCGTCCAACTTGACGGCCGGGCGATCGGGATGTCTGGCCGCGACTCCGGCGACCAGGGACGCGAGGGTCGACGCGACCATCGCCCTCATGCTAGCAAGCGCTAGCTAACAGCCTTACGTCGTTTCCCGGCTTTCGGCGCTGCCTTCGGCTTCTTCGGCGCGGCGGCGCGGGGCGGCTTCGCCGGGCTGCCGGCGCGGATCCCGTCGATGATCACGTCCATGAACTTGTCGGCGATCTGCGCCGGATTTCGCGGCCCCTCGTGGGAGTACCACTCGACTGCCCAGTTGCAGGCCGAGAGGATGACGAGGACCGCCCAGGGGACATCGACCGAACCGAAGGTGCCTTCCGCGATCCCCTCCTCCACCACCGCCGTGAACCGGTTCCGGTAGGAATTCCGCAGCGTCGCGATCTGCTTCCGGGCCTTAGGGCTGAGACGATGCCACTCGTCGTAGTACACGCGGACCGCAAGGCCGTGATCGTCGATGACTTCGAGGTGCGCTCGGCACATCGCCCGCAGCTTCTCTTCCGGGTTGCCGGTCGCCTCGCTGGCCTCCCTGACCGCCTCGAAGAACGCGTCGGCCACGGTCATCACGATCAGGTGCAGAACCTCGTCCTTGCTCTTGATATGGCTATAGAGGCTGCCGCTCTGGACCCCAAGCTCGTCGGCGATCATCCGCACGGTGGTCCCCTCGAAGCCGTGTTCGCCGAAGAGCCGGGTGGAAACCTCGACCAGCGCGTCGTAGCGCGGTCGCGCCCTCTTCCTGTCTTTTCCTGCCGTCGCCACCGTTCACCCCTTCTATCAAGCTGCCTCAGGCGAGCGCCGGTCGCCTACCACTCGCCGACGGCCCGCTCGAACCCCGGCGCCTGCCTCGACTCGTGGTAGTGGGCGAGCTTCCACTCCTCGCCGCGCCGCTTCAAGATGAACGACTGGCGGATCTGCCCGTCGACCGTCTCCGGGACCTTCGCGAAGGCGATCCGACACCAGAACCTGACGTAGACCATCGCCACATCCCCCTCGACGTCGATCTCGAAGTCGATCACCCGGATATCGTGCATCCTCCGCACCACGTTCGGGACGTTGTCGAAGTACTCCCGCAGGGCGGACAGGCTCAGGATCGGGAAGCGCAACTCCTCCGGCTGGTAGACGATCTTCTCGGCGGTCTCGTCCCACGTCGACATGAAGCTGTCGGTGTCGTGACTGTTGAAGGCCGCGGAGAATCGGCGCAGCACGGTCACGATCTCCTCGTTCCGCTCTTTGGTACCACTTGCCGTCTGGGTCATCGTCACAGTCCTTTCTGTTGGTCTCGGGTCGTCAGACCCCACCGGGCGACTTCGCCTGGCTGTCCCAGGTCTTCTCTCCGACACCGCGCTCGCGGAGGCCTGCCTTGCGGATCTTCTGCGTCGGGGTCTTCGGCAGTTCGTCGACGAACTCGAGGAAGCGCGGCAGCATGAACCGGGGCATCCGCGGCCCGAGGTAGGCGAGGAGTTCCTCCTCGGTCAGCGCGCTCCCCTCCTTGAGGACCGCGCACACCATGATCTCCTCCTCCGTCCACTCCGAGGCGACCGGGACCGCCGCACACTCGAGCACCTCCTCGTGCGTGCACACGGCGATCTCGACCTCGACCGAAGAGACGTTCTCACCGCGCCTGCGGATCACATCCTTGAGGCGATCGACGAAGTAGTAGTTGCCGTCGGCGTCCCGCCTGAACGCGTCGCCGGTGTGAAGCCACTGGTTGCGCCAGCTCTCCACCGTCTTCTCCGGCATCCCGATGTAGCCGGACATCATCGTCCACGGTTCGTCGGCGCGGACGACCAGTTCGCCGACCTCCCCGACCGGGGCCTCGACGTCGTCGGCATCGACGATCCGCACCTGGTAACCGTCACGGAGGCGGCCACAGCTCGTGTAATGGCCGGTGGTGAACCCGTCCGAGACGATCGGGCAACTGATCTCGGTCTGGTTGTAGATGGTGTGCACCCGCACGCCGAAGCGCTCGCGAAACTCGTCGAGATAGTCGGGGAGAGGAAGCAGGAGGACCTTGTCGAGGCTGTGTCCGGCGTCGTCCGGCCGCTCGGGCGCGGCCATCAGAAAGCCGGCCATCGCACCCATGATGCAGGCGTTGGTGGCTCCGGTGGTGTCGATGTCGGACCAGAACTCATCGGTCTTGAAGCGCTCGCGGACGGCCACCTGTCCGCCGGCCAGGAGCATCGAGTCGACCGCCACCTTGCCGCTGATGTGGTAGCCGGGCAGGACCAGATAGTTGGTGTCCTCGGCGGTCATCAGCGCGCTCGGCCACGCCCCCTCGGTCGAGGCCCGGAGATGGGCAAAGGGCATGAGGACGCCCTTCGAGGCGCCGGTGGTACCGGAGGTGAAGAGAACGCTGGCGATGTCCCGCGGACGCAGGCCGTCGACCGGCTCGCGAGGATCGGCGGCGGCCAGAAGGTCGGCGGCGCCGAGCACCTCGAACGGCAGCCCTGCCGGCAGGTCGGCGGAGCCCACGACGATCGCGGTGCGGAGGCCGGGCAGATCGCCGGCCACATCGACGAGCCGCTCGAGGTAGCGCGACTCGATCACCACCGCCTTCACCCCGGCGGTGTTCAGCACGTGCGAGAGGAAGGTACCGCGGTACTCGGTATGGACGGGCACCTCGACCGCGCCGAGCGAGTTGATCCCGAAGAACAACTCGATCGCGGCGATCCCCGTCGGCATCATCGAGCCGACGTAGTCGCCGCGGCCGACCCCGAGGGCGGCGAGCGCACCCGCCCAAAGGCGCGCGGCATCCCCGCTTTCACCGAGGCTGCGCGGGGGACCGTCGACCTCGCGGAGAAATGGACGGGCGGGATCTTCCCGCTCGCGGGTCTGGAGGAGGTAGGGAAGGACGATCTCGTCTGCGGACATCGGAACCTCGCTAGTCGATCGGGGTAGGAGACTTCTTGCCGGTCCAGAGAACCACGCTCTTCGTCTCCAGGTAGTCGTCGAGGGTCTCCAACGCGAACTCTCGACCGAAGCCGGACTGCTTGAAGCCACCGAACGGCACGCCGGGGAACGACGTGTACGGCATGTTGACGCCGATCGTGCCCGATTCGATCCGCCTGGCCAGGCGCGGGCCGCGGGCGGGATCGCCCGTCCACACCGTGGCCATCAGCCCGTAGCGCACGTCGTTGGCAAGCCGCACCGCCTCGTCCTCGCCGTCGAAGGGGACCACCGTCGCCACCGGGCCGAACACCTCCGCCTGCTCGATCGCCAGGCCGTGGTCGGGGTCGGAGATCGTGGTCGGGGGGTAGAACGCACCATCTCCTGAGGGCACCTCGCCGCCGCAGTGCACCTGCGCACCTTGGTCCCTGGCGGCCTCGACGAGCTCGTGCACCCGGTCACGGTGTCGGGTCGAGATCAGGGACCCGATCTGGGTGTCCTCGGCGAGCGGATCGCCGACCCGCAGAAGGGCCGCCCGCTCGACGAACCGGGTGAGGAACTCGTCGTGGATCTCGCGCTCGACCAACACCCGGGAGCGGGCCTCGCAGCTCTGCCCGGCGGCGCTGTATACGGACCACACGCATCCCTTGACCGCCTCGCCGAGATCGGCATCGGCGAAGACCAGGCTCGGGCTCTTCCCGCCGAGCTCGAGGGTCAGGCGCTTGACCAGCGGAGCGCCGGCCTTCATCACCTCCGCCCCGGTCGCCGTGGAGCCGGTGAACGACACCTTCCGAACCTCGGGGTGCGCGACCAGGTGCCCGCCGATGGTCGGGCCGTCACCGGGGACCACGTTCAGGGCGCCGGGCGGGATCCCGGCCTCGAGCGCGAGGCGCCCGAGCCGCAGGGCCGAGAGCGGGGTGAGCGCGTCGGGCTTCAGCACCACCGAGCAGCCCGCGGCGAGCGCCGGCGCGACCTTCGCGACAGCCATCGAGAGCGGGTAGTTCCAGGGGACGATCTGGCCGCAGACCCCGACCGACTCCCGCAGCGTGTATGCGGTGAGCGAGCCGCCGATCGGATTCGCGCTGCCCTCGATCGACCCGGCGACCGAGGCGTAGTAGCGCAGCACGGCGGCCGCCGCGCCGACCTCTCCGCGGACCGCCGTGACCGCCTTGCCCACGTTGCGGGTCTCGATCTCGACCAGTTTCTCCGCGTCGGCCTCGATCGCATCGGCGAGACCGTGCAGCAGCCGGGATCGCTGCGGCGCCGACGTCCTCCCCCACCGTCCGGCGAGCGCGGCGGCGGCGGCGCGCACGGCGTCATCGACGTCGGCGGTCGAGGCGAGCCGCAGGGCGGTGACCTCCACACCGGTCGCCGGCTCGAAGATCGTCTGCTCCTCGCCGCGGCCCTCTCGTGCCTCTCCGGCGACCAGCACCCCGGCTGTATCGAGTGCGGCAGTGGTCATCGGGTAGTCCTCTCTGGAAAGCGCGCGGCGAGGTTCGCCGGCGCGAGATACGAGCCATCGGTCAACCGCTCGAACTGCTCAGCCAGGTCGAGCAGCAGGTCCTCCCGCCCCCAGGCAGCGTGCAGCGAGATCCCGACCGGAAGCCCGGCCGCGTCGAGGCCGCAGGGGATCGAGATCGCCGGGATCCCGGTCAGGTTCGCCAGGGAGGAGAAATGGAGCGCGGCGGCGTCGGCGGAGGCCGAGCCGGACGGCAACTCGGCGCGCGGACGGTCGACCAGAGGGGGAGATGCGGGCGCGGTCGGCATCGCGATGACATCGACATGGCGGAAGGCGCCGGCGAGCGCATGACGAAGCAGCGAGCGAAAGCGCAGCACGCGTTGGAGCAGGTTGGCGCTGAGGTCGAAGCGCGTCTTGATGATCGCCCGGACCGAGGGGTGAAGGCGCGGGAGGACCGTCACCATCCACCGGCGGTCCAGTTGAGGCAGGCGCTCGGTCCCGGTCGTGACCATCGCCGCGAGGGCAAGGTGGCCCGCGCCGGGGATCTCGGTCTCGCTCACCTCGGCGCTCGCCGCGGCGAAGATGTCGACCGCGCTCTCGCAGCGGGCGCGCACGCCGGGATCGACATCGGTCCAATGGCTCGCGCGGGGCAGCCCGATCCGCAGGCGCTCGCGCCTCTCGACCCTCAGATCGACGCCGAGGAGCGCCGCGGCGAGGGCACGACAATCGCGCGCGTCACGGGCCATCGGTCCGACCACGCCCATGCTGGAGTAGGAGCCGGTGTACCCACCGACCGGGACCGTTCCCCAGGTCGGCTTCAGACCGACGATCCCACAGTAGGAAGCCGGGATCCGGATCGAGCCGGCGGCGTCCGTCCCCACCGCCCCGGCGACGACGCGGGCGGCGACGGCGACGGCGGACCCTCCCGAAGAACCACCGGCGCAGCGGTGAAGGTCCCAGGGGTTCCGAATCGGCCCGAGGGCGGTGATGTGACTGGTCGTGCCGATCCCGAGCTGGTGCAGGTTGGTCGCCAGCAGCGGAAGGGCTCCCGCGCGGCGGAGCGCGGTCACCGCGTCGGCCTCCCCGCTGCCGCCGGTATGGGCGGGAAGCGGCGTTCCGTCCTCGGGAACCCGCCAATCGATCGCGAACATGTCCTTCACCCCGCACGGCACCCCGAAGAGCGGGCCACGCCGGGCGGCCTCCAACTGCGCGGAGAGATCGCCCTCGAAGACCGCGCTCACCGCGTTGGTCTCGCGGTGGACGGCGGCGGCGCGGCGGCTCGCGGCGGCGAAGAGCTCCTCCGGGGTGAGCGCCCCCGCGGCGATCGCCGCCGCCTGGTCGATCAGGCCGAGGTCCTGCGGTGAAGAGGTCACGCGTCGGGCCTCTCGCCGTATGGCATCCGGTCGATCGGCACCTCGGTCAGATCGAAGGCGAGGAACTCCTCGATCAAAGGGGCGAGCATCGCCCGCGCGGTCCGCGCGATGCTCGCCTCCTCGGCGTCGAACGCGGCCGCGCCCGACGCGACGGCCTCGTGCCCGGTTGCCACCGTCTCCTCCATCCTCAGGTGGCCACCGCGATCTCCGGGCCCTTCACGCCGAACGCGGGCAGGACCTCGGCGGCGAACATCTCCAGCATCTCGGTCGCGACCTCACGCCCGTGAGGCGCCGGGAAGGCGTTGATCAGGAGGACCTCGTCGACCCCGAGGCGCTCGTTCATCCCACCGATCTGGTCGATGATCTGCTCCGGCGTCCCGTTCATCTGCAGCGGGTGGGGCAGGTTGTAGGGCGGGACCCCGTAGAGCATCGAGTCCCACTCCGCCATCACCTCCCCGCGCGCCCTCGCCGTCGCCTCGTCGGCGGCGATCGAGAAGTTGCCGCCCATCATGATGCCCTCCCCGCGGCGCACCTCGCGACCGGTACCGGCAGCCTCCTTGGAGTAGATGTCCAGCATTCCCTGGACGAGGTCCTCACGCGGGGTCAGGCACATGATCGTCGCCCCCTCGCGGGCCCAGAAACGCACCGTCGAGGCGCGCCCCGACATCGGCGCGAAGATTCGGGGGTGGGGGTCCTGGTAGGGCCCCGGGGCGATGCCGACGGCCAGCAGGTTGTCGTCGTCGTCGACCGCCGTCCCCCACTCCTTGGTCGGCGGGTAGGTCCACTTGGTGCCGGGGACCGGGAACTTCCAGAACTCCCCGTCGAACGAGAACACTTCCTCGGTCCAGGCGAGCTTGATGATTTCCCAGGCCTCGATCAGCGCCCGCATGTTGCGCTCGTCGTGCTCGGACTTGTCGGAGCGGGTCGCCCCCATCGGGATGTGCTGGCCGTACTGGTCGGCCCAACGCGGCGTGTTGCCCCTGGCGAAACCCACCAGCGCCCGACCTTTGGTCAGCTGATCGAGGTGGGCCACCTGGTCCGCCACGGCGAGGGGGTTGTTGACGGTGATGGTGTTCCCCAGCTGCCCGACCATGATGTTCTCGGTGTGTCCGGCGAGGAACATGTCCCAGAGGATCGGGTTGTCGGTGACCTCCGGGACCCCCTCGATGTTGCCGTGCTGTTCGGAGAAGAAGAGGCCCGCGAACCCGGCGCGATCGGCGATCTGGGCGTGCTCGACGGCGACCTCCACCATGTCCTGATAAAGGTCCGTTCGCCGCCCCCCCATCTTCACCGGTGTGTCCTTGTCAGGCCACGTGTACGGGTTGAACATCAGATAGAACTTCATTGCGGCGATTCCTTTCCATTTGACGTGCTTGAAGTCGTTCCCTGGCCGCCGAGGTAGAGCCGCCGCATCTCCTCGGTCCCGACCAGCTCCCCGGTCGGGCCGGAGAGGACGATCCGGCCCCCGTCCATCAGGTGCATCTCCTCCGCGACCCGCAAGGTCAGGTCGGCGCTCTCCTCGACGAGCAGGATCGAGGTCCCTTCGGCGCTGAGCTGTTCGATCAGTTCGCGGATGACACCGACGACGATCGGCGCCAGCCCCATCGTCGGCTCGTCGAGGAGGAGGAGCGAGGGACCCGTCATCAGGGCTCGGGCCATCGCCAGCATCTGCTGCTCGCCCCCGCTCAGGGTTCCCGCGCTCTGCGCCAACCGTTCGCCGAGAACCGGGAACCGCGCGACCATCCGCGCTTCCCGCTCCGCGGCGAGGCGACGGTCCTTGACCAGGTGGGCGCCCACCTGCAGGTTCTCCCTGACGGTCATCAGCGGGAAGACCTGGCGTCCCTCCGGGGAGTGGGCGATGCCGGCGTCGAGCACCGCCCGGGCCGAGGTCTTCAAGGGCGAGCCCTCGACCAGGATGGTGCCGCTCCCTCGCGCGTGCATCCCGGAGATCGCCCGCAGCGTGGTGGTCTTCCCGGCCCCGTTCGCCCCGACCAGGGCGACGACCTGGCCGCGGCCGACCGCGAACGACACTCCATTCACGGCCGCCACCGAGCCGTAGCTCACATGAAGGTCACGGACCTCGAGCAGCGGTGCCCCGGTCACTCCGCGCTCCCCCCCAGGAACGCCTCGGCGACCTCGGGCGAGTCGAGGACCGTCTCCGCGTCGCCCTCGGAGATCACTTCCCCCGCGCGGAGGGCGACGACCCGGTCGCAGAGGGTGCGGATCACGGCAAGGCGGTGCTCGATCACGATGATCGCGATCTGCCGCGTCGAACGAAGGTGTTCGAGGACCGCGATCAGGTGCGCGATCTCCGCCTCGGTCATCCCGGTGGCCGGCTCGTCGAGGCAGATCACGTCAGGGTCGGTCGCGAGCGCGATGGCGATCCCGAGGACCTTCTTGTGACCGTACGGGAGATCCTCGGCGAGGGCCCCCGCCGAGGCGGCGAGCCCGAGTTCATCGAGAATGCCCTCGGCGATCCGGCGCTCGCGCCGTGACCGCCTCACCGGCAGCAGCAACCGGCGGAGCGGGTTGCGCCTGGTGTGCGCCCCGGCCGCGAGCAGCACGTTCTCGAAGACGGTCATGCCGGTGAAGACCGAGGTGGCCTGGAAGGTACGGGCGAGGCCACCGCGGACCACCCGATGCGGGCTGTGCGCGAGCGCGGCGCCGTTGACCTTCACCTCGCCCCCGTCGGGTCGGCGGAAGCCGCTGATCAGATCGAAGGTGGTGGTCTTGCCGGAACCGTTGGGGCCGATCAGACCGAGGGTCTCGCCGGCGCAGAGTTGGAAGGAGACGCCGCGGACCGCGTGGACCCCGCCGAACGATTTGGCGATGCCGCGAACCTCGAGCACGTGGTTCGCGCCGATCGGGAGCCGCGTCGGGATCGGGCCGCCGTCGAGATTCCCCAGCGCCCCTCCGACCGGCACACTGGCCGTCGGCGCCGACCCGAACCGGCGGCGGCAGTAGGCGACGAGTTCGGTGACGATCCCATGCCGCATCGCGAACAGGACCACGATCACGCTCACCGCCCCGAAGATCGCTTCCCAGGATCCGCCGAAATTGAAGAGCAGCGGGACCAGCGTGATGAACGCCGCCCCGATCACCCCGCCCCAGACGTACCTCACACCACCGACGATCACCGAGGTGAGGATGCTCACCGAGAGCCAGAGGCTGAAGCTCTGTGGCGCGATGAAGCCGATGAAGCTCGCGTATATGCCGCCCAGGATCCCGGCGAAGAGAGCGCCGATCGCGAAGGCCAACAACAGCGCACCGGTGCGCCCGATCCCGATCGACTCGGCGAGGTCCGACGAGGACCCGATGCCCCGCAGCTCCAGCCCCCAGCGCGAGCGATCGAGCAGGATGAACACGGCGACCGTGACCGCCACCACCACGAGCGACAGGTAGAAGAAATCGTCTTCGGTTTTGACCCCGGGTGGGTATGGAATGCCGGCGATGCCGGCGAACCCTCCGGTCAGGGATTCGGTGTTCTGGATCAAGGAGATCACCACCACCGAGAAGGCGAACGTGATCAGGAGGAAGTAGGCGTCGCTGGTCCGCAGCGACGGGATCCCGATGACGATCGAGGCGGCGACCGCGAAGACGCCGCCGGCCGCGATCGCCAACCAGAAGCTGACCCCGTGGTCGACCCCGAGGATCGCGAAGCCGTACGCCCCGATCGCGTACAGGGCTCCATGGGCGAGCGACACCTGGTGGGCGAGCAGGAGCGGTCGGTAGCTGACCGCGAGGCCGATCGCGAGCAGGGTCAGGATCAGCAGGTGCGTTTCATAAGCCCCGACCATCCCCGGGAGCAGGGCCAGGACCGCGACCAGGGCGAGCGGGATCGCGACCGAGGCGAAGGTCGCACCACGCCGCGTCACGGTGAGCCTTTCTCCATTTCCCTCAGGCCGCGGCGGGGCCACGGTGACGCTACTCATTGCCCAACAGCCCCTGCGGGCGGACGACGAGGACGGCGATCGCGATCAGGAAGCTGACGGCGATCGATGCGGGCTCGGTCCAGTAGGTGGTGGTGGCGCTTTGCGCGAGCCCGATCAGCATCGCCGCGATCAGGGTGCCCTCGACGCTGCCGAGGCCGCCGAGGACCACCACCACGAACGAGTCGAGCAGCGGCCCTTCCCCGATCGTCGGCAGCAGCTGCTGGACGGGGACGATCAGGCCCCCTGCCAGGCCGGCGAGCGTGGCGCCCACGCCGAAGACGAGCGGCGCGACCAGGTCGGGGCGGATCCCCTGCAGTTCGGCGGCCTGGGGGTTCTGCTGGAGCGCCCGCACCGAGCGCCCGAACCGGCTGCGTTTGATGAACAGGGACAGCCCGGCGATCAAGACCACCGCGACGACGACGATGAAGATCCGCTGCCAGGCGATGTACACGCCGCCGAGGTGCGCGGTGCCTTCGAACGGGGTGGGAACGGACTGCGGGGACAGCGGGATCACCTGCAAGGCCAGGTTCTGCAACAGGATCGCGAGCGCGATCGCCACCACCGCGCCCTCGATCAGCAGCCCGCGGAACCGGCGCAGCACGACGATCTCCAAGAGCACTCCGAACAGGCCGACCGAGAGCCCGCCGAGCGCGACGGCGACGAGATACGGCGCCCCCTGCTTGTTCAGATACCAGGTCGCGTAGGCACCCAGCATGAACATCACACCGTGGGTGAAGTTCACGACCCGGAGGACGCCGAAGATCAGCGTGAGCCCGACGGCCATCAGGGAGAAGAAGGCCCCGAGGACCATTCCGTTGACGACTACTTGGGAGAGCATGAGGATGAGGGGCGCCCGACCGAAGCCGGGCGCCCGATCGGATCAACCCTTGGTGACCTGCTTCTGCTTGCCGTTGACCACTTCGCAGACCGGGTAGGGAACCTTGAATATCTGCGGTGGGCCACCTGCTTCGGCCGGTCCGTAATGGACTTCGCCACCACCTGCGGTCGCGCCCTGGATCGACACTTCGCCGAGCGCCTTGGCGACCGCTTCCGGTTCGATGCTCCCGGCCTTTTCCATCGCCGCGGCGACGAGCATCCAGTTGTCGTGGAGCTGTGCCGACCACCACTGTGGTTCTTCGCCGCCAGTCTTCTTTTCGTAGCCGGCGGCCCACGCCTTCGCCGCCGGCGTCCGCGCCGACAGGTTGCACGGCGACGCGATCGAACGCTCCAGCGCTCCCTGCGGGACCGCTTTCAGCGTCGGATCGAATTCCAGCGTGTCGGGGAAGATGTACCGACCCTTGTAGCCGAGCTGGAAGGCCTGCTTGACGACGGTCTGGTAGGTCCCCGAATCGTTGGGCCCGAAATTGATCACGTCAGGATTGCCCTGGAGCACCTTGGTGAGGGTCGCCGAGTAGTCGGATTCACCGCGGGGGATGAACACCGTTTCGTTTTCCAGGCCTGCTTCTGACACCACTTCTTCGAATTCCGGGGCGGTTTCGTGACCGATGCTTTCGTCGGGCAGCAGGTTCACGATCCGCTTGACGCCCGGTTCCACCGTCTTCAGGTACGCGAGCGACGCCGCGAGGGATTCCGGGTCGCCGAAGTAGGGCCGGAAGGTGAGTGGATGCGCCTTGCCGACGAAGCTGACGCCGGCGCACATGCAGAAGAGGAGGGAGCCGGCGCGTTCGGTGATCGGCTGGACCGCCTGCACCGTTCCGCCGCCCAGGTTGGAGACGAACTGGAGGCCGTCCTGTTGGACCGCCTTGGTCGCCGCGGTGGCCGCCTTGGTCGGATCGTAGGCCTGGTCGTAGAAGGCCAGCTTGACCTTGTACGTATTCCCACCGGCCTTGATGCCGCCCTTGGCGTTGATTTCTTCCGCGGCGATCTCGGCGCTGACTTTTTCCGCTTCCCCGTAGGCCGCGGCAGATCCCGACAGCGCAGTGAGGACGCCGAAGGTGAGTTCGCCACCTTCGGCGCTCCCACCCCCCGACTGTGACCCGCTCGAGCTGCTCGAGCTGCCGCAGCCCGCCACCGCCAGGCTCGCAGCGAGGAGCAACACCAGACCTACCGATACCGCGAACCACCGTGACACTCTTCTCAGATGCATCGACGCTCCTTCTCGAATCGAGCAAGCGAGTGGCTTGCCTTGCCTGCCTTCGTCTTCATGGCGCAGCCTCCCGAGACGGAATGGCCCTCCCGCCGACCGCCCACCGCCGCGGCGGGACGGGATCGACGATCACCCAGGTGAATCGGCGGAGGTCCTCTCCGTAGACCGACACGACGGCATCGGTGAGGGCCTCGAGCAACGCCCCCTCCTTGTCTGCCGTCAGCAGCTCTTCGTTGATTCGCAGATTGACGAACGGCAACTGTCACTCCTCGATCTCTGACCAGCTTCCGAAGCCCCGGCGTTCGGCCTCACGGCCGCGAACGAAGTGCTCCCCTCCATGCGCCGCGAGAATAGCTAGCGAGCGCTAGCTAGTCAACTGGAAATTTCGGCGCTACGATCCTCGCCATGGAGAGACCTGAGCCGGGGGCGAGGTCGATGAGCTTCGATCCCCTCACGCCGACCAGCTTTCTGCGCCGCTCGGCGCTCGTCTACCGCGACCGACCGGCGGTCGTGGACGGCGATCTCGATTGGAGTTATCTGGAGCTGTGGGAGCGGTCCGGCAGGCTCGCCGGCCTCCTCCGGGCCGCTGGGGTCGGCGGGGGCGATCGCGTCGCCGCGCTCGGATCGAACTCACAGCTGATGCTGCTGGCCCACCACGGGGTACCGCTGGCGGGCGCGATCCTGGTCCCGATGAACGTGCGGCTCTCGGCGGTCGAGCTCGCCTACATCGTCCGCCACAGCGGCGCGCGGGTGCTCCTCTGCGACCGGGAGCTTTCAGCCCTCGGGGCCGAGATCGCGGCCGCGACCGGCATCTCACTGTTGACCGAGGACGAGGTGGAGGCCGGTCTGCCGGATTCACCCGCCTTCGAGAACCCGGTGGCCGACGAGCGGCTGCCGCTCTCGATCAACTACACGAGCGGCACGACCGGGAGGCCCAAGGGGGTCGTCTACCACCACCGCGGCGCCTACCTGCAGTCCCTGGCGATGGCGTTTCACCTGGGGCTCCGGGCCGACAGCGTGCTGTTGTGGATCGTCCCGATGTTCCATTGCCACGGCTGGTGCCTGACCTGGGGAGCCACGGCGGCGGGCAGCCTGCACGTGTGCCAGAGGCAGGTGGACGCAGGCGAGATCTGGCGACTGATCCGCGAGCGCGGGGTCTCCCACGCGGCGGCGGCGCCGACCGTGCTCACCGCGATCGCGGCCCACCCGGATGCCGTGGCCGACCCGATGCGCCGGCCGATCAGGATCGCCACCGGTGGATCGCCCCCGTCGCCGACCTTGCTCGCGCGGATGGCGGAGTTGAACGTCGACATCACCCACGCCTACGGGCTGACCGAGACCTTCGGACCGGTGATGCTCTGCGACTGGCACCCGGAGTGGGACCGGCTCGACGGCCAGACGCGCGCCAAGCTGAAAGCGCGGCAGGGCGTCGGGAACGTGATCGCGGAACAGCCGAGGATCGTCGACGAGGACGGGGTCGACGTGCCCGCCGACGGGGAGACGAGCGGCGAACTGGTACTGCGGGGGAACGACGTGATGCTCGGATACTTCGAGGATCCCGAGGCCTCCGCGGCGGCGCAGCTCGAGGGCTGGTTCCGGACCGGCGACGTCGGCGTCATGCACCCCGACAACTATGTGGAGCTCCGCGACCGAAGCAAGGACGTGATCATCTCCGGCGGCGAGAACATCGCCTCGGTCGAGGTCGAGCAGGCGATCGCCAGCTTCCCCGGTGTCCTCGAGGTCGCGGTGGTCGCGGCGCCGGACGAGCGCTGGGGCGAGCGTCCGGTGGCCTTCGTCACGGTGGCGCCGGGAGGGGAGATCGACCCGCCGGCGGTCGTCGCCCATGTGCGCGAGCAGATCGCGCCCTTCAAGGCTCCACGGGAGGTGCTCGTCGTCGACGACCTGCCCCGGACGGCGACCGGGAAGATCCAGAAGTACGTATTACGACAACAGCTATGGGGCGACCAGGAACGGAGGATCGGGGCGTGAGCGTCAGTCGAGTCGCATCTGCGCACGGCAGCTACAGCGAAACGGTGAAGATCGACGGCCCGGGCGCCTGGCTGCACGTCGCGGGCCAGCTCGGGACCTCACCTGACGGTGGCGGCGCGGAGGATTCGCTGGGCATGCAGGCGGCGCGTGCGTTCGATGGCCTGGAAGCTGCGTTGAGAGCCCAAGGCGGCGATCTCACGCACGTCGTGAGCATGACGACCTATGTGACCAGCTTCGACGATTGGGCCGAGTTGGCCGCCGTGCGCACCGAGCGCTTCCGCGGCGATCTACCGGCGAGCACCGCGGTCCAGGTGGCGGGCCTCATCGGCGGGGCAGCGGTGGAGATCGACGCGGTCGCCTTCATCCCCGCCGACGGCTAGCTTCGACCCAGGCGCGCAGGGCGGCGTTCAGCCGGCCAGCAGCTTCGCCTTCTGGTCGGCGAACTCCTGCTCGGTGAGCACCCCCTGGTCTTTGAGTTCGCCCAGTTGCTTCAGCTGGTCGAGCATCGAGGCGCCTCCCGCGGCAGGCGCCGGAGCGGCGGCGGCCGGCGCAGCGGGTTCCTGGGCGGGCGCTTCCTGGGCGGCCCACCTTTTTTCCTGGCGGCGGCGGACCCGGCCGCCAACCGCGGTCGCGGTCCCGGCGATGGCCGCCGTGCGGCCTATTCCCCTCAACAGTCCCGGCATCTTCGACTCCTCTCAGACGGTCTCGGCCGCGTCGAGCGCGGCGATCATGGCTTGGATGGGAATGCGACCACCGGCGACCAGCTGACCGCCCGAGCGGCGCACCGCCGAGGCGAACGGCCCGGCCCAAGCGTTCTCGAAGACCAGCAATGCCGCCGAGGTCCCGGGCTCGAGGACGTCGCCCGCGGCGGTGCGATCCTCCTCGTCGAGCAGATCCGAGGATGCCCCGGCGAATACCGCGAGCTCGACGACTTCCCCACCGACGCTCTCGATGTCAAGGAAGGTCACGTTGCCTTCCTCGTCCTTGGACAGGAACGCGAGGTCGAGGATCCTGATCAGGCCGCGGTCGACAAGGTCGATCAGAAAGGGAGCCACCTCCCCCTTGGGTTGCCGGCCGGGCCACTCGACCAGGAGATAGTCGATCGGTCCCATCTCCTCGATGTCGTCGATGCTCATTCAAATCCCTTCCTCGAAGCCTCCGGGTCGATCTCGACGTTATGCCCCCAGGCCGGGCGTCGCATCACCCCGATCGAATGATGCATCGCCCTCCCAGGTCCGCTTGGATCGATGCCAGGGCCCGATCCAACGGAGAGGAGGAGAGAGGTCTTGCGAAGATCGAGGCGGCTGTCGCCCACCTGGATGCTGGAGGCAAGCGGAAGCGCGGGCCGTCAGGGCTGTCCGCCACCGGCGCTACCACGGGCCCCACGGATGTGCCTCGACCGCGCGGAGGCGCGGATCGAGGCGCTGGCCAAGCTGAAGGCGCTGTTCGACTCCGGCGTGCTGACCCGACAGCAGTTCGTCGACGAGCGTGAGCGACTGCTTGATGGATGACCGCTGGGGTACGAAGGGCCCGGTCCAGGTGCTCCTCATCGGGATCGACCGCTCCGGCTCCGAGGAGATGATCGCGGCCGAGCTCCAGGACCTCGGGACCCAGACGGCGATCCGGGCCGTGGACCTGCTGCGGGTCCGGCGAAGCCTGGACGGCGAGGTGCGCAGGTTGGCGCCGACCGACCCCGGCGGACACTCCGGTCGCCTGATCGAGGCTCTGCTCTACGAGGCGGACGCACCCACCTCGGAGCGGCGGGCGAATCCGCTCGCCGCCGAGCCCGAAGAGACCCGCTGGAGCCTGGCCGAGCGGATCCCCCGCGGCTCTGCCGTCGCGATCCTCCTGATCGAGCACCGCTGGGCGATCCCGCTGCGCGAAGCCGCCGGCCAGCTCGGGGCGGAGATCTTCGGCGACGCCTGGATCCACCCGCGCGATCTCGAGCTGGCGATCCGCCAGGCCCGGTCGGTCAGTTGAGCTCGTTGCGGCGAAGGAAGCGGGCAGGCCTCAGGCCAACAGCTTCGCCTTGGCACGCTCGAACTCCTCGCTCGAGATCGCACCCTTGTCCTTCAGCTCGGCGAGCTTGCCGAGCTCGTCGGCCGGCGAGGCTGCATGGGCCTGTTCGCGAACGTAGCCGTCGAACTGCTTTTTGGCGTCCGCCTGCTCTTTGATCGTCCGTTCCCTCATCCCGTTCCCGCGCACGATCAGGTAGATCAGGACCCCGAGGAAGGGCAGAAAGACGAGGAAGAAGACCCAGACCGCCTTGACGACCCCGGAGAGCTCATGGTCGCGGAAGAGGTCGGAGAGCACCGAGATCAGGATCCAGATCCAGGCGAAGAGGAGGAAGAACTCGAAGACCAGAAGGAGGCCTTCCCCGAAGTTCACGTCGGCAAGCACCATCGGTCAGCCCTCCTGCCAGTTCGTGCAGAGTTGGTAGATGAGCACGGTGTCGAGAGCGATCATCAGCAGTGCCCAGAGCGGCGCCGCCGGGAACCAGACGACCTGCATCACCGCGTTCACCCCGAGCAGGAACACCCCGGTCCAACGCGCGGCCGTGTTGCCGACCAACAGGCCGAGGCCGGTCAGCCCGATCAGGGCGCCGAGCGCGAGCTGGACCCAGCCCCAGGTGCTGATGTCGAGGACGAGCGCCCCGTGACCGCCGACGACGACGATTTCGTCGTTGAGGATCGCGGCGAGGCCCCAGATCGCGTCGAGCGAGCCGATGATCAACATCATCACGCCGGCGAAGACGATCCACGTGCTCTTCCTGTCGCCCCCCGGCGGCGCTTCCCGCCCAAGCTGTTGTCCGGCCTCCATCTGCTCTCCTTTGGTGATCCGTCGACGGTTCTCGGCGCCGAAGATAGGAGCGCGATCTTCGCCTCGCATCATCCCGATCGGGTGATCGCCGAAACGCGGATCCCGCCGACCGCTTTCCGGGTTACTGGATAGAGTTCCTTTACCGATCGGCGGTCACCTCCGGGGCTGCGAAGACATGGACAGCGGAAACCAGGGAGTGCCGACCACCAGACCTGTCGCGGGCATCGACCTGCGCGGGCCTGGGCGCGAGTCGCTGGTCGAGCGCGAGCGCCTCGGGGACCGGCTGCGTGCCGTGGAAACGCCGCTGGTCCTGCTCCATGCACCGGCCGGGTACGGCAAGTCGGTCGTCCTCGCCCAGTGGGCGCGCGACGACCCGCGGCCGTTCGCGTCGGTGACGCTCACCGCCGCCCACAACGACCCGGCGGTCCTCCTCGCCTCGCTGATCGACGCGGTGGAGCCGATCGAGCCCCTGCCGGAGATCGTGGTCGACACGATCAGCTCCTCGCAACCGAACCTCGACATCGCGGTGCCGCGGCTCGAAGCCGCCTTGCGGACGCGGCGGACGGACTCGGTGCTGGTGCTCGACGAGCTCGAGCACCTCCACTCCGAGGAAAGCCTGCGGCTTCTCGAGGCCCTGGTCAACGGCGCCGGCGCCGGCGCCACCGTGGCGATGGCGACGCGCCGCACGCCGCAGATCCATGTCACCCGCCTTCAGGCCGCCCACCGCCTCACCGTGCTCGAGACCGCGGACCTGGTGATGACGCCGCGCGAGGCCAGGGCCCTGCTGGAGAAGGCCGGACTGCGGACCGGGGCGCGGGAACTCGACACGATCCTGAGCAAGACCGAGGGCTGGCCGGTGGCCCTTTACCTGGCGGCGCTCAGCCGCCGCTCCGGCCCCGCACAGTCTCTCCCCGACGCCGGGTTCGGCGGCGAAGAGCGCAACCTGGTCGACTACATGCGCGAGGAGTTCCTCGCCGCCGCCCCGCCCGAGGACGTCGAGTTCCTGCTGCGCGTCGCGCTGCTCGACCGCCTTTGCGGCGCGCTCTGCGACGCTGTCGTGGAGGGCGTCGGCTCGGGGTCGCGGCTGGCCGGGCTGGCCCGCCAGAACATGCTGCTGATCCCGCTCGACGGGCGCGACGAATGGTTCCGCCTGCACTCGCTCTTCGCCGAGATGCTGCGCGGCGAGCTCCGCCGCCGCCACAGCGGTGAGATCGCGACACTGAACGGCCGTGCGTCGGGCTGGTGGGAGGCCACGGGCGACCAGCCACGGGCGATCCATTTCGCGATCGAGGCGGGCGACATCCCCCGCGCCGGGCGGCTGATCTGGGAAGCGGTGCCGGCCTTCAACACCACCGGCCGTTACGCGTCGGTCAAAGCCTGGATCGAGCAGATCGGGCTCGAGCAGGCGTCCGGCGATCCCCACCTGAGCCTCACCGTCGCCCACGGGCTCCTGGCGGAAGGCGACGGCGCGGGCGCCGCCTACTGGGCGGAGGTCGCACGGCCTCCGATCGAGGTCGGGGGCGCCGGCGCCCCCGACCTGCCGGCGGGCCTCGCGATGATCGACGCCTCACTGGCGCGCGGCGGCTCGGCGACGATGGCGGCGGCCGCGGCCCGCGCGACCGCCTCGCTCGACGGTGACAGCCCCTGGGCCTCGATGGCCGATCTGATTGCCGGCCTCGCGGCCCACTTCAGCGGCGACGTCGGGGGCGCCCGCGAGCGCCTGTCCGACTCGGCCCGTCGGGCCGCCGTCTGGAACGTGCCGCTGATCCAAGTCCTCGCCCTGGCCCAGTTGGCACTGCTGGCGATGGCCGAGGGAGATCGGCCGAGCGCGAGGATCCTCGCCTCCCAGGCGCGGGCTCAGATCGACCGCTCCGGACTCATCGCGAGGCCGTCGATCGCGCTGGCCGTCGCTGTCTCGGCCTACGTGAACGCGGTCGAACACCGTCGCCGAGAGGCGGCGGACGATCTCGAGGTCGGCCGCGCGCTGCTCGCGCGGCTTAAGGATTTCGGGCAGTGGTATGAAATCGAGACCGCCGCCGCCCTGGCCGCGGCGGCGGTCGGGATCGGCAACGGCGGCGCGGCCGAGCACCTCGTCGCGCTGGCCCGCGCGCGCTTCGACGACCTTCCCGACGCGCCGACCTTGGAGGCATGGGTGCTCGAGATCGAAGCGAGCCTCGGGTCGCTCTCGGACGACGCGCTCGCCGAGCTGACGCCGGCGGAGCTGCGTGTTCTCACCCTGCTCCAGAGTCATCTTTCCTACCCCCAGATCGCCGCCCGCCTCGCGGTATCCCCGAATACGGTGAAGACCCAGGTCCGCTCCGTCTTCGGGAAGCTCGGCGTCTCCTCGCGGTACGAGGCGGTGGAGCTCTGCCGCAGCCTCGGCTTCCTCCCCGAGGATGACCGGGACGCCAGCCCGACGTCATCGCCCCGTCGGGGTGATTCCACTCCCCTGCGACGCCGGTAGCCTCGGGCGTTTAGAGGAACTACAGACCGGAAACGACCCGCCCGCGCTCGCGGCGGAATGACGGAGGAAATTCATGCTGCGCAGAATCGAGGACATGCCACCCGGGACGTTGGGCTTCGACGCGGTCGGGGAGGTGGAGGACGACGACTGGGAGGAGGTCGTCGAACCCGCCCTGCGGGAGATGATCGCCACCGGCCGCAAGCTCCGGCTGCTCTACCGGATCGGGCCTCGGGCGGGCGAGATCGAGGGGGACGCGGTGGGCGCCGACGCCCGCTTCAGGGCCCGTCACCTCGGTGACTTCGAGCGCCTCGCGGTGGTCGGCGACGAGGACTGGATGCGCCCCGCCCTCGCGGGCCTCTCCTTCCTCCTCCCCGGCCGGGCGAAGGCCTTCCGCAACTCCGAGCTGGCCGCGGCGAAGGATTGGCTGGCCGCCGAGTAGAGCTCGATCGGTCGCGTCACTCGATCGGGATGATGCGCCTGATCGAGGTCCGACCTAGCCTCCGTCGGCATCTCATCGTCCACCCGGCGCCTGCGCCGACGAAAGGGGGTCTGGATGCACATCGTCGAGATCGAGACGACGGAGACGGTCGATCGTGAGGGGGCCGCCATCCAGTTGCGGCGCCTCGCCGATCTGCTCTCGGGTGAAAATGAGACGATCGGCTTCGAGCGGAACGGGATGGAGTTCTCGATCGCCGTGCCCGACCAGATGCAACTGAAGGTCGAGCTCGATATCAGCGCCGACGAGCGAGCGGTCGAGCTCGAGATCGAGCTGAAGTGGTGAGGCGCGAGCTCAGCCGGGAGCCGCAAGTGCCGCTTTGACGGCCCGATCGACGTTCCCGTGCAGATGGTCGCGCCCGATCCGCTCGACCAACCCTTGGGCCTCCAGTACGGTCCGGACCGGTGCCTTCACACGGGCAAGGCGCAGGTCGACCCCGTCCATCCTCGTCAGCTCCTCGATCTCGCTCAGCTTCGCCGCCCCCTGCGAGTCGATGAAGGTCACGGCCTCGAGATCGAGCACGACGACCCGCAGCTTCGGGTCGGCCTCGTCGCTCAGCTCCCGGACCCGATCCTCGAGCGCCTCGGCGGTGGCGAAGAAGAGGCCGCCGTCGAGGCGGATCACGGCGAACCCGGGGAAGGTTTCGTCGTCGGGATTGTCGGCCACGTCGCGAAACACCTGCGTGTCGGGCTCGCGTCCGAGAAGGGGGATCGCCGGGCGGGTCGTCACGTAGACGAGCCAGCCCAGAGAGAGGGCGACGCCGATCACGACGCCCGCGAGCACGCCGGCGGAGAGTACGGCGAGAGCCGCCACCGCGGCCACCCAGAAATCGAATCTGGCGACCCGGCGCAGCCGCTTCAGCTCCCCTAGATCGATCATCCCGAAGATGACCGCGTCGATGATGATCGCCCCCAGCACCGCCTTCGGCAGGTCCGAGAAGAGCGGCGCCAGCGCGAAGAGGGTCGCGACCACGACCCCGCCCGTGACCAGTGAGGCGAGCGGGGTGCGCGCTCCCGAGGACTCGTTCAAGGAGCTCGCCGAGAGGCTCGTCGAGACCGGCATCCCCTGAAAGAAGCCGGCGCCGACATTCGCCATCCCCTGGGCGACCGACTCTTGGTTCACGTCGATGCGGTAGCGGCGTCGGGCGGCGAAGGCGCGAGCGTCCCCCGCGGTCTGCGAGAAGCCGATCAGGAGGAGGGCGACGGAGGCGACGGCGACCGAGGAGACGTTGTCGGAGACGACCTGGACGCTCGGCAGCGCCGGGGTCGGAAGGCCACGCGGAACCGTGCCAACCAGGGCTACGCCGTGGGCACCGAGATCGACCAGGTGGGATGCCAGCAGGCCGCCGACGACCAGGACGAGCGCACCCGGCGCCCTCGGCCGGAGGAACCGCAGGCCGATGATCAGCGCCAGCGCCGCCAGGCCGACGAGCAGGGTCGCCCAATGGATTTCGCCGAGACCGGCGACCCAGGTGCCGAGCTCGTGCCAGGCGGTGTCACCTTCGGCGGAGGTCCCGGTGAGCTTCGGCAGCTCGCCGATCGTGACGCTCACCGCCGAGCCGGCGAGGAAGCCGGTGACCACGGCCTTCGAGAGGAACTGGGCGATCCAACCCATCCGCAGGGCCGCCAGCAGAAGGAAGAGGGCGCCGGTCACGACGGTGATGCCGGCCACCAGCTGGGCGGCTTCCTGCCCGGCGAGTCCGGTGGCGAGCACGGCGCCGCCCGCGACCGCGGCGAGCGAGGAGCTCGGCCCGGTCGAGATCTGCCGCGACGTGCAAAAGAGCGCGTAGATGATCGCCCCGGCCGCGGCTGCGTAGAGCCCGTTCTGGATCGGGACCCCGGCGATCCCCGCGTAGCCGAGGTCCTTCGGCACGATCATCGCGGCCACCGCGACGCCCGCCGCAAGATCGCCGCCGAGCAGGCCGCGGTCGTATCGGGGCAGCCATCGAACGATCGGGACCAGGCGGCCGAGGGACGGCTGGGTGGGTTCGCGGGGAGTCACCGCCACCCGCGATCAGGGTCGCTTGGGACTCGTCTGTTCGACGTTCTTCTCGAGTTTGCCGAGCCGCTTGTCGAGGGCTTCGACTTCCGCTTCCAGGCCTTCCTGGCTCTTCGCCAGGCCGGCGATGGCTGCTTCGGACTTCGCCCCGGCCGCCGCGGTCTTCGCGGCTTCTTCTTCCGCCTTCCCCACCCGCTTCTTCACCTGGGCGAGTTCGGCACCACCTTCGGCCACCGCTTCTTCGACTTCCTTCTGGACCTGCTGGTGATTGGCTTCCGACTGTTCCTTGCCTTCCGCCTGCAGCTTTTCGGCCGCTTCGACCGCCTGGCCGAGCCCGGCCACCTTGGCCATCACGTGGTCACTCGCTTCTTCGGCGATCGCCTTCTGATCGACGGTTTCGTTGCTCGCCGAGATCGCCACCCCGAGCGCGCCGATCGAGACCACGGCCAACGCCGCGACCAAGACCCAGAACCAGGGACGGGTTTCACGGATCTCCATCTGCATGCCTCCAGGGTCGGGCGTCGGTCGGCGATGAACTGCTCCGGGACGCTAGGCCCGACGACACCCGCCCACATCGTCCCGATGGGGTGATGAACCTCGATCGCGCGCCGGAGCATCGCCAAACGTGCGGAGCTCGATCTGGAAAGCGATGAGGGCGACGACGGTGCGGGTCTAGACAGGATTGATCGGCTTCGGTCAACCGCCCAGGCGGCGCGCTCTCTGGATATACGCCTCCAACGAGGTGTGGGGCGCCCTGCGTTGTCGTACGCGATCCACGATCCCCTGGGCAGGGAAGCCGACAGCGATTTCGGTGGCGGGGATCGACGAGGCGAGGACCGGCCGAACGTTCCAGGACAACGCGATGCGGAGCCCGAAGATCGTGAGATTGGTCCCTCCCGGCGGTGCGGCGGATGGGGAGAGAACGCCCTGGAAGCCTGCCGCGCGTAGGCGCCGACCCTCGGCCTGACACCGAGAGTAGTCCTCGTCGACGAGTGCGTCCGGAGGGAATCCAGCCGCCGCGGCGCGCTCGAAGGTGCGGTAGTCGGCCAGACGCTTCGGGTGTACCTGGGCGGCCCACATCGGCATCCTGATCAGCGCGACCTCGGGCTCGGAGGAGATCTCGGCCGTCCTGATCAACTCCGCCCAGGCGCCCTCGACCGTCGTGCTCAGGTACTGCGTCGGCTCGTCGCCGGCGCTGTGCCAACGGCCGGATTCGCTGTTCGGCCGCGCCCAGAACGGCGTGTCGTAGTTGGAGTAGCGAAACGCTACGTCGTCGAATTCGACCGGTTCGGGGTTCGGATCAGGAGCCATGCTGCGCGCGTCCCTGGCGCGCAGCGACCATCAGGCTGCGCTCGTACTCCGGGTCCCCCAACACATCGATCGGGGGCTTGCCGTCGAGGTCGCGCCGCGGGCGGTAGAACCAGGCGATGACGCCGGCCGGCGTCCAAGCCCGCCACAGCAGAGCGACCAGGCGAGAGACCAGCCGAAGCCGATCGGAAGGCCTCGAGCCACCTTTCGCCAACCTCTGCATCTGTCGCTCTCCGACCCCCAAAAGCCCGGACAGTTCCTTCCGCGAAACCCCGGGAAGCTGCGTCGAAAGGCCCTCGAGAAGCTCGCCCGCGTCCTCCTCACCTCCCTTGGCCTGACCGTCCAACGCGTCCCGGACGATGTGCCGCACCGCTTCGGCGTGAATCGCAAAACTGTGCCTGAGCAGCTGGCCCGGGAGAAGGAGTGCCATCAGCAGGCCGCTTGGGCCCGCGATCGGACCCGTCCACGGCAACCCGCTTCGGCTGCAAGGCACCGTGGCCGTTTTCTTCGCGTTCGCGGCCGATCGTCACGTTCGGGGGTCGGAATTGCCGAGGGGCACCAGATCGCCGTAGGCGACAGTCACCATCGTGCTCGCAGAAGTCGGCGGGCGCGCCGCTTCATCGGGACGTGGCGCAGTTCCGGGCGGGAGGGTCGAAGGGGTCGGTGAAGGCGACGTCGCCAGGGGTCCCGGAACCGCAGTCGATAACCAGGTCGCGACCGCCGTCGTGAGCGTAGAGGCGGTCGGCGCCGGCGTCGCCGTGGATCGAGTCGATCCCCAGACCGCCGACCAGGAAGTCGTCGCCGCCCCCGCCCCGGATCGTGTCGTCCCCGCCGCGGCCGAGGATGATGTTCGGGCTGCGGTCGCCGGTGAGCAGGTCGTCGAACCGACTGCCCTCGATGCTCTCGACCGAGCCGGCGATCCGGGTCGCGGGCGGCGCGGTGGGCCCGAAGTCGCAGCCGCCGGCCAGGCCCGGGCCCGGGGCAAAGCCGGCGGTGCCGCCGAGCCTCGCCTCGACCCCCTGCCCCATCCGGGCGAAGGAGACGCTGTCCACGCCCGGGCCGCCGTCGATCGTCTCCCCGCAGGGCTCGGCGATCAGGAGGTCCGAGCCGGCTTCACCCGCCATCATCGTTGCGCCGGTCAGCGCGTCGTCGCCGGGCCCCCCGCGCACCACGTCGCCGGCGGTCCCATGGGAGTAGGCATCGAGGCTGTCGTCCCCGGCGCCGCCGAGGAGTTCGTCGACGCCGAGGCCGCCGACGATCGTCGCCGAGGCCGTGGCCGGGACCGATGGTTCGACGACGATCGTGTCGGCACCGCTGCTGCCGTTGAGAAAGAGACCGGTCGGGACCGTCGCGATCGGGCAGCGGGCCGTCTGCGGGTCCGTGATCCCGCAGCCTTCGCCGACCGCGATCGGCACGCCCTGCTCCTCGACGATCCAGGCCCCTTCGGCGAAGGAGACGTGCATCTGTATGCCCGCCCCGCCCACCAGGTGGATGCCCCATTCGACCACGGCGGTGAGGGCGCCCGAGGGGCCGGCGAGGTCGACCTCGAGCGTGGGGCGGAACGCCTGCGGTTCGAGGTAGGTCAGCATGATCGCTTCGCCGAGCGCGTCGTGGGCGCGACCGCCGGCCATCTCGCATGATTCGGCGACGGCGGCCTCCAGGCAGCGGTCGAGGCCGCTGCCGCCGTAGGCGTGGTCCTCGCCGCCGCCGCCGATCAGTTCGTCGATCCCGCCGCCGCCGAAGAGCGTGTTCGGTCCGGCGTCGCCGACGATCGTGTCGGCGAAGGCGCTGCCGACCACGTCCTCGATCCCGACCAGGGCGTCGACGCCGTCGCCCTCGGCGGTTCCGGCCGCGAGGTCGACGTGGACCCCGTTGCTGGTGCCCGACGCGGTCGAGCCGGTGCCCGCCATCGCGTAGGAGGCGGTGTCGTCGGCGCCCGGGCCGCCGTCGATCGTGTCGGTGCCATAGTCACCCTCCAGGACGTCGCCGTCTCCCGCCCCGCCGGAGAGGTGGTCGTTGCCGACCCCGCCGATCACCTGGTCGCCGTCGCCGGGGCCGCCGTCGAGGGTGTCGTCGCCGAGGCCCGAGTCGAGGTAGTCGGTCCCCGGACCGCCGTGGAGGCGGTCGTTGCCGCGCTTCCCGAACGCGGTGTCGGCCCCCGGACCGGCGAGGACGAGGTCGGAGCCGTTGCCGCCGATCACCTGGTCGTCCCCGGCCCCGGCGTCTATCCGGTCGCTTCCCTGGCCACCTTCGATCGTGTCGTCGCCGCCGCCGGCGCAGATGCGGTCGTTCCCGCCGCCGCCGACGATCGTGTCGGCACCGCGGCTCCCGACGATGACGTCAGCGCGCGCGGTGCCGTGGATCACGCCGCCGCCGACGATCGTGGCGGGCCTGCCGAGGCAGGTCGGCGCGGCGCCTGCCGCCGGCGCCCATCGGGCAAGGGCCAGTGCCAGGAGAACGGCTCCCAGGACCCAGACCGACGCCCGTCCACGTCGCAGCCGCGACGTCCCCTCGTCGCCCCTCCCCAGGATCGGCATGGTTCAGCTGGATATCACACTCATCACCTTTTCAGGCATTCAGCGTGCGGTATCGGTCCAGAGACTGGTCGCACGTATCGGAAAAGGACGCCGAATCAAGTGACGAGCCATGTACGTCAGATCGTCAGCATTTTAGGTGATAATCTCACCCATATGTCTGACGTTGATCACGACGCACTGTACCGACAAGCCGAGGCCCAGGCCGGCTACTTCACCGCCGGACAGGCGCTCGAGGCCGGGATGGACCGTGCCACCCTCCGCCACCACGCTCGCCCGGGCGGCCGCTATCGGCGTGTCGGGCGGGGCCTCTACCGCCTGCGCCACTTCCCTTCGAGCCCGCACGAGCATCTGATGGCGGCGTGGCTGCCCCTGCGCGGCAACGATGCCGTCGTCTCGCATGAGAGCGCGCTCGAGCTGTACGACCTCTCCGACCTGATCCCCGACAGGGTCCATCTGACCGTGCCCCGTTCGGAGC
Source organism: Actinomycetota bacterium (assembly GCA_018268675.1). GTDB lineage: Bacteria > Actinomycetota > Thermoleophilia > Solirubrobacterales > 70-9 > VAYN01. The sequence continues at coordinate 76,359 of JAFDWB010000032.1, forward strand.
GGGGAATCAGACCGCGCGCCGGGGTCCGGATCCACACGACCGAGCGCCCCCCGGGGAGCAAGGAATTTCGGCAGATCATGGGCCTCCCGGTGACCGGGCCGGAGCGCTCGATCTGCGACGCGCTCGAGGCCGGTGCGCGACCTGAGCAGATCGAGATGGCGATCCGCCAGGCCCTCGACCGCGGGATCACCACCTCGTCCCGCCTCCGGCGCTCTGCCGACCCCCGGCCCGAGCGGGTCCGGCGATTCCTCGAACGCGCGCTGGCGAGGGTCGCAGCGTGAGGTACGAGGACGCCGCGGGGTTCCGGATGGCGCTGGAGCGGCGGCTCAGGGACATCGCCGCCGACGGTCCCGCGCTATCCCGGGACCGAAAGCGGGTCGCCTTCGATCGACTGCTCGTGCGCCTGCAGGCCGTCGCCCCGAATCGATGGGTGCTGAAGGGCGGGTTCGCCCTGGATCTACGACTGGCGGCACGGGCGCGGAGCACCAAAGACGTCGACATCGAGTGGCGCGGGCCGGAGGACGAATTGGCCGACGCCTTGCTCGATGCCACCGACCACGACGCCGGCGACTTCTTCGTGCTCGCCATCGAGAGGACCGGGACGCCTACGGACCGACTCGGCGGTGCGCATCGCTTCCGAGTCTCGACCTCACTGGCTGGTCGACCCTTCGAGACCTTTCTCCTCGATGTCGGCCTACGGGACGACGCCGGCGGCGCCGACACCCTTCGGACGGACGACCTCCTGGTCTTCGCCGGGATCGAACCGATCGAGGTCGCGGCGGTAGCGCTGGAGCTTCAGGTGGCCGAGAAGCTCCACGCCTACACCCACACTTATGAGGGTGGGCGAGCAAGCACCCGGGTGAAGGATCTGGTCGACCTCGCGCTCCTCGCGGAGCTCTCGTCCCCCGACGCCGCGACGCTGCTGAAGCAGATCGCGTCGATCTTCGACCACCGCGAGACGCACTCCCCGCCGCAGGCCCTGCCAATGCCACCCTCGGAGTGGGCGCGACCGTTCAGGCGCCTCGCCGAGGAGGTCGGGATCTCGCCCGAACTTGCCGCGGGACACCGGGAGGCATCCTCCATGCTCGACCCGATCCTGGGCGGGGAGATCACCAGCGGCGAGTGGAGCCCCGTCGAGCGCGCATGGCCGGGGGAAGCCCGTAAGAGTCGTCGCCGGCCATAGACGCTTGGCGGCCGATTTCGTCTGACGAGGTGCGGCGCCCCTCATAGTGCTTCGCGAGTCCGGGCCAGATCCCCGAACGTGCGCAGCTCGATCTCGGACGCTGTGAGCGCCGCGCGGACCTCGGGGTCCCGCAGGGTGTTCAGCTCGGTGAGGCGCTCGGAGTCATAGGAGCTGGGGACGGGGCCGGCGGCGGGGTGGCAGCCCAGCTCGGTCCAGCCTGGGGGGAGGGCGGTGAGGAGGGTGATGAGGGCGGTGGGGGTGATGGTTTCGGGATAGGGGGTGCCCTTGCCGTCCTGGCCGTAGAAGCCGCCCTCGAAGGGGATGTCGCGGCCGCGGAGGGGGACGCCGAGCTCGGTGGCGAGGGCGGCGGCGACGGTGGCGACCGGCTCGGAGAGGTGGACGTGTTGGTGGGAGTCGAGGTGGTCGGGGTCGCGGCCGAGGAGGGCGCGGAAGCGCTCCAGCTGGGCGCGGCACTCGGCCTCGATGCCGGCCGGGCTGGTGAGGTCGCAATGGTTGTAGGCCTCGGTCCACTCGCCGTCGACGTAGTCCCACTGGCCGAGGTCGAGGTGGAGGCCGATGCCGAGGCGGGGGAAGGCGGCGGCTTCGCGGGCGGCGGCGGGCGCGGCGGCCTGGCGCACCATCATCGTGGCGCTGGTGAGGATGCCCTGCTCGTGGGCGACGAAGATGCCGTCGTCGACCGCGGGGCAGAGGCCGAGGTCGTCGCCGTTGACGATCAGGAAGCGGGTCTGGCCGGACGGCTGAGCTGCCATCGGGCCGAAGTATCATCGCTCGCATCGGTCCGGAGGAGTACGACGAGCTCTGCGAAAGGCTGGCGAGGGTCGTGCAGCAGGCGACCCCGGAGGAAGCCGTCGTCGCCGTGCTCAGCAAAGGGGACCCGCGACTCCTCGAGCTGGAGGCGCGCCGCGGCGTCCACTTCCCCGCCGACGCGGAAGGCCGCTACGCCGGCTTCCACCCGCGCAACTCCGAGGAAGCGATCGCGCAGCTGGAGGCGGCGCGGAGCGCCGGGGCCGAGTACCTCTGCCTGCCCGCGACCGGGTTCTGGTGGCTCGAGCACTACGACGGGCTCGCCGCCTGGCTCGGCACGAACTGCGCCACGGTCGCCGACGACCCGGCGACCTGCATCGTCTACGACCTCCTCGAGCCGCCGGCGGTGGCGCCGCTCGAGGCCGCCGCCGACGCCGACCGCGGCCTCCGCGACCTGCTCGAGGCGCTGCTGCCGGAGCGCGCCCTGCTGTTCGCGATCGGCACCGACGGCACCGGGCTCGGCCGCCCGGGTTGGACGATCGCGCCGCTCGGCCGCGGCAACGTCGCCGGCCTGCGGCGCCGCCTGCGGAGCGCCGCACCGCCCGCCTTCGTCCTCGTCGCCCGCGGCCCCTCCGACCCGATCCCCGGCGACGACCTGGAGCGGGCACTCGCCGACCTCACCCGGCCGGTGGCGCGCCGCCCGGGCCTCTGCGACCTCCACGAAGTGCGGGACGGGACGGGCGCGTCGGGGCCGGCGCGACCGGCCGCGGGCGAGGTGCGGCGAGCGGTGCCGACACCCAATTTTGATGATGCCGAGGCGGACAAACTTATGAGACGGCTTGAGCGACTGGGCACGAGAGGCGACGATTGGCGCCCTTCCGGCCTCGACTGACCGGCCCCAGGCGTGACCGACAAGCCAAAGATCCTCTACATCTCCCATAACCACCCGACGATCAGGCCGGGCGGCGCCGAGGCCTACGCCTTCGAGCTCTACCGCGCCGTCCGCGACGCCGGCGAGCTCGAGCCGCTGTTCCTCGCCCGCACCGGCCCGCCGGTCTCGATCGCCGACCGCTACCACGAGGGCACCCTGCTGACCGGCGTGGACGCCGACCCGAACCAGTACTTCTTCTACACCGACACCGCCGAATACGACTGGCTGAACGGCACCCCGCGCGGCAAGACCTCCCTGGTCAAGTACCTGCGCGAGTTCCTCCTCGCGCAGCGCCCGGACATCGTCCACCTCCAGCACACCCTCTTCTTCGGCTACGACATGTTGCGGGAGATCCGCAACACGCTCGGCGAGGAGGTCCCGATCCTCTACACGCTGCACGAGTTCCTGCCGATCTGCCACCGCAACGGGCAGATGGTGCGGACGACGACCGAAAAGCCCTGCATGGAAGCCTCCCCGCGCCGCTGCCACGAATGCTTCCCCGAGATCTCCCCGCAGCAGTTCTTCATGCGCAAGCGCTTCGTCCAGTCGCAGATGTCGCTGGTCGACCGCTTCATCGCGCCGAGCGAATTCCTCCGCGACCGCTACGTCGACTGGGGCCTGCCCGCCGACAAGGTCGTCTTCGAGGAGTACGGCCGGCTGCCGGTGACCGCGGTCGCGCCGCGCGAGGCGGAGCGCCGCAACCGGCTCGCCTTCTTCGGCCAGCTCAGCTACTTCAAGGGCATCAACGTCCTCCTCAAGGCGATGCTGCGCCTGCAGGAAGAGGAGGTCGACGTCCACCTCGCCGTCCACGGCGCCAACCTCGAGCTGCAGCCGGAGGAGTTCCGCGACGAATTCGCCGAGCTGCTGGAGGCGACCGAGGAGACGGTCACCTTCGAGGGCGAGTTCGACCACGACGCGCTGCCGTCCCTGATGGCCGACGCCGACTGGGTCGTGGTCCCTTCGGTCTGGTGGGAGAACTCACCGCTGGTGATCCAGGAGGCGGGCCAGCACCGCCGCCCGATCATCGCCAGCGACATCGGCGGCATGGCGGAGAAGGTCCACGACGGCATCTCCGGCCTCCACTTCCGCGCCGGCGACCCGGCCGACCTGGCGGCGACGATCGCCCGCGCGGTCTCCGAGCGCGGGCTCTGGGAGGAGCTGCAGGCGCGCACCCAGGCCCCGTACGAGATGGACGAGCACGTCCGCTCGCTGCGCCGCCACTACGACGAGCTGCTGGCCGAGAAGCGGGCCGGCGCGCCTGCGGCGGGCGCGCAGGTGGCATATGCCTGAGGCCGGGTTGGAGCGCGCCACCGCGGCCGGGCCGGTCGCCGCCGGGCCGGTCGCCGCGGCGGCCGCCGAGCCGCTGGTCGCCCGGCTGGCGGCGGACGTGCTCGCCGTCGCGGTCGAGACCGAGGGCGACGCGGCACCGCACCTGCGCCTCTGGCTCGGTGGCGAGCCCGCCCCGCTGCGGCTCTTCGCCCACCGCTACGCGAGCCCCGAAGGCGGGGTCGGCCACCTCCTCGTCGCGATCCTCGACGACGCGGCGCTCGGCGCCGGCGAGCCCGACCTCAGCATCGCCCTCGGGCTCAGCGCGGCCGAGCACGACCTCCAGGCGCCGCCGCTGCGCGCCCCGGCCGGCGACCTGCGCGAGCTGCTGCGCCGGCGGCTGGCGGTGCTCGCGGCCGCCGACCGCGCCGCCGTCCTGGCGCTGCTGGAGGAGGTGGCGGGCGCCGATCTCGCGCCGCGCGACCTGGTCGGACTCGGCCACAGCCGCGCGCTCGCCCGCGAAGGCCTGCGCGACTCCCTCCCCGCCAACGCGGTCGAACGCGACCGCCCGCAGGGGCTCCAGTTCGACACCGTGCTGGCGCTCGGCGACGACGCCTTCTACCTGCGTGGCTGGGCCCGCGACCGCCAGTCGGCGCCCGCCCGGCTGACCGCCGTCAGCCCCGAGGGCTCGCGGATCGAGCTGCTGGCGAGCGCCCACCGCGAGCCGCGAGCCGACGTCGACTCCTTCTACGCCGACCCGACCCGCACCGGGCCCGACGGCACCGGCTTCATCGCCTACGGCGAGACCGCGGGGCCGAGCCTGCTCGGCGAGGGGTGGGTGCTGGAGCTGGAGAACGAGCTCGGGATCGGCTGCGAGGTCCCCGGCCCGTCGGTGACCCGCGACCTGCACGCGGCACGGACGACGATCCTCGCCGACCTGGCGAAGGAGAGCCGCTGGGACACGGCGCTGATGGACCACGTGGCGCCCGCGATCACGCGGCTCCAGGAGCGGCTCGAGCGCGGCGCGCGGATCGAGGAGGTGCGCGACTACGGCGACCTCGCCGCCGACCCCGAGGTCTCGATCGTCGTCCCCCTCTACGGGCGCATCGACTTCCTCGAGCACCAGCTGGCGCAGTTCGTCCACGACCCCGAGCTGCGCCGCGGCGAGCTGATCTACGTGCTCGATTCGCCGGAGCTGGCGGGGGCACTGGCGGCGAGCGCCGGGCAGCTGTTCGAGCTCTACGGCCTCCCCTTCCGCGTCGTCGTCCTCTCCCAGAACGGCGGCTACTCGGTCGCCAACAACCGCGGCGCCTCGCTCGCCCGCGGCCGCCGCCTGCTGCTGCTGAACTCCGACGTCCTCCCCGCCGCGCCCGGCTGGCTCGGGGCGATGGCGGCGTTCTACGACGCGCAACCGGGGATCGGCGCGCTCGGCCCGAAGCTCCTCTTCGAGGACGACACCCTGCAGCACGCCGGGATCCGCTTCCAGCGCCCGCCTGGCGGCGGCGCCTGGGAGAACGAGCACTACTTCAAGGGCCTCCACCGCGACCTTCCCGCCGCCAACCTCACTCGCCGCGTGCCCGCCGTGAGCGGCGCCGCGATGATGGTCGACCGCGAGCTCTTCGCCGACCTCGGCGGCCTGCGCGGCAGCTTCATCCAGGGCGACTACGAGGACACCGACCTCTGCCTGCGGCTACACCGCGAGGGGCGCGAGACCTGGTACCTGCCCGAGGTCGAGCTGTACCACCTCGAGGGCCAGTCCTACGCGCTGGAGACCCGGCAGGCGATGTCGCGCTACAACACCTGGCTCCACACGCGGCTCTGGGACGAGGAGATCGCGGCGCTGATGGAGGTGGCGGGGTGAACCGGATCACGGTCGAGGAGGTCGAGCGGCTGCCGCTGGCGGTGGGCGAGCTCTACGGGTTCCAGCTCGAGGGCCCGGCCGCCGACACCGCCGCCCAGGCCCTCTACCTCGACGGCTGGGTGCTGGGCCGGGAGTCGCCGGTGCGCGCGGTCGAGGTGCTGCAGGAAGGCCGGCCGATCCTCCGGGTCAAGGTCCACGTCCCGCGGCCGGACGTCGCCGCGGCGTTCCCCGACGCCGTCGACGCCGACCGCGCCGGGTTCACCGCCGCGATCGGCGCGCCCCGCCTGCGCAACCGCTTCGAGCTGCTGGTGCGGGCCGAGCTGGAGGGCGGGGTGATGGTGCCGCTCGCCACCGTCGCCGGCCGGCGGGAGCCGCTGGCGCTGCCCGCCCCGGCCGGGCCGCAGCCGTTGATCCTCACCACGCTCGGGCGCACCGGCTCGACCTGGTGCGTCTGGACCCTCCAGTCGCACCCCGAGATCGTCGCCCACAGCCCCTTCGACAACGACGCCCGCGTCGGCGCCTACTGGATGTCGGCCCTGCAGACGCTGGCCGAACCGACCAGCTACCTGCGCCAGGTCTTCCCCGGCGAGGTCAACGAGGCGGACGGGTGGGTCGGCGGCGAGGCCGACATCCCGGCGCGGTTGAACAACGCCGCGCTCGACGCCTGGCTGGCGGGCGACCGGATCGACGAGTTGGCGGCGACCTGCCGCGACCGGATCGACTCCTTCTACGAATTCCTCGCCGAGCAGCAGGACAAGGGCGCCCGCTTCTTCGTCGAGAAGTTCCTGCCGCGGCAGATCTCCGTCGACCTCCTGCGTGAGCTCTACCCCGGCGCCGCCGAGGTGGTGCTGGTGCGGGACCTGCGCGACGTCTTCTGCTCGATCCTCGCCTTCAACCGCAAGCGCGGCTACCACGCCTTCGGCCGCGAGCTGGCGGCGAGCGACGACGAGTACATCTACTCGGTGCAGCGCTCCGGCGAGGCGCTGCTCGACCACATGCGGGACGGCCGCGAGACCCACCTGCTGCGCTACGAGGACCTGATCACGGCGCCGGTGGAGACGCTCGAGCCGCTGCTCGAATTCCTCGGGCTCGACCCGGCTGGGGCGGCGGCGATGGTCGAGACCGCGGCGGTGTCCACCCGGGCGATGGACCACCACATGACCGCTCCGAGCGCCTCCGCCTCGATCGGCCGCTGGCGCACCGACCTCGAGCCGGAGCTGGCGGAGCGCTGCGACGCGATCCTCGCGCCCGTGGTCGCCGAGTTCGGCTACGCGACCGCCGGGGAGGACTCGCCGGCGGCGGTCTGATGCGCGCGCTGGTCGCGGTCGCGGGGTCGATCGCGCAGCGGCCGGGAGTCGGCGGCCACGCCTGGGTGTTCCTGCAGTACCTGCTCGGCTTCCGCCGGCTCGGGTACGACGTGCTGTTCGTGGACCGGGTGGAGGCGGGGGCGGCGGATGTCCGCTGGGTGGAGGACACGATGCGGCGATACGGATTGGGCGAGGACTTTGCCGTGCTTGGGAGCGACGGCGGCGGACTTCGTCGCGAGGAGGTACTGGAGCGGCTGCGGCGGGCCGTGCTGCTGATCGACGTGATGGGCTTCCTCGATGACGAGGAGCTGTTCGCGGCCGCGCCACGCCGACTGTTCCTCGACATCGACCCGGGCTTCCCGCAGCTCTGGCAGGAGCTCGGGCTGCACCGCTCCTTCGGCCGCCACGACGCCTACGCGACGGTCGGGCTGCGGGTCGGCAAGGAGGGGAGCCGGGTGCCGACCTGCGGGGTCGAGTGGATCGCCACGCCGCCGCCGGTGGTGCTGGAGGAGTGGGCCGGGGCGGGGGCGGGCGGCGCGAGCTACACCACGGTGGCGAGCTGGCGCGGGCCGTTCGGGCCGATCGAGTTCGAGGGCGAGCGCTTCGGCCTGCGCGTCCACCAGATGCGGCGCTTCGCCGAGCTGCCGGCCCTCACCGGGCTGCCGCTGGAGGTCGCGCTGGAGATCGATCCCGCCGACGGCGCCGATGCCGACCTCCTGCGGGCGGGCGGCTGGCGGGTGGTCGCGCCCTCCCAGGTCGCGGCGAGCGCCGACGACTACCGCCGCTACGTGGAGAATTCGCGCGGCGAGGTGGAGGTGGCCAAGGACATCTACGTGCGCTCGCGCGGCGGCTGGGTCAGCGACCGCGTCCCCTGCTACCTCGCCGCCGGACGGCCGGTGCTGGCGCAGGCGACCGGCTTCGAGCTGGAGGTCGAGACCGGCGCCGGGCTGGTCGCCTTCGCGACGCCGGGGGAGGCGGCGGCGGCGCTGGAGGCGATCGAGGCCGAATACGAGCGCCACGCGGCGGCGGCGCGGGAGCTCGCCCGCGAGCGGTTCGGCTCCGACCGCGTCCTCGCCGCGCTGCTGGAGGCGGCCGCTTGAGTGGCGGCGAGGCGGGGGCGGCAGGCGGGCGGATCGAGGTCCTCGCGGTCGCCCCAGCGCCGCCCGCGCGTGGCGTGCGCGGCTGCTTCCTCGGCGTGCCCGAGGCCGGGGATGTCGTCGCGGGCCGGTCGCTTACCCTGCGCGGCTGGGCGCTGCCGGAGGCCGGGCCGGCGCTCGGGATCGAGGTGCTCGCGGCGGGCGCCGTGGTCGCCCGCTCGTCGGCCGACCTTCCCCGCCCCGACATCGCCGCCGTCCACGCGGACCTCCCGCACGCGGGGCGCTGCGGCTTCGAAGTCGAGCTCGCGCTCGCCGCGGTCGCCGGGGAGCTCGACCTCGTGGTCCGCGCGGTGCTCGATCCGGTGCGGCGGGTGGAGATCGCGACGGTCACGGTCCGGGTCGAGCAGCGGGAAGGGGCGGCGGTGACGGTCGTCATCCCCTGCCACCGCCAGGCCCACTTCCTCGGCGCCGCGATCGAGAGCGTCCTCGCCCAGGACGGCGGGCGGCTCGAGCTGGTCGTCGTCGACGACGGCTCGCCCGACAACGCGAGCGCGGTGGCCGCGCGGTACCCCGGGGTGCGCCGCCTGCGGCGGCCGAACGGCGGGCTGGCGGCGGCGCGCAACACCGGGCTGGAGGCAGCCGGGGGCGAGTTCGTCGTCTTCCTCGACGCCGACGACCGGTTGGCGCCGGGGGCGCTCGGGCGGGGCCTCGAGGCGCTGCGGGGCGCGCCCGAGGCGATGATGGCGGCGGGCGCCTGGCGGCTGATCGGCGAGGAGGGCGAAGCGGTCCCGGCGGACCCGCCGCACCGGCCCGCCGAGGCCTACCCGGCGCTGCTCGAAAGCTGCTTCATCTCGACCCCCGCGGCGGTGATCTACCGGCGCGAGCTGTTCAAGCGGATCGGTGGCTTCGACCCGGAGGTGAGCGCCAGCGCCGACTACGACCTCTACCTGCGCGCCGCCGCCCGCTTCCCGGTCGCCCTCCACGACGCGACCGTCGCCGAGTACCGCCGCCACGGCGCCAACATGACCCGCGACCCGGCCCTGATCATGGCCGCCGAGATCGCCGTCCTGGAGCGCCGGCGCCCGGCGGTCGCGGACCGCCCCGAGCTGTCCGAGGCGCTGGAGCGAGGCCTCGCACGCTCGCGTGACTACCACGCGCACCGCCTCGGCCAGTCCTCCCCCTCTCCCTCGACGCTTGTCAACGATACGAAGACAAGCGTCGGGACGGGCGGGGTGGTCGGGGAGCTTGCGGAGGTGCTCGATGTCGTGGTGGACGGCGGGGGGCTTGCGGGGGCCAGTGTCGATACCCCGGCGGCGGGGCGGCGGCTCGCGGCGCGGGCGTTCGAGGTCGGCGGCTGGGCGCTCGGGCCGGAGGAGCGCCCGCGGGCGGTCGAGGCGGTGTGGGACGGCGAGGTGGTCGGGACCGGGGACTGGGGCCGGCGCGAGGATCTCGCCGCGGCGCTCCCCGAGGCCGCCGACACCGGATTCGAGCTCACCGCGGACCTCACCGGGGCGTCCGACCCGGGCAGCATCCTCGAGCTGCGGGCGCGGCTCGGGGACGAGGAGGACACCACCTTCGCCCGGCTGCGGCTGCGGCGCTACTGGCGCGGCGCTCCCGAGGCCGGGGAGCTGCCGCTCGTCGCGATCGTCGTCCTCGACGAGGGCGAGGGCGTGGAGGCGGTCGAGCGCACCCTCGCCGGGGTCGCGGCGCAGCGCCACCCGCTCACCGAGGTCCTCGTGCTCGGCCCGGGCGAGGAGGGGCAGGAGCTGCGCGCCGAGGGCCTGCGGCGGAGCAACGGGGAGCTCGTCCTCTTCCTCCCCGCCGGCCGACGGCTCGCCCCGGACGCCCTGGCGCTCGGCGTCGAGATGCTCGCCCGGCGGCCCGACGCGAGCGCGCTGATCGACGGCGATCGCGACGACGTCGTCGTCCTCTACCGTCGCGCCGCCTGCGCCGAGCTCGGCGGCTTCGCCCCCGGGCATGACGACCGCGACCTGGCGCGGCGGATGGCGGCGCGCGGCGCGATCCTCGCCCGCGGCGTCCTGGTCGCCGCCGGGGGCTGAGCCGTGGACGTCGTCGTGGTCGCGGGGGCGTTGGCGTCGAAGCCCGACAACGGCGGCGAGGCGTGGGTGCGCCTCTCCTGGGTGCTCGGCCTGCGCCGGCTCGGGTTCGACCCGTGGCTGGTCGAGCAGGTCGATCCGCCGACCGCGGCCGCGGGCGCCGACTTCTTCGCCCGGACGGTGGCCGCGCACGGGCTCGAGGGGCGGGCGGCGCTGCTGGTCGAGGGGTCCGAGGAGCCGCGCGGGAATCTCGAAGAGCTCGCCGCCGATGCGGTGGCGCTGGTCAACATAAGTGGCAACCTCCGCGATCCGGCGCTCCTCGCCCGCTTCGACCGGTGCGCCTACGTCGACCTCGACCCCGGGTTCACCCAGATCTGGCACGAGGAAGGGCGGCTCGGCGGCCAGCTGGCGGCCCACCACCGCCACTTCACCGTCGGCCTCAACCTCGGCGCCCCCGACTGCCCGCTGCCGACGGCCGGGATCGAGTGGGTGCCGCTGCCGCCGCCCGTTCTGCTGGACCTCTGGGAGGCGCCGGCGGAGCGCCGCTTCGACCGCTTCACCTCGGTGGCGACCTGGCGCAACTCGCTCGGGCCGCCCGAAGATGGGGACCGTCGGTACACGCTGAAGCACCACCAGCTGCGGCGCTTCGCCGGGGTCCCGGAGCGGGCGGGACTGCCGTTCGAGCTTGCCCTCGCCATCCACCCCGACGAGGCGGCGGAGGCGGCGGCGCTGGAGGAGCGCGGGTGGGCGCTGGTCGACCCAGCCGCAGTCGCCGCCGACCCCGCCGCCTTCCGCGAGTACGTGCGCGGCTCGGGGGCCGAGTTCTCGGTCACGCAGGGCATCTACGCGGAAGCGCGCACCGGCTGGGTCAGCGACCGCACCGCCCACTACCTCGCCTGCGGACGCCCCGCGGTGGTGCAGGAGACCGGCATCCCCGCCGCGCTGCGCCCCGAGGCCGGGCTGCTGACCTTCGCCGAGCCGCCGGGGGCCGTGGCCGCCGCCGAGGCGATGGTCGCCGACTACGACCACCATGCCGACGCGGCGCGGGCCTGGGCACGCGAGACCTTCGACTCGGACCGCGTGCTCACCCGGATGCTCGAGGCGCTCCTGTGAGCGGGTCGCGGATAGTCCTCAGCGGCATGGTTGCCGGCGAGCCCGGTCAGGGCGGCGCCGCCTGGGCGGTGCTGCAGTACGCGCTCGGGCTGCGGCGGCTGGGGCACGAGGTGGTGCTGGTCGAGCCGGTCCGCGGCGGCGGCCCGATCGAGCCGGCGGCGGTCACATATATGGGGGCGGTGGCGGCGCGCTTCGGGCTCGAGCACGCGACGCTGGTCGACGCCGGTGGGGAGAGCGCCCCGATCCCGCCGGCCCGCCTCCGGGAGCTGGTCGACGGCGCCGACCTCCTGCTCAACGTCTCCGGGATGCTCGACCGGCCCGAGCTGCTCGACCCGATCGCGATCCGCGCCTTCCTCGACCTCGACCCCTTCTTCAACCAGCACTGGCACCTGCAGGGCGCCGAGATGGGCTTCGTCGCGCACACCCACTTCGTCACCGTCGGCGCCGGTCTCGGCGGGCCGGGGAACGAGGTGCCGACGCTCGGCCTCGACTGGATCGAGACGCTGCCGCCGGTCCTGCTCGCCGAGTGGCCGCTCGCGGAGGAGGAGCCGACGTTGCCGTTCACCACGGTCGGGCACTGGCGCAGCTACGGCCCGATCGAGCACGAGAGGCGGCGCTACGGGCTCCGCGCCCACTCGCTGCGGGAGCTGATCGAGCTGCCGCGCCGGGCCCCGGCCGACTTCCTCCTCGCGCTCGGGATCGACCCGTCCGAGCGCGAGGACCTGGAGGCCCTGCGGGCGGGCGGCTGGGGGCTGTGCGACCCGGCCGAGGTCGCCGCGACGCCGGACGCCTACCGCGCCTTCGTCCGCGCCTCGACCGCCGAGATCGGGATCGCCAAGGAGGGATACGTGCGCTCGGGCAGCGGCTGGTTCAGCGATCGGAGCGCCTGCTACCTGGCCTCCGGCCGGCCGGTCGTCGCCCAGGACACCGGTTTCGGGCGTTGCCTGCCGGTGGGTTTGGGCCTGCTGGCCTTCGCCGGCCTCGACGGGGCGGTCGCCGCGGTCGAGGAGGTGCTCGCCCGGCCCCGCGAGCACGCCCGGGCGGCGCGGGAGATCGCCGTCGACCTGCTCGACTCCGACCGGGTGCTGGGCCGGCTCCTGGAGCGACTCGGGGCGGCCTGATGGTGACGGCCTTGCGCGAAAGCGACGACGGCGAGGTGCGCGGCTGCCTGGAGGCGGCGCTCGCCACGACCGGCGAGGCGCGGCGCGTGGTCGACCTGCGCCGCGAGCCGTTCGCCTACGAGACGAGCTTCGCGATCGACCGGCTCGCGGTGCGCCTCGAGGACGGCGCCGAGCTGCGGCTGCTGGCGAAGGACGTGGGGCGCGCCGGGCTCTCGGCCGAGGCCGCGGCGGCGAAGCCACGGCACACGCTCGATCCGCGGCGCGAGATCGCCGTCTACCGCTCGCTGCTGGGCCCGGCCGCCCTGGCGACGCCGCGCTTCCACGGCGCCGCCGAGGACGACGGCCGCGCCTGGCTCTTCGTCGAGGAGGTGCCGGGGACCGTGCTCACCGACCTCGGCGGGCCCGCCGCATGGGGGGCCGCGGCGGCGTTCGCGGCCGGGCTCGACGCGGCGATCCGTCCCCACCGCGACCCCGCCCTCGAGCCGCTCCTCCTGCACCGCGACCGCGCCTGGCACCGCCACTGGCTCGACGCCGCGGTCGCCGAGATCGGGGAGGGCGAGCTCTCGGAGCGCCTGCGAGCCGGAGGAGACGCCCTGCTCGACCGCCTCGATGCATTGCCGCGGGCCTTCGTCCACGGCGAGCTCTACCCCGCGAACGCCGTCGTGCGGATGCGCGACGACGCCCCGGTCCGCGTCGCCGCCGTCGACTGGGAGCTGGCCGGCACCGGCCCCTTCGCCCTCGACCTGGCCGCCCTCGCGAGCGGCTGGCGCGACGAGGGGCGGCTGGCCATCTGCGAGTCCTTCCGCCTGGCCCTCCCAACCCCGATCTCCCGTCCCGACCTGCTCGCCGCGGTCGACCTCTGCGAGCTGTCCCTGTCCCTCCAGTGGATCGGCTGGTCCCCGACCTGGACCCCGCCACCCGAGCACCGCCGCGACTGGCCCGCCGAAGCGCTCCGCCTCCTAGATGCGGTGGGGCTGTAGCCACCACCACAGCGCGGTCCTCGGCCGTCCCGTCCACGACCCTGCCGGGCCGTGGCCATGGCCGGGACGGCCGAGGGTGCGGGGAGAGGAGGAAGGGTCGCGAGGGGGTCGGGGAGCGCCACGGCTCCGTCACCGAAGTGGGACCTCGCCGCCGCCAGGAGGACTTCCCCCGTCCAGCTGTTCCTTATGCCGGTATATCGGCCATAAGGAACAGCGGAAGGGGTCGGCCGGGGGGAAGAGGAGGTCCGTCACCCTTCCTCCCGTCTTCCTCAGACGTCCGGGACGCGCTGCAAGGATTTGGGTCGCCGGGGCGACACTTATCGCTGCAGCGAGTTCCGGCACCCCGATCTCGGCCTTCAGACCGCACGAAAGTGTGACGCCCCCGACGTCTTCGTGCTCATGGGCGTGATCTTCACGAATCGGTTCGCCTCGTCCACCTCGACGTAAAACTCAGAAAAGAAATCCTCTCGCCCTAGCACCGGGACGTCGATGTTGCCGAAGCAGGGCCTTAGATCGATCCTGCGGCCGGCGATCAACGCCACGACCGGCTGTGGTGCCAGCCAGTGCACGGCTTGCCCGTTGCCGGTACCCACGGGAACCTTTTGGCAGTCCCGCTTGTCGAACCAAGCGGGACTATCTGGTTGAGAGGGAAGACCGACCCGGTCGCTCCGCTGTCGGGAAGCATTCTGAAAGGAAGAAGCCGCCCGTCGTCTCGTTCGACCTCGACCTCGATCGCCCGGAACAGACTCGGCCGCTGCGTGAGGGCGGCGTAGGGATACTTAGTAGAGGCAGGCCTCGAAGGCCTTCCGGGGGACTTCGAGGATTCGATCAAGTCCTCCGGGGTCGACACGAGTGACCAGCTCCTCGAAAGTGGTGGCGGAATCGACAATGGAGCGATCCTTGCCGACCGCTACCCAGCGGCCAGCATACCCTGTGAGTTCCTGAGCAAGGACATCCCAACATCAGGGTTGAAGGGCGCTTATGCGCGGGCGTCCAACTCACGCAGCGCGGTCGGGGGTCGCGGCGGTGACGCTCAGGGTGCCGATCGGGGCTTCGGTGCCGTCGTTGAAGACGGCGCGGAGCTGGAGGTGGCCGGCGCCGCGGCCCTCGGCTTCGACCGCGAGCTCGAAGCCGCAGGTGGCGGCGGCGGGGCGGTCGGGGAACTCGGCGGCGATGTCGGTGCGGGGGAGCTCCGGGGCGACGGTCGCGACGACGGTGTCGGCGTCGTCGACGATGTCGATCCGGTCGACCTCGGCGGAGGCGCCGAGGACCCAGCCGATCAGGGCGAGGCGGTTGCCCTCGATCTCGCGGACCCGGAACGAGCCCCAGAGGCGATCGTTGGGCAGGGCGTTGGTGACGTTCTCGACCTCGAGGGCGGCGCCGTCGCTCATGCCCCCATCGTAGTTCGCTCCGCCGCGGCACCGACGCGAGCGCCGAGCTCGTAGATCCGGCACCTCGCGTCCTCGAGCAGGGCGTAGCGGGACCCGAGGTGGCGGGCGAACTCGGGGTAGTGCTCGAGCCACCAGGAGGCGCTCGGCGGCAGCACCAGGTACTCGGCGCCGCCCTCCCGCAGGCGCTCCAGCTCGGCGATCGCCGCCGCGCCGTCGGCCGGGTGGTGGCCCGCGTAGCCGCCCGCCCCGTCCTGGGGGAAGTGGCCGGCGTCGACGCCGTCGAGCCGCACCAGGTCGCGGTCGCCGCGGCTGACCACGACCACCGCCGCCCCGGCCGGGACGCGCGCCGCGACCGCGGCCCGCACCTGCTCGACCTGGTCGGCATAACCGAGCCGCGGCCCCGGCTCGAGCGCCCCGCCCGGCGCTTCGGCCTGGAGCGCGCGGACCTCGGCCTCGAGCCTGCGGGCACGGGCGAGGAAGGCCTCGCGGTCGGCCGGGTCAGACGTCGCGCCGTTCCGCCCCGCGCCGTTCGCCTCTGCGGTGCCCGAAGCAGCGTCGTCGCCGACAGCCGCGCCACCGCCCCCGACCGCCTCGGCGCTCAACCGCACCACCTCCTCGAGCAGGACCGCGGTCTGGGTGGCATAGGCCTCGAGCAGGCGCTCGATCTGGCTCTCCCGCCCCGTCGCGACGACCGCCAGCTGGGGGTCGACGGCGATCCGGGCCGGATAGGAGGGGCCGTACTCGAGCCCGAGCAGGCCGTCCTCGACGTAGGCGTCGAGGTCGTCACGGCGCACCCGGCCGCGCCAGCGCTCGCGGTAGAGGGCGAGGCTGCGCTCGAAGCGGTCGCGCCGCCCGCGCGAGGCCGACTCCAGGTGGACCAGCGTCGCCGCCGGGCAGTAGTGGATCTCCCCCGCCCCCGCGGCGGCGATCCGCAGGCAGAGGTCGACGTCCTCGAGCGAGTTGAGGAAGCCCTCGTCGAAGCCGCCGACCGCCGCGAACGCGCCCGCGCGCACGAGCATGCAGGCCCCGGTCACGGCCTGGAGGCGCCGCGGCCGGTTCACCGCCGGGTGGTCCCCCGGGAAGCCCGCGTAGACGTTGTGCGGGTAGCCGTCCTGGCCGAAGACGACCCCGGCGTGCTGGACGGTGCCGTTCGGGTAGAGGAGCCGCGCGCCGACCGACGCCGCCTCCGGGTGATCCCCGAGGTACCCCCGCAGCGCCGCGAGCCACCCCGGCCCGGGCTCGACGTCGTTGTTGAGGAACAGGAGCTCGCCGCCCCGCGCCGCCGCCGCCCCCGCGTTGCAGGCCCGCGCGAACCCCCCGTTCTCCTCCAGCCGCACGACGCGGATCGCGTCCCGGTACCCCGCCAGCACGGCCGCGGTCGAGTCCGGGGAGGCGTCGTCGACCACGATCACCTCGGCGTCGCCCGGCAGCCCCGCCAGCACCAGGTCCAGACACCGCCCGGTCAGCCCGGCCCGCCCGTGGACCGGGATCACCACCGAGGTCGCGACCGTCACCGCCGGCCCCCGCTCAGCTCGTACACCGTCCCCGCCCGCTCATCGAAGCGCACCGCGCGGTAGCGCGAGTCGAGGTGCTCCCGCAGCCCCTCGTAGTGCTCGAGCCACCAGCGGTAGGTCGGCGGCACCACCAGGTAGGCGGCACCCCCCGCGCGCAGCGCCTCGAGGTGGGAGACCGCCTCCGCGCTGTCGGCCGGGTGGTGGCCCGACCAGCCGCCGTCGGCCCCCTGCGGGAAGTGCTGCGCCCGCCGACCGCCGAGCTGCAACAGCGTCTCGTCGCCACGGCTGATCACCAGCACCGTCGCCCCCGCCGGCACCGCCTCGCTCACCGCCTCGCGCAGCTGCGCCACCTCGCGCTCGTACCGCGGATTCGGCCGCCGCGAGTAGGGCTCCCACTCCCGCCCCCACTTCTCCGCGTAGCGCTGCTGGTTCGTCCGCAGGATCCGCCCGTACTCGCCGCCCGCCACGAGCGCCCCGAACGAGGCCTCGCCGAAGTGGTGGACGACGCTGTCTTCGGCGCAGCGCAGCTCGTACCCCGCCTCCCGCGCGCGGTCCGCATAGTCGTCGTCCTCCAGCAGCCCGACCTCGTAGCGCTCGTCGAGCGGCCCCAGCCGGCGGAACGTCTCCGCCCGCATCGCCAGGCAGAACATCGCCGGCACGCGCGTCTCCAGCCACCGTCCGGCGTGCTCGCGCGACCAGATCCGGGCGAACTCGAGGAACTCGCCCCAGGACCGGTACCGGGTCTCGATCTCGGCCTCGTTGCCGATCCGGTTGGTGACCGGCCCGACCAGCCCCACCTCCGGGTCGCGCAGGTGCCCGAGCAGCGCCCCGAGCCACTCCGGCGGCACCATCGTGTCGTTGTTCAGCAGGACCAGGTGCTCGCCCCGGGCCAGCGCCAGCCCCTGGTTGCAGGCGGGCGCGAAGCCGTGGTTGCGGGCGTTCAGGAGGACGCGCACGCGGGCGTCGGAGTCGGCCAGCCGCGCGAGATAGTCGCGGGTGCCGTCGCTCGAGCGGTTGTCGACGACGATCAGCTCGAAGTCCCCCTCGGTGTGGGCGAGGACCGACTCCAGGCAGAGGCGGTTGAAGGCGAGCCCGTCGTAGGTGACGACGACGATCGACGCGCTCCCGGGGCCGAGCGCGGGCGCCTCGCCGTGGACCGAGAGCGGCGCGGCGCGGGCCGCCTCGAGGGTCTGGCGGGGCAGCGTCGTCGGCCGCCGCGAGACCGGCTGGATCGGCGTCTCCAGCGGGAACGGCGCCGCCCGCCGCGCCTCCCGCCCGCGCCGCGGCGCGAGCCCGAGCGCCTCCAGCATCTCCCCCAGCACGACCTCGTGGGAGAAGTGCTCGCGGGCGATCCGCCGGGCCTCGGCGGCGTGCCGCCCGTAGTCGGCGTCGACCCGCGCCACCGCCTCGACGGCCTCCTCCGGCGTCGCGAAGGCGAGCAGGCCGGTGCCGGTCGGCAGCACCCGGCCGAAACCGGTGTCCTGGGTGATCACCGGCCGCCCGGAGGCCAGATAGGTGGCACTGCGGTCGCTGAACCAGCCGGTCCGCAGGCGCACGTTCTGCTCCTTGGCGACCGTGAACTCGCCCCGCGATGCGCCGATGTAATCGCGGTAGGGATCGATCTCACGCGAGACCTCGAGGGCGTCCCGGACCCGCCACCCGTGCCCCGCCAGCAGCCGCTCGTCCGCGGGCTCGAAGCTGCTCAGCGCCAGCTCGAAGCCGCGCCCGGTCCGCGCCGGCAGGTCGAGGTAGCGGCGGAACTCCTGGTCCTTGCTCCAGCTCAGCCGCTCCCCCTTGAAGGTGACCTCGCGCCAGCTCTGGCGCCAGTTGCCGATCGTCGTGAAGAGGTCGGCGGGCTGCCCGGAACGATCGGGCCAGAGGTCGAGCACCACCGGCTGGCGGGTCGGCAGGAAGCGGAAGCGCTCGGAGACCGGCAGCGGGCACTCGGGGCTCCCCCAGTTCTCGCCGAAGGTGAAGAAGGCGGCGTGCGGGGCGAGGAACTCGACCGTCTCCGCCAGCCCCCCGGCCAGCTCCAGTTGCAGCTGCACCGGGTCGGTCTCCAGGTAGACGAGGCGGTCGCCGGCGGCCAGCTCGGGCAGCGGCCGGGTGCCGCCGTGGAGGTTGATCAGCAGCGCCGCGTCGCGGTAGAGCGTGTCGAGCTCCCCGGCGCTCATCCCGAAGCAGCGCCCGTCGTCGTGGAGCGCGCGGAAGGCCCACCGCCCCGCCAGCCCGAACCGGCGCATCACCCCGGCGATGAACTCGGCGGCGAGCGCGGCGCTGTCCTCGCCCGGGTCCGACATCAGCATCGAGGGCGTGCGGGCGTGGGTCTCGACGTAGTAGGCCTCGAAGCCGAGCCGCTCCAACCCGAGCAGGTAGTGGAGGTTCTGCCAGACGACCCCCGCCACCGGCATCGGGGTCATCATCCCCAGCAGGACGACCTTCGGCCGGCTCGTCACCAGGCCCGGCACCGCGCTCACCGGCGGCCCTCGAACACCTGCCGCCAGACCAGCGCCCCGCCGTGCCCGTTGCCGTTGCCGTCGGTCGCGCGCCGGGTCGGCCGCCGGCGCTCGCGCGTCTGCGCCTCGTGCAGCTGTCGGTAGACCTCGCCGGTCTCGAGCAGCTCCTCGTGGGTGCCGCGCTCGACGATCCGGCCCTCGCTCATCACCAGGATCTGGTCCGCGTGGCGCACGGTCGAGAGCCGGTGGGCGACCATGAACGAGGTCCGCCCCTCCATCAGATCCTCGAGCGAGTCGAGGATCACCCCCTCGGTCTTCGAGTCGATCGAGGAGGTCGGCTCGTCGAGGATCAGGATCGGCGCGTCGCGGAGGAAGGCGCGGGCGACGCAGAGGCGCTGCCGCTCGCCGCCGGAGATCTGGGCGCCGCCCTCGCCGAGCTCGGTCTCGTAGCGGTCGGGCAGGTTGAGGATGAAGTTATGGGCGTTGGCCGCCCGCGCCGCGTCTTCGATCTCCTCCTGGGTCGCGTCGAGCCGGCCGTAGCGGATGTTCTCGGCGATCGTCCCCGAGAACAGCAGCGGTTCCTGGAGCACGACGCTGATCTGGTCGCGCAGCGAGCCGAGCTTCAGGTCGCGGAGGTCGACCCCGTCGATCTCGATCCGGCCGCCGCTCGGGTCGTAGAAGCGGATCAGCAGGCTCATCAGCGTGCTCTTGCCCGCCCCGGTGTGGCCGACGATCGCCACCCGTTCCCCCGCCCGGGCATCGAAGGAGACCCCGTCCAGGGTGTTGCGGCGGCCGGGGTAGGCGAAGGAGACGTTCCGCGCCGCGACCTGGCCGCGCGCCCGCCCGAGGTCGACCGCGTCGTCGCGCTCGACCACCTCCGGTTCGGTGTCGAGCAGCTTCACCGAGGCGTCGAACTGGACCAGCTGTTCGTGCACCATGCCGACCGTCTGGCTGATCTGTTCGAGCGGCATGTAGACCGAGGTGATGTAGGTGATCAGGACCACCAGCTCGCCGATCGAGATCTTGCCCTGCATCACGTGCCAGGCGCCGAAGCCCATCACCGCCGAGGTCCCGGCGGCGGTGATCGTCTGCACGCCGAGCGTGTAGGCGCTCTGGCTCACGGTCAGCTTCACCCGTTCGTCGACCGCGGTCTGGCCCTGCTCGCGGAAGCGCCGGTGTTCGTGGTCCTCGCGGCCGAAGGAGACGATCACCCGCAGCATGTTCATCGCCTCGTTGACGATCGAGAGCGACTGCCACTCGAGCTTCTGCACCCGCTGCAGGCGCGGCACGATCCGCTTCCCGTAGAGGCCGAAGGACCAGATCAGAAAGGGCAGGATGATCATCGCGAAGACGGCGATCTGCCAGTCGATCAGGAGCGCGATCACGAACATCCCGATCAGGGTCAACCCGGCCTCGACCAGCGGCGGGATCACCATCACGATCGTGCCGACGGCGGCCGCCTGGATGTTGATCTGGCTCATCAGCGCGCCGGAGCGGCGGCGGTCGTGGAAGGTGAGCGAGAGCTTCTGGACGTGGGCGAAGAGGTCGCTGCGCAGGTCGAGCACCATGTTCTGCTCCATCCGCGCGCCGAGGAAGTGGTTCCAGACCGTGAACGCGTTGCCGAGCACGATGATCGCGAAGCGGGCGACCACCATCGTCACCAGGACCACGCTGGCGACCGGGTGTTCGCCGAAGACGGCAGCGATGATGCCGGTCGCCTTCTGGTCGTGGAGGACCGTGTTCAGGATCACCGCCAGCGGCCATGGCTCGGCCAGGCCGAGCGCTGCGGCGGCCACGGTCAGCATCAGCAGGACGATCAGGGTGCGCCGGTACGGGGCGAGGTAGGGGCGCATGCGCGGCAGCGCCTTCCAGAGCTCCCAGGCGCCGCCCTTCGGCCCCGACTCCTTGGGGACGTCGGGGTCCGGCCTGCTGCGCATCCGCAGCGGGCCGAGCCCGGGGCTCACGGTCGCTTCTCCATCGCCGTCACCCGGACGGCGGTCTCGGCGGGGGCCGTGGCGCGGCCCGCCGGAGCCGGCTCCGCGGCGGGCGCGGGCGTCGGCTCGGGGGCGGGCGCCCGGTCCTCCTCCTCCTCGACCACCGTCGTGCCCTCCAGCGCCCGCGTCTGCGCCAGCGCCAGGCTCATCGCCGAGCCCGCGCCCTCGAGCCCCAGCACGACGATGACGACCGCCGCGCAGGCGGCGACGATGCCGATGTCGGTGCGGCCCGAGAGCGAGGTCGCGACGGCGAGGAGCGCGAGGCCGACCACCGCGACCACCGCGGCGACCGAGGCCCGCGGCCAGATCCGCGCCCGCAGGAGCTGGCGGCCGTGGCCGTGCTCCTCGACCGCGGTGCGGATCCGGGCGCCGGCCAGCGGCCCCGAGCGCAGCTCCAGGTCCCAGCGGTCGTACGGCCCGCCGCTGCGGACCAGGCCGCCGTTCTCGGCCAGCGCGTCCTGCAGCGCCTGCAGCCGGCGGCGCGGCTCGGTCCATGATTCGTTCCAGACCGCGACCGTGCGCGGCCGCGGCCAGGCCGCCCCCGGCCGCAGCCGCCGGCGCCAGGGAGAGAGGCCTTTGCGCAGACGCCCGGCCAGGCGCGCGACCGGCTGCGCGAGGAAGAGCAGGGCGGTGAGGGCGCGCCGGCGCGCCAGGTCGCCGCGGGGGTGGCCGGGGGCGACGCGGACGGCCCGCCAGCCCGCCGCGGCGGCGCGCCAGACGAAGGCGGCGAGGCCGATCGCGAGCAGCGGCAGGGCGGCGAGGAGCGGCGACCAGAGCTCGCCCAGGGCCGAGATCACGGCGAGGAGGACGAGCGCGAGGAGCGCCTCGGGGGCGGTCAGGAAGCCGGCCAGGCGACCGGGCACCGGATCGTAGATCGACTGGAAGAGGCCGCCGCCCCAGGTGCCGTAGTGGATCGGCGGCCGGCGCCGCGAGCCACCCTGGGCGGGGGCGTCGTAGATGCGGCCCGACCAGCGCGAGGAGCCGGCCCGGTTGTAGCGGCTCGGCCACTTGCGCTCGAGCAGCGCCTCGGCCTTGCCGTAGCCGTACTGCTGGCGCAGGTAGCGGCGCACCGAGTCGCGGCGGCGGTGCATGACGACGGCGCCGGCGCTGAAGCCGAGCCGGTGGCCGGCCTGCTGCAGCCGCCAGCAGATGTCGACGTCGTCGCCGGCGACCCGGAAGCGCTCGTCGAAGCCGCCGACCTCCTCCAGCACCTCCTTGCGGAAGGCCATGTTGCAGCCCGGCACGTGCTCGGCCTCGCTATCGGAGACGAGCACGTGGATCGGCCCGCCCGGGGCGGCGGCGACGCAGGCGGCGACGAAGCCGTCGTCGACCGGCGGGATGTTGGGGCCGCCGACCCCGGCGTAGCCGCCGCGGGCGCCGGGGCGGAGCCGGTCGGCGACGAAGAGAAGCCAGTCGCGGTCGGGGAAGGCGTCGTCGTCGAGGAAGGCGACGATCTCGCCGCGCGCCGCCGCGATGCCGACGTTGCGCGCGTGGCCGAGGCCGGCGTGCGGGGTCTCGAGCACGGTGGCGCCGTGGGCGCGGGCGATCTCGGCGCAAGCGTCGGCGCCACCGTCGACGACCACGATCAGCTCGAAGTCGGGGTAGTCGAGGGCCTCGACGTGGGCCAGGCACTCCTCCAGCGTCCGCGCCCCGTTGTAGGTGCAGACGACGACGCTCACCGCGGGCCAGTCGGCGGCGGCGGCCAGTGGGGCGTCGGCGAAGGCGCCGCTCATCGCCGCGAGCGCGGGCTTCGGCCGGCGCTCGCGGTCGACCACACCGAAGTCCCAGTCGAGGACGTCGTGGCCGCCGCGGTGCCACTCGTCGGTCCAGGCGAAGACGAAGGCGCCCGCGGCGCCGGCGGCGAAGCCGCGGCGAAGCTGCCAGTCGAGGGCGCGCGCCTGCTCCTCCTCGCCGCCGCGGCGGCTGTCGATCCCGACCTCGGTCAGCAGCAGCGGCCGGTCGCCGGCGAGGTTCTGCAGGCGGTCGACGTAGGCGGCGTAGGCGCGCTCGTCCTCGAGGTAGACGTTGAAGGCGGCGAGGTCGAGGAAGGGCAGCTCGAGGTACTCGGTCGAGGGGTAGTTGACGTAGGTGACGAGGCCGTCGGGGTCGCCTTCCTTGGCCGCCTCGAAGAGCCGCTCGACGAAGCGCTCGATCGCCCGCTTGCCGTGCCAGCGGACGATCGCGGCGGGGATCTCGTTGCCGACCGAGTAGCAGAGGATCGCCGGATGGGCCGCGCAGCGCTCGACCTCGGCGCGGATCCGGGCCGAGATCTCACCGGCGCGGTCGGGTTCGTCGAGGAAGGCGAGGTGCTGCTCCCAGGCGAGCCCGACCATCACCTGGAGGCCGTGCTCGACGGCGCGGTCGAGCAGCCACCCGGGCGGGCGCTCGTAGGTGCGGATCGAGTTGACGCCCGCCGCGGCCATCGCGGCGAAGTCCTCCTCGACCCGGGCGGGCGCGGGGAAGGCGTGACCGTCGGTCCGGCGGAACGTGCCGTAGGTGACGCCGCGAGCGTGGAACTTCTCCCCCCCGAGCACGATCGAGCGACCGCTGGTCCGGAACCGGTGCATCTGCTGTTCGCTCTTTTCTCTGGCCGGGTTTCTCGCGGAGTACGCGGGATCGGGGGGTCACGATAAGGGCGGTTCCAGGGGGGCTCCAAGTGCCCTGGACGTCTGTTCCAATCAAAATTTGGGGTATGCATCCGTACCACTTGTAGGTAGGGCGGATCGCTCTTACGCTCGCCCGCAGATGAGGTCTCTGGTCACCGGCGGCGCCGGTTTCATCGGCTCAAATCTGGTCGACGCGCTGCTCGCGCGCGGCGACGAGGTGACGATCGTCGACGACCTCTCGACCGGGCGGCGCGAGAACCTCGTGGAGGCCCTGGCCGGCGGCGCCGAGCTGCTCGAGATCGACATCCGCGACCGGGCGGCGCTGGAGGCCGCGGTGGCCGGCGCGGCGCCCGAGGTCCTCTTCCACCTCGCGGCCCAGATCGACGTCCGCAAGTCGGTCGCCGACCCGGCCTTCGACGCCTCGATCAACGTCGCCGGGACCGCCAACGTGCTCGAGGCGGTGCGCGCGGTCGGCGTGCCGCGGCTCGTCTTCTCCTCGACCGGCGGCGCGATCTACGGCGAGGGCGACGGCCGCGAGCTGCCCCTGCGCGAGGACACCGCGGTCGCCCCCCTCTCCCCGTACGGCCAGAGCAAGCAGGCGGGCGAGCTCTACCTCGGCCTCTACGAGCGCCTCTACGGCGTCTCCTCGGTCTGCCTGCGCCTCGGCAACGTCTACGGACCCCGTCAGGACCCGCTCGGCGAGGCCGGCGTGATCGCGATCTTCTGCGGCGCCCTGCGCGCCGGCGCCCGCCCCGTCGTCTTCGGCGACGGCCTGCAGACCCGCGACTACATCTTCGTCGGCGACGTGGTCGCCGCGATGCTCGCCGCCGCCTCCTCGAGCGCGACCGGCGCGATCAACGTCGGCACCGGCATCGAGACCGACGTCCTCACCCTCATCAGCGCCCTCGCCACCCTCGACGACTCCCCCTTCGAACCCGACTTCGCCCCACCCCGCACCGGCGAGGTCCAGCGCATCACGATCGACCCCTCCCGCGCCGAACGCGACCTGGCCTGGCGCCCCCGTACCGCCCTCGCCGAAGGCCTCGAGATCACCCTCCGCTCCCTGGCTCCCGCCGTCGCCTAGCGCGCCTCGGTTCGAGGGCGCGGCCGGCTGCCGCCTCGCGGCCCGGTCCCGAGCCCGGTGAGACCCTGCGGTGTTCCTTACTTGCCATATCCGCAAGTAAGGAACACCGGAAGGCCGGAGCGCGCCGCGAGGCGGCAGCCGGCGGCGATCAGTGCAACAGGCGCAGGGTGTTGTCGCCGTCGTCGACGTAGAACACTCCCTTGCCGGGGCTGACCACGAGCCCGAAGAGGGAGCCGGCGCCGGTTTCCTTGTCGGCGGTGCGGGTCAGGAGCTGCTTGCCGGCGGGGGTCGTCTCGACGATGTTGCCGTTGCCCGCGTTGGTGGTGAGGATGTCTCCGTTCGGGGCCAGGGCGAGGCCGAGGGGTGAGCGGAGCTTGCCGCCGCTGGTGAGGGTGGTGCCGCCGCCCTTGGCCGGGGTGGTGCGGGTCATGGCTTCGGGGATCGAGGCGATCCGGTTGGCGAGGGTGTCGGCCAGGTAGAGGGTGCCGTTCTTGGCGAGCGCCAGGCCGGTCGGCCCGATCACCAGGGCTTCCGGATCGACGCGTCGGCTGATGCCTTCGGCGACCACCTGTTCTTCGAGCACCTTCGGCGCCATGTTCGGGGCGGTCTGGAGCTGGAGGCGGAGGACGGTGGAGTTCTTCTGCACCCCCTTGGTCGGCCCGCCGACCAGGACGTTGCTGACGAAGAGGGTCGATTCGTCGCCCGTGCTCATCGCGGTCATGTCCCAGGGGCCGGCGATGTTCGGGCCCGCGATCGTGCTGAGCGGCTTGCCCTGGCTGCTGAGGACGATCAGGCAGCCGACGTTTGCCGTCGCCGACTTGCCGTTCTTGGTCGGCAGGCTGCCGACGACGACGTTGCCCCCGGGCAGCAGCGCGAGCGCGGTCGTCAACCCGACCCCGCCGGGGCATTTGCCGGGCAGCGACCTGGCGCTGATCGTGGCGAAGAGGGAACGCTTGCCGGCCGGGCTGATCTGCACGATCGTCGTGCCGGTGCCCTGCGCGTTCGCCTTGTCGTTGAAGTTGCTGATCAGCAGGTCGCCCGCGCGCAGGCGCCCGGTCGACTTCGCCACACGGACGATCCCGTAGGGGTTCACGTCGCCGTTCGCCGGGACGGTCGAGGCGACCTTCGAGACGGACTTGAGCGGCATCAGGAATGCCTTCGCGGGGGAGCTCGGGTAGGGCGACGCGGCGCCGCCGATCGAGGCTCCGACAACAGCGGCGGCCCCGAGGATCGCCATCACGGTCATTGCAGCAAGTCGTCGGCCCATCGCAACCCCTTTCAAAGGTCCGTTTCGTGCATGCCGGTGATACGGCGCGCGCCGGGCGCCGGTTCAATGCCCGGCGTGGGAACAGGCCAGGCCGCCCTCGACGAGCAGGGCGTGGAGCTGCGCGTAGGCGTCCTCGTGGGCGAGGCTGACGCAGCGGATCCCGCTCCCGGCGGCGACCTCGCCGAGCGCCGCGACCTCGTCGTGGTGGGCGCGGATCGCCGCCTCGTTCAGCGGCGCGCCGACGTTGGCGCCGCGTTCGGCCCGCCGCCGGCCGATCCGCGCCAGGCACTCCTCGACCGGCGTGTCGAGGGTCGCCCACACGAGCCCGAGCTGCCGCGCCCGCTCCAGCGCCGCGCCGTCCGGCAACTCGGTCGACCCCCGGTAGTTCTCCCACACCAGGTGCGCGTGGCGCGCGCCGTAGTGGGCGACGATCGCCTCGCCGACAGCGCCCTCCACGACGGCCCCGCCGAGCCCGCGCGACACCCCGCTCAGGTTGGCGTAGCGCCCGACCACGCAGAGGTCGCCCTCGCAGCGCCAGACCGGCAGCTTGACCTCACCGCCGTCGGCGGTCGGGAAGGGCTCCTCGACGCACTCCCCGCCGTGCTCCCGCAGCAGCCGCTGGACCAGGGTCGACTTCCCCGCCCCGCTCGTCCCCCTGATCTGGATGACCACCGCCGCATCATCGCCGCTCGGCGCTCCCCCGGGTCGCGCCGCGCGTCAGGTCTCCAGCGGCCGCGGTAGCCGCTCCTCGACCGGCGCCAGGCCGAGCGGCAGGTGCGGCAGGCTCTGGTACCAGTAGGCGACCGAGGAGACGTCGTCGCTGCGCTTGTTGGCGTGGCCGTGCTCGATCGTGACCCGGATCGAGCGCTCGAACATCACCGGATCCTCGACGTGGAACCGATACAGGGAGATCGGTCCGCCCCAGTTCTCGCCACCGGCGAGGGTGATCCCGTGGTAGGGCGCCGAGTAGGTCTGGGTCGGGCACCACGCCGTGTTGAAGTAGTCCTCGGTGCCCGTCCCGTGCAGCGACGGCGGGAAGCCCTCGCCGTCGATGAAGATCATGTCGTCGCCCTCGCCGTACCAGTCGAACTCGTCGCCGCTCCGCAGGCTGAGAAGGTTGAGGACGCAGCCCACGTAGTGCCCGCGGCCCTCCGCCTCGAGGATCACGTAGTTCGCCGCCCCGTCGAGGTTCACGCCCCCGTAGAGGAACTCCTCGTTGTCTTCGTCGCCCCGCACCACCCCGGCGGTGGGGTTCTCACGGTGCCAGCAGGCGTGGAAGCGGCCGAGCCCGTCCTCGAGGTGGTCGTAGCGCTCGTAATCGACGTAGTAGTAGAAGCTCAGCTCCTCCTCGACCATCTCGCTCTCGACCTCGATCCGCGCCGCCGAGGCGAACGGCATCGGAAAGAAGCAGTTGAAGCCGCGGCCGTCCTCGGGGCTCATCTGCAGCGGCAGGGAGGCGAAGTTCGTCGCCCGCGCGTGGCCGACGCCGAAGAAGTCGCCCAGCGGCGTCAGCACGCTCGGTCCCGGGGCGTCGTCCCAGGTCATCCTCAGCACCACGCGGCGCAGCATCTCCTCGCGCTCGCGGGTGGTCGGCGCGCGCCGGGCGACCGGGGCGACGGTGATCCAGATGTGGGTGATGCAGCCGGCGCCGCGCAGGTCGCAGACGGTCGCCGCGGAGCCCGGCTCGAGGACGAGGTGATCGCGGTTGCCGCCGGAGCGGTCCCAGCTCGACTCGCGGCCCCGGCGCGCCGAGCGCAGCCGCGGCAGATCGCGCAGGCTGCTGCCGTGGCCGCCGTAGCCGTGCGCCTCCCGGCTCACGGTCGGGCGGACCGCCGGCGGCGACCGCGATCCGCCCGCCGCGGTGTGATAAACCGGTTTCCTATGTCAGAGGGCCAGAGCCTGTCGAGAGCGGGGATGCCGGCCGCGGCAGTGCTCGCCCTGCTCGCGTTCACCTTCGGCGTCCTCGCGCGGACGGCGGGCTGGCAGGCGGCAGAACCGATCGTCTTCTCGGCCCTCGCCTTCAGCGGCTCGGGGCAGCTCGGCGCGCTGGCGATCCTCTCGGTCGGCGGCGGCGTGACCGCGGCCGTCGCCTCCGCCGCCTTCCTGAACCTGCGCTTCCTGCCGATGGGCGTCAGCGTCGCCCCGGCCCTCTCGGGCGGGCGGCTCAGCCGGTTCGCCCAGGCGCAGGCGCTGACCGACGCCTCGTGGGTCGCGGCCGCCCGCCTCGACGGCACGTTCGACCGGCGGACGCTGGTGGCGAACGGCGCCGCGCAGTACGCCGCCTGGGTCCTCGGCACCGTCGCCGGAGCCTGCGTCGGGCCGCGCCTCATCAGCCCCGAGGCGCTCGGCCTCGACGCCGTCTTCCCGGCGTTCTTCCTCGCCCTGCTCGCCGACCAGCTGCGCGATCGCGAGCCCGGCTCCCGCCCCCGGCCCGTGCCGCTCGCCGCGCTCGCCGGCCTGCTCACGCTGGCGCTCGTCCCGGTGACGCCGCCGGGGATCCCGATCCTCGCCGGCGCCGCGACCGCGCTGCTGGCGCTCGGATGACGACGACCTGGATCGTGATCGCCGCGGTCGCGGTCCTCACCGCCCTGCTGCGCGGGGCGGGGGCGGTGCTGCTCGGCGAGCGCGAGCTGCCCACCCGCCTGCTGGCCGTCTTCGCCTGCCTCCCGGTCCCGCTGCTCGCCTCGCTGGTTGGTGGTGGAGACGGTCACCAGCGGCCGCCACCTGGTCGTCGACGCGCGGCTCGCCGGGCTCGCGGCCGCCGTGGTGGCGGTGGCGCTGCGGGCCCGCCTGGTCGTCGTGATCGTCGTCGCCGCGGCGGCCGCCGCCTGCGTGCGCGCCGTCGCCTGAGGCGGGAGCGCCCGCCGCTCGGTGGCGCCGGCCGCCGCTCAAGGCAGCAGCCGTCGGGGCCGCACCCGCAGCCAGCGCATGCACGGCCGGAAGGCCTCCGCCCGGGCGACCCCGCACTGCATCCCGCGGAAGAGCTCCGTCGCGCGGTGCTGCTCGATCTCCAGCGGCTCGAGCTGGCTTGCGTGGCAGGCGACCATGTCGCGTTTCACCGCGAGGACCGGGGTGATGTCGACCCATTCGGTCGGCTCGAACTCCAGCCCTGCCTCCGATTCCATGTAGATGATCGGGATGTGTTCACGCAGCGCCGGGTGGGCGGCCTCGCGGATCGGGTTGGCGGCGCCGTGGGTGGCATCGAGGACGAGCCGGGAGAGCCCGCGGTGATCGGGGTGGTAGTCGGCTTCGGGGTGCGTGATGACGAGGTCGGGCGCGCACTCGCGGATGAAGTCCTCGAGCACCTGCCGCTGCTCGGGGTCCTCGGCGCGGATCGTCCCGTCCCGCCAGCCGAGGGTCGCGTGCTGCGCCCCGGCACGCTCGGCCGCGCGCCGCGCCTCGCGCGTCCGCTGGTCCCCCAGTTGGCCGGGGTCGCGGCCCGGGACGCCGAGGTTGCCGACCGACGCGTGGCACATCACCACCTCGTCGCCGCGGGCGGCGAACAGGGCCAGGGTGCCGCCGCAGAACACCTCCAGGTCGTCGGGATGGGCGCCGAGGCCGAGGACCTTCATCGCACCCCCCCGAGCATCGGCGCCGAGGCGGTCCCGGCCGTGCCGCCCGCCTCGTCGAACGGCATCAGCGCGCCGTGCTCACGCACCAGATCGTCGAGCAGGGTGCCGTTGGCGGCGAACCGCTCGCCGGTGACCGGATCGAGCAGCAGCGACTGCAGCGCGGCGCGGCGATCGCCCTGGACCGCCGCCTCGACCACCAGGTCCTGGATCAGGATCTGCTGGTTCAGCAGCGCGACGACCCCGGCCGGGAGCCGCGGCATGTGCAGCGGGCGGATGCCGCCGGCGCCGACCACGGCCGGGACCTCGACCACGGCCCAGTCGGGCAGGCCCTGGATGCAGCCGTCGTTGACCACGTTCACCGCCAGCTCCAGCTGGTCGGTGCCGTCGAGGATCGCCGTGATCACGTCCACGGCCCGGTCGAGCTCGAACTCGTTCTCCCGGGCGAACAGGTCGGCCAGCTCCAGCCGGCCGGCGAGCGCGGCCTCGATCCGGCCGACGCGCTTCTCCCCGCGCCGGTCCCAGAACTCGAACGGCGGCGTCACGTCGGTCACCTCGGGAGCCCAGCCGAAGTACTCGCTGATGTGGAGATCGCCGCCGCTCGGATAGAGGCCGAACACGTCGGCGACCCGGCGCGAGAGCGGCGAGAACTCGGCCGGCATCTGCGCCAGCCGGCGGCGGAACCACGGGTACAGGTCGGCCCCCTCGGCGCGGTCCCAGATCCGCGTGATGAAGGTCAGGTGGTTGATCCCGCAGGCCTCCACCGCGAGCCGCTCGGCGACCGCCGCCGCCTGCTCGATCTCCTCCGGGCTGCCCGCCGGCGCGTCGATCCAGCCGAGCGCCCGCCCCACCTCGTAATACGCGTTGCCGATCTGGTGGCACATGCCGACCACCCGCGCGCCGGTGTGCCGCACGGCAGCCAGGCAGACCCTGCTCATCGGGTTCGTGTAATTGAGCACCAGCGCGTCGCTCGCGAGCTCGACCACGTCCCGGCAGATGTCGACGACCATCGGGACGGTGCGCAGCGAGTGGGCGAGGCCGCCCGGACCGCCGTTCTCCGCGTAGGAGTTCGGCACGCCGCTGGCCCGGATCGCGTCCCAGTCGCGCCGCCAGGCGGGGTAGCGATCCACCTCGACCGAGACGATCACGAAGTCGGCGTCGGGCAGCGCCTCGCGTCGATCGGTGTAGGTCTCGACCTCGAGCTCCGCCTCGAGCTCCTCGCAGGCGCGACGGGTGAGCTCGGCCATCGACCCGAGGGCGGCCTCGTCGATGTCGACGAGCGCGAGCACCGACCCGCGCAACCGGTCGCGGGCCGCGAGCACCGCGGCGACCGTGTCGACGCCGAACGAGGAGCTGCCGGCTCCGATCAGGACGATCTTCGCCTCCGCCATCAGGCCCCCTCGACGTCGGCGAACTGCGGGCGACCGAGGCTCGGCGCGATCGACCAGGTCATCCGCGCCTGGTCCGGGCCGGGGTTGAAGACGACGTGCGGGACACCCTCGTCGATCTTCACCGCGTCGCCGGCGTCGAGCTGGACGAACTCCCGGTCGGCGCCGTCGCCGAACTGGAGGACGATCTGGCCTTCGGTGCAATAGCCGATCTCGTGGGCCCCGGCGTGGCCCGGGTCCCATCCCGAGGACTGCCCCGGCGCCAAGGTCGAGGCGGAGAAGAGGATCTTGTCGGTGGTGAAGTAGCGCAACACCATCTCACCGCCGTCGATGAACACCTTGGTGTCCTGCCGACGGCGAATCTCGTAGCCGTTCGAGTTGTCCACTGCGTGGTCTCCTTTCGTCGCGGTCGCTAGGTCCGCGTTCGTGGGTCAAGGGCTCCCTGCGCGATGTCGATCAGGGTGTTCATCGTCACCGCGACGATCGCGGCGAAGGTGATCGCGCCGCTGGCGACGGCGTAGTCGAGGTTGCTGATCGCCTGGTAGGTCACATAGCCGAGGCCGGGCAGGGCGAAGACGTTCTCGACGAAGAGGACCCCGCCGAGGGCGACGCCGACGTCGAGGCCGATCAGCGTGACCACGATCGGCGCCATGTTCTTCGACATGTGGGTCGCGATCAGCCGGCGCCGCCGCACTCCCTTCGCCAGCGCGGTGCGCACGTAGTCCTGCCCGAGGTTCTCCATCGTCAGCGCGCGGATGTAGCGCACGTAGAGGGCGGCGGTGATGCAGGCGATCGACATCGCCGGCAGGATCAGGTGGCGCAGCCATTCGAACGGGTCGGTCGTGATGCTGACGTAGCCGTCGACCGGGAATATCGTCACCGGTTCAGGCAGGGTGAAGAACAGGAACTGCCCGACCGCCGGCTGGTAGGCGAACAGGTAGTTCAGCATCGGCGCGAGGAGGAACACCGGCACCGAGATGCCGAGGACGACCAAGACGCGGATGCCGTAGTCGCTGATGCCCCCCGCGTGCAGCCCGGCCAGCAGCCCGAACGGGATCGAGATCAGCAGCCACAGGATCACCGCGACGAGGACCAGCGAGGCGGTCGTCTCCAGCGCCGGGAGGAGGATCGAGATCACCGAACGGTGTTGGTAGTAGGAGTACCCGAAATCCCCGTGCAGCAGGTTCCACATGTAGTTGAGGTACTGGACGATGTAAGGCCGGTTGGTCCCCAACCGTTCGGACACCTGCTGGATCACGGCCGGTGACGCGTTCTTGCCGGCCACCCGCGCCGCCGGGCTCGCCCCGGTCAGGTCCGCGATCAGGAAGAACAGGACCCAGGCGATGGTCGAGACCAGGATCACCTGGATGATCCCGGCGCCGATCCGCTTGGCGACGTACTGCTTCACAGGTAGCTGTCCCGGTGGTCGAGGGCGTCGCGCAGCCCGTCGCCGAGGAGGTTCAGGGTGAGGACGACGATGACGAGGCAGGCGCCGGGCACGATCGCCAGCCAGAGATCGATCTGGTAATAGCCGGAGCCGACCGCGTCGGAGAGCATCTGGCCCCAGGTGGCGGTGGGCGGCGGCACGCCCAGGCCGAGGTAGGAGAGGCCGGCCTCGAAGAGCACGTTGGCCGCCACCACCGAGGTCCCGGCGATCAGCATCGGCGAGTAGAGGCGGGGGAGGATGTGCCGGAAGAGGATCCGCGGCACCGAGGCCCCGACCGAGGTCGCCGCCTCGATGTACTGGAGGTTGCGCACGCCGATCGTGACGCTGCGGACGATCCGCGCCGGGTAGTACCAGCCGAAGATCGAGATCACGAGGATCACGTTGAGCATCCCCGGCCCGAGGGCGAGCGCCAGGCCGACGCCGAGCAGCAGCGTCGGGAACGCCAACGTGGCCTCGATCGCGCGCGAGATCACGGCGTCGGTGAAGCCGCCGAAATACCCGGCCGTGACGCCGAGCGCGATCCCGCCGAGGATCGCGAGGATGGCGCCGCCGACCGCGATCGTGAAGGACGTGCGGAGCCCGTAGAGCGCCCGCACCAGCTGGTCGCGGCCGAGCAGGTCGGCGCCCAGCACGAACAGTTGCCCGTTCGGGTCATGGGCGGTGCCGGCGGCGTTGTAGGTCCGTTCGAAGGCGCCGATCGGAACCCCTTCCGGGTTCAGCGCGTTGTTGTACTGCCGGTTCGGCGGATGTCCGGTGATCGACGCCGCGAGCGGTCCGCCGACCACCGCGAGGACCAGCAGGAGCAAGGTCACCGCCCCGGCGCAGGTGACGAGGCGGTTGCGGCGGAGCACCGCCCGGAGCCCTGAGCTCCGGGCGGTGCGCTCCGGCACCTCGGTGATGCCGACCGCGAGGTCGACGGACTCCTCGGCGGCCAGGCCGGGCGTGGCTCCGGAGGCCGCCTGTGCGTCCGGAGTCCGACTCATGTCGCGCCGCGCGGGCCCGCCTGGTCGCGCGCGGAGCCCGACCTGTGGGTCGGCCCGGGCCGGGTCACTTCATCCCCAGACTCGTCAGGAGCGGCATGCTGGCTGCGCCCTGCCAGGCGAAGCCGGTCACGTTCGGAGCAGTCGCCTGGGTGGAGACTTGCATGAAGATCGGTGCCCAGGGAGCGTAGTTTTCCTGGACTTCCTTGGCAAGTTCCTGATAGGCCACTTCGCGCGCCTTGCCGCTCTTTTCCTCCGCCGCCTTGAACGCCGGGATCATGCTCGCGACGTTGAAGTGCGCGTGGTCCGAACTGCTGGTGATCAACCGCGGGTCGACGAGCTGCATGAAGTCGCCGCCGTCGGGATAGTCCTGCGTCCAGGCGCCGAAGCCGGCCGGAGCGTGGTGCGCGCGGACCGACGTGTACGCGGAGGTCACCGTGGTCGACGCCACGTGGACGTTGAGCTTGATCCCGATCGGTTCGAGGTCCTGCTGGATGACCTGCGCGACGAGCGGCAGGTTGGTGAGGTCCGGCGTGTAGATGGTCGTGCTCACCGGCAGCGAGATGCCCGATTCCTTCATCAGCTGCTTTGCCTTGGCGAGGTCCGGTTCGCTCGGGTAGAGCGCCTTGGAGCTGCCGGCGAGGGCCGGCGGGATCATCTGGTCCCAGCTCTGGGCGGCGTCGGCGCCGCCGCTGACCTTGACCAGCTGGTTGCGATCCAGCGCGTAGTTGACCGCCTTGCGCACGTCGACGTTGTTGAACGGGGCCACGTCGTTGTTCATCCACATGTAGATCAGCGTCGAGGTGACGTTGGAGAAGACGTGGCCGGCCAGCGTCGGGTCGTGCCTGGCGAGCAGCGCGTCCGAGGACGGCAGGCTCTCCACCGTGGTGGCGAGCTGCCCGAGTTTGATTTTCGTCAGCGCCTGCGTCTGGTCGAGCGCCAGGTCGAAGATGATCTTCCCGGCGACCCCCCTCGGCCCGAGGGCAGGGTTGAAGTGCGGGTTGCGCACGAGCACGAGCTGCTGGGTGGGCTGGTAGGACTGGATCATGTAGGGCCCGCTGGCGGGCAGGTCACCGCTTTCGTCCGGCTTCAGCGTGGTGCCGCGCGGAACCGGGCAGGTGTACATCTGCGAGAGGCTCTGCAGGAAGGCACCGTTCTTTTCGGTCAGGTGGATGGTCAGCGTGTTGCCCTTGGCTTCCACGCCGGTGACTTCGTTCGCCTTGCCTTCGATCACCGCCTGCGCACCTTCGATCTGCGGCAGGAAGGCGCCGGGGTTGACTTTGTAGAGGCGGTAGAAGGTGTACTTGACGTCCGCCGCGGTCAGCGGCTTGCCGTTCGAGAACTGGAGGCCCGGGCGGATCTTGAAGGTGTAGGTCCGGCCGTCGCTGGAGACCGTCGGCATCTTTTCCGCGAGCCCCGGCGCCAGTTCTTCGCCCGCCTTGCCGCTCTTGTTCGGGTACCAGACCAAAGGCACGCAGGTCAGTCGCGCCACCGCCCAGGAGGTGGTCGAGTCCCAGAGGTTGGTGTCGATCGATTCGAAGAGGTCTTCGTGGTAGACGCCGACCGTCAGGGTCGGGTTCGGGACCGATTCGGCCGCTTCTTCGGAGCCGCTGGGGACGCTGGACGCGGTGGATGAGCCGCTTCCGCAGGCGCTGACCGACAGGGTGACGGCGACACCCACCGCCAGCGCCGTGGCCACCCGCCAGAGGCGACTGGGGCTGTTGAGACCGATGAGTGTGCGCAGCTTTTCGAGCATGCCTTCTCCCGAGGGGGTATCGTTGGGTCCGGACAGAAACCGGTTTCCTGACGAACGTACCAACCGCCCTGACAGCTGTCAACGCCATGACCGAATTCTCTTCCCCGAACGTCGAAGCGGTGGGCGACGGGCTCTACCGCCTGCGCCAGCTCGACGGCGACCGCTGGATCAGCCAGTTCGCCCTGCTCGGGCCGGCGGCGACCCTGGTCGTGGACACCGGCCTCCCCGCGAGCCCGGCCGCCTCCCTGCTGCCCTTCCTCGAGGCGCACCGCCGCCTCTCCCCCGAGCGCCCGCTGCTCGTGCTCCTGACCCATCCCGACAGCGACCACTGCGGCGGGACCGGCGCCCTGCTGGCCGCCGCGCCCTGGGCCGAGATCCACGCGCACGCCCGCGACGTGCCCCAGCTCGGCAGCGCCGCGCGGACGATCGCGAGCCGCTACCTCGCCCACGCCGAGGACGGGGTCGGGCCGGACGCCCGGGCGATCGCCCGCCTGCGCTCCCGGCTCGGCGGCGAGTTCCGGGTCGATCGCCGCCTCGAAGGCGAGGTCGCCATCTCCTTCGGCGACGGTCGCGAGGTCACGATCGTCGAGCTGCCGGGCCACAGCCGCGGGCACACCGGCGTCTGGCTCGCCGACCGGCGGGTCCTGATCGCCGCCGACGCGGTGATGGGCTTCGGCATCCCCGACCTCGACGGCGGGCTCAAGTTCGCGCCCCAGTTCTTCTCGCCGACCGCCTACCGGGCGACGGTCGCCCGGGTCGAGGCGCTGGCGCCGGAGACCCTCCTCTGCGCGCACGAGCCGACGATGACGGGCGCCGCGGTGCCGGCGTTCCTGGCCGACTCGCGGGATGCCGCCGCCGAGCTCGAGCGACTCACGTGGGCGGCGCTCGGGACCGTGGGCGCCCCGCTCGGGTCGATCTGCGAGGCGGTCCAGAGCGGCTACCCGCGGCCGCTCTCGTGCGGACCCGCCGACCTGGCGATGACGGTGGCGGGCATCCTCGAGGAGGGGATCGCCGCCGGCGACGTGGACGCCTCGGAGGAGCGCCCGCGCAGGTTCCGCCGCGCCTGAGCGCGAGCTTCGAGGCGAGGAGCTCAGGCGGAACGGACGGCGGGGTCCGGGTCCTTCCGAGAGCCGAGCTCGGAGGGGTCGCCGAGCGGCCAGCGCTCGACCGGGAAGTAGCAACGGGCCTCGTGTTCGGGCTCGAACTGGCGGGCGGGCGGATCCTCGGCGCCGCAGATCTCGGCCGCGCGGGGACAGCGGGGGTGAAAGCGGCAGGCTCCCGGCCGGTCGAGCGGGCTCGGGATCTCGCCCTCGAGGACGATCGGCTTGCGGGCCCGCGCCAGCTTCGGGTCGGCGATCGGGACCGCCGCCATCAGCGAGGCGGAATAGGGGTGGCGAGGGTGGCGATAGACGTCCTCGCAACGCCCGCGCTCGGTGATCTGACCGAGGTACATCACGCAGATGCGGTCGGAGACGTGGCGCACGACGTCGAGGTCGT
This sequence comes from Actinomycetota bacterium, assembly GCA_018268675.1. Lineage (GTDB taxonomy): Bacteria > Actinomycetota > Thermoleophilia > Solirubrobacterales > 70-9 > VAYN01. Next base: position 112,989 of record JAFDWB010000032.1, read on the forward strand.
GCGCGATGAAGATGTAGGTCAGCCCGAACTCGCCCTGGAGGTCGCTCAGCAGGTTGAGGATCTGGGCTTGCACCGAGACGTCCAGCGCGGTGACCGGCTCGTCGCAGACGATCAGCTTCGGCTCGAGCGCGAGCGCGCGGGCGATGCCGATCCGCTGGCGCTGCCCCCCGGAGAACTCGTGCGGGTAGCGGTCGTGGTGCTCGGGGCGCAGCCCCACCCGGTCGAGCAGCTCCTCGACCCGGTGGCGGATCCCGCCCTCCGGCCGGCGCTTAAAGTTTTCCAGCGGTTCGGCGATGATGTCGCCGACGCGCATGTGCGGGTTCAGCGACTCGTAGGGGTCCTGGAAGACCATCATGAGGTCGCTGCGCACGTCGCGCATCTCGCGCCGTGAAAGGTGGGTGATGTCGCGGCCCTCGAACTCGATCCGCCCCGACTCGACGTCGAGCAGGCGCATGATGCAGCGGGCGAGGGTCGACTTGCCGCAGCCCGATTCGCCGACGATCCCCAGGGTCTCCCCGGGCCGCACGTCGAAGCTGACCCCGTCGACCGCGCGCACGGTCCCGATCTCGCGGCCGAACACCGCGCCGCGTTTGACCGGGAAGTCCTTGACCAGGTCCTCGACGACCAGCAGCGGCTCGCTCATCGGGACACCGCCGGTGCCGAGGCGAGGCCCTGACCGTGGGCGCGCTTCCGCTCTGCCGGGAGGTGGCAGGCATCGAGATGCCCGCCGTCGTCACCCTCGGGCCGCAGCGCGGGCGGCTCGGTGCGGCACTTGTCCATCGCCACCGGGCAGCGGGGGTGGAAGCGACAGCCACCGGGCAGCTCGGTGAGCGACGGCGGGGTGCCGGGGATCGACCGCAGCCGGCCGGACGTCGCCCGGCTCGGCATCGAGTCGAGCAGGCCCCAGGTGTAGGGATGGCGCGGGGACTCGAAGATCTCGTCGACGGGCGCGCGCTCGACGATCCTGCCGCCGTACATGACGGCGACGTCGTCGCAGATCTCGGCGACCACCCCGAGGTCGTGGGTGATCAGCATGATCGCCGAGTCGAACTCGGCACGCAGCCGGCGCAGCAAGACGAGGATCTGAGCCTGCGTGGTGACGTCGAGCGCGGTCGTCGGCTCGTCGGCGATCAGCACCGACGGGTTGTTGGCGAGCGCCATCGCGATCATCACCCGCTGCCGCATCCCGCCCGAGAACTGGTGGGGATAGTCGTCGAGGCGGGTGGCCGGTTGGGCGATCCCGACCGCGCCGAGCATGTCGCGCGCCCGCTCGCGGACCTGGGCGCGGGGGATGTCGTTGTGGAGGCGGATCATCTCTTCGAGCTGCCAGCCGACCGTGTAGACCGGGTTCAGGCTCGTCGTCGGGTCCTGGAAGATCATCGCGATCTCACCGCCGCGCAGCCGCCGCAGCTCGGCATCGGCGGCCGTCACCAGGTCGACCCCGTTCAACAGCGCCTGGCCTTCGACCCGCACGCCGCGCGGCAGCAGCCGCATCAGCGAGAGGCTGGTGACCGACTTGCCGGAGCCCGACTCCCCGACCAGGCCGAGGACCCGGCCGCGCTCGAGCGTGAAGGAGACGCCGTCGACCGCGCAGGCGGCGCCTTCCCGCGTCTGAAAGGTGGTTCGGAGCTCTCGTACGTCGAGGACGGTCATGGTCGGCAATCCCTGTGGCAAGCCGCCGGCGCTCGGCGACGATCTGCAATATACCCTGACGGAAATCGGTTTCGCAAGTTTCGCGACTCATGCCCCCGCTCCCACCGAGACCCCGCCGCCGATCGGCCCCGGGCACGCCCACCCCGGTTCCCGGCGTCCCGCGCTGTCGACTGGGGGAGAGCCCGGCCTGGGACGCTGCCGCCCGTCGGGTGACCTGGGTCGACGTCCACGGCGAAGCCGTCCACCGGCTCGATCCGGAGAGTGGACGGTGCGCCACCACGGCGATCGGCGAGCGCCTCGGCGCCGCCGCGCCGGCGGCGGGGGGAGGGATGGTGATCGCCGCCCGCAGCGGCTTCCTGCGGCTCGGGGAGACCGGCGGGCTGGTGCGGCTGGCCGAGGTCGAGGCCGCGCCGCGGACCCGGATGAATGACGGCAAGTGCGACCCGCGGGGGCGCTTCTGGGCGGGGTCGATGTCGGAGGTCGACGAGCCGACCGCGGCGCTCTACTGCCTCTCGCCCGACGGTACCGTGCGGCGGCGCCTCGGCGGCATCGTGGTCTCCAACGGGATCGGCTGGTCACCCGACGGCGCCACCATGTACTACGTCGACAGCGGCCGCGGGCGAGTCGACCAGCTCGAGTTCGACCTCCGGTCCGGCGAGCTCGGGGAGCGCCGGCCGCTGGTCGGGATCCCGCCCGAGCAGGGCGTGCCCGACGGCCTCGCGGTGGACGTCGAAGGCTGCGTCTGGGTGGCCCTGTTCGGCGGCGGCACCCTGCGCCGCTTCCTCGCCGACGGAAGACCGGCGGGCCAACTCCGCCTCCCGGCCCCCCTCGTCACCAGCTGCGCCTTCGCCGGCCCCTCCCTCGAAGATCTCTACATCACGACCGCCGCCCACCTGCCCGCCGCCGCCCGCTCGCCGCTGTCAGGCGCCCTCTTCCGCTGCCGCCCCCCGACGCCCGGGCTACCGGTCGCCCCGTTCGCGTCGAGCTCGCGGTGATCCTCGGTGGCGTGGGAGGTCCGTCCGTCTTCCCCACGCCTTCCCATTGCTCAGGACTTTGCTGTGGAGAGAAAGTCGCTCTATACGCGACTAAAGCTCCACAGGCGCCCGGTGACGCACCTCGGACGGCCGCCGGCGCCCCCTACCGCCCATCGATCGCCGCATTTGCCCGAACTCTTCCGTCCTCGAGCAGGACCAGGTGGTCGGCGAGGTGGGCGACGGTGCAGACGTGGTTGGGGATGACCGCGACCACGTCGCCGAGGCGGGGGGCGGAGGCGCCGGGAGGGATCGGGACGACCGCGTGGTAGTCGAAGACGCGCGTCACCCGTAGGTTCGGGTAGCGGGCGAGGAGGCCGTGGCCGGGGAGCCACTCGGGCCGGTCGCGGCCGAGCGCCTTGGCGCCGGCGTCGAGGACGAGCTGGCCCGGGACCGCCGTGCTGATCACGGTGGCGGCGACCGCCAGGGCCACGTCGGCTTCGCTCGCCGCCCCGAGCGCGACCTGCTGGAGATCGTGGAAGACGTAGGTGCCCGGCCGCAGCTCGGTCAGCCCGTCGGCCGGATGCGGGGCGGTCGGCGTCGAACCGCCGCTGACGACCGGGGACTCGAAGCCTGCCGCCGCGAGGGAGGCGACGGCCGCCCGCAGCGCCGCGGCCTGGTCGGCCGCGGCCTGCGCCGGCGCGGCCGGCGAGGAGTAGGCGTGGCCAGGGTAGGTGAACACCCCGGCGACCGCCAGCCCCTGCCGGGCCGCGACGCCGGCCAGCTCCCCGGCCCGCCCGGGCTCGACGCCGGAGCGATGGTGCCCGCAATCGACCTCGATCAGCACCCGCAGCGGGCGCCCGGAGCCCGCCACCGCGGCGGCGAGCCGCGCCGCGGCCGCGGCGCCGTCGAGGCCGACGGTCAGCCGCGACCCTTCGTGCAGCGCCCGCAGCCGCGGCGCGGTTCCCGCGTCCGCCCAGAGCGGCGCGGCGATCAGGAGGTCGTCGAAGCCGGCGGCGGCGAAGCGCTCCCCCATCCCCAGGGTGCCGACGGTCAACCCGTCCATCCCCGCCTCGCGCTGCATGCCGGCCAGCGCGGTCGAGCTGTGGGTCTTCACGTGCGGCCGCAGCCGGATCCCCGCGGCCGCGGTCTGCGCCCGCTGCGCGGCGAGGTTGGCGCGCAGGGTCGGCAGGTCGACCACCGCGCACGGCGTCCGCAGGCCCACGGGGAGGTTGACCAGCCCGGGGGCGAACGGAGAGGCCGCTACAGAAACCGGTTTCACGATAGCGACGCTAGCAGACGGCGCGCGACCGCCCGCGCGCTCGGGGCCCCGCTACCGGGGCGGGGCGGTCGACTCGCGCTCGATCACCTCGGGCGCATAGTCGAGCACCCTGGACGCGGCGGCGCCGCCGAGGATCTGCTCGATCAGGGCGTCGACCGCCGCCGCGCCGAGCTCTTCGGTCGGCATCTGCACGGTGGTCAGCGCGGGACTGAGGTAGGCGGCTAGCGGCGTCTCGTCGGCGGTGATCACCGAGAGGTCGCGGGGCACGTTCAGGTCGTGCTGGTAGGCCGTCCGCATCACCCCGACGGCCTGGACCAGCGAGGCGGTGAAGATCGCAGTCACGTCGTCGTGGTCGCCGAGCAGTGTCGCGGCCGCGCGGGCGCCGCCGTCCTCGGAGAGGCCGCCTTCGACGATCAGGTCGCCGTCGAGATCGAGTTCCTTGGCGGCTTTGCGGAAGCCGGCCGAGAGGCGCCGGGTCGAGTCGAGGCTGCCGGCGCCGGTGACGTGGGCGATCCGCGTGTGGCCGAGCTCCTTCAGATAGCCGAGCGCGGCGCGGCCGGCCAACGCTTCGTTGAGGACGACGTTGTGGCCGCTGCCGCGGACGCCGCGGTTGACGAACACGTGGGGGATGCCGCGCGTCCGCAAGGTCGCGATGAGCGGGTGGCGGGGCTGCGCCGAGGCGACCATCACGCCGTTGATCCGCCCCGTCTGCACGAGGCGCTCGACCATCTTGGTCGTTTCCCGGGGGACGAGGTCCTCGGCGGTGAGGACGGTGAAGTCGCGCTCCATCGCCCGTTTGACCGCGCCGCGGATGACGCGGGCGAAGAAGGCGTTGGTCAGGTCCGGGATCAGCAGGCTGAGGACACCGGTGTCGGCGCGGGTCAGCCCGCGGGCCGCCGCGTGAGGGCTGTAGCCGAGCCGCTCGGCCGCGTCGTGGATCCGCCGGCGCACCTCCTCGCGGGCGCGCAGGCCGGGGTGGTCGTTGAGCACGCGCGACGCCAGCGACTTGGAGACTCCGGCCTCTTCGGCGACGTCGACCAGACGCACACGTGGGGGCGGCGCACTCGTCCGATCCCCTACACCGTTCGAGTTCTCAGCCATCGGACTTGGGAGCTTAGTGTCACCGGCGCTTCAGGGGCCGCCGTCCCGTCGCCCCGGACCGATCGCCGCACCGCCCGCGCGGTACTCGCGCGGCGGCTCGCCCGCCAGCGCCCGGAAGCGCCGCGAGAAGTGGTACTCGTCGGCGAAGCCGAGCACCTGGGCGATCGCCGCGTGGGTCATCTGGGTGCTCCGCAGCAGGTCCTGCGCCGCCTTGACCCGCTGCTCGTCGCGGTAGCGGCCCGGCGCGACGCCGAGCTCGCGGGTGAAGCGGCGGCGGAACGTCTCGTACGGCAGGCCGCACTCGGCGGCGACCTCGGTCAGCGGGAGGGCCGCGGTGGCGTCCTCGGCGAGCAGGCGGCGACCGCGCTCGATCGGGTCGCCGTCGCCGCCGCCGCCGGCGGTCTCACCGCCGACCACGGCGCTCAGCAGGAGGAGGAACCGCAGCAGCTCCTCGAGCGCCGAGCGCGGCGTCCCGGGAGGCGGCGCGCCGACCGCGGCGCGGATCCGCTCGATCCACGGCTCCGGCGCGCCGACGTGGCGGACCGGCTGCTCGCCGCCGGGGATGCCGGCGGCGAAGAACAGGTCGAAGATCGGCCCTTCGAAGATGACGAAGACCTCGCTCCAGGTGCCGCCGTCGTCGGGCCCGTACCAGTGGCGACTCCCCGGCCGCACGACGATCGCGTCACCGGCCCCGAGCTCCGCGCGCCTGCCGGCCGGGTCGCGGTACCTGCCGTGGCCGCCGCAGACGAGCACCAGCGCGTAGGCGTCGATCCGGCGCCAGGGGCGCTCCGGCATCGGCGGCTCGCGGGGCGCGATGACGGCGACCCGGATGCGCCCGAAGGACATCGCCGGGGCTCCGGCGCGAAGCACGGTGGTCTCGTCCGCGGCTGCCTCCATGTGCCCTGAAGATAGGATAGAAACCGGTTTCCTGCAATACTCCGCAGCGCCATGATGCCCGCCGTCGAAACCCGATCCACCCCCGTCCCCCAGGGCGACACCCTCTTCGTCGCCGGGGAGTGGCGGGCTGCCGCGAGGGCCGGCGAGCGCTTCGATCCGTCGCGACCCGAGCGCTCGACCGGCCTCTTCGCGGCGGCGGCGGCCGCCGACGTGGAGGACGCCTACGCCGCCGCCGTGGCCGCGGCGCCGGCCTGGGCCGCGACCCCCGCCCCGGCCCGCGCCGAGCTGCTGCGGCGCGCGGCGGACTGCCTGGCCGCCCGCGCCGAGGCGGCGGCGCTGCGGCTGACCGCGGACATGGGCAAGGCGATCGGCGACGCCCGCGCCGAGGTGCGGCGCGGCGCGGCGATCCTCCGCTACTTCGCCGGCGAGCTCGAACAGCCGATCGGCGAGACCTACGCCAGCGCCGACCCGGCGACCGCGCTCTCGACCTTCGAGCAGCCGCTGGGGGTGGCCTGCGTGATCACGCCGTGGAACTTCCCCGTGGCGATCCCGCTCTGGAAGCTCGCCCCGGCGATCGGGTTCGGCAACACCGTCGTCTGGAAGCCGGCCGAGGCGGCCTCGGGAAGCGCCGTGCTCCTCGCCGAGGTGCTCGCCGACGCGGGCCTGCCGGCGGGCGTGCTCAACCTGATCACCGGCCACGGGTCCGAGCTCTCCGCCGCGCTCACCGGCGCCGAACGGCTCGCGGCGATCACCTTCACCGGCTCGGGGACGGTCGGGACGCGGCTGCGCCAGGCGGTCGCCGACCGCAACGTCAAGGTGCAGCTCGAGCTCGGCGGCAAGAACCCGGCGATCGTCCTCGCCGACGCCGATCTGGCCGACGCCGCGCTGCAGGTGACGCGCGGCGCGATGCTGGCGACGGGGCAGCGCTGCACGGCGACCAGCCGCGTCTACGTCGAGCGCCCGGTGGCCGACGAGTTCGCCCGGCTGCTGGCCGACCAGGTCGGGCGGCTCGTCGTCGGCGACCCGTTCGACGAGGCGACCCAGGTGGGGCCGCTGGCGTCGGCCGAGCAGGCCGCCACGGTCGCCGAGTACTTCGCCCTCGCCCGGGCCGAGGGGGCGCGGGTGATCGCCGGCGACCTCGCCGCCACCGCGGAGGGCTGCTTCGCGGTCCCCACGGTGATCGCCGACGTTGCCCCCGACAGCCGCGTCGTCCGCGAGGAGGTCTTCGGCCCGCTCCTCGTCCTCTTCGTCGTCGACGACCTCGAGGACGCCCTCGGCGCCGCCAACGAGACCGACTTCGGCCTCTCCTCGGCGATCTTCACCCGCGATCTCGGCAAGGCGATGCGCTTCGTCCGCGAGACCCAGACCGGCCTCGTCCACGTCAACCGGGAGACGGCCGGGGTCGAGCCGCACGTGCCGTTCGGCGGCGTCAAGGGATCGAGCAGCCTCAGCCGGGAGCAGGGCAAGGCCGCGCGCCAGTTCTTCACCACGACGAAGACCGTGTACCTGAGGTCCACATGACCGAGGGGTTCGACGCGGTCGTCGTCGGCGCCGGGGCGCTCGGCGCCAGCACCGCCTACCACCTGCTGCGCGAAGGCCGCAGCGTGGCGCTCCTCGACCGCGGCCGGGTCGTCGCCGAGACCTCGCCGCGGGCCGCCGGGCTCTCGATGCAGCTGCGCGACGACCTGATCTCGCCGATCGCCCGGCTCAGCGTGGCCAAGCTCCTCGCCTTCGAGGAGGAGACCGGGGTCCCGCTCACGGTCCACCGCTCGGGCAGCATCAAGGTCGCCCGCGCCGATGCCGACGAGGCCCAGATCCACGCCGAGGTCCGCCGCGCCGCCGCGAGCGGCCTCGAGCTCGACCACATCGGCCCCGAGCGCGCGCGGCGGCTCGCGCCCTGGTTCGACCCCGCGAACGCGACGGCGATGTGGTTCGCGCCCGGCGACACCTATATGGAGCCGGGCGACGTCCCCCACGCCTACGTCGCCGCCTTTCGCGCCGGCGGTGGATGTGTCCGCGAGCACGCCGAGGTGACGGCGATCGGCAGCGAGGGCGGCGACGTCACCCACGTCGGCTGTCGCGACGGCGCGAAGCTCGAGACCGGCGCCGTCGTCGTCGCCGCCGGAGCCTGGTCACCGGTCGTCGCCGCGCTCGCCGACGCCGCGGTCCCGCTCTGGCCGGTCCGCCACCAGCTCTTCACCACCACCCGGCTGCCCGGCGTCGACAACACCCAGCCCGCCGTGCGGATCATGGACGCGCGGACCTACACGCGTCCCTACGACGGCGGCCTGATGTTCGGCGGCTACGAGGCCGACCCGGTGACCATGGACCTGCGCCGGGAGAGCCCGACCTTCGGGATCGCGACCATGCCCCTGGACGGCGAGCCGCTCGGGAAGATGCTGGCGATGGTGAGGGACGAGTTCCCCTCCCTCGCCGGCGCCGAGCGACGCGAGCTGCGGGGCGGCCTGACGACGCTCGTCCCCGACGGGCGCTTCCTCGTCGGCCCGCTCGACCCGCTCGCGGGCCTCTGGCTGATCAGCGGCTGCAACGTCGGCGGCCTCTCGACCTCTCCCGCGCTGGGCCAGCACCTGGCCCGCTGGATCGCGACCGGCGAGCGTCCCGAGGAGCTGGCGCCCTTCGACCCGAACCGCTTCGGCGATACCTACCTCGACCCGGCCGCGCTGCGCGAGGCGGCGGTGAGAACGTACACGCACAAGTACTCCAGCGAAGAGGTCTACCAAGATCGCCAAGCCTGACCACCAGAGCCATTCTCAGCGAGCAACTCGCAACCTACGGTGTGCTCGCAAACCAGTAACGGAGGTGAACGAACAGTGCGAACCGATGTCAGCGACGCGCAGGTGAAGAAGTACCAGGAGGATGGCTTCCTGATCATGGAGGAGTTCCTCGACGCCGAGGAGCTCGCCCGGTGGCGGAGCTCGATCGCGCAGGCGGCGACCGCCCGGATCGAGAATCCCGACGGCAAGTCGAACCTCGAGGACGAGGGCTACTACCGCAGCGTGTTCACCCAGCTGAGCGGGCTGCGGCGGCTCAGCGCGGAGGTCGAGGAGCTGCTGCTCGATCCCCGGATCGGCGCGCTCGCGGCGCGGCTCGCCGGTACCGACGGGGTCAGGCTGTGGAACGACCAGGCGCTCTTCAAGCCGCCGTTCGGCAATCCGACCGCCTGGCATTTCGACATGCCCAAGTGGTCGTTCGACGACGCCCGCGCGCTCACCGTGTGGGTGGCGCTGGAGGACGCGACGCTGGAGAACGGGTGCATGTGGTACGTCCCCGGCTCACAGAAGACGGCCCGCATCGAGTCGATCCCGCTCGGCCCCAACCTGGGCGCCGTCTTCGACGGCTATCCCGAGTGGCGGGAGATCGAAACCGTCCCCGCCGTCCTCCCCGCCGGTGGCGCGGTCTGGCACGGCGGCCTCACCGCGCACGGGGCGGGCGCCAACATGACGGCCCGGCCCCGCGACGCGATGACCTGCGCCTACATGCCACTCGAGGTCACCTACAACGGTCGCCGCGACGACTACGTGATCTCCGAGGAGTACGCGGCCAGGCTGGCGGTGGGCGATCCCCTCGACGACGCGGAGGTCTTCCCGATCGTCTGGCAGCGGGCCTGACGGGCGCCGGCCGGTGAGTCGGCGCCCCGGATCGGCGCCGACTCACCCTCCCGCCGGCCGCTTCGCCCTGACCCAGGCCTCGTACTCCGCCCGCCGCGACTCCGCCAGCGGGTAGAGGTCGGAGATCGGCTCCCCGGCGCGGACGCGCTCCAGGGCGAAGGCCTCGGCGTCCTCCTGGACGGCCGCGTCGCGCGCCACCTCGGCGGCCAGCGCGGACGGGATCACGACGACCCCCTCCGCGTCGCCGACGACGATGTCACCGGGCGCCACGTAGACCTCCGCGCAACCGATCGGGACGTCGAGGTCGACCGGGTGGTGGAGGACCGAGGAAGTGGTCGCGTGCGGGACGCGGTAGTAGGCCGGCAGATCCAGGGAGGCGAATCCGGGGCTGTCGCGGAGGCCGCCGTCGGTGACCAGGCCGGCGGCGCCGCGGCGCCCGATCCTCGTCGCGATGATGTGCCCGAAGGAGGCGGCACCGACCTGGCCGCGCGCGTCGATCACCAGCACGTCCTCGGCGCCGACGCTCTCGACCGCGATCCGCTGCAGGTCCCGGCTGTTGTCGTAGTCGACGTGCGAGCCGAAGTCCTCGCGGCTGGGCACGTAGCGCAGGGTGCAGGCGTAGCCGACCATCCGCAGGTCGGGACGGGTCGGCCGCAGGCCCGCGAGGAACGTCCGCCGGAGCCCGCGCTTCAGCAGCTGGGAGGTCAGCGTCGCGGTCGAGACGGTGCGCAGACGCGACGCGGTCTCCCCGTCGAGCGGGACCGGCCGGCTGAAGGAGGCCGCGCCGCTCACCCGGGCACCGCCGTGACGACCCCGTCGCTCCGCGGATCGTTCGCCGCGCTCACCGTGCCGTCGGCGTCGATCGCGATCCCGCAGGCGTTGCCCATCCGCGGCGCCGGCCACCGGTGGGTTCGCAGGGGGTGGCCGGCGGCCCTGATCGCGTCCAGCGCCGCGGCGCCGTAGTCGTCCTCGGCGTGCACGGCCTCGGCGGGTTCGTCGGCGGTGTAGCGACCGTGGAGGAGGCGCGGTGCGGCGATCGCCTCGGCGAGGCCCGCGCCGGCGTGCAGGCGGGCGAGGATCTGGGCGATCACCTGGGGCTGGCCGTCGCCGCCCGCCGTCCCGACCGCGGCGCGGAGGTGGCCGGCGCGGTCGTAGGCCAGCACCGGCATCAGCGTGTGGAGCGTCCGCCGTCCCGGCCCGATCCGGTTCGGGTGGCCGGGCGCGGTGGCGAAGTAGGTGCCCCGGTTCTGCAGGAGGATGCCGGTCCCGGGCACGGTGACGCCACTGCCGAAGCTGAAGTAGACGCTCTGGATGAGGATGCAGGTGGCGCCCTCGGCGTCGCGGGTCGCGAGCGCGATCGTGTCCCCCCGCAGAGTGCTCTCGAGCGGCGCCTGGCTCGCCTCGCCGAGCTCCCCCAGGGCGGCGATCTCCGCCGGATCGAGGCCGCGGTCGAGGCGCTCGGGGCGCGCCAGCTGCTCGTCGCGGACCCGGAAGGCGGCCCGCTTCGCCCGCAGGAAGGCCTCGCACCAAGGGCCGCTACCCGGCGTCGCGGGCTCCCGCTCGAGCAGATCGAGGAGGATCAGCGCCGTCGCCCCCTGGCTGTTCGGCGGCACCGTGACCAGCTCGCGCTCGCCGACCAGGGCGCGGGCGAGCGGGACCGTCCGGGCGCGGTAGCGGGCCAGGTCGACGGCCTCGAGGCCGTCGGGGTCGACCGCGGTCCGGGCCGCGATCCGCCGGCCGAGCCGCCCCTCGTACATCACCCGCGGCCCGCCCGCGGCGATCTCCTCCAGCGAGCGCGCGAGCTCGGGGAGGCGGGTCCGCTCGCCGACCTCGGGGACCTCGCCGTCGCGCAGGAAGACCCGCGCGGACTCGGGGTCGGCGGCCAGGACCTCGCGCTCGGGGAGCGCCCAGCCGCGCGCCTTGGCCGTCATCGCGACGCCCTCGTCGGCGAGCCCGATCGCCGGCTCGAACAGGCCCCGCCACGGCAGCCGACCGAACCGCTCGTGCAGCAGGCCCCAGCCGTCGACGGCCCCCGGCACGGTGACCGCGGCCGCGCCCCGCGCCGGCACCCCGCCCGCCGCGTGGAGGCGGTCCGGGTCGACCCGGCCGGCCGCCGGCCCGCTCGCGTTGACCGCGGTGGGCCGCGCCCCGCCGCCGGCGTCGACGAGGGCGAACAGGTCGCCGCCGATCCCGCACATGTGCGGCATGGCGACCCCGGCGACGGCGTTCGCGGTGATCGCCGCGTCGACCGCCGAGCCGCCGGCGCCGAGGGCGCGGGCGCCGGCCTCGGCGGCCGCCGGGTGCGGCGCCGTGACCAGCGCCTGGCTCAAGGGGTCACCTTCTTCTCCCCGCCCAGGTAGGACCAGGCGGCGACGTGGTTGACCGCCAGGCCGCCGTCGAGGACGACGAGCTGGCCCGTCAAGGAGGTCATGCTCGTCGCCAGGGAGACGAAGGCGTCGGCCACCTCGGTGGCGGTGACCAGCCGTTTCAGCGCCGTGGCCTTGGTCATCCGCTGGTACCAGTCCTCGATGTGCTCCCACTCGGCAGCGTTCCGCGGCGTCACCACGTCGCCCGGCGCGATCGCGTTGACCCGGATGCCCTCCGCGCCCAGCGGTCCCGCCAGCGCCCGGACCATCCCCACCAGCCCCGCCTTCGAGGCCGAGTAGGCGACCAGCCCGGTCGAGAGCAACGCGTCGGTCGAGGAGACGACGGAGATCGACCGGTCGCCTTCGGCGCGGCGCAGCGCCGGCAGCGCGGCCCGCACGGTCACGAAGGCGCTGGTCAGGTTCTGCTCGACCGAGGCCCGCCAGTCGTCGATCGCCAGCATCGCCGGATCCTCGCTCGTCTTCTCCGCCGCCAGCGCCCCGCCCGCGACGCAGACGACGTGCTGGAGCTCGTCGATCGGCGCGACCGCCGCTTCGACCGCCTCGCAGTCGAGCAGGTCGACGATCAGCGACACGCGGCCGTCGGGGGACTCCCCGGGGTCGCGGTCGAGGCCGATCGCGGTGAAGCCGGCCTGGCGGAACGCGTCGACCGTGGCGCTGCCGATGCCCCCTGCCGAGCCGGTGATCAAAACCTTCTTCATCCATCTTCCCTTCCAGCGGGCGCGGGCCCCGGCGGGACCTTCGCGATCGCCTCGATCTCGACGAGAATGCGGTCGCTGAGCCCGGCGACGACGGTGGTCCGCGCCGGGTAGGGCGCGCTGAATGCCTCGGCGTAGGCCTCGTTGAAGCCGCCGATGTCGGGACGGCGGGCAAGGAACGCGCCGATCCTCGTCACGTCGGTCAGCTCGCAACCGGCCGCGCGCAGGCAGCGCTCGAGGTTCGCGATCGTCTGCCGGGTCTGGGTGCGGATGTCGTCGCCGACGACCTCGCGATCGGGGTCGAAGGCGACCTGGCCGGACACGTAGACGGTGTCGCCGGACACGACGACGGCGGCGTACGGGGCGACCGGGGGCGCCACGCCGGCGGGCACGGGACGCTCGAAGCGATCAGTCATCGGCCACCTCGGCGAGCGCGGGCTCGGGCCGGCGGGCCGCCACGGCGGCGCTGGCCTGGGCCAGCGGGCGCACCTCGAGCAGGTCGACGTCGACGTGCGGCGGCCGGTCGACGGCGAACCCGACGAGCTCGGCGACGTCCTCGGGGAGGAGCGGGTCGAGGCCCCGGTAGACGGCCGCGGCCGCGGCCGCGTCGCCTTTGAAGCGCACCGCGGAGAACTCGGTCTCGACCATCCCGGGGGCGATCTCGGTGATCCGGATCGGCTCGCCGTTCAGCTCCAGGCGGAGGATCCGGGTGATCGCCCGCACGGCGTGCTTCGTCCCCGCGTACCCGGCGCCGCCGACGTACACCTCGGCGCCGGCGATCGAGCCGATGTTGACGACGTGGGCCCGCTCGGCGCGGCGGAGCGCGGGGAGGAAGGCGCGGGTGACGGCGAGCAGGCCGAGCACGTTGGTCTCGAACATCACCCTCACGTCCTCGAGGTCGATCGCCTCGACCCGGTCGGCCCCGAGCGCGAGGCCGGCGTTGTTGACGAGCACGTCCACCGGGCCGCCGGTCGCCTCGACGAAGGCCTCGACGCCGGCGGCCGAGCGAACGTCGAGCTCGTGCGCCTCGCCCCCGAGCCGGGCGGCCAGCTCGCGGATCCGCTCGACCCGGCGGGCGCCGAGCACCACCCGGAAGCCGGCGGCGGCGAGGCGGGCCGCGGTCGCCGCGCCGATGCCGCTGGAGGCGCCGGTGACGACCGCCACCCGGGGCGGGGCGGCGGAGTCCCCCGGGCCGGCCGGCGTCCGCGCCCAGACGACCATGTCGCGGCGCCGGTCGCCAATCGTCGCCTGGGAGCGCTGCACGCCCTCGCGCACGAACCCGGCTCGCTGCGCGACCCGGTTCGACGCCGCGTTGTCGACCTCGACGTACAGCTCGAGGCGGGCGAGCCCGAGCTCACGCCGCGCCCACGCGTCCGCGGCGATCACCGCCCGGGTGGCGAAGCCGCGCCCGCGGAAGCGCGGGAAGGTCCAGTAGGACGCCGTGCCGCGGCCGTCGTCGCCGACCCGGATCTCGACCCCGCCGGCCAGCTCCCCGGAGGCGCGGTCGCGGACGGCGAGCGCGTAGCGGCCACCGTCGTCGTCCCAACTCCGACGTCGGGCCGCGATCGTCGCGCTCACCGTCTCGGCGGTCGAGCGCTGCGGGTACCAGCCGAACCGGCGGGCCTGCTCGTCGTCCTCACCGGCGACCCACGCCTCGACGTCGGCGAGCTCGAACGCGTCGAGGACGACGGTGCCGTCGTCCAGCCGCGGCGGCCTCATCGGAGCGCCACCCCCTGGCCGGCGCGAGCCCGATCGAACAGGTCGACCGCCCCGATCTGGCCGCCTTTCAGCGCCACCTCGATCCCGTCGAGGCCGGGGTCACGGGAGCTGACCCGGCACACCGGCACCTCGGACACGTCGCCGATCAGCTCGAAGGCATCGACGTCGAGGCGCTGGAACACGCTGCCGCACGTATCGCCGCCGGCGACCAGCACGCGGCGCAGCGAGGTCTCGGCGGCGGTCGCGCCGAGCAGGCGCGCGAGCCCTTCGCCGATCTCTTCGCCGGACTTCGCGACGCCGGCGCTCGGCGCGGCGCCGGCCGGGTGGACGACGACGCTGCGGCCGGTCGCGAGCGTCGCGACCACCTGGTCGAGGAGCTCCTCGCCGCCGTCCCGCCACACTTCGGGAAGCTCGAAGGCGGCCCAGCCGGCCTTGGTCGCGGCGCCGACCTGGCGGCGCGTGTCGGGGGAGGCGCTCCCCGCCAGCGCCAACATCGCCTCCACCGGGCCGAGGTCGCCCGCCGTCGGGACGGAGGCCGGCAGCTGGGTCGCGAGCGCCCGGCTGAGCCCGCCGGACCCGACCGCGAATAAGGGGTCCGCTCCCGCCTCCGCCCCGATCGCGGCGCCGATCCGGGCCAGGTCGGAGTCGTCGAGCGCGTCGAGGACGACGGCGTCCTCCCCCCCGGAGGCGAGCCGCGCGCCGCCCGGTCCGCGCAAGCGCGGCAGGTGGAGCGCCCCGACCTCGAGGTCGGGTGCCTGCGCGGCGAGCACCCGGACCAGGTTCGCGTCGCGGGCAGGGGTGACCGGGTGCGCGGACATCGTCGGGTGCTCGTCGAGCCGGTAGACCCGGCCGTCGCCCGCGCGGGCGAAGTGGTTGGAGAAGACGGTGTACCGGCCGAGCCCTGGCTGGGCGGCGAGGACCGGGATCGGCCGGCCCGGGAAGCGCCTGCGGGCGATCTCGCAGGCCCGCCCGATGCTCCCTCTCCCGGGCGAGGAGTCGAAGGTCGAGCAGACCTTGTACTGGAGGAACCGCGGCCCCAACGCCGCCAGGGAATCGAGCACCGGCTCGATCTCACGGGCGATCCGCTCGGTCGGCAGGGCGCGGGCGACGCCGGCCACGCCGATGACGTCGAGGTCACCGGCGGCGGCCGCGGCGATCAGCCCGGGGTCGACGACCAGGAGCGCCCGTAGCCCGGCCCGCCCGTACTGGAGCAGGGCGTCGGCGGCGCCGGTGAAGTCGTCGCCGTAGAAGCAGGCGGCGAGCTGTCGGTCCCTGGCGCTCACCGGCCGGCGAACCTCTCGATCGCGCGCCGCAGCGGCGGCCGCCCGGCGGCATAGTCGGCGAGCGGGACACCCGCCGCGGCGGCCTCCCACCCTTGGCGGAGGGCGAGGATCCCGGCGCCGGGCCCGTCGGGGTGGGCGTGGACGCCGCCGCCGCCGAGCACGAGGAGATCGTCGGAGCCCACCTCCCGGTAGGTGGTCGCCGCGGTCCCCGCCCACTGGCCGGAGGACACCACGGGCAGGCAATCGGTCCCGAGCAGCGGCCGGCGGAGGTCGCCGATGCAGGCGACGGCCTCCGCGTCGCTCTCGTAGAACTTGTTGCCGGGGCCGTTGGCGTGGAGGTGGTCGGCGCCGCAGACACGCGCCAGCTTCTGCCAGGCGCGGAAGGAGATCCCGAGGCGGGGGCAGCGGCTCAAGGCGCCGAAGCCGGCGCGGTGGCCGTGGACCGGCACCTGGGCGAAGGAATGCAGGTAGGCGAGGCCGGCGAACCCGACCGTGTTCACGCACACCATCACGCAGGTGCCGCCGGCGTCGACCACGGTGTCGTGGTGCTCGCGGAGGCGGTGGATGTCGTCGGTGATGTTGAACGCGTACATCAGCTTCTTGCCGCGCCGGTCCGCCGCCCGCTCGATCTCCGGCATCACCGCGGCGACGCGCGCGGCGAGGGGCGAGTGCGGCGGGCTCGCGGTCAGCTCGTCGTCCTTGACGAAATCGGCCCCGGCCCCGGCCAGCTCGCCGACCAGGCCGGCGGTCGCCGCCGGGGTGAGCCCGACGCTCGGCTTGACGATGCTGCCGACGAGGACGCCCGGCCCGGCGCCGATCAGCTCGCGGGTGCCGGCGGCGCCGAACCGGCGGCCCGGGTAGGCGCCGGCGAGCTCGGCCGGCAGCTCGAGGTCGAGGAGCCGGATCGCGGCCAGCTCGCGCAGCTCGAACAGGTTGCCGGCGACGGCGGCGAGCAGGTTCGGCACCGAGGCGCCGAAGTTCGCCTGCGGGAAGTCGAGCACGAGGCGCCCGCGGTGGAGCACGCGGTCGGCGGCGTCGGACCCGAGCGCTCCCGGCAGGACCTGGGCCCCGGGATCGGCATCCTCCTCCTCGATCGCGACGACCCGCGCCCGGAACCGCTCGCGCAGGGCGTCGGTCTCGCCCGCGACGCGGACGAAGGTGCCGGTCGACTGCTCGGCGGCGATCACCTCGGCCGCCGCGTCGAGCGGCAGGTAGGACTCGACCAGGTAGGTGGCGCGGACCGCGGCGGCCTTGCCCGTCGAGTGCCTGTCGATCACGGTCTCCGCGGCGATCACGGCAGCAGGAGCACCTTTCCCGGCTCGGTCGCCGTCGCCGTGATCGCCTGCTCGAACCGATCGAGCGGAAGTCGGCTGGTGATGAACTCCTGCGGCGCGAAGCGGTGCGAGACGACGAGCTCGACCAGCGTCTCCCAGCTGCTCCAGATCCGCCGGCCGAAGACACCCGCGAGCGTCACGCCGCCCTTGTTCACCGTCGCCGCGACGTCGATCGCGACCGGCTCGCCCGGATGGCCGACCGTCACCGCGCGGCCCTCGCGCCGGACCGCGGCCAGCATCGGGGCCAACGCCGCGGACGCCCCCGAGCACTCGAAGGCGAGGTCGACGCCGCCGCGTCGCCCGGTCCCGCACACCGCGGCCGGCTCGTCGGCGAGCGGGTCGAAGGCGACCGCCCCCAGGTCCGCCGCCCAGGCGCGCTTCTCGGCGACCGGCTCCGCCGCGAAGATCCGCGTCGCCCCGGCGATCTGGCACAGCCTGATCAGCATCAGGCCGATCGGGCCGCAGCCGGAGACGAGCACGCTCGCGCCGAGAAGCGGGCCGGCCCGTTCGAGCGCGTGCACGGCGACGGCGGCCGGCTCGAAGAGAGCGGCGGCGTCGAACGGCACCGCGTCCGGGAGCACGAAGCAGACCCGCTCCGGGGCGACCGCGTAGGCTGCGAACGCTCCCGGCAGCGTCAGCCCGAACAGCCCCATCCGGGCACAGTTGTGCGCGTCCCCCGTGCGGCAGGGGTAGCACCTGCCGCAGAAGACGTGGGTCTCGACCGAGACCCGATCCCCCACCGCCACGGCGCCGACCGCCTCCCCCGTCGCCACCACGGTCCCGGCCGTCTCGTGGCCGAAGACGAGGGGCAGCACCGGGTGGAAGGCGCGCGCGCTCGCGGTCCATTCGAAGAGGTGTCGGTCGGTGCCGCAGATCGAGGTTCCCGCCACCTCGATCAGCACTTCGTCGGCAGCCGGAGTCGGGCGCGGTGCCTCGCTCAGCACCGCGCCCGCCGCAGCCCGCTCCTTGATCAGCGCCTGCATCTCCGACCTTCGTCCGTCAGCAGCCCACGAACACGACGTACTGGTCGTTTTCGGTTTGCGCCCCGTTCAGGGTCACGGTGCTGCCCGCTTCGAATTCCCTCTTGTACACGTTGAACGTCACCGTCGCGAACCCCGTTTCTTCGCTGACGAGATTGCTTTCACTCCCTTGTTTGACCCACGATTTCGTCAGCCATTCCGGAGCCGCCCCGCGGTTGTCCCAACCGACGCAGACGTTCTCTTTCTTGGTCACGGTGAACGTGAGGTATTTGCTCGCCGCGCTCGCGCTCTTGTCGGCGTTGGCGAGTCGGATCTGCTCCAGGCCGCGGTAGGCGGTCGGGATCGTCGTCAAGCGGTACGGCCGATCGATGAACGCCTTGCTTTCCGGGGTGGTGCCGGTCACCGACAGGTGGCCGGTGACCGCCGGCGTACCGGCGGTGGCCGTGCCGACCGGCTGGACTTCGATGCTGTCCACGCTCGAGCCGGACGAAGCCAGCGAGATCGTCCCTTCGATCAGGTTCAGCGAATCGAATGCTTCCGTGGCGGAGAACGCGGCCCACGTCTTCAGGCCGGTCGCGTTCATCCACTTCGGCGGCAGTTCGAGGCTCACCGATTCGGTGTTGCCGAGGCAGCTCGTACCGCATTCGGTGCCGTTGGCGAACTGGTTCTCGTAGTCGAAGGTCGTCCACGGGCCCCACGGCGTCGGACCGTCGAACAGCGAGACCGCGCGCTCCGGTTCGCACTGCACGCCGCCACAGACGTCGAAATGGGTGTCATAGACGACGTAGCGACCGATCGCCTTGTCGAAGGAGACCGAGACGCCGTTGCCGCCGTTGCTGTCCTGCAGCACGACCGCGGCATTTTTTTCGCTGCCCCATTTGGCGTTGCCCTTTTCGTCGAGCCCTTCGTAGAACTGCCAGTGTTCGGACGGCGATTCGATGTCCGTCACCGGGCTCGCCGGCACTCGCGCCAGGTACACCTTGCCCGAGTGGGCCACGTCGTTGGTGTTCAGGCCGTAGATGTAGATGTACGGTCCGACGGTGCCGCTTTCCGGGGCCAGCGCGCCGGCCTCGGCCTTTCCGTACTGGAGGACGGTGTTCGGCGAGAAGCCGCTCGCGCCGGGCCAGACCTGGCCGCCGACCTTGTCGGTCCAGGTTTTGCCGTTATCGGTCGACTTCGCCAGGTAGGTGGGGTGAGGATCCTTTTCGCTTTTGCACTTGGCGCGGTCCTGAGCCCAGTGGAACATGTACATGACTTCGCCCGGCAGCGCGACGATGCCGTGGGGCTTGCCGTCGAGCTTGGTCGGGTTTTCGACGCATTCTTCTACCTTGGGCATGCCGAAATAGCGGTCTTCGGCGGTGATGCTGGTCGATTCGGTCGGCGTGCCTTCGAGCTTCGCCAGGCCGATCTGGGCTTCTTCGGTGCCGCTGATGCCCTTGCCGTCGCCCCAGGCGGAGTAGAGGTTCCCGTCACTCCCCCAGGTCGTGTTCCAGATGTCGGAGCCGGCGGGCGAGGGGTGGCTCCCGATCCGGTGCTGGTGCGCTTCGTTCCATTTGATCGAGCCGAGGATCGTGCTCGCCGGGTAGGGGCTGGTCCCCGACGCGCGCGCGAGGCCGACGCTCTGCAGGACCACGAACAACGTCAAACCACCTGCGAGCAGCAGGGCAACTAGGAGCATGGGCGCTCGGCGCCCACGTAAGGCAGGAGACATAGTTACTCCTTCGTAGGTTGCTGGACTGGTGCGTCTTGGGTTTGAGGTTCCGTCGGCGGCGCGTCGACGATCGCGGCCACCACACTGCTGACCAGGCTGTGGTCCTGTGACACGGCCGGTCCGGTCCCGACCCGCGCGACGACGAGGTCGAGCGAGGGGATCACGTAGCAGCGGTTGAAGTGAAAGCCCGAGCAGGCGACGAGGTCGCGGGGCAGGTTGGGGAAATCGGGCGCGTACCGGCCCTCGGCGTTCGTCCACCAGCCGAGGCCGTAGGCGCGGTTGTGCGGCTGGGACGGGGTCGTCAGCTCCTTCAGGGCGGCCGTCGAGATGATCTCCTCCTCGCCCCAGCGGCCACCGCGGAGCACCATGTAGCCGAAGCGGACGTAGTCGCGCGCCGACATCCCCAGCCCGGTGTGCGGGTTCGTGTGCGGGCCGATCCACCCGGCGCCCCCCTGCTGGTCCCAACCGGCGGTGATCCCGAGCTTGGCGAACACGTTCGCCTCCATGAACTCGGCCAGCTCGACGCCCGTCGCCGCCTTGAAGCACATCGCCAGATGGGAATAGGCGGGATCGCTGTAGTCCCAGACGGTCCCCGGGTCGGCGGCCAGCTCGCCCACGGTCTGCCCGTAACGGTTGGGCACCAGCCCCAAGGCGTACTCGTAGATGCCCGCGTCCGTCGCCGTCGGCATGCCGCAGATCCCGGTCGTCTCGCCCGCGATCCCCGAGCTCATCGAGAGCAGGTGCCGCAGGGTGATCTCCGCCTTGCGCGGATCGCTGAGGGGCTTCCCTGCGGGCAGCAGGTCGTAGGCGGGCGTGTCGAGGCTCACCGGCTCACCCTCGGCGTCCCTCGCCGACCCCGCCTCGAGGGCCATGGCCCAGGCTGTCGCGGTGAACGACTTGGTCCCCGACCAGAGGTCGAAGGTCGCCGTGTGCGGGACGTTGAAGGAGTGAAACTCCTTCACCAGCCAACCGTGCCGGATGACGACGATGCTGGTCGAGTACTCCTCGAGCAGCGGCGCGTACTCCTTCTCGACCGCGGCGAGCCCCTCGGCGTCGAAGCCCGCGACCGGGCCGATCTCCGACTCGGACAGGTATCGCCATCCGCCCACCGCCTCGGGTGGTGGGAAGTAGTCGAGATCGGACCTGGAGCCCGCGGACATCGCGGCTCCGGAGCTGTTCGTGAGGTTCACCGTGAGCTTTCTCTCGTCGTTTAGGAAACTAGTTTCAGAATAGTGGGTGAAGAAGGCTTGTCAACCGTTTCGAGGGAACTCCCGGACGTCCGGACGACCCGCCGGCGCGTCGCGGCGACGGTTGCGCCGGCGGCCGACTGCCCGTAGAGTTCTCCGCGTGCGGAAACTAGTTTCTCAAAAATGGGACGATCTTGCTTCGACGCCCCCGGTCACCCGGGTTCGGACCGACCACGGCCAGGCGGTTCTCGGGGTCGACGTGGGCGGGACCCACATCCGCGTCGCCGCCGCCGACGGGACCGGGAAGCTGATCGGAAGTCGCCGCGAGCCGGCCCACTCGCTGGACGGGCAGGACCTGGCCCGGCGGGTGATCGAGTTGGCGGCGGTCCTCTGCCCGGACGGCCCGGCGGCGGTCGCGATCGGGTTCCCCGGCCCGGTCACCGACGGCGAGGTCGGCCATCTCGTCAACCGTCCCGAGCTCGACGGCGACGAGGCGGTGGCGCTGCTGCGCGAGGGGCTCGGCGCCCCGGTCGCCGTCGACAACGACGTCAACCTGGCCGCCCTCGGCGAGCACCGCTGCGGCTGCGGGCAGGCGGTCTCCGACCTGGCGTTCGTGGCGGTCGGCACCGGGGTCGGCATGGGGATCGTCGCCGCGGGCCGGGTCCTGCACGGCGCCCGCGGCGGGGCCGGGGAGCTCGGGACGCTGCCGATCGGCACCGCCCCCGTCGCCCCCGACCCGCGGGCCCTCGGCCCGCTCGAGGCGGTCGCCGGCGGCAGCGGCCTCGCGGCGCGCTGGGCGGAGCTGGGCGGGAAGGAGGCGGCCGGTCGTGACGTGTTCGCCGCGGCCGCGGCCGACGACGCGGTCGCCCGCCGCCTCCTGCGCGAGCAGGCCGAGGCGCTGGCGATGGCGATCCGCGCGATCGACGCGCTGCTCGATCCGGCGCTGGTCGTGCTCGGCGGCGGGATCGGCAGCCGTCCCGACGTGCTGGCGCGGCTCAGGTCGGCGCTGGCGGGAGCCGAGGACCTTCCCTACTCACGACTCGTGCCGAGCATCCTCGGCGAGCGCGCCGGCGTGATCGGGGCGCTGCAGGCGGCGCGAGCACTCTGTGGGACCGCGTCCCGATGAGCACCCTGCTGGAGCGTGAGATCGCCGATCAGGGCTCGATCCTGCGCGGCCGGGCCGCGGCCGGGGAGGACGCCGCGGCCCGCGCCGCGCGGGCCCTCGGCGCGGCCGACCACCTGGTCCTCGCCGCTCGCGGCAGCTCCGACAACGCCGCCCGGTACGCGCAGTATCTGCTCGGCGACGCGCTGCGGCTCGAGGTCGGGCTCGCCGCGCCCTGGCTCTACCGGGATCTGGACCGGGCGCCGCGGCTCACCGGCGCGGGCGTGATCGGCATCTCACAGTCGGGCCAGAGCCCGGACATCGTCGCGGTCCTCGCCGCGGCGCGCGCGCAGGGGCGACCGACGGTCGCGCTCACCAACGACGTCGGCTCGCCGCTCGCCGACCAGGCCGACGTCGTCGTGCCGCTCCTCGCCGGGCCGGAGCGCTCGGTCGCGGCGACCAAGACCTTCCTCGCCTCCCTGCACGCCGTCGCCCAGCTGGTCGACCGGCTCGCCCCCGATCCCGAGCGCGCCCGCCTGCTGGCCGCGCTCCCCGACCTGGTCGACGCCCTGACCGCGCGGCAGCTCGACCTGCGGGGACGGTTCGACCCCCTCCTCGGCGCCTCGCTGATCACGGTGGCCGGGCGCGGCCTCGCCTTCGCCGCCGCCCACGAGTCGGCGCTGAAGCTCCGCGAGCTGAGCGGCATGCCCGCCGAGGCGTTCTCCCCGGCCGACCTCATGCACGGGCCGCTGGCGGCGCTGGGACCGAGCGGCGCATCGTGGCTGGTCGCCCCGGCGGACGAGGACCTGGCGAGGATCGCGCCGCGGACCGGGACCACGGTCGTGGTCGCCGACCGCAAGCGTCCGGTCGGCGCCGGCGCGGTCGAGGTGATGCTCCCGACCGGGCTGCCGCCGTGGCTGGTCGCGATCCTGGCGGTGATCCCCGCCCAGGTCGCGGGGCTGCGCCTGGCCGAGGCGAGAGGCGTCGACGTCGACCGGCCGTGGGGCCTACAGAAGGTGACGCTGACGCGCTGAGCCCGCGAGCCGCCAGGATCGTCGCCCCGAGCCCTGCAGGATCAGGGCGATCATGTTCCTCCCCCTCGAGGTCCCCCTGCACCGCCGGACAGCTTCACCGCAAAAGTTTGGTCTGGAATCGCTGTTATCCAAACTTATGGAGAAAAGCTTGGATAAACTCCGGACATGGCGGGCGGGCGGGCGGCGCACCGCGGCCTCACCTTCGAGACCTACGTCCCGTCAACCATCGGGGGCGGAGGCTTCCTTTTCGAGTCCGAGATCGCCGCCACGGCCGCCGATGCCGAAGCGGCCTGCCGCGAGCTGCACGACGCGGGACTCGAGGCCGGGAGCTTCGAGCCGTTGGCGCGGCAGCTCCTTCGGGCCGAGTCGGTCGCCTCCTCGCGGATCGAGGGGCTGGTCCTGTCGCACCGGCGCCTCTCCAAGGCCGCCTTCTCGGGGACCCACGACATCACCGCCCAGAGCGTGCTGGCGAACATCCGCGCCCTGGAGCGGGCGGTGGAGCTTGGCGACACCGTCGAGGCGCTCGAGCGCAGCCACCTGGAAGAAGTGCATCGCATCCTCTTCGAGGGAACCCGCGACGAGGCGCGCGCGGGGCGCATCCGCACAGAGCAGAACTGGATCGGCGGCTCGGCATCGAGCCCGCGCGACGCCGACTTCGTCCCGCCACCGCCCGACCTCGTCCCGGCGCTGGTCGATGACCTCTGCGAGTTCTGCAACCGGGTGGACCTGCCGGCCGCGCTCCAGGCGGGCATCGCCCACGTCCAGTTCGAGACGATCCACCCCTTCTTCGACGGCAACGGCCGCGTCGGCCGGGCACTGATCCTGATCGTCCTGCGGCGCCGCGGCCTCGCCCGGAGAATCCTGCCACCGGTCAGCCTGGTGCTGGCCGGCGAGGCAGACCGCTACGTCGCCGGCCTCGGCAGCTGGCGGCGCGGCGACGAGGACGACTGGTACCGCGTCTTCGTCGACGCCCTCTACCGCGCCGCGGCCGGGGCCCTCCACTTCGCCGCCGACGTCGCCGCGCTGCAGGAGCGCTGGCTGACCGCGGCCGGGAGCCCGCGGCGCGGCTCCGGCCCCCGGCGCCTGATCGAGCTGCTGCCCTCGCAGCCGATCATCGACGTGCGAAGCGCCGCGGGGCTCCTCGGCGGCAGCGCCGAGCGCGCCCGCCAGGCCATCGCCCGCCTCGAGAGAGCGGGGGTCGTACGCCAGACGAGCTCCGGACGGCGAAACCGGGCCTGGGAGAGCGTCGGGCTCTTCGACCTGCTCGACCGCTTCGAGCGCGACCTCGGGCCGACCGGCAGGGTCCCGCGCTCGACGCAGGGCTGAGATCTGGTCGTTCGACGTGCTCGAGCTGAAGGGCGGAGTCTGAGGCCAGGCCCGGGCCGGGCCGCTCAGATCGTCGCCCCGAGCCCCTGCAGGATCAGGCCGGCGGAGAAGATCGCGACGATGGCGCCGACGATTCGCAGGCCATTGGAGTTCAGCCAGGTGCCGAGCTCGGCGACCGCGCCCTCGGTCCACTCGGGATCGACGAGGTAACCGACCAGGGGGACCTCGAGGAGGAGGAACATGATCGCGTTGAAGAGGGCGATGAGGAAGAGCTGTTCGGCGGTCGAGAAGCCGTGGGCGAGATCGCCGAGGGCGAGGAGGTAGAAGGGGCCGGGGAGGTTGATCGCGGCGCCGACGACGAACGCGATCCGCACCGTCGCCCGATTCAGCCGGCGCTCGACCCAGGAAGGGCCTTCGTGCGGCTTGCGCCGCCGCGGGTGCCGCGCCCGCCAGGCGTCGATCTCGGCCCGGCCCCGACGGGACAGCATCAGCCAGGCGAAGAGGAGGCCGACCAGGCCGATCCAGATCGACACGCTGCCATGCGGGGTGGTGGCGGTGCTGCCGGCGATCGCGCCGCCGCTCTCGAAGACGCGGAGCACGAGGAGGCCGGAGACGACGCTGGTCAGGAGGCCGCCGATGTAGAAGGCGAGGATCAGGCGCCGCGGTTCCGGCCGGGAGATCAGGATCGCCACGCAGGCGAGCAGGGCGGGGAAGAACGCGGCGCCGAACGCGAGGAGGACGATCCCCGCCAAGGCTCAGGCGGGCACGGTCCGCGCCAGCCGCTCCTCGGCGGCGGCGAGCTTCGCCTCGAGGCGCCGGCGCTCGGCGGCCACCTCGGGGTCGGCGAAGCGGGGATGGTCCGGGTGGGCGAGGTTCTCGAGCTCGTCTGGGTCCTCGCGGAGGTCGTACATCTCGTGCTCGGCCGGGAAGCTGCCCTCGGCGTGGAAGTAGCGCGCGTACTTGAAGCGGGGCTCGCGGACGCAGCGGATGCGGCCTGCGGCGGGCACCACCTCGCGGACCCGACCGGTGCCCGCGTGCATGTCGTCGAAGGTGAAGAGCACCTCGTCCTGGACCGGGCCCGAATCGGGATCGCGCAGGAGCGGTGAGAGGTCGGCGCCGAACAGCCCCGGCGGCGGCGCGACGCCGGTCAGGCCGGCGAGGGTCGGCACGAGGTCGACCAGCGAGGCGGGGTGCGCGCAGGCCCGCGGCTCGGGGAAGAGCACCGGGTTGGAGAAGATGAACGGCACCCGCACCGTCTCCTCGTAGACGTTGAACGCCTTCTGCCGGAGGCCGCCGTGGGACAGCGCGAGCTCCCCGTGGTCGGAGAAACGGACGACGACGGTCTCCTCGCCGAGCGCGGTCGGCGCGCCGTCGGGGCCGTAGAGGCAATCGAGGAGCGGGGCGATCTGCCGATCGATCCGGGTGACCAGATTCGCGTAGAAGTTGACGTAGCGCCGGCGGTCCTCGGCGCTCTCGAGGGCGCCGACCGCCATGTCGATCGCGGGCTTCATCGCCGCGTGCGCCCGCGGCTTCCGGTTGGCGGCGAGGTCCTCGTCGGCGCTCGGCGGCAGCTCCACCGGGCCGTCGAGATCACCCGCCGCGTAGTCCTCCTCCCAGTGCCGGGGGAAGCCGAGGACGTCGTGCGGGTTGACCAGCGAGACGACCAGGCAGAAGGGCCGCTCGCTCCCCGACCCGGCGCGCTCGCGGAGGAACTCCAGCGCCTGCTCGATGTAGCCGGCGTCGTGGTCGGCCCGGCCGCCGCCGAAGTTGTCGGCCTGGGTATCGAAGCCGGCGTCCGGCGGCCGCCACCCCTCGAACCCGTACGCGGCCATCTCCTCCGGAGTGATGACCCCGTCCCCGGCCGGCCCCTTGCTCAGATGCCACTTCCCCCGCCAGTGCACGTCATACCCGCCGTCGCGCAACATCGTCCCGAAATTCGGCAGCCCCGGATCGAGCACCCGCTCGGTCGGCGAGAACGGCCCGTCGTCGGTCAGCGTGTCGATCACCCCGTGCTGCGCCGGCATCAGTCCCGTCAACAGCGTCGCCCGGCTCGGGCTGCACATCGCCGTGTTGCAGGTCGCCCCCTCGAAGCTCATCCCATGCCGCAGCAACCGCGCCCGCGACGGCATCCGCTCCTCCGCATACCCCTCCGGCCAGTGCATCGGCGGCCGCTCCTGGTCGGTGACGATGAGCAGCAGATTGGGCCTCTTGATCATGGCGGGCACCCTAAGCGCCCCCGGCTCCTTCCACAAGCGCCGTGAGCCCGGTCGGAGGAGTCGAGGGAGACGCAGGAGGGGATTCGGGCCCGGGATCGAGGTCCGGGCTCCCCCGCGACCCCTCTCCCCACGGACCCGGGCGACAGCCGGCAAGCGCCCCATCCCTTGCCCCGGGCCACGGCGGCGCCCGGCGGAATGGCCGACCCGGTCCGGCCCGCTAGCCTCCCGACGATGCCGATCCGGGCGGTCACCTTCGACTTCTGGAACACGATCGCGGCCGAACCGGTGCGCGGGGCGATGCAGGAGGCGCGCCTGGCGGCGGTGCTCGGGGCATGCCGGGACCGCGGGGTCGAGGCCGAGGATGAGCGGGTCGAGGCGAGCCTTACGGCGGTGGTGCGGGGGCGGGAAGAGGCGTGGGCCGAGGGGCGGCACGTGTCGCCCGCGGAAGGAGCGGCGCTGCTGGCGGCGGCGCTGGGGGTGGACGGGGAAGCGGGCGAGGCGATCGGGGCGGCGTTCCTCGAGGCCGGGCGCGGCAGCCGATTGGCGCTGGCGCCGGAGATCGGGGCGACGCTCGGGCGGCTGCGGGAGGAGGGGATCGCGCTGGGGATCGTCTGCGACGCGGGCTTCACCGGCGGCGCGATCCTGCGCGAGTTCCTTGAGGCAGAGGGGCTCCTCGGGCACTTCTCCGGCTGGGGGTTCTCCGACGAGGTCGGCACCTACAAGCCGGCGCCGGAGATCTTCGCCGCGGCGCTGGGGATGATCGGGGCGGCGCCCGGCGACGCCGTCCACGTCGGCGACCTCCGCCGCACCGACATCGCCGGGGCGCGCGGCTTCGGCATGGGGAGCGTGCGCTACCGCGGCCTGGTCGACGACCCCGAACCCGGCGTCGAGGCCGACTTCGTCATCGACAGCCACCGCGAGCTCCCGGCGCTCCTCGCCGAGATCGACTGAGGGCGGCCGGTGCCCTGGAGACGCTCGCACGAAGAGGAGCACCTCAGCTTCCGCTCCAACTGGCTGCGCGCCGGCGTGCTCGGCGCCAACGACGGCATCCTCTCCACCGCCAGCCTGGTCCTCGGCGTCGCCGCCTCGGGCGCCTCGCGCAGCGCCGTCGTCACCGCCGGGATCGCCGGCCTGGTCGCCGGGGCGGGGTCGATGGCGGCCGGCGAGTACGTCTCGGTCAGCTCCCAGCGCGACACCGAGGAGGCCGACCTGCGCCTCGAGGCCCAGGAGCTGAGCCAGGATCCGGCGGGCGAGCTCGCCGAGCTGACGGGGATCTACGAAGAGCGCGGCCTGCCGCCCGCCCTCGCCGCCGAGGTGGCCGCGGCGCTCACCGAGCACGACGCCCTCGCCGCCCACGCCCGCGACGAGCTCGGCCTCCCCGAGGACCGCCGCGCCCGCCCCCTCCAGGCGGCCGGTGCCTCCGCCCTCTCCTTCGCCGCCGGCGCGATCCTGCCGCTCCTCGCGATCGGCCTCTTCGGCAACTCGGTCCGCATCGTCGCCTGCGTCCTCGTCACCATCCTCGCCCTCGGCGGCCTCGGCGCCCTGGGCGCCCGACTCGGCGGCGCCCCCGAGGTCCCCGCCCTCACCCGCGTCGTCTTCTGGGGCATCGTCGCGATGGGCGCGACCGCGGCGATCGGCGCCCTGGTCGGATCAGCCGTCTGAGGCGGCGGCGAACTCGGCCGGCCCCTTCTCGACCGCGACCGGGTCCATCCAGGCAATCTCCCAGAGGTGGCCGTCGAGGTCGTGGAAGCTGCGCTGGTACATGAAGCCGTAGTCCTGGGGGTCCTTGGCGGGGGCGGCCCCGGCGGCGAGGGCGGCGGCGGCGAGGGAGTCGACTTCCTCGCGGCTCGTGGCACTGACGCAGGCGGTGAGCGCGGTCGTGGCGGCGGGGTCGGCGAGGGGCTTGGTGACGAAGTCGGCGAAGCGGTCCCGCTGGAGGAGCATCACGTAGGCCTTCTCGCTGACGATCATGCAGGCGGCGCCCTCGTCGCAGAACTTCTCGTCGAAGTCGAAGCCGAGGGCGGCGAAGAAGGCGCGGCCGGCGGTGAGATCGGCGACCGGGAGGTTTAGGAAAAGCAGCCGGGACATAATTGACTCCTTGGTGGGTGGATCAGTCGCAAGCAGGGACCGTCGCGGTGGCCGGAACTAATCGGTCCGGGGGAACGCTGCTCGAGGGCGAGATGGAGCGGCTGCGGCCGAGCCTGACCGGTTACTGCTACCGGATGCTCGGCAGCGGCTTCGAGGCCGAGGACGCCACCCAGGAGACGCTGCTCCGCGCCTGGCGCCGCGCCGACACGCTGGCCGAGCCCGCGGCGCTCAAGTCCTGGCTCTTCAGCATCGCCACGAACGTGTGCCTCGACCAGATCGACGCGCGCAAGCGCCGCGCCCGCCCGGTCGACCTCGCCGATCCCGGGACCGCCGCCTCGCCGGTCGGCGCGCCGCTGCCGGAGACGAGCTGGGTGCTGCCGATCGCCTCCGGGCAGGTCGCGGACCCGGGCGGCGATCCCGAGTCGCTGGCCGCCGAGTCCGAGAGCCTGCGGCTCGCCTTCGTCGCCGCGCTCCAGCACCTGCCGGCGCGCCAGCGCGTCGTCCTCGTCCTGCGCGAGGTGCTGCGCTGGAGCGCGAAGGAGGTCGCCGACGTGCTCGACACCTCGGTGGCGTCGGTGAACAGCGCCCTGCAACGCGCCCGGGCGACCCTCGAGGAGCTCGACCTCGACGACGCCGAGGCGCCGGCCCGCCCCTCGACCGAGGCGGAGAGCCACCTGCTCGAGCAGTACCTGGAGGCGTTCGCCGAGTACGACATCGACCGCATCGTCGCCCTCCTCCGCTACGACGTCGTCTTCGACATGCCGCCGCTGCCGCTCTGGATCCGCGGCCCGGAGGAAGTCGCCGCCTTCATGCTGGGCCCCGGCGCGGCCTGCCGCGGCTCGAAGGTGATCGCCACCTCCGCCAACGGCTTCCCCGCCTTCGCCTCCTACAAACCCGACCCGGAGTCCGGGGCGTGGCTGCCGTGGTCGCTGACGCTGCTCGAGGCCGAGGCCGACGGCGCAAGCTCCCCCCGCGTCACCGGCGTCCACAACTTCCTCGCTCCTTTCATGCCGAACCTCTTCGAGTCCTTCGCGCTGCCCGCGCAGTTGGGTGACGAGGACCCGGCCGTCGGCACCGCTTTGCGAGGCTCGGGGCGATCGGCATGAGGGTGAGGGCGGCGCTCGGAGCGCTGACCGTCGGCGCGATGCTCTTTGCGGGCCTCGCGCCGGCCGACGCCGCGCGCGCCCCAACCGCGACCGAGGCGAAGGCGATCAAGCGAGCCGCGCTGCGCGCCTGCCACGGCCACGGCCCGCCCGGCTCGTCCTGTGAATTCCGCGGCGCCCGCGTCTCCACCCGCGATCCCCACTACGCCTGGGCCGAAGTCACCGTCGACGGCTTCTCCGCCGCCCTGCTGAAGCGCCCGACCAAGCGCTCGACCCACTTCCACGCCGTCGCCACCCAAGGCGGCGGCATCGAACTATGCTCGCACTGGCGCAAGCACGCCCCGAAGCGCGTCCTCGCCGACCTGCACGTAGTCGGCCTCCGCGCCGACGACAGCACGGGCCGCTGCGGGTAGGGCGGCTGCCGCCCGGCGGGCCCGCACCGCCCCGGTGCGTTCGCAGTTAGCCACAACAGTTGTAGATAAGTGCGAACGCACCGGACCGGGCCCGGTGGGGCGCTGGTGCGGGGCCGGTCAGAACACGCCCAGCAGGCGGGCCGGGTTGTCGACCATCATCTGGCGGATGTCGCGCTCGGCGACGCCGGCGCGGCGCAGGGCGGGGAGCGCCCAGTCGAGGAGGCGGGCGTAGCCGAGGCCGCCGCCGCGGCGGAGGAGCGGGCGCATGAAAATGTCGCAGCCGAGGACGAGCCGGGGAGCGTGGCCCTCGCCGACCAGGGTCGCGACCGCCGCCAGTCGGTGCCAGTCGCCCTCCATGACCCAGTCCTCGCGCTCGATCGCCCAGTCGTGGCCGAAGCAGTCGATCGCCACGTTGTAGCCGCGCTCGAGCAGCTCGCGGTGGTAGTCGAGCCGGACCGCGGGGGCGGTCGGGTCGGCGAGCAGGCGCATCAGGTCGTGCTCGACGAGGAAGGCGTCGCCGTGGCCCATCACGACGCGATCGGGGGCGGCGCCCGCCCGCTCGAGCACGTCGGCGATCGCCCGGCCGTCGCTGCCCGGCTCGAAGCCGGGGTGGATGCTGATCGCGCAGCCGGTCTCCCCCGCGGCGAGCGCCGCCGCCTTCAGCAGCGTCCGGTCGGACTCGTCGAGATCGGTGATGCCGAGCTCCCCGATGTGGCCGGCGCGGATGCCCGTCTCCCCGATCCCCTCCCTGATCTCCCCCACCATCCAGGCGGCGAGCGCCTCGGCCCGGAGCCCGCGGAGATGCGGCGGCCTCGATGCCCCGACATAAAGGCCGGTGCCGACCACGATGTGGACGCCGCTGCGCCGCGAGACCTCCGGCAGCGCGGCGACGTCGGTGCGCAGGCCCGGCGTGCTCATCTCCACCACCGCCCCGCCGCCCGCCTCTCGCAGCGCCGCCAGCTCGGTCGCGGCGAGCGCCGCGTCGTCCATGAGCAGGCTTTCCTCGTGGAGGCCGAAGTCGCGGCGCACCGCCGCCTGGTTGGCGAGCGCCAACGGCTCGCCGGCCGGGGCCCACCGCGCGCGCTCGGCCGCCGGCGCCAGATAGCTCCGCGAGTCGGCGAGCACGTGCTCGTGCATCGAGACCAGCCCGAGCTCGCCGACGGGCGTCGGCCCGAGGACCGTCATCGCCCTCCCCGCGCCGGCGTCCGCGCTCACGCCGTCATCATCTCCGCGGCAAGCTCGCCGACGACGGGGGCGAACTGGAAGCCCTGGCCGTTGCAGGCGCTGACGACCCCGATCGCGCCGCGGCGCTCCAACACGAAGCGCTCGTCCGGGGTGTTGGTGTAGAGGCAGCTCTCCACCTTCACCGGCGTCGGATCGACCGCCGGGAAGCGACGGGCCACTCAGGCGGCCGTCGCCTCGACCCGGGCCCGGTCGACCTCGGCGCGCCGGTCGTCGGGGTCGGCGTCCGGCCCCGGCTGGTGGTCGGCGGCCTTCAGCCCGTGGACCGGGCTCCAGGCCGCGTACGGATCGGGCTGCCCGTACTCGATCACGGCCGGGGGCGGCGGGCCGTCCCAGCCGAAGTAGCTGACGACCTGGCGCGAGGGCCGCAGGCGCGCGGCGAGGTCGGGCCACGGCACCAGCGCGGGCGCCCACGGCCCCGCCGCGATCGCCACCCGGTCGGCCTCGAGGCGGCCACGCTCGGTCTCGACGACGGCGCCCGCGCCGCCCTCCTCGACCGCGACCACCCGCTCGCGCTCGCGCACCTCGACGCCGGCGCGCCGGGCCGAGGCGAGCAGCGCCTCCAGCACCCGGTCGGCCGCGATCACGGCGCCGTCGGGCTGGTGGACGACCGGCCCGGAACCCGGTGGCGCGACCGCGGGGAAGCGCCGCGCCAGCTCGCCCGCGCCGAGCTCCTCGTGGGGCACGTCGAAGCGCCGCAGGGCGGCGGTCAGCTCCCCGATCCCCTCGCCGTAGGAGAGCGCCCCGGTGGCCCGCAGCAGCGCCGCGCCGCTCTCCCGCTCGAGCTCCCGCCAGCGCTCCGCGGCGCGCAGGCCCAGCTCCAGGTACTCGTCGTCGGGGTAGGCGGCGAGGACGCGGATCCGGGCGTCGCCGCGGCTCGACCCGGCGGCCGGGAGAACGTCGGCCGCCTCGATCAGCGTGACCGCGGCGCCGGCGCGGGCCAGCGCTCGGGCGGTCGCCAGGCCGACGACGCCGGCGCCGATCACCACCGTCTCGCGCCTCGCGCCCCGCTCTGTCCCGCGCTCAGGCAAGGCGGCGGAGGCGCGGGTCGACGGCGAGCTGCAGGAGGTCGACGATCGCGTTGGCGAAGACGAAGACGATCCCGGTGACCAGGGTCACGCCGGCGATCGCGGGCACGTCGCCGGCGGCGATCGAGCGGTCGATGTAGAGGCCGATGCCGGGCCAGGCGAAGATCGTCTCGACCACCGCGATCCCCGCCAGCATCCCGCCCAGCTCCAGCCCGCAGATCGTCAGCGGGGCGTTCAGCGAGTTCCGCAGGGCGTGGCGCCAGAGCACGTCGCGCTCGCGCAGGCCCTTGGCCCGGGCGGTGCGGGCGTAGTCCTGGCGCAGGGAGAAGCGCAGCGAGGAGCGCAGGGTCCGCGCGGTCAGCAGCGCCGGGGTCAGCGCCAGCGCGGTCGCGGGCAGGACCAGGTGCCAGAGCACGTCGAAGAAGACTTCGGGCTGCCCCCGCAGCAGCGAGTCGACGATCAGGAAGCCGGTCGGCCCGGACACCGTCGCCGCGCCCGGCGACACCTGCCCGCCGGACGGGAACCAGCCGAGCTTGTAGTAGAAGAGGAAGAGGGCGAGGAGGCCGAGGGTGAAGACCGGCACCGACGCGCCCGCGACCAGGGCGCCGCGCAGGAGGCCGGTGCCGCGGCGTGGTCGCGCCGTGGCGACCCCCACGCCGAGCCCGATCAGGACCGTGATCATCACCGCCGCGAACAGCAGTTCGAGCGTCGCCGGCAGCGCTTCGGCGATGTCGTCGGCGACCGGCTTGTGGGTGTGGACCGATTCGGAGAGGTCGCCCTGCGCCAGCCGCCCCAGGTAGTCGACGTAGCGGACCGCGAGCGGCTGGTCGAGGCCCAGTTCCTTCCGTTTCTGGGCGATCACCTGGGGGCTGGCCCCGGCGCCCGCGTAGGCGCGGGCCGGTTCGGAGGGGACCACCGAGCCGAGCAGGAACACGATCGTCACCAACACCCAGAGGACGACCAGCATCCCCAGGATCCGCATCAGTATGAACCTGGCGATCACTTTTCTTCCAGGTCCGCGTAGTCGACGGTCCAGATGTAGGTGGGGACGTGGACGAAGCCGGTCAGGTTCGAGCCCGCGACGATCACGTCGTTCTTCACCGCGATCGGGATCACCGCGAACTGTTCACCCGCTTCGCGCGCGGCGGCAGCGTACTTCAGCAGCGACTGCTTCTGGTCGACGGTCGCGCCCGCTTCGTCCAGCGTCCGGTCGAGTGACTTGTCGGAGAAGCCGAGCAGGTTGAGCCCGCCCGCGGTGTGGTAGATCGGGTCGAGCCAGGTCGCGGGGCCGGCGGCGTCCGGGTTATAGGTGGAGAGCGCGGCTTCCGGCCCGGCCTTCGGGTTCGACGCATACCCGAACTGGGTGTTGACCGAGTCGGCCCGCAGGGTCACGTTCCAACCGTGGCTTTTGAGGCTCTCCTGCATCCGTTCGGCAAGGTGGCGCAGGTCGCTCTCGATGTTGGTGTAGGTGAGGGTGATTTCCTGCGAGGTGGGCGCCGGTCGCGGCGGGCCGGGGCTCGGAAGCGGATCGAGCCGGGCCGGCATCAGCTGCGGCGGGACCACCGTCGTCGCCGGTTCGGCGGTGCTTTCGTACACCTGTTCGGCGGCTTCGGCGGCGCCGGAATCGGCCAGGAAAGCTTCCCGCACCGAGCGTTCGTCGAACGGGGGCTTGGTGGGATTGAGCAGGAGGACGGGCACGACCACGGCCGGGAACTGGAGCACCTGCTGGGCGGAGTCGGCTTCGATGCCCGGCAGCAATTGCGGTTCGACCCCGTGCGCGATCAGGTTCAGCTGGCCCGAGCGCAGCTGCAGCATCTGGTCGCCGATGTTCGGCACCACCGTGATTTCCACCGCTTCCGATCTCGCCTTCGGACCCCAGTAGCCGGCGAACCGGTGCAGGACGATCGGCCCGCTCGGCCGGTAGGAGACGAGTTCGAAGGGTCCGGTGCCGTCGGCGTGTTCGGAGAGCCAGCGCTTCGCTTCGTCGCCTTCACCATGTTCGCGCAGCGCTTTCGGGCTGACGATCTTCGGCCCGTACATCGAGGCGTTGAAGTTGAGGAAGGCGGCGACCGGCTGCTTCAGCTGGATCACCACCTTGTACGGGCTCGGGGTGAGGATCCGGGCCACCTCTTCGAGCATGTAGGAGGGGCCGCCCTTGACCGCGATCTCGCGTTCGAAGGACTCCTTCACCGCCTTCGATTCGAACCCGGTGCCGTCCTGGAACCTCACCCCTTTGCGCAGCCGGAAGGTGTACGTCTTGCCGTCCGGGCTGACCGACCACGAGGTCGCCAGGCTGGGCGCGAGCTTGTTCGTCCCCGGCTTGTAGGTGAGCAGCGTCTGGTACACGGAGAGGATCACCGAATCGCCCTCGACCGAGTAGAAGGTCGCCGGGTCGATGCCGCCGGCGATCTGGTCCTGGTAGGCGACGCGGATCGCGGCGCGGCTGCCGACGGCGCCGGCGCTCATGTCACCGCAGCCCGCCACCGTCACCCCCAGCGCAAGCGCCGCGAGCACGGGCGCGGCAAGCGCCCGGGCCTTGCCCACCCGCCTCCGCCCGCCCATCAGACGTCCTCCAGGAGGTCGCGGAGGCCGTCGCCCGCCATGTTCGCCGCCGCCGCGAGGACGAAGACGGCAAACGCCGGGGCCAGCGGGATCCAGGGGAAGCTGAAGAGCGAGTCGAGGCCCTGGTAGGCCATCGCGCCCAGCTCGGGCGCCGGCGGCGGGGCGCCGAGGCCGAGGAACGAGAGGCCGGCCAGGGTGAGGACCAGATAGCCGAGGTCGACGCTGGCCGCGATCACCACCGCCGGCAGGGCTCCCGGGAGGACGTGGCGGAACGCCAGCCGGAACCTGCCGACGCCGGCCAGCCGCGCCGCGTCGAAGTGCGGCCGCACGACGATCGCGCGCGTCTCGCCGCGGACGATCCGCGCGTACCACGGCCACCACACCACGGTCACCGCGATCAGCGTGTGGATCAGGCTGGGGCCGAGCGCCACCGCCACCGCGATCGCGATGATCGGGCCCGGCAGGGCCAGCCCGGCGTCGGTGATCCGCATCAGGACCGTGTCGACCCAGCCGCCGCGGACGCCCGCGAGGAGCCCGATCGCCAGCCCGATCACGGCCCCGGCGCTGACCACGACAAGGGCCGAGAACCAGGAGGAACGCAGGCCGTAGAGCAGCCGCGAGAAGAGGTCGCGCCCGACTTCGTCGGTGCCCAGCAACGGGTGCTGGGCCGGGGACTGGTAGGCGAGCCCGACCGTTTCGTAGGGCCCATGGGGGGCGATCAGCGGCACCAGCGCGGCGACCACCGTGATCAGCAGGACGAGGGCGACGCCGACCCGCTCCATCGGCCCGAGCGCGCTCAGGACGGCCCGCCGGACGCTCAGCGTCACCGGCTCCTGGCCCAGCGCGACGGGCTCCATCACCGCCACGTTCGCTCCATCGACGGCACCGCCTCCAGCAGCCTGCGGGTCTCCTCGCTCTGCGGTTCGCGCAGCACCCGGTCGGTCTCCCCCCGCTCGACGATCCGCCCGGCTGACATCACCGCGATCTCCTCGGCCACCGCGCGGGCGACGGCGAGGTCGTGGGTGACGAACAGCAGGGCCACGCCGAGCTCGCGCCGCAACCGCCGCAAGAGGTTGATCACCACCGCCGCCAGCGAGACGTCGAGCGCCGAGGTCGGCTCGTCGCAGGCCAGCAGCGCCGGCGGCACAATCACGGCCCGCGCCAGCGCCACCCGCTGCCGCTGGCCGCCGGAGAGGCGGGACGGGCGCATCGTCGCCACCTCCTGCGACAGCCCCACCCAGGCCAGCGTCTCGTCGATCCGCCGGCTGCGCTCGGCGGCGCCGAGGCCCTCGGTGCGCACGCGCTCGTCGAGGAGCTGGCGCACGGTCATCCAGGGAGTGAGCGAGGACCCCGCGTCCTGGAAGACCATCTGCGGCCGCCCGCCGGGCCCGAGCTCCACCGCGCCGCCGCCGGCACGCTCGAGCGCGACCGCGATGCGCAGGATCGTGGTCTTGCCGCAGCCGCTCTCGCCGACCAGGGCGAGCGCCCCGCCCTCCGGCACCGTCAGGCTGACGTCGCTGACCGCGCGCTGCTCATGGCGGCGGCTGCGGAAGGTCTTCTCGACGTGGCGCAGCTCGAGGGCGGCGACGCCCGGCGCGGGCTCGGGCGCGGAGCTCACCGGCGGGGGCGCGAGGGCGAGCGCCCGCGCGGCGCCCGCCTCGAGCTCGGGGGCGATCTCGGCGGCGCGGACGCA
Organism: Actinomycetota bacterium; assembly: GCA_018268675.1. GTDB lineage: Bacteria > Actinomycetota > Thermoleophilia > Solirubrobacterales > 70-9 > VAYN01. The sequence goes on from JAFDWB010000032.1 coordinate 149,625, forward strand.
GGCGTCGAGGCCGGGGTGCCGCGGCGACGGGACGAGCGCCGGGAGCCCCAGCGAGCACACCTCGCGGGAGAAGGGGCAGCGGGGCTCGAACGGGCAGCCGGGCGGCAGCCGGCGGGGGTCCGGCGGTTCGCCGCCGAGGGTCGCGAGCTCGCCGTCCCGGTCGCCGCCGGCGAGGGCGAGGCGGGAGGCGAGGAGGCCGGCGGTGTAGGGATGCGAGGGATGCCGGAAGACCGCGGACGGGACACCCAGCTCCGCCACCCGCCCGGCGTAGAGGACGGCGACGCGGTCGGCGATCTCGGCGGCGACGGCGAGGTCGTGGGTGATGAAGAGCATCGCCACGCCGAGCTCGTCGCGGAGGCCGCGCAGCAGCTTCAGCGTCGTCCGCTGCAGGGTCACGTCGAGCGCCGTGGTGGGCTCGTCGAGGAGCACGAGCGCGGGCCGCCGGGCGATCGCCATCGCGATCATCACCCGCTGCCGCAGGCCGCCCGAGAGCTCGTGCGGATACTGGCCGAGCCGGCGCTCGGGTTCGGGGAAGCCGACCTGCTCGAGCGCCTCGACCACCGCCTCCCGCGAGGCGGCCGCCTCGCCGACCTGGGTGCCGATCTTCATCGTCGGGTTGAGCGAGGTCATCGGGTCCTGGAAGACGGCGCCGGCGTGCTCACGGCGGGCCAGCCGGCGCGCTTCGGAGTCGGCGGCGGTCATCTCGGTCCCGGCCAGCCAGGCCTCGCCCTCGAAGCGCGCGCCGGCCGGGGCCAGGCCGAGCAGCGAGAGGCCGAGCATCGTCTTGCCCGACCCCGACTCGCCGACCAGGCCGACGATTTCGCCCGCCTCGATCTCGAGGTCCACCCCGCGCAGGGCGTGGACGCCGCCGGGGAGCCGCAGGTGCAGCCCGCGGACCGTGGCGACCGGTCGAGAGGCACCCTCCGTGGCGGGCTCGGCGGCGGTCACCGAACGCGGATCATTCGCATCGGTCTGCATCAACTCGATCGCGATATTAGCTGCGGGCAACCCAGGTTGCAACTTATTCCGTCGTTGGACTATGATCTGACACCTAAAATGGCGACCCAGACTGACAACACCAAAGAAATCCCTCGGAGGGGCGCCTGATGGCCCGGCGCCCCGGCAACCATCGCGCCGACATCGTCCTCGACGACATCGACCGGGCGATCATCAAGGAGCTGCAGGAGGACGGCCGCCGCCCCTACGGCCGGATCGGCGAGGCGGTCGGCCTCTCCGAGGCGGCGGCGCGCCAGCGGGTGCAGCGGCTGACCGAGAGCGAGGCGATCAAAATCGTCGCGGTCACCGATCCGGCGCTGGACGGGATCAAGGTGCGGGCGACGGTCGGCATGCACGTCACCGGCGACCTGGTCGAGGTGGCGGACGCGGTGTCGCGGATCGCCGAGATCGACTACGTCGTGATCACCGCCGGCTCCTTCGACATCCTCGCCGAGGTCCAGTGCCAGAGCGACGCCCACCTGCTCGAGGTGCTGAACACCGGCATCCGCGAGATCGACGGCGTGCGCAGCTGCGAGACCTTCGTCTACCTGAAGCTGCACAAGCAGACCTACCCGTGGCCGCCGACGTGAGCGCCGCCGCGCCGACCGCGGACCTGCTCGCGGGCGACGACTGCCTCTCGATCCGTGCCGGCCGGCTGTGGCTGGAGGAGGTCGACCTGACCGAGCTGGCGCGGCGCTTCGGCACGCCGGTCTACGTCGTCTCCGAGGCTCAGCTGCGCGCCAACGCCCGCCACTACGTCGACGCGTTCAGCTGGGCCTGGCCGGAGGGCGAGGTGCTGGTCATGCCGTCGATCAAGGCCAACTTCAGCCTCGCGCTGCGGCGGATCCTGAGCGAGGAGGGGACCGGCTGCGACACCTTCGGCGCGGGCGAGCTCGACGCGGCGCTGCGCGGCGGCGTGGCGCCCGACCTGATCTCGCTGAACGGCTCGAGCAAGGACGCGGAGCTGATCGGGCGGGCGGTGCGGGCAGGCGTCCGGGTGACGCTCGACTCGCTCGCCGAGCTGGAGCTGGCCCGCGCCGCCGCGCGCGCCGCCGGCGTCCCGGCCAAGGTGCGGCTGCGGCTGCGGCCCTGGCTCGACATCCCGACCCCGACCGAACTGTTCGACGGGGCGGAACCGATCGCCGTGGCGACCCAGCGCTACAAGCCGGGGATCCCGACTGAGCAACTGCTGGCGCTGCCGACCGAGGCGATCGCCGCGCCGGAGATCGACCTGCTGGGCGTCATGGCGCACATCGGCCGACAGGGAAGGGAGCCCGCGATCTGGGCCGAGATGGCGGCCTGGGTCGGACGCCTCTGCGGGGAGCTGGGCGAGCGCTGGGGCGGCTGGCGGCCGCGCGAGATCGACCTCGGCGGCGGCTTCCCGATGCCGCGCGACCCGTTCGGCGGCGCCGACCGCTGCGACGAGGACCCGCGGCCGCCGGTGGCGACGCTCGAGGAATACGCGATCGCGGTCGCCGGGGGGCTGCGCCGCGGCCTCGCCGCCGGCGGGCTCGACCCGCAGGGGATCCGGCTCGAGGTCGAGCCCGGGCGCAGCCTCTACGGGAACGCTGGGATCCACCTGGCGCGGGTGCGTAACGTCAAGTCCCAGAGCCGGCCGGTCCCCCACACCTGGGTCGAGACCGACACCTCGGAGGTCTTCCTCGCCGACGTCGTCTTCGAGCGCAACCGCTGGCAGGCGATCGTCGCCGACCGGGCCGACGCCGACCCCGCGATGGTCGCCGACCTCGTCGGGATCAGCTGCAACCCCGACGTGATCGTCCCCCAGGCGCGGCTGGCCGCGGTCGAGGCCGGGAACCTGATCGCCTTCCTCGACACCGGCGCCTACCAGGACGCGAACGCGAGCAACTTCAACGCCCTGCCGCGGCCCGGCACCGTCCTCGTCCACGGCGCCGAGTGCGAGCTGGTGAAACGCGCCGAACGGACGGGCGAGGCGGTCGAGCGCGACCAGGTCCCGGCGCGCCTGGGCGGGCGCGAGGTCGAGGTCCTGGGGCTCGACCACGCCTCCGTCACCTGCGCCGACCTCGACCGCTCGCTCGGGTTCTACGCCGAGCTGCTCGGGATCCCGGTCCGCGACCGCGGCGACGCCGACGACGAGGAGGTGCGGACGATCACCGGCCTGCCGGGGGCGGTCCTGCGCTGGGCCGACCTCGACCTCGGCGGCGGTCGCCTGCTCGAGTTGATGGAGTACGTGACGCCGCCGCCGGGCGCCGCGCCGGCCGGCTTCCACCAGGCGGGACAGGGCCACTTCTCCCTGCGCGTGGCCGACGCCGACGCGGCTCACGCGGCGCTTCTCCGCGCGGGGGTCACGACCCTCTCCGCGCCGGTGGAGATCGAGCACGGCGACTGGCGCGGCTGCCGGTGCTTCTACGCGCTCGACCCGGACGGGATGACCGTCGAGCTGATCCAGCGGCCGGTCTGATGGCAGGCGGGGCTCCGGAGGGAGTGCTCGACGGCAAGGTCGCGCTGGTGACCGGCGCCGGCCGTGGGATCGGGCGCGCCTTCGCCGCGCGGCTCGCCCGCCTCGGGGCGATCGTGGTCGCCGCCGATCTCGCGCCCGACCCGGCCCCGGCCGGCGCGCGGTGCCACGGTGTGCGGGTCGACGTCGGCGACCGGGCGGCCGTCGAGGCGACGGTCGCCGGCGCGGTCGAGCGCTTCGGCCGCCTCGACGTGCTCGTCTGCAACGCCGGCATCCTCGGCGACCTCGCCGCCGGCCGCGCCTCCGACCCCGACGAGGCCCAGCTCGAGGCCTGCCTGCGGGTCAACCTCCACGGCACCATCAACTGCTGCCGCGCCGCCGCGCCCCACCTGGTCGAGGGCGGTTGGGGACGGATCGTCACCGTCTCGAGCCTCGCGGCCTTCCGCCCCTTCGAGGGCGGCCTCGGCGCCCCCTACGTCATCGCCAAGGCCGCGATCCTCGGCTACACCCGATCGCTGGCCGCCGAGCTTGGCCCCACCGGCGTCACCGTGAACGCGATCGCCCCCGGTTCCATCGACACCCCGATGACCCGCGCCGCCTTCGACGACATGGACGACCCCGACGCCGCGCGCCGCCTCCCCTTGGCCCGCCACGGCCGCCCCGACGACTGCGCCGGCGCCCTCGAGTTCCTCTGCACTCCCCTCTCCGACTACGTCACCGGCCAGGTGATCCGCGTCGACGGCGGCATGAGCATCACCGACGCGTTGTCGGGATCGGGGCTTGAGGGCGGGTGAGCTAGCGCCCAGGCTGGCGGGTCGCCTCCCCCGGTGAGGCCTCTGCCGTGTTCCTTACTTGCCATATGTGCAGGTAAGGAACACCGGAAGGCCGGGGCTCCCTGATCCCAGCGCGGGCCGGGGGCGGCAGCCGGCCTCGGGCGACAGCTTCAGACGCGGCGGCCCGCGACGAACGTCTCGCGTACCAGCGGCACGCCGGGGCGGTAGACGAAGTCGGTGGGGGAGGTGGCGTCGAGGAGGATGGCGTCGGCGCGGGCGTCGGGGGTGAGGCGGCCGAGGTCGGGGCGGTGGAGGGCTTCGGCGCCGCCGAGGGTCGCCGCGCGGACGGCCTCGGCGACGGTCATGTGCATGTCGCGGACGGCGAGGGCGATGCAGAAGGCCATCGAGGTGGTGTTGCTGGAGCCCGGGTTGGTGTTGGTGGCGAGGGCGACCGTGGCGCCGGCGTCGATAACGCGGCGGGCGTCGGGGTAGGGCTGGCGGGTGGAGAAGTCGGTGGCGGGGAGGAAGGTGGCGACGGTGGGGCCGGCCGCGAGCGCTTCGACGTCGGCGTCGGTGAGGTAGGTGCAGTGGTCGACCGAGGCCGCCTCGAGCTCGACCGCGAGCCGGACCCCGGGGCCGGGCCCGAGCTGGTTGCCGTGCAGGCGGAGGCCGAGGCCGGCGGCGCGGCCCGCCTCGAGCACCGTCCGGCACTGGTCGGCGTCGAACGCGCCGACCTCGCAGAAGGCATCGATCCAGCGACAGGACGGCGCGCAGGCCGCGAGCATCTCGCCGCAGACGAGGGCCACGTAGGCGTCGGGGTCGGCCTCGAACTCGGCCGGGACGACGTGGGCGCCGAGGAACGTGACGTCGTCGGTGAGCGCCGCGGCGACCTCGCACGACTTCGCTTCGGCGGCGACGTCGAGGCCGTACCCGGACTTGATCTCGACGTGGGTGATCCCGGCGCGCAGGCCCTCCGCGCGCCTCTCCCGGGCGAGGCGCTCCAGCTCGGCGGCGCTCGCCCCGCGCGTCGCCGCCGCGGTGACCCGGATGCCGCCCGCCTCGTAGTCCGCCCCCGCCATCCGCGCCGCGAACTCCACCGAGCGGTCGCCCGCGAACACGAGATGGGTGTGGCTGTCGACGAAGCCGGGGATCACGCAGCGCCCCTCGGCGTCGACCCGCTCGTCGGCCTCCACCCCCGCCCGCTCGACCGCGACGACGACCCCGTCCTCGAAGACCACGGCCGCGTCCCTGACCTCCCCCAGCGCTCCGTCCCCCAGCGACGGATCATTGGTGATCAGCAAGCCGACGTTGTCGATCGCGAGCGAGCTCATCGATCCGCCAGGCTCGCGATCGAGCTCCGCAGCTCCTCCTCGACGTCGAGGCGGACGTGGGCTCCGTCGCGGACGATGAACTCGCCGCCGACCATCACGTTGGTGACGTCCCCGGCGCCCGCGGCAAAGACGATCGAGCTCAGCGCCGACTCCGGGGCGATCCCGGCCAGGCGCACGCCGCCCCCCTCAAGGTTGACGAGGTCCGCGAGCATCCCGGGGCCGATCTCCCCCGCCTCGGGCCAGCCGATCGCCCGCTGCCCCTCGCCCGTGCCCGCGCGCAACAGCGACGCGGCGCCCTGGTTGCCGCGCTCGAGCGTCGCCAACCGCTCGTCGAGCTCGATCGCCCGGCACTCCTCGAAGATGTCGATCACCGCCTGCGAGTCGCTCCCGACCGCGAGCCGCACCCCCGCGCCGCGCAGCTGCGACGCCGGGCCGATGCCGTCGGCAAGGTTCCGCTCCGTCGTCGGGCAGAGGCAGCAGGTCGCGCCGGCCTCGCCGAGCAGCTCGCGGTCGCGGTCGGTCGGGTGAGTGACGTGGACGGCGGTGAAGAGCGTCGCCAGCGCGCCCGCGTCGGCGAGCACCTCCGTCGGCGTGCGCCCGTAGGCCTCGCGGCAGGCCTCGTTCTCGGCCGGCTGCTCCGAGACGTGGGCGTGGAGCGGCGCCCCCCGCTCGCTCGCCCACGCGGCGACCGCCGCCGCCTCCCCCGGATCGACCGCGCGGACGCTGTGGATCGCGGCGCCGACCCGCGCCGTCGGCCCCGCCCGCAGCGCGCCGACCCGCTCGACCCACCGCTCCACGGTGCCGTCGGAGAAGCGCCGCTGGGTCTCGTTCAGCTCCTCGCCGATCCCCCCGTGCAGGTAGCAGGCGTCGAGCAGCGTGATCCTGATGCCGGCCTCCGCGGCGGCGGCGAGGACCGCGGCGCCCATCGCGTTCGGGTCCTCATAAGGGGCCCCGCCGGCGCCGTGGTGGACGTAGTGGAACTCGCCGACGCCGGTGATCCCGGCGAGCGCCATCTCCCCGAACGTCGCCCGCGCCAGCGCCCGGTAGGACTCCGGGTCGAGCCGCGACGCCGCCTCGTACATCCGCTCGCGCCAGGTCCAGAAGGTCCCCCGCCCGACCTCGGTCTTGCCGCGAAACGCGCGCTGGAACGCGTGCGAGTGGGCGTTCGCCAGCCCCGGCAGCGTGTAGCCGGGGAGGACGACCGCGCCCTCCGGCGCCGCCGCCCCGGTCCGCACCGAGACGATCCGTTCCCCCTCGACGGCGAGCACGACCCCGGCGGTGACCTCCTCCCCACCCAGCCACGCGTGCTCGCACCACAGCTCCATGCCGATGACCTTACGAGCCGACCCGCTCGACCAGGCGGGTGATCTCGGCGACGAAGTCGGCTTTGCGGAAGGCCTCGAACTGCTCCCAGGTCGAGAGGCTCGACATGTCCGCCATCCGGTCGACGAAGAGGATCCCGTCGAGGTGGTCGACCTCGTGCTGGAAGGTCCCCGCGGTGAGGCCGCGCCGCGTCTCCTCGTGCACCCCGCCGTCGCGGTCGAGGTACCGCGCCCCGATGTTCTCGAAGCGCTCCAGATCCCCGCGCAGGTTCGGCATCGACAGGCACCCCTCGTTGGTGGCGAAGGTGACACCGTCGAGCGAGGTCAGCTCCGGGTTGACGATCACGGTCAGCGGGATCGGCGGCTTGTACGGATAGCGCGGGTTCCCCTCGCGCACCTCGATCACCGCGATCCGCTTCGACACCCCCACCTGCGGCGCCGCCAGCCCCGCCCCGTTCGCCGCTCGCATGGTCTCGATCATGTCGTCGATCAACTGCTGCGTCTCGGCACTCGCCAGCTCCTCGGCGGTGACCGCGCGCGCCTTCTCTCGGAGGACGGGGTCCCCCATCTCGCGGATCGGGAGGACCGTCACCGGGAGGGTCCCTCGGGGAAGGGATGCGGCCCCTGCCGGCCGGCGGCCGAGAAGGGGCGCGGCCCCGCAAGCCGGCGCCCGGGCAAGGGACGGCCAAGGGACGCGGCCCTCTCGCCACGACCCGGGCAGGCTGTGGCCGTGGCGAGAGGGCCGGGCTGCGGGGAGCGCGGGATTGGGACGGAGGCCTTACGGGGGAGCGACGGGAGGGGCACGGATGCGTCACCGGGGTGCGCCCTCGTCATAGAGATGCCGTGAACTTGACGCTTTCTCCCGTGTTGTCCAACAGTCACGGACGCGCTGCGTGGATTGACCCCCCTATAGGAGGGCGAAAACACGCAGCGCGTCTTGGGCTCTCGATTTCGGCCCGAAAAGGGGGCGGCCGGGGCCGGAAAGTGTGACGTTCCCGGCATCTCTGTGACCGACCGGGCGGAGGTGTGGAATCTCTCGGACACAGCGGTCACGGAAGTCCGACCTCCTCGCGTCCCTGTGCCGCCTCTCCCACGAAACCTTCGCGTCCTGGGCTCCTCATGGGGGTCACAGCCTGCCCGGACCCCCATGAGGAGCCCAGGACACCCGGCACCATCTCGGACGGCCGCCCGGCCCGCCGCACCCCCACCTACCCCTCCTCGCGCATCGGCACCCGCACGCCGCGCTCGGCCGCCACCTCGACCGCGCGCTCGTACCCGGCGTCGGCGTGGCGGATCACGCCCATCCCGGGATCGCTCTGCAGCACCCGCTCGAGCTTTTCCGCGGCCAGGTCGGTGCCGTCGGCGACGCACACCATCCCGGCGTGGAGCGAGCGGCCGATCCCGACCCCGCCGCCGTCGTGGATACTCACCCACGAGGCCCCGGAGGAGGTGTTGACGAGCGCGTTCAGCAGCGGCCAGTCGGCGATCGCGTCAGAGCCGTCGGCCATCGACTCGGTCTCCCTATATGGAGAGGCGACCGACCCCGAGTCGAGGTGGTCCCGCCCGATCACGATCGGCGCCTTCAGCTCGCCACTCCGCACCATCTCGTTGAAGCGCAGCCCGAGCCGGTGGCGCTCCCCGTATCCGGCCCAGCAGATGCGCGCCGGCAGGCCCTGGAAGGCGATCCGTTCGCCGGCCAGCCGGATCCAGCGTTCGAGCGCCTCGTCGCCGGCCAGCTCCTCGACCACGGCGCGGTCGGTGGCGGCGATGTCGGCCGGGTCCCCGGACAGCGCGACCCAGCGGAACGGCCCCTTGCCCTCGCAGAAGAGCGGCCGCACGTAGGCGGGGACGAAGCCGGGGTAGGCGAACGCGCGCTCGAACCCGCCCAGCGCCGCCTCCGCCCGCAGGCTGTTGCCGTAGTCGAAGACCTCGGCGCCGCGGTCGAGGAATTCGACCATCGCCGCGCAGTGCGCCGCGATCGCCGCCCGCGAGCGCCGCACGTACTCATCGGGGTCCTCGACCCGCAGCCGGTCGGCCTCCTCCAGGCTGATCAGGTTCGGCACGTACCCGTTCAGCGGGTCGTGGGCGCTGGTCTGGTCGGTGACGATGTCGGCCTCGAAGTCGCGCGCCAAGAGCGCCGGCAGCACGTCGACCGCGTTGGCGCGCAGGCCGACGCTGAGCGCCCGCCCCTCCCCCTCGGCCGCGAGGCACCGCCGCACCGCGTCCTCCAGATCGTCGGCCTCCTCGTCGAGGTAGCGCGTCTCCAGCCGACGGTCGATCCGCTCCTGGTCGACCTCGACGCAGAGCGCGACGCCGCCGTTCATCGTCACCGCCAGCGGCTGCGCGCCCCCCATCCCGCCGAGCCCGGCGGTGACCGTGATCGTCCCCGCCAGCGACCCGCCGTACCGCCGCCGCGCGATCTCCGCGAAGCACTCATACGTCCCCTGCACGATCCCCTGGCTGCCGATGTAGATCCACGAGCCCGCGGTCATCTGCCCGTACATCGTCAGCCCCTCGGCTTCGAGCCGGCGGAACTCGTCCCAGTTGTCCCAGTCGCCGACCAGGTTCGAGTTCGCGATCAGCACCCGCGGCGCCCACTCGTGCGTGCGGAACGCGCCCACCGGCTTGCCCGACTGGACGAGCAGCGTCTCGTCCCCCTCCAGCGACTGCAAGGAGCGCACGATCGCATCGAACGCCTCCCAGGAGCGCGCCGCCCGCCCGGTCCCACCGTAGACGACGAGATCCTCCGGCCGCTCGGCCACTTCCGGGTCGAGGTTGTTCATCAGCATCCGCATCGCGGCCTCCTGCGGCCAGCCCTTGCAGGACAGCTCGGCGCCGCGCGGCGCGTGGATCACACGACTCACTCCAGACCTCCGATCTTGTCTTCGACGGCACCGACCAGGGCGCCCGAGGCGAGCAGCTCCTCGGCGGCGGCGAGCTCCGGCGCGAGCCGGCGGTCCGGCCCGAACCCGGGGACGACGGTGCGCAGGCAGTCGCGCGCCGCGCCGGTCCCGGCGGCGGGCTCGAGCGGCGCCCGCAGGTCGAGGCCGCGCGCCGAGCAGGTGATCTCGACCGCGAGGATGCGCCGCAGGTTCGCCACCGAGGCGCGCAGCTTCCGCGCCGCCCCCCAGGCCATCGACACGTGGTCCTCCTGCGAGGCGCTGGTCGAGAGCGTGTCGGCGCTCGCGGGCACGGCGAGGCGGCGGTTCGCGGCGACCATCGCCGCCTGCGTGTACTGGGCGATCATCATCCCCGAGTTGACCCCGGCGTCCTCGGCGAGGAACGGCGGCAGATCCATCGAGCGGACCGGGTCGAGGAGGCGATCGGTGCGCCGCTCGGCGATCGCGCCGACGTCGGCGGCGGCGATCGAGAGCAGGTCGCAGGCGAGCCCGAGCGGCGCGCCGTGGAAGTTCCCGCACGACTCGACCCGGCCGTCGGGCAGCACCATCGGGTTGTCGATCGCCGAGACGAGCTCCGCGTCGGCGACGGTCCCCGCGTACCCGCGCGCGTCCCGCGCCGCCCCGTTGACCTGCGGCGCGCAGCGCAGCGAGTAGGCGTCCTGGACGCGCGGGTCGCCGTGGCGGTGGCTGGCGACGACCGCGGAGCCCTCGAGCAGCCGCCGCAGGTTGGCGGCGCTCGCCGCCTGGCCCGGCTGCGGGCGAAGGGCGACCAGGTCGGCGGCGAAGGCGCGGTCGGTCCCCAGCAGCGCCTCGACGCTGAGCGCGGCGGAGATGTCGGCCGCCTTCAGCAGCAGGTCGAGGTCACGCAGCGCGAGCACCAGCATGCCGAGGATCCCGTCGGTCCCGTTGATCAGCGCGAGCCCCTCCTTGGCCATCAGCTCGATCGGCTCCAGGCCCGCCGCGGCCAGCGCCTCGGCGGCCTCCAGCAGCTCCCCGGAGCGGTCGCGGACGACCCCCTCGCCGAGCAGCGGCAGCGCCGCGTGCGCCAGCGGGGCGAGGTCGCCGCTCGCCCCCAGCGAGCCGTGCTCGGGGACCACCGGCGTCAGCCCGGCGTTCAGCAGCGCGACGATCCCCTCGGCAACGGCCGGCCGCACGCCCGAGTACCCCATCGAGAGGCTCCGCGCCCGCAGCACCATCATCGCCCGCACGACCTCGGCCTCCACCTCCGGCCCCATCCCCGCCGCGTGCGAGCGGACCAGCGCCTTCTGCATCAGCGCCCGTTTCTCGGCCGGGATCGAGGTCGTCGCCAGCGCCCCGAACCCGGTCGACACCCCGTACACCGGCTCGTCGGAGGCGACCAGCTCGGCGACCACCGCGGCCCCCCGCTCCATCGCCGCCACCGCCGCCGCCCCGACCCGCACCGCCGCCCCCTCGCGGGCGACGGCGACGACCTGCTCGCGCGCCAGCCCGGCGTCGGTCAGCTCGACGCTCACCGGGACGCCCGCCGCGGTCACGTGGCCTCCCGGGTCGCGAGCGCGGGCCGACCGCTCCAACCGAGCGAGGAGGAGAACCGGGCCGCGGCCGCGCAGACGACGTCGGCGAGCCGGCCGACCAGCGCGTCGTCGCTCTTCGCCGCCAGATAGGAGACGCCGATCGCGGCCACCGGCTGATCCCCGTGGGAGAAGACCGGGGCCGCGAGGCAACAGATGCCCGGGGTGATCATCTGGTCGTCGAAGGCAAAGCCCTTGGCCCGCACCTCGGCGAGATCTTCGAAGAGCGCGTCGAGGCGGTCCGGGCCGGAGCCGGTGCGGGTCACCAGCGGCGTGCTGCCGAAGGCGGCGCTGACCTGTGCCTCGGGGAGCTCGGCGAGGATCGCCCAGCCGACCGCGGTGAGGTGGGCGGGAAGCCGCACGCCGACGTCGGTGACGAGGTTGGGCCCGTCGCCCGCCGGCTCCTCCTTGTCGAGATAAAGGACGTCGGCGCCGTGGAGGATCGCGAGGTGGCAGGTCTCGCCGGTGTCGGCGCAGACGCTCTCCAGGACCGGGCGGCCGAGCCGCTGCAGCGGAGTGCGGCGCAGGTAGGCGGATCCGACCTCGAAGATGCTCACCCCGAGCCCCCAGGCGCGCTCGTGCTCGTAGTAAGTGACGTAGTTGCGTTCGAGCATCACGTTCAGCAGGTGGTGGGCGCTGCTCTTCGGGATGCCGCATTCGCGCGCGATCGCCATCGTCGCCATCGGCTGCGCGTGGCCGGCCAGCGCCTCGAGGATGTCGAACACCCGCGTCGCCGATTTCACGTTGCTTGACGTCATCCCGACTCCTGTTCTCGGCAGTCTGAGATACAAGACATGCGTCTCGTGGACCCCAGGATGCGGTTATACAGAGGCACCGCCCGGCCGACAACGGGTGCGCAACAAGAAATGTCTGAGATCGCAGACCGCCGCCAACCGGCCGGACGTACGCGCCGCCCTGGTTCTTCGATTTACAGCCAGCGCCCACGCGGCGGGCGGCGCACCGGCAACCCAAAGCGCCACCAGCGCACGCTCGCGCTCCGACTCGCCGAGGGGCGCGCTTTCTCTTCCTCCGGAATCCGGCGACCTGCGGCCACCTTCATCGATGCGACCATCGCGGTGCGCATTCCGGGATGATCCCCCATCCGCGGCCCTGGCGCAACGGCGTCCGCGATCAGCTGTTCCTTTTGGTCCCCAGGCGACCATAAGGAACAGCCAACTGGAATCGGCTCCCCGGCGTTCGCACTTTCCCGCGCATACCGCGGGTTTCTGCGAACTCATCGGGGTCGCCTCCCGGGCTCGCCGTCCGGGCTCAGGCCGAGGCGCGGCCGGCAGCTACGCGAAGCTACGGCCGCCGCAGGAGTAGAGGACCTGCCCGGTGACGTAGCCGGCATCGGGGGAGGCGAGCCAGGCGACCGCGGCGGCGATGTCGGCGGGAAGGCCGGCGCGGGCGAGGGGGATGGCGGCGATGACGCGCTCGCGGACGTGGGCGGGCATCGCGTCGGTCATCTCCGAGGCGACGAAGCCGGGGGCGACGGCGTTGACGCGCAGGCGGGGGGCGTGGAGGAGGGCGAGGGAGCGGGTCAGGCCGATCACGCCCGCCTTGGAGACGGCGTAGTTGAACTGGCCGAAGTTGCCGAGCTGGGCGCGGGAGCTGATGTTGACGACCGCGCCGCCGTCCTCGATCAGGTCGGCAAGCGCGGCGGTGAGGCCGTGGGCCGAGCCGAGGTTGACGCGCAGGACGGCCCGGAAATCCTCCTCGGTCATCTTGCCGAGGCGCGCGTCGCGGGTGATCCCGGCGTTGTTGACGAGGACGCCGACCGGCCCGAGTGATTCGGCCGCGGCGCGGATCGCACCCCAGCCCTCCTCGGTCGAGACGTCGGCGACGACCGCGGCGCCACCCTCGGGCACCGCATCGCGGACGGAGTCGGCGAGATCGACCAGCAGCGGCGTGTACCCGTCCGCGGCGAGGCGCTCGGCGATCGCGCGGCCGATCCCGCGCGCCGCCCCGGTGACGACCGCGACGCTCACGGGAACATCGCCCCCAGGTGCTCGGCGCCGACCGCGACCACCTGGCCGTTGCCGCTGCGGACGGCGACCGCGCAGCCGACCGCGTCGGAGACCTGCTCCGGCGCCGCGCCCGCGCCGATCGCGATCACGGTGGCGAACGCCTCCTCCTTGCGCCCCTCGAAGGCGAGCGCGCGGGCGCCGCCGAGGAGCCCCGCCGCGACCGCCGATGGCAGCGGCTCCGCCCGCCCCAACAATGCCGCGGCCTCGACCAGGTAGACGACCGGCGCCGCGGCGGCGAACGCCGCCTGGGTCAGCCGGAACGCCTCCGCCAGCTCCTCCTCGGCACTCGCCCAGTCGGCGATCTCCGGGTGCGGCGCGAAGATCAGGCCCTCGCCCGGATCGCCATCGGCCGACCCGTGGATCCGCAGCGCCGCCGCCGCGGGATGTCCGTCGACCCGCAGCCTCATCGCTCGCCCCGGCGCCTCAGGATCGCCACCATCTCGCCCCCCTGCACGACCTCGTCGCGCTGGTTCAGGACCTCGACCCGCTGCACCAGCACGCCCCGGTCGGGCTTCTTCGACGCGCGCGTCTCGATCGTCTCGTTGCGGACGTGGATCGTGTCGCCGATCAGCACCGGCGCGAGGAAGCGCCACTCGCGGATCCCGGCGAAGGCGATCACGGTCTGGTCGAAGATCCCGAGCCGGCTGCGCAGGCCGGTGACGATCGAGAGGATCAGCGCGCCGTGGGCGATGCGCTCGCCGAACTCGCTCTCCCGCATCAGCTCGGCGTCGGTGTGCAGCGGGTTGTAGTCGCCGGAGAGGCCGGAGAAGGCGACCAGGTCGGCCTCGGTGATCGTCCGCGCCGGGGTCACGTAGACGTCGCCGACCACCGCGTCGTCGAACCAGAGCGGCCCCGGCGCCGGGCTCAACCGAGGCGCTCCACGATCAGCGCGTTCGCCATCCCGCCCGCCTCGCAGACCGCCTGCAGGCCGTACCGCCCGCCGTTGTCCTCGAGCGAGTGGAGGAGGCTGGTCAGCAGACGCGCGCCGGTCGCCCCGAGCGGGTGCCCGAGCGCGATCGCGCCGCCGCGCGGGTTCAGCAGCTCGTCCTCGACCCCGAACTCCGCCTGCCAGGCGAGCGGTACCGGGGCGAACGCCTCGTTGACCTCGAACTGGTCGATGTCGGCGAGCGCGAGGCCGGAGCGGGCCAGCACTTCGCGGGTCGCCGGGATCGGGCCGGTCAGCATCAGCACGGGGTCGTCGCCGCAGGCGTAGAAGCCGCGGAAGCGGGCCCGCGGCGCCAGCCCCAGCTCGCGCGCCTTGCTCTCGCTCGCCAGCAGGATCGCGCTCGCCCCGTCGGCGAGCTGCGAGGAGCTGGCGGGGGTGATGCTCCACTCGAGCCCTGGGAAGCGCGCCGCCATCTCCTCGGTGCGGAAGGACGGGCGGAGCTTGGCGACGCCCTCGAGCGAGGTGTCGGGCCGGATCGTCCCGTCGGCGCTCACGGTCTCCCCGCCGGGGACCGCGATCGGGACGATCTCGCGGTCGAAGGCGCCGCTCGCGGCGGCGGCCGCGGCGCGCTGCTGGGAGCGCACCGAGAACTCGTCGAGCCGCCCGCGGTCGAACCCCCAGCGCTGCGCGATCAGCTCCGCCGAGACGCCCTGGGGCACCAGCCCGGGCGCGTAGCGCTCGGTCACCGAGGGCCCGTGGAAGTCGGCGCCCTGCCGGTTGGAGCCGATCGGCACCCGGCTCATCGACTCGACCCCGGCGGCGATCACGAGGTCGTAGGACCCGGCCATGATGCCCTGGGCGGCGAACTGCACCGCCTGCTGGCCGGAGCCGCACTTGCGCTCGATCGTCACCGACGGCACCGCCTCCGGGTACCCGGCGGCGAGCCAGGCCATCCGCCCGACGTTCCCCGACTGCTCCGAGGACTGGGTCACGCAGCCGACCAGCAGGTCCTCGACCGCGGCCGGGTCGATGCCGGTGCGCTCGAGGAGCCCGGCGAGGACCTGCGCGAGCAGCTCCACCGGGTGGACGGCGGCCAGCTCGCCGCCCTCGCGGCCGCGACCGATCGGCGAGCGGACCGCGCCGACGATCAGCGCGTCGCTCACCTCACCACCGCGAGACGACCATCTTGTTGTCGGTGTAGAACTCGAGCGGCGCGGCGCCGCAGATGTGGAGGTCGCCGTAGAACGAGGTGCCGTAGCCGCCCATCGTCACGTTCGCGGGCGGCGCCGGGAAGGCGTTGATGCCGACGTTGCCGGCCCGGCAGCGGTGCTCGAACTCGCGCGCGGTCGAGCCCGAGGCGGTGAAGACCGCGGCCGCGTTGCCGAACTCGGTGTCGTTGCAGATCCCGATCGCCTCGTCGAGGTCGCCCGCCCGGTGGACCACCAGCAGCGGCCCGAAGGTCTCCTGGCGCTCCAGCTCGTCGGCGGTACTGAGGCCGGTGAGGATGCTCGGGCCGATGAAGTAGCCGTCCGCATGCGCGTCGCCGCCGGCCGAGCTGACACCGCGGCCGTCGAGGATCACCTCGGCGCCCTTCTCGACCGCCTTCGCGATCGTGTCCTCGACCCGCGCCTTGGACGCGGCGCTGACGACCGGGCCCATCGTCGTTCCCTCTTCACCGCCGCCGCCGACGACGATCGCTTCGGCCCGCTCGACCACCTTGGCCAGCAGCTCGTCGTGCACGTCGCCGACCGTGACCAGCCGGCTGGCCGCGAGGCAGCGCTGGCCCGCCATGCCGAAGCAGGAGGTGACGACACCGTCGGCCGCCACGTCGAGGTCGGCGTCGGGCATCACCACGATCGGGTTTTTGGCCCCGCCGTTGGCCTGCACGCGCTTGCCCGCGCCGCTCGCGGCCTCATAGATCGCCTTCGCCGTCGGCGAGGAGGTGATGCAGGAGACGGCGGCGACATCGGGGTGGGTGATCAGGCGCTGCACGGTCTCGACCTTGCCGTGGACGAGGCTCAGCACGCCGGACGGCAGGCCCGACTCGCGGAACAGCTCGAAGAGGCGGGTGGAGGCGATCGGGTCCTGCTCGGAGGCCTTCACCACCAGGGTGTTGCCGCAGACCAGCGCCCAGGCGGAGAACTGGCTCGGGTTCATCACCGGGAAGTTGAAGGGGGTGACCGCGGCGCAGACGCCGAGCGGCTCGCGGATCCGCTTGACATCGAGCCCGGCGGCGATGTTGCCGTTGTCGCTGTGGAAGAGCATCGGCGCGGCGAGGGCGGAGTCGATGAACTCGACCGCGCGCTGGATCTCGCCCTTGGCCTCGGCGAGGGTCTTGCCCTGGTCGAGGACGATCAGCTCGGCGAGCTCCTCGGCGTTCGCTTCGACCGCCGCTTTCATCCGCTGCACATGGCCGACCCGGCGGGAGAGCGAGAGCGCGCTCCAGGCCGGGAAGGCGGCCGCGGCCGCGGCGACGGCCTCGTCGACCTGAGCGGGCGTCGCGGCGCGGAGCTCGGCGGTCTTCGTCCCGGTGGCGGGGTCGAAGACCTCGATCGGCTCGCCCCCTCCCTCCGCCCACTCGCCGGCGATCAGGTGTCGTGGCTGGGTTGCAATCTGCGTGGCATTCATATTCGGGCCTCGTCCTTCGGTTTGTCTGATCCGGCGGTTCGCGCCTCGGTCTTCAGGGAAGCAGGCCGATCCGCGGCGCGTCGGGATCCTGCTCGGCACTGGTGACGCTGGTGTGGGGCCGGTGCTCGCCGACCCCGTGGGGGACGCCGACGTCGCCGCCGACGTCGTGTTCCTTCAGGCGGGGGACGACCTGTTCGGCGAGCAGGTCGAAGTTGGCGCGGCCGACCTCGCGCGGCATCGCCCCGTAGGAGGGGGCGAGGAGCACGGCGCCGGCGTCGAGCCGGTCGACGTAGTCGAGCAGCTGGTCGACGACCTGGTCGGGCGTCCCCCAGACCTGGAGGTCGGCGAGGAAGCCGCAGAACTGGTCGATGCCGTGCTTGGCGATGTTGGCGCTGAGCGCGGCGTAGTACTCGTACCCCTCGATGTCGGCGAAGCCGACGTTGTCGAACTCGTAGTGTTCGACCGTCGAGCGCGCGTAGCGCTGCAGGTAGACCTCGCGCAGGGTCTGGGCCTCGGCCTCGGTCGGGGCGACGCCGGCGAAGACGCAGAGGATCGGCTTCGGCGGCTCGGTTCCGTTCAGCTTGAGGAAGCGCTCGCGGTAGGTGGCCATCTCCTCCTCGACCGTGTCCCAGGGCTTCTGCGCGATCACCATCAGGCCGACGCCGAGGCGCGCCATCAGGTCCATCGACTGCGGCGAGATCGCGGAGGCGAAGGCGCGGCCCTTGAAGCTGGCGCGCGGGCGGGGGCGGAGCTCGACCGGGCTCTGCTTGTAGAGCTCGCCGTCGTACTCCATCCTGCCCGTCTCGAGGCCGGTGAGGATCGCCTCGGCGTACTCGGTGAAGAGCCGGCGCGAGTGGCCCATCGGGATGCCGAAGCCGTCGAACTCGATCCGGCCGAGGCCGCGCCCGATGCCAAGCATCGCCCGCCCCTCGGAGAGGTGGTCGAGGACGCTGAATTTCTCCGCCACCCGGACCGGGTTGTTCCACGGCAGCACCGAGACCATCGTGCCCAGTTTGAGCCGCTCGGTCTTGGCCGCCAGCCAGGACAGGACCATCGGCACGTCGGGGGTCAGCTGGTAGCTGGTGAAGTGGTGCTCCGGCGTCCACACGGAGTCGAACCCCGCCGCCTCCGCCCCCAGGGCGAGGTCCAGTTCGTGCTTGTAGACCTCGCCGTCCGAAAGCTCGCCGTCAAGGTTCTGGAAGATCAAGGCAAGGCCAGTGTGCATATCCCGCGTCCCTTTCCGAAGACGGCTCCATCTAGAATCCGACTAGTTGGTATGGACTATAGCGCGCAGGTCCAAATCCCGCCAGAACTCGCTCCGGAAGCCACTCGGAACCGGCGCCGGCCGGCTGTCGCCCGTCGCAGCCCCGCGGTCGTTTGCTGAGTTGAGGGCGCCCTGGCGCACACAACTCAGCAAACGGCGGGGGCCCGGGCCCCGCCCCCGGTGAATGCCGAGGCGCGGCCGTCCGCCTCGAGCTAGGGGCGCGCCGCTACCGCTGCACGCTTCGCGCCGCGGCGAGCGGCGGGCTTGCGGCCGCTCCGCAGCCCCCCGATCACCATCTCCGCGTAGATCTCGCCCACCTGGTGGGCCGAGAGGGAGCCTTCGGCGTCGAGCCAGGTGTAGGTCCAGGCGCCCATGCCGATCACGCCGAAGGCGATGATCCGG
>JAFDWB010000033.1 GCA_018268675.1 Actinomycetota bacterium
CCGGATCATCGCCTTCGGCGTGATCGGCATGGGCGCCTGGACCTACACCTGGCTCGACGCCGAAGGCTCCCTCTCGGCCCACCAGGTGGGCGAGATCTACGCGGAGATGGTGATCGGGGGGCTGCACGAGAAGGGCGGCGGCTGATGGCGGGCGGGCCGCCGACGATGTCCGCGGTGGCCCTGGTCGGGAACCCGCGGCCGGGCTCGCGGACGCTGGCGACCGGCGTCGCCGCCGCGGAGCGGATCTGCGCCGAGCTCGGCGGCAACCTGACGCGGACGATCGACCTCGGCGAGCTCGGCGGCGCCGTCCTCGACCCCGACGACCTGGCCGCCCGCGACGCCGCCGACGCGGTGGCCGCGGCCGACCTCCTGGTGGTCGCCTCGCCGACCTACAAAGCGACCTACACGGGCCTCCTGAAGGCGTTCTTCGACCGCTATCGCGGCCCCGGGCTGACCGGCGTCGTCGCGGTCGGCGTGATGGTCGCCGCGGCGCCCGAGCACGCGCTGGCCGGCGAGGTGCACCTGCGCCCGCTGCTGGTCGAGCTCGGGGCGGTGGTCCCGGCGAAAACGCTCTTCGTCCTCGACTCGGCGCTCGACCGGCTCGAGCAGGTGATCGACTCCTGGCTGGAGACGGCCGCGGCGCCGCTCGCCGCCTCGCTGCGGATCGGCTGATGGAGGCCGGCACGATGGAGTGCGTGGACACGAGCGCCCTGCGGGCCGCGATCGTCGAGTTCCTCGACGCCGAACGCGCGGCCGGCGTCTACGAGCCGCGCAGCGACTCCTGGATGCGCAGCTTCGACCGCGACTTCTCGCGCCGGCTCGGCGAGCGGGGCTGGCTCGGCGTCACCTGGCCGCGCGAATACGGCGGCCGCGAGCAGTCGCACGTCGCCCGGCTGACGATCACCGAGGAGCTCCTGCGCGGCGGCGCCCCGGTGGCCTCGCACTGGATCGGCGAGCGGCAGATCGGCCCGGCGATCCTGCGCTACGGCAGCGACGCGCTGAAGGCCGAGTTCCTCCCCTCGATCGCCGCCGGCGAGCTGACCTTCTGCCTCGGCATGAGCGAGAGCGAGTCGGGGTCCGACCTGGCGGCGGTGCGCACGACGGCGACCCTCGACGGCGAGGACTTCGTCGTCGAGGGCACCAAGATCTGGACCACCAACGCGCACCACTCGCAGTACGCCTACGTGCTCGCCTGCACCGACCGCGAGGCCGACAAAGGGGCGCGCCTCAGCGAGATGATCGTCGACATGGACGACCCGCAGGTCGAAGTGCGGCCGATCCTCGATCTCGCCGGGGAGCACCACTTCAACGAAGTCGCCTTCGACGGCGTCCGGGTGCCCGCCGGGCGGGTGATCGGCGAGGTCGGCAACGGCTGGGCGCAGGTGACCGCGCAGCTGGCCTTCGAGCGCGGCGGGCCGGAGCGCTTCCTCAGCACCTACCCGCTGCTCGGCGCGCTGGCCGAGGCGGTGGCGGACGACCCGCGGGCGGCGCCTGCGATCGGCGGCCTGCTGGCGCGGCTGCGGGCGCTGCGGGCGCTGGCCTGGAGCGTGGCGATGCTGATGGACGCGGGCGAGGCGCCGATCGCCCAGGCGGCGATCCTGAAGATGATGGGGACGCGCTTCGAGCAGGACGTGGTGGAGGCGGCGCGGGCGCTCGTGCCCGGCGAGCCGGACCCGACCGACGCGGGGCTGCTCGGCATGGTCGCCGGCGCGCAGCTGGCGATGCCGGGGATCTCCCTGCGCGGCGGCGCCACCGAGATCCTCTCCGGGATCGTCGCCCGGACGATCAAGGCGGGATGACCGGCCAGGCGCCGCTCCGACCGCGAACAGTGGGAGACTTTTCCCGGCGGTAGAGGAGCGATGGCGCCCAGACAGCGGAAAAAACGGAAAGCGCGTGCCGCCCGGTCGGAGGCCGTGCGCGACCCCGACGGCACCCGCCGCGCCCTGGTCGAGACCGCCCTCGGCCTCTTCGAGGCCCACGGCTACGCCGGCACCCCGGTCCAGCGGATAGTCGACCAGGCGGGCCTCACCAAGGGCGCCTTCTACCACCACTTCGAGACCAAGGAGGATCTCCTCTACGAGATCCACGACGAGTTCATCGACGACCAGCTCTCCCGCGCCCGCGAGGTCATGGC
>JAFDWB010000034.1 GCA_018268675.1 Actinomycetota bacterium
GGACCAGTCGGCGAGCGGGTTCAGCTTCCAGAGGCCGAATTTCTTGTCCCAGGTGAACTTCGGGGCCCCGGCCCTGGAGCTGGAATCCGCCCGGCGGACGCCGGCGACCCAGCAGTCTACGGATGCGAGAGCGCGGCGCATCGGCTCCACCTTGCGCACCCCGCAGCAGGCGTCGGGCGCGCGCTTCCAGAGCTCGTCGCCGTACTCCGCCGCCTGCTCGGCGAGGGTCAGGTTGTGGAAGCGGTCGAACTCCACCCCGAGCGCCTCGGCGAGGCGATCGCGGGTCTCGTAGGTCTCCGGGAAGAGGACGTCGGTGTCGAGGTAGAAGAAGCGCGCGTCGGGGTTGATGCGGCTCGCCATGTGCACCGTCACCGAGGTCGTTTTCTGGAACGAGCAGGCGATGTAGTGGTCCTGCCCGAACTGGTCGAACATCCACTCGATCGTCTCCTGCGCGCTCAGCTCCTCGAGCTCGGCGGCGATCCCCTCGTGATCGAGATCGGTGACTGTCGGCACATTGCCGGACAAGGTGATCGGCGGCGGCTTCATCGGTTCCGCGGGTTCCTCGCTCGGGCGAGCTAGATCGCGCACTCCCCTTCGCCGCGGATGACTTCATATGGAGTCGCCCGCTGCCAGTCGATGAACTCTTGCATGGTCTCGAGGGAGAAGTCGACCGGCATGGTCAGGTCCTTGACCTCGGCTTCAAAGCGCTCGGTGCCGACCCGCTCGGCGAAGGCGTTGAACTCCTCGCCCTCGGCGCGCTCGGCCTCGTACAGCCGCACCCAGCGCTCGACCGCCGCGGGGACCCGTTTGGCGGGCAGCCGCGATTTGAGCCGCTTGCCGAAGGCGACGCCGCCCTCGTAGCGGCCGCCGATGTGCGGGATGTAGGCGGGCATCTGGCGGTCGCCGATCTTCAGCGAGGCGCCGTAGAAGCCGATCGTGCCAATGTGGTGCTGGCCGCAACCGTTCGGGCAGCCGCTCATTTTGATGTGGATGCGCTTGGTCAGCTCATCGTCGATCTGCATCGCGTC
Organism: Actinomycetota bacterium; assembly: GCA_018268675.1. GTDB lineage: Bacteria > Actinomycetota > Thermoleophilia > Solirubrobacterales > 70-9 > VAYN01. Next base: position 1,029 of record JAFDWB010000034.1, read on the forward strand.
GACCCGCTCCTTGATCGCCCGGTTGAGGCCCATCGAGGAGGTGATCCCGAGTTTGCAGCTGTCGGTGCCCGGGCAGGAGACCACGTCGGTGATCTCGCGGGCGCCCGCCTCGCCGAGGCCGAGGGCGGAGAGCCGCTGCCAGACGTCGTAGAGCGACCCGTCGCGGACCCAGCGCAGGACGAAGTTCTGCTGCACGGTGCTGCGGGCGTTGCCGCCGCAGAACTCCCGCATGATCTGGGCGAGGCCGCGGAACTGCTCCGGCGTGAGGTCGCCGCGGGTGACCTTGACCTCGACCGTCGAGAATCCCTCCTGGCGCTGCGCCTGCACGTTGCCGGCGAGGAAGCGTTCGAACTGGGAGCGGTCGCCGTTCGGGGACGCGGCGGCGGCGGGCGGCGCCGGGGCGCGGCTCTCCTCGTCGTCGACGAAGCTCAGCCGCTCGACCAGCTCGGCGCCGAAGTCGCGCTCGCCGACCCAGTCGCCCTCGAGCTCCTCCTCGACCTGATCGCGGAAGGCGTCGATCCCGATCTTGTCGACCAGCACCTTGATCCGGGCGCGGGCGCGGTTGGCGCGCAGCCAGTCCTGGCGGTCGAAGATCCGCAGTACCGCCTCCGAGACCTTCAGGTAGTCGCCGTTGTCGGCCTCGACGAACTCGAAGAGAGTCGGCGCGATGCGGGGCATGATCGCGGTGCCGCCGCCGACCCGGATCTCGAAGCCCTTGACCCCGTCCCGTTCGCGGGAGAGGAAGGCGATGTCGTGGATGCCGGTGATCGCCCGGTCCTCGTCGGAGCCGGAGAAGGCGGTCTTGATCTTGCGCGGCATCAGCTGCGTCGTCGGGTGGCGGACGAAGTAGCGGACGTAGGCGCCGGCGTATGGCGTCGGGTCGAAGATCTCGTCCCCGGCGACACCCGCCCAGGGGTCGCCGGTCACGTTGCGGACCGTGTTGCCGCAGCCCTCGCGGGAGGAGAGCCCGGCCTCGGCGATCTCCCGCAGGAGCTTCTCCGCGTCGGGCAGCGGCACGTGGTGGATCTGGATGTTCTGGCGGGTGGTGATGTGGCCTTTGACCAGCGGCGCGTACTTCTCGACCACGCTGGCGAAGGTGTCCATCTGCTCGGGGCTGACGCCGCCGAAGGGGAGCTTCACGCGGATCATCTGGACGTCGGACTGGCGCTGCCCGTAGACGCCCTGTCTGAGGCGGAACGGGATGAACTCCAGCTCCTCCTTGCGCCCCGACAGGAAGCTCTCGGCTTCGTTGTCGAAATCGTCGAACTCGCGCTCGATGATCGGGATGATGTGGCCGGGGACGTTCTCATAGGTCTCCGGGTTGTCGAGGGTGCCGACGCGGCCCTTCCCTCGCTGCTCCTTGTTCTCGGTGACGGTTAGCTCCATGCGGAGCAAATTAGCAAAACCCTGACCGGGATTAGGGTATTTATCCGAGAAGTTTTCTAACTTGGCTCAGGAGCTACGTTTGCGGGCCTGGATCACCGCCGCCGCTTCCCCCGACTCGGCTACGTAACCGCCCTCCGGCTCGAACGGCAGGCCCTCTTCCTCCCAGCCGACAGCGCCCTCGCGGAGCTTCGCCGTGTCGTAGCCGGCCTCGGCCAGCGCGGTCGTCGCCATCGAGGAGCGGTTGCCGCCGCGGCAGTAGAAGATCACCGCCCGGTCCTTGTCGAGCTCGCCGGCGCGCGCCGGCAGCTCCGGCAGCGCGATGTGGATCGCACCGGGCAGGTGCCCGGCCTCCCACTCGTGGTCGGCGCGCACGTCGACCAGTTGGGCGCCCGCGTCGAGCATCTCCCGCGCCTCGGCACGGGAGACCTCGCGCGGCGACGCGGCGGCGTTCGCCATCAACCGACCTCCGAGCCCTCGATCAGGAAGGCGACCCGGACGTGGGCCCGGTACTCGTCGAGGTTCTCGCCGCGGATCCCCGTCGACACGATGTCGACGGCGCGGATGTTGCGCAGCGATCCCTGCGCCTGCGCCAGCGCTTGTTTGGCGGCATCGTCGGTCGACGTCTTGGAGCTACCGACGAGCTCGATGATTTTCACGACTGCCATCTCGCTCCTCCTCCTTGTGGGTCCTGGATGTCTTGCTTGGCGCTCACTCCCTCGAGCAGCGCGGCACGCTGCCACGGTCCGATCGCGTCCTTCGTCTCCTCCCGCGGCGGCGCGGCGAGCTCCGCCTCGAAGCGCGCGATCGCCGCTGCGATCGCCGCCGCCTCGTCTCCGGTCGCGGTCTTCTCGGCCACCGCCTCACTTTATGCCGGCGCGCCGCGCCAGGTGCCGTCGCAGCGAGTCGAGGACCGCGCCGGGTTCGCGATCCAGGCGCGGCCCGGTGACCCTGGTGGTCTCGATCCCGGCGTGGAGGAGCTCGTCGTCCCTGACCCGGTCTTCCTCGAAGGAGAGGCGGGAGCCGTGGGTCCCGTAGACGTCCAGTTCCACCCCGAAGCCCTCCTCCTCCCAGAAGGCGTCGATCTCATGGCCGGCGACGAAGCGGTTCATCGACGGCAGAGGGAGCCCGGCCTCGCGCACGACCTGCAGGAAGCGACGCTCGAGGCCCGAGCGGGTGAAGGCCGGCGTCTCCCGGTAGAGGTCGAGCGCGGCGCGGAGCTTCGGCGCGCCCGGGTGGTCCGGGCACCGGGCGAGGACCCGGCGGATCGGCCCAAGGTCGAATACCTGCAGGTCCGACGCCCGCTCGAGCACCCGCTGCACCGTGCGGCGCTCCCCCGTCGCCGCCAGATCGAGGTAGGTCCGGGCCAGGGAGGTGACCGGGATCCCGTCCCGGACCGCCCGTTCGTCGGCCCGCAGCACCGAGCAGTGGACGACGTAAGGTCGCCGTGAGCGGCGCGGCTTGGGCGTCGTCACCTCGATCGGCCGCGGCCGATACCGGAGCAGGTCCCAGACCCAGGCCGCCGCTCGATGGCTGGCGACGATCGGCTGGTGCCCCTTTGACCACCCGCGCCGGCGCCGCCGCCAACACCGCCGCCATGCACCACCCCTCCCAGGTCAGATCCTCGTGCCCGACCGCGTAGACCCCGCGGTAGACGCGGAGCAACCGTCCCGACCTCTCGGAGTCCGAGATCCACATTCGCGCGTAATCCAGGCTTGCCAATTGCCGGGCCGAGATGACACCGTGCTGCCTGGTCGCCAGCGCGGCCAACCGGTCATGTGCCCGTACCCTTCGACGCTTGTCTTCCATACGAAGACAAGCGTCGGGGAGGGGGTGGCTTACCCCCCGAAGCTTCGGTTGGTGTGCGGGAGGTGGGGGGTTAGGAGAGGCTGAGGGCCTCGTCGAGGGGGACGAAGGGCATGCCGACGCCCTCGGCCACCGCGGGGTGCGTCACCTTGCCGGCGGCGACGTTGACGCCGGGGCGCAGGCCGGGGATGCGCTTGATCGCGCCCGCCAGGCCGTCGTCGGCGATCGCGATCGCGTAGGGCAGGGTCGCGTTGGTGAGCGCCTGGGTCGAGGTGATCGGCACCGCGCCGGGCATGTTGGCGACGCAGTAGTGGACGATGCCGTCGACCTCGAAGGTCGGTTCGTGATGGGTGGTCGGATGGGAGGTTTCGAAACAGCCGCCCTGGTCGATCGCCACGTCGACCATCACCGCGCCCGGCTTCATCAGCTTCAGGTCGTCGCGCGTGATCACGTAGGGCGCGCGGGCGCCGTGGACCAGCACGGCGCCGATGATCAGGTCGGCGCGCGGCAGCATCTCCTCGACCGCCAGCGTGGTCGAGTAGACGGTCGAGCAGCGGCCGCCAAAGATCACGTCGAGCTCCCGCAGCCGGTCGATCGAGCGGTCGAAGACGAAGACGTCGGCCTCCATCCCGATCGCGATGAAGGCGGCGTTCATGCCGACCACGCCGCCGCCGATCACCATCACGTTGGCCGCCGCCACGCCGGGCACGCCGCCGAGCAGGATCCCCCGCCCGCCCTCCGGCTTCTGCAGCATGTAGGCGCCCGCCTGGGTCGCGATCTTCCCCGCCACCTCGCTCATCGGCGCCAGCAGCGGCAGTCCCCCGCCCGCGTCCTCGACCGTCTCGTAGGCGACCGCCGTCACCCCCGACTCGGTGAGCCCGCGCGTCTGCTCCGGGTCGGGCGCCAGGTGCAGGTAGGTGAACAGCAGCTGGTCGGGACGCAGCATCGCGATCTCGCTCGCCTGCAGCTCCTTGACGTGGAGGATCATCTCCGCCCCGGCGAAGACCGCTGCCGCGTCGGGGACGATCGTCGCCCCCTGCAGCGTGTAGCGCTCGTCGGTGATCGCGCTGCCCTCGCCGGCGCCCGCCTGGATCAGCACCTCGTGCCCGTGCTCGACCATTTCCCGCACCCCGGCCGGGGTGATCGCCACGCGGTACTCGTCGGACTTGATCTCGGTCGGGACGCCGATCCTCATTGACTTACCAACTCCCTTGCTCGCAGTGCCAGCCAGAACTCGATCCGGTCGTGGGCGCGCGAGAGGTCGCGCCCGGTCAGCTCTTCCACCTTGCGCATCCGGTAGCGCAGGGTGTGACGGTGGCAGTAGACCTCGCGCGCGGCGCGCTCCCACTGCCCGTTCTGCTCGATGAACGCCTCCAACGAGCGCAGCAGCTCGCCGCCATACTCCTCGTCGCCTTCCTCGATCGGCCCGAGCACGGAGTCGCAGTAGAGGCTCAGCGCGTCGTCGTCCTGGATCGAGAGCAGCAGGGTGAAGGCGCCGAGGTCACGCCAGGAGGCGACCTCGGGGGCGGAGCCGTTGGCGAAGGCGGTGGCGTCGAGCGCGCAGCGCGCCTCGTGGAAGGAGTGGCGCAGGGACTCCGGCGCGGCGGCGCGGCTGGCGGCGGCGCGGACCGGGCCGCGCTCGGCGGCGAGCGCCTTGCGGGCCGCGGCGGCGACCGGGATCGGGTCGTGGTCGACGGCGTCGACCACCGCGCAGAGGAGCTCGCGGCCGCCGAGCTCGTGCGGGGCGACGACCGCCGGGCAGCCCTCCGCGGTCAGCGCCGCTTCCAGCGTCGGCGCCGCCGCCGCCGGGTGGTCGATCGCGAAGACGAGCACCGCGGCGTCGCCGCCGATCCCGAAGGGCTCGAGCCGGCGGCGCAGCTCGAGCGGCTCCATCCGCCCGCCGAGCGCCCCGGCGAGGACGTCGCCCGCCAGCCGCCGCTCGGTCTCCCGCGCCACCCGCCGGCGCATCAGCTCGAGCGCGACGATCGCCACCGCCTGCTGCAGGATCAGCCGCTCGAAGTCCCCGAGGCCGCCCGAGTCGCGGACGATCACCACCCAGGCCTGCGGCGGCCCGCCGCCCGGCGAGACGACCGGGTGCGCGAGCGCCCGCCCCGCCAGCGAGGGGTGCGAGGGCACGAACGGGTGGCCGTCGCCGGCGTGGCCGACGACCTCGCGGCGGATGCCCGCGACCGCGTCGGCGGAGAGCTGGCGACGGAAGCCGCGGCCCGCGAGCCGCTCCCCGCGCCCGTCGAGGATCGCCACCGTCCCGCCCACCGCCGAGGCGACGGTCGCCGCGATTTCCTCCAGCCCGCGCTCCTCCAGCACCAGCCGCTCGAGCCGCCGCTGGATCGCCAGCCCGCGCTGCAGCACCTCGTACTGCTCGTTGACCAGGCGCGTGAACGCCTTCTCGGTGATCGCGATGAACGGGGTCGAGTAGGGGACCTCGAAGAGCGGGAAGTCGCGTTTCTTGGCCTCATCGACCAGCCCTTTGGGCAGCCGTTTGTGGCTGAACCCGGTGCCGAAGCCGAGCCCCGCCAGGTTGCGCTCGGCGAGGTCGGCGACGAAGGCGCGCTGCTTGCGGTCGGTGTCTAGCGGGATGCCGGTGGTCAGCATCAGCTCCCCGCCCGACAGCCAGGGCGTCGGGTCCTGCAGCTCGGAGATGTGCACCCAGCGGACCGGCGCGTCGGCGCTCCCCGCGCCGGCGGCCAGCTCCAGATCGAGCTCGTCTAGGAGGCTCTGGACCGTGAGCACATCGGCTCCCCTTCCGGATCAGCCGGTCATCTGGTCCCACGCCTCGCTGAGGACGCCGGACAAGACGTCGTGGATTTCGTCGAACTGCTCGGTGTCGCAGATCAGCGGCGGCGCCAGCTGGATCACCGGGTCACCGCGGTCGTCGGCGCGACAGATCAGCCCGCGCTTGTAGAGCTCGCCGGAGAGGAAGCCGCGCAGCAGGCGCTCGGACTCCTCGTCGTCGAAGCTCTCCTTAGTCTCCTTGTCTTTGACCAACTCGATCGCCTGGAAGAAGCCGGCGCCGCGCACGTCGCCGACGATCGGCAGCTCGCGCAGGGACTCCAGCATGCCCCGGAACTCGCCCTCCTTGGCGCGCACGTGGCCGCAGAGGTCCTCGCGCTCGAAGACGTCGATGTTCGCCAGCGCGATCGCCGCCGCCACCGGGTGGCCGGCGAAGGTGAAGCCGTGGGCGAAGGAGGCGTCGCCCTCGCTGAACGGCTCGAAGACCCGGTCGGAGGCGATCACCGCCCCCATCGGCGCGTAGGCCGAGGTGATCCCCTTCGCCGTGGTGATCATGTCGGGCTGGTAGCCGAACCGTTCGCAGCCGAAGTAGTGGCCGAGCCGGCCCCAGGCGCAGATCACCTCGTCGGAGATCATCAGCACGTCGTACTGATCGCAGATCTCGCGGACCCGCTGGAAGTACCCGTCGGGCGGGACGAAGCAGCCGCCCGCGTTCTGGACCGGCTCGAGGATCACCGCGGCGACCGTCTCCGGCCCCTCGAAGACGATCCGCTCCTCGATCGCGTCGGCGGCCCACATCGGGTCGCGGTCCTCGGGCCAGCGGTAGATGTTCGTGTTCGGCACGTGGCAGGCGCCGGAGACCAGCGGTTCGAACTGGTTGCGGAGGTTCGTGATGCCGGTCGCCGAGAGCGCCCCCAAGGAGGTGCCGTGGTAGGCGACCTCGCGGGCGATGAATTTGTGCTTCTGGCCTTTGCCGTGGGCGCGGTGGAAGTTGCGCGCGAGCTTCAGTGCCGACTCGACCGCCTCGGAGCCGCCGTCGGTGAAGAAGACGCGGTTCAGTTCGCCGGGCGCGAGACCGGCGATCCGCGCCGCCAGTTCGATCGCCCGCGGGTGGGCGTAGCTCCACAGGGTGTAGAAGTCGAGCTCTTCGACCTGGCGCGCCGCCGCCTCGCCGTACTCGGCGCGACCGTGGCCGGCGTTGACGCAGAAGAGCGCCGACAGGCCGTCCAGATAGCGGTTGCCGTGCTCGTCGTAGACGTAGCAACCGTCCGCCCGCGTGATCAGCGGGATCTCGTGCTCGGGGCTGTAAGACCCCATCCGCGAGAAGTGCATCCAGAGATGCTCGCGGGCCATCTTCTGCAGTTCCGAGTCGACTACCTGTGGTGCGGACGCCATGCCGCTCTCCTTCCGAACGCTTGCGACGTTATGGACAAAGCTAGAGGCCTACGGGGGCGCGCGCAAGTAGCTCTCGGTTCAAGCGCTGGGAATCCCGTTGTACATCCGGTATAAGTCGGCTGTGTCCTTTTAGGACATTCGCCACTTGCCACGCGTGCCACCGGGGCATACCGTCGGCTGACGGAGATGGGGATCTCAGGAGGAGAGATGAGCGGACCGGAGCAGACGACGATCACGGAGCCGGAGACGTCGACGGCGGAGTCGCCCAGCGTCGCGCTCCGCAACGTGACCAAACGATTCGACGACTTCACCGCCGTCGATGACCTCTCGCTGGAGCTCGGGCGGGGGGAATTCTTCACCCTGCTCGGGCCGAGCGGCTGCGGCAAGACGACGACGCTGCGGATGATCGCCGGCTTCGAGCGGCCGACCAGCGGCGAGATCGCGATCGAGGGTGAGGACGTCGCAGCGCTGCCGCCGCACAAGCGGCCGACCAACACGGTCTTCCAGAGCTACGCGCTCTTCCCCCACCTGAGCGTCGAGAAGAACGTCGGCTTCGGGCTGAAGCGCAAGGGGGTCGGCAAGGACGAGATCGCCGAACGGGTGGCGGCCGAGCTGCAGCGGGTGGGGCTGGCGCGGGAGGCGAACCGGCGGCCCTCGCAGCTCTCCGGCGGCATGCAGCAGCGGGTGGCGCTGGCGCGGGCGCTGGTCAACCTGCCGAAGGTGCTGCTGCTGGACGAGCCGCTCGGGGCGCTCGACCTGAAGCTGCGCAAGGGCCTGCAGGTGGAACTGAAGCGGATCCAGCGCGAGGTCGGGATCACCTTCGTCTACGTCACCCACGACCAGGAGGAGGCGCTGACGATGAGCGACCGGATCGCGGTGATGAACCGCGGTCACGTCGAGCAGGTGAGCGTCCCCGAGGAGGTCTACGACCGACCGACCACGACCTTCGTCGCCGGCTTCATCGGGGTGTCGAACCTGATGCCGGCGACCGTCGCCGGGGCGGGGCGGGTGCGGCTCGACGGCGGGCCGGAAGTCGGTGCCGACACCGGCGACCTCGACAACGGCGAGCGGTGCGCGGCGGTGGTGCGGCCGGAGAAGCTGACCGTGTCGCTCGACGGCGTCGGGGCGGAGGTGGACGGCAAGCCGCGGGTCGAGGGCGTCGTCGAGAGCTCGCTGTACCTGGGGACGGCGACGCAGATCGTCGTCAACCTCGGTGGCGACGTGCGGATGACCGTCCTGGTGCCGAACGCCGACGAGGCGGAACGGCAGCGGCTGCCGGGCGGCGGCGCCAAGGTGTCGCTGAGCTGGGCGCCGGAGCACATGCACGTGGTGAGGGAGTCGCCGAACGGGAGCGGATGACGATGGAGACGAGCGGATCAGCCAAGAAGGGTGCGCGGAGGCTGGCGATCGCGCTGGCCGGCCTCGCCGTCGCGGTCGGGCTCGCCGCCTGCGGCAGCGGCATCGAAGGCCCGGTGGAAGCCACCGGCGCGAAGGTCGAACTGGAAAAGAAGGCGACCGGCAACCTGGTGATCTCGAACTGGCCGCTCTACATCGACAAAAAGACGGTGCCGAACTTCGAAAAGGCGACCGGGGTCACGGTCGAATACCACGAAGACATCAACTCCAACGAAGAATTCTTCAACAAGATGCAGCCGCTGCTGTCGGCGGGTGAATCGGGCGGCCGCAGCATCTTCGTCCTCGCCGATTACATGGTCGCGAAGATGATCAAACTCGGGTACCTGCAGGAACTCGACAAGACCGCGATGCCGGAAGTGGCAGCGAACATGTCGAAGGCCCTGCGCCACCCACCCTTCGACCCCGAACGCAACTACTCGGTGCCGTGGCAGAGCGGCATGACCGGACTCATCGTCAACAAGGAACTGGCGCCGGAAGTGCACTCGATCTGCGATCTGTTCAACCCCAAATACAAGGGCAAGGTCGACTTCCTGAACGAAGTCCGGGAAACGGTGCCGCTGGTGATGAAGTGCATGGGGATCGACACCGAAAAGGCGACCGAAGCCGACTGGATGAAAGCGATCGCGAAAATCAAAGCCGCCGCCGTCGGCGGTCAGATCAGTCGCTTCACCGGCAACGACTACGCGCAGGACCTGACCAGCGGCAACGCAGTGGCGGTGATGGGCTGGTCGGGTGACGCGGTGCAGCTGCAGATCGACAACCCGAACCTCGAATGGCGGATGCCCACCCAGGGCTGCATGCTCTGGTCCGAAGACATGATCATCCCGGTCGGGGCACCGAACCCGACCGCGGCCGAGGCCTTCATGAATTACGTGTACAAGCCTGAAGTCCAGGCCAACATCACCGAATACGTGAACTACGTGACGCCGGTCGAAGGCGTCAAAGAAGTCCTGCTCAAGCGCGAACCGAAGCTCGCCGCGAACCACCTGATCTTCCCGAGCGCGTCGTTCACCAAGAACTGCTCACCGACCCCGACCCTCGAAGGCAAGGAGGAAAAGAACGTGATCCGGGCCTTCGACGAAGTGTTGAACGGCTGACGATGGCCACCGCGCTCCGCCGGCGATCGCTCGCCTACCTCCTGCTCGCGCCGGGGACGCTGTGGCTGGTGATCTTCTTCGTCATCCCGTTGTACTTCATGGCGAAGCTCTCGCTGGACACGGAAATTCCCGGCACCCTGCACTACCACTTCACCTGGGCATGGTCGAACTACAAGGAAGCGCTCCAGCTGTATGACACGCAGTTCGTCCGCTCCTTCATCTACGCCGGGATCGCGACGCTGCTCTGCCTGATCATCGCCTACCCGCTCGCCTACGTGATCGCCTTCAAGGCAGGCAGATGGCGCAGCCTGATGTTGTTCGCGGTGGTCGCGCCGTTCTTCACCACCTACCTGGTCCGCACGCTCGCCTGGAAGACGATCCTCTCCAACGAAAGCCCGATCACCGAAATCTTCCACGCCATCGGCCTCGCCCCGAGCGGTCACATCCTCTACACCGGCTTCGCGGTGATCGCCGGGATCACCTACAACTTCCTCCCCTTCATGGTGTTGCCGCTCTACGCCAGTCTCGAGCGGATCGACGTGAGGGTGCTCGAGGCCTCCAAAGACCTGTACGCGAGCGCCTCCAGCACGTTCTGGAAAGTGACCTTGCCGCTCTCGCTGCCGGGGGTCGTCGCGGGGACCCTCCTCACCTTCATCCCCGCAGTCGGCGACTACGTCAACGCCGAATTCCTCGGCGGCGCCAACAACCGGATGATCGGCAACGTGATCCAGTCGCTCTACCTGACCCAGTCCAACTATTCCGCGGCATCGGCGCTGTCCTTCGTCTTGATGGCGGTGATCATGATCGTGGTGTTCATCTACATCAGATTCGCCGGCTCGGAGGCGCTGATGGGACAGGAGGCCGTGTGAGCACCACCGCCACCACCGCCGTGTCCGAGCGTGACATCACCCCGGGCCGCGGGTCGCTGAGCGCCGAGACCGGGCCCGCCCGCGCCTGGCGCTGGCTGCGCGAGCACGCAGTGAACATCGCCGCGGTCCTGGTCGTGATCTACCTGCTTATCCCGATCGCGGTGATCTTCATCTTCTCCTTCAACAACCCGGCCGGCCGTTACAACTTCACCTGGGTCGGCTTCACCTTGTCCCACTGGTCGCACCCGTTCGCCAACACCGAACTCACCGAAGCGATGCTCACCAGCATCAGGCTGGCGCTGCTGGCGACGGTGGTCTCGACCATCGTCGGCACGATGATGGCGATCGCCCTCGTCCGCCACAAATTCGTCGGGCGGCGGATCGCCAACTTCCTGATCGTGATCCCGATGGCGACCCCCGAGGTCGTGATGGGGGCCTCGCTGCTCTCCTTCTTCCTCGTCCTCGGCACTCCGGCGCTCGGCTTCACCACGTTGCTTATCGCCCACGTGATGTTTTGCATCAGCTTCGTCGTGGTGGTCGTCCGCTCAAGGCTGATCGGCTTCGACCGCAGCCTCGAGGAGGCGGCCAAAGACCTCGGCGCGGGCCCCTTCACCACCTTCCGCCTGATCACCTTCCCGCTCATCCTGCCGGGCATCTTCGGCGCCGCGATGCTCGCCTTCGCGCTCTCGATCGACGACTTCGTCATCTCCAACTTCAACTCCGGGACGACGGTCACCTTCCCGCTCTACATCTTCGGCGCCGCCCAGCGCGGGATCCCGGTCGAAGTCTACGTAGTGGCGATGATCCTCTTCTTCGTCACCGTGGCCGCGATGGGCTTCGCCACCTGGCAGCAGCGCCGGGCCGAACGGATGACCAGCATCCGGCCCGAGCAGGAGGAGGCCGACATCGTCCTCCCCGGCATCGCGTAGAAGGGGCCGGCGTGAGGGGTCGGGGATGCCCCTTCACTCACGAACTGCGGGAGGTTCGCTCAGGGTCATCCCCGACCCGTCCCCTCGGGCCTGGGCGCCGGGCAGGGGCGCCGCCGAAGCGAGTTCGCAGTTAGCTACACATGCGTGGATAAGTGCGAACTCACCGGGGCGCTCACACACCCGTCAGGTTGATGGGCCGAAAACCCGCCTATATGTCAGGGTTTCGGCCCATCAACATCGGGGGCATGGGGAAGGGTCACGGGACACGCGCGGTTGTCGGCGGGACGCGCACCGCCCCTTGGCATCTCCGTGGCGCCAGCGCCCCGGCCCGGTGTAGACCAAGGCGCGGCCATCCCCCTCATTAACCAGCCGAAGGATGAGGGGGATGGCCGCGCCGCCCGGGCGGCAGCCGGCCTCGGGCGCCGGCCGACCCGTCCTACCGCCCGATGTGGAACCCGATCAGCTCCGGGACCTTGGCCACCGCCGCGGCGACCGGGTTCGGGCTGCGGCCGGCGCGCTCGGCGGCCTCTTTGCTCTCGATGCCGAGGCGGATCGCTTCGCCGCCGATCCAGTGGAAGGGCTCGGGCGGGACGCGGGGGATCTCGGGGTCGACGAAGGCGAGGCGGGTGGGGTCGTCGGTGCGGTCGAGGGCGAGGGAGGCGAGGGAGAGGCCGACCATGTTGGTCGGGCCGACGCCGTTGCCGGTGTAGCCGGCCGCCACCCAGGCGCGCGAGCGGGGCAGCGATGTGACCGCGGGCAGATGCATCGGCGAGGCGTCGATCGGGCCGCCCCAGGCGTGGGTGACGCGGCGGCCGACGAGGTCGGGGAAGTATTCGAGCAGGTGGCGGCGCTGCGTCTCGACCACCCCGGCGTCGACCTCGGCGCGCCCGTGGAGACGAGCGCCCATCGCGATCCGGCCGCCGCCCCAGCCGAAGGCGATCCGCCCGTCGGGCGTGGTGCGGAAGTAGTGCACGAGGGCGCGGCCGTCGGTGATCGCCTCGCCGCCGGTCCAGCCGATCTTCTCGAGCACGTCGGGGACCGGCTCGGTGATCACGATGTGGGAGGAGGCGATCGTGAGCCGACCGCGCAGCGGGCCGCCGCGCCCTTTCGCGGCGCCGCCGATCGCGAGGACGCCGCGTCGGGCGCGGACCCGGGCGCCGGTCGCGGTGGTCGCCTCGACCCCGTCGTCGGCCTCGCGGAAGCGGCGGACCGGCGAGGACTCGTGGACCTCGACGCCGGCCTCGAGCAGGCTGCGGCGGATCGCCAGGGCGAGGCGCGCGGGCTGGAGCGTCGCGGCACCCGGTTCCATCATCCCGACGCGGAACTCCGGCGAGGCGCACCGCGTCCGCACCTCGGCGGCGGTGAGGGCCCGCAGCTTGTCGGCGACGCCGAGCTCCCGGCAGGCCTCGATCGAGGCGACGCCGATCCCGTCGTTCGCGGCGCTGGTCGACACCGCCATGTAGCCGCCGGGACGGAACCAGGCATCGACCCCGTCCGCGGCGCAGAAGGCGGCGATCCGGTCGACCGCGGCCTCCGCGGCGTGGCCGATCGCGAGCGCCGCGCCGTCACCCCAGCGCCCCCGGAGCGCGGCGAGCGACCGCCACATCCCCTCGCAGAAGCCGCCGTTGCGACCGCTCGGCCCGCGGCCGCAGACCGGTTCGGCCTCGAGCAGGACGATGCGCGCGTCGGGCGCCAGCCGGTGGGCGTGCCAGGCGGTCCACATCCCGGTGTAGCCGCCGCCGACGATCAGCAGATCGGCGTCGCGATCATCGTCCAGAGGGGGGCGAGGTGTGACGTCTCCCGCCTCTTTGATCCAGTAACCGAGACGCGTGTGTTCCACCTTCGTCAAGTCTGACCGAGACCGGTCCTCGCCGCGTTTAGACTCGCCCGCATGGCTGATCGCACCCAGGAAGAAACCCCATACGTCGACGCCCTCCTCGAGTACTCCGCCCGGGAGACCGGCCGCTTTCAGGTGCCCGGTCACAAGGGCGGGCTGGCCGCCGACCCGGCGATGGTCGAGCTGGTCGGGATGACCGGCCTGATCAACGACGTCCCCTCGGTGACCGAGGGCGTCGACATCGGCCCCGAACCGACCCCCTTCCAGCAGGCGCAGCTGCTCGCCGCCGAGGCCTGGGGGGCGCGGCGAAGCTGGTTCCTGATCAACGGCGCCTCGCAGGGCAACCACGCCACCTCGATGGCGCTCGGCCACATGGGCGAACAGGTCGTGGTGCAGCGCAACGTCCACTCCTCGGTGATCGACGGGCTGGTCCTCAACGGGCTGCGGCCGACCTTCGTCGCGCCCGAGCTCGACCCGGAGCTCGGCATCGCCCACGGTCTCACCCCGGAGTCGCTGGCCGCGGCGCTCGACGCCACCCCCGAGGCGATCGCCGCGATGGTCGTCTCCCCCACCTACTTCGGCGCCTGCGCCGACGTGGCGGCGCTCGCCGAGGTCGCCCACGCGCGCGATCTGCCGCTGATCGTCGACGAGGCCTGGGGCGCCCACCTCCACTTCCACCCCGACCTGCCTCCGGCGGCACTGGAGAGCGGCGCCGACCTGGTCACCTCCTCGACCCACAAGATCGTCGGCAGCCTCACGCAGGCGGCGATGCTCCACCTCGGGCACGGCGACCGGATCGACCCCGCGGTGGTCGACCGCTGCGTCAGCCTGGTCGAAACCACCAGCCCCAGCGGCCTGCTCACCGGCTCGCTCGACGCGGCGCGGCGGCAGGCGGCGATCCACGGCGAAGAGCTGCTCGGCAAGACGCTCGAGGCGATCTACCGCACCCGCGAGCAGATCGTCGAGATCCCCGGGCTCGCTGTCCTCGACGAGTCGATGGTCGGGCGCGCCGGGATCGCCGGGTGGGATCCGATGCGCCTCTCGATCGACGTGCGCGGCACCGGCTCGACCGGCTACCGGCTCTACAAGAAACTGTTCTACTCGCACGGGATCGACCTCGAGCTCTACTCCGAGAACGTCGTGGTCGGCATCTTCGGCCTCGGCGAGCCCGCGACGACCACCGGCGAACGGCTGGTCGCGGCGCTGCGCGCGGCGGTCGGCGAACTCGAAGCGGAGCCGCGCGAGCCGCAGGAGAAGCTGGCCCCGCCGCCGCCCTGGGGCGAGCTGGTGATGACTCCGCGCGAGGCGTTCCTCGGGCCGCAGGAGGTGGTCCCCTTCGAGGAGGCCGCGGGCCGGGTCGCCGCCGAGGGCCTCGCCGCCTACCCGCCCGGCATCCCCAACGTGCTGCCCGGGGAGCGCCTGACCGCGGAGACGCTGGACTTCATCCGCGAGAGCATCGCCCACGGCGGCTACGTGCGCGGCGGCTCCGACCGGGAGCTGAAGACCCTGCGCGTGGCGCTCGACCGGTAGCCCGCTAGGCTCGACCAACGATGGCCTCCTACGACCTGATCGCCGACCTGCCGCTGAGGATCGAGTCCTGCGCGTTCGAGGGGCTCGAGTTCACGCTCGGGCAGTTCGAACGCCTGACCACGGTGATCAAGCTGCGCGGTGGCGGGCAGGAGGGGATCGGCGAAGACGTCGTCTACGACCCCGTCGACCACATCGGCCAGCAGAGCCACGGGCCCCCCGAGGGGCTGAGCGGGTCCTTCACCTTCGCTGAGTTCTCCGCCAGGCTGGAGGAGATCGACCTCTTCCCGGCCGGGGCGCCGGTCCGCGGCGAGGTCTCGATCGACTACCGGCGCTGGGCCTTCGAGTCGGCGGCGCTCGACCTGGCGCTGCGCCAGGCGGGGACGAACCTGGCAACGGCGCTCGGCCGCGAGCCGCGGCCGCTGAACTTCGTCAGCTCGCTGCGCCTCGCGGGCCTGGAGACGGGCGATCGGTCGACGATCGCGCCGGTCGCCGAACGCCTCGCCGTCTATCCCACCCTGCGCTTCAAGCTCGACCCCGTCAACGACTGGGACGACGAGCTGATCGCGGCGCTGGTGGCGACCGGCGCGGTCGACTCGCTCGACCTGAAGGGCTTCTACAAGGACACCCCGGTCGACGTGACCACCGACCCCGAGCTGTACGCGGAGCTGATCGAGGCCTTCCCCGACGCCTGGCTCGAGGACCCCGACGTGACCGACGCGACGCGGCCGCTGCTCGACCCGGTCCACGAGCGGGTCACCTGGGACGCCCCGATCCACTCGATCGCCGATATCGAGGCGATGCCGTGGTCCCCACCCCGCACGGTCAACATCAAGCCCTCCCGCTTCGGCCCGATCTCCCGCCTCTTCGCCGCCTACGACTACTGCGAGTCCCGCGGCATCGGCGCCTACGGCGGCGGCCAGACCGAGCTCGGCCCGGGCCGCGGCCAGATCCAGTACCTCGCCTCGATCTTCCACCCCGACACCCCGAACGACACCGCCCCGCGCGGCTACAACGACCCCGCCCAGGCGACCCGCCCCGGCCTCCCCTCGAGCCCCCTCGAGCCCCGGATCGACGCCCTCGGCTTCCGCTGGGCCGAGTAGGCGCCGCGGCCTGGTCGGGCCGGCCGGGGCGCGGATCGGGCGCTTCGGCTACGTTGGGACGGCCGTCTCAGCCACCTCGACCCTAAGGAGCCGCAGAAAGATGGCCGAGAAGTCCTTCGCCGCCGCCCTCAACGAGCAGATCTCCAACGAGTTCGCCGCCTCGCAGCAGTACGTCGCCGCCGCCGTCTACTACGACACCGAAACGCTGCCCCGCCTCGCCGCCTTCTTCTACCGGCAGGCGCTCGAGGAGCGCGAGCACGCGATGATCATGATCCGCTACCTGCTCGACGTCGGCGAGAGCGTCGAGATCCCCGACATCAAGGCGGTCCCGACCACCTACGCGGACGGCTCCGAGCCGGTCAAGATGGCGCTCGAGCAGGAGAAACGGGTCAGCCAGGAGATCTTCTCCCTCTTCGAGCTCGCCCGCGAGCTGAAGGACTACCGCGCCGAGCAGTTCCTCCAGTGGTTCGTCAAGGAGCAGGTCGAGGAGGTCGCGCTGATGGGCGACCTGCTGAACGTGGTCGAGCGCTCGCGCGAGAACCTGCTGCTCGCCGAGGACTTCATCGCGCGGGAGAAAATGGGCGAGGAGGGGGCCGACCCGACTGCGCCGCCGGCGGCGGACGAGGCGGAGTAAGGGACGAGGGAAGGGTTCTTCGGTTTGGCGTGAGGGACGGGGGACCGGTCCGGCGGAATTGAGGACCACGCCCTTCGGGCTTGGTCCGATGGTGGAGCCGCCTACGGCGGCTGGGATCAGATTGCATTTCGCGGGACATTCCGGCAGACCGGTCCCCCGTCCCTCCCCTCGGGCGCTTGCGCCTTGTGGGTGCGGCCCGCCAGAAGTGACGCCCCGGCCCGGCAGCAACCTTTATCGATGCTGCCGGGCCGGGGCGTCCTTCGGGGGTCGCTGAAGAGACCCGGGGGGGCTCCCGATCAACAAGCCCGCCGTCACCCCAACCATCCGGCCCGCCGCCGCATCCCCGCCAACTGTCTGAACTCCGCGATGTCCTCCCGCAGCGCCGCCGGCGCGGGCGCCGGGAGGAAGCGGGCCGGGAGCGGGCTCTCGAGCACCTCGCCGCCCTCCCGCCGGACCCGGTACGCGCGGGCGCCACGGCGGGCGGTGACGGCGGTGGGCGAGTCCTCGCCCTCCCACAGCAGGCCCGCGTAGTCGTCGAGGCCGTAGCCGGCGGGCATCCCGGCGCCGACCGCCTCGAGGTAGGCGGCGCGGCGCTCGGGCTCGTTGTTGTAGTGGACGCAGAGGCTGCCCGGGAGGAGCGCGAGGCCGGCCGCCGCGAGGGGGCTGCCGGAGGATTTGGTGATCCCGGCCTCGAACCAGCACATCGCCCCGGCGCTCTGGCCGGCGAGGACGATGCCGCGGCGCCAGGCGAGGCTGAGGATCGAGGCGATGTCGTGGGCCTCCCAGACCGCCAGCAGGTTGACCATGCTGCCGCCGCCGACGTAGATCAGGTCCTGGGAGAGGAGGTGGTCGCGGAGGGCCATCGGGCGCCGGCCGAGGCGGAAGAGCGAGACGTCGGAGGGCTCGCAGCGACGGCCGCCGAAGGCCTGGTAGAAGCGGGCGATCTGCTCGGTGGGGTCACCGCTGGCGGTGGGCAGGATGCAGATCCGCGGCCGCTCGCCGCCGCGCTCGCCCGCCAGCCGCAAGAGGAGCTCGGAGACGGCGCGGTCGGGCGGGCGCGAGGTGAAGTCGTGGCCGCCGAGCGCCAGGATCCGGCGCATCAGGCCGCCGGGACCGCGGTGGACAGCGCCTCCGGCAGCGGCGCCTCCGGGGCCACCCCGCGTTCGCCCAGATAGGTGGTGGCGATCCGCATCTCCAGCACCCGCTGCCCGGAGACGTCGAGCCGGTACCCGCGCGCCCGCGGCCGCGAGGCGACGACGCGGCAGAGCTCCTCGCCGACGAAGTGGAAGGCGGCGCCGTCCTCGGCCGCGTAGCCGGGGCGCATCCCTTCGCGCAGGAAGCGGTGGTAGGACTCGCGCCGGTCCGATTCGCGCTCGTAGTGGACGCAGTTGCTGAACGGCAGCAGGCCGAGCCCCTCGACCCGCCGCGGCGCCCCGTGGAAGCCGCTCACCGCCTCGGCGAACCAGCAGAGGGAGCCCGCCGAGAGGCCGCAGAGGATCACTCCGGCCTCCCAGGCTTCGCGCAGGATCGCGTCGATCCCGTGCGCCCTCCAGACCCCGAGCAGGCTGACCACGCTGCCGCCGCCGACATAGATCAGGTCCTGGGAGAGGAGGTGGCGGCGGATGTCGTCGGGCCCCTGCTCGCGGCGGAACAGCGAGATGTGGCTCGCCTCGCAGCGGTGCGCCGAAAAAGCCCGGTAGAAGCGGACGATGTAGTGGTCGGCGTCGCCGGAGGCCTGCGGCAGGAAGCAGACCCGCGGCCGCTCCGCCCCGCAGAGGCCGAGCACGTAGTCGTCGAGCAGCGGGTTTCCCGACTCCATCGAGAAGCCCCCGCCGCCGAAGGCGACGATCTGTCGGGGCGCTGTCTTCACCTCCTCGATGGTCGCGGCGGGAGACCGTGCCGTCCTTGTCCAGCCGTCCGAACTTAGGCCCGCGGGGCTAGCCCCGTGTACAGGGCCCCGCCGGGATCAGCCGTCGAGAGCGTAGGCGCGCCGCAGCTTGACCCGCGCCCGGTGCAGCTGCACCTTCACGGTCCCCTCCGGGATCCCCAGCCGGGCGGCGATCGCGGGCTGAGTCAGGTCCTCCACGTAGCGCAGCGAGATCAGGGTGCGCTCACGCTCGGAGAGCAGCTCCAGCGCCGCGTGCAGGTCGGCTCGTTCGACCGTGGAGACGACCAGCGCGTCCTCGCTGCCCTCCTGGTATTCGAGCAGGTCGGTGGGATCGGGGCGCGGCCGTGAGTAGTAGCGCCAGGCCTCGTTGCGGATGATCGCCGCCAGCCAGCCCTTGCGGTTCGCGGCGTCGCGCAGGGTCGAGCGACGACGCCAGGCGCGGAGCAAGGCCTCCTGCGCGATGTCCTCCGCCTCGCTCGGGTTCTTCGCGTAGCGGTAGGCCAGTCGCAGACAGATCCTCTGTGCCTCACCCCACTCCCAGCCATCCTCACCCTGGTGTGAATGGTCCCTCTGAGAGTCGATGTGACGAACTTACATAAATCGAACGGACTCGTCAGGAACAATGAACGGAATACGCGGATAGAACGTTTGAAACCGAACTGATCGAGGGCCAGGTCAAGTGGGCCATGGAGATCTCGACGCAACCGACACCCGGGGCGGACCGCCACGCGGAGGTCGCCTACGAGGCGATCGCGCCCGTATACGACGACTTCACGGCCCACCACGACTACGAGCTCTGGATCGGATCGCTGCTGGCCCTGGGCGAGGCGCACGGGCTGCGCGGCGACACCGCGCTGGACGTCGCCTGCGGCACCGGCAAGAGCTTCCTGCCCCTCCTCGAGCACGGTTGGAAGGTGACCGCCTGCGACCTCTCGCCCTCGATGCTCGAGTTGGCCCGGGCGAAGGCCGGGGGCAAGCTGGAGCGCCTCGAGGTCGCCGATATGCGCGCCCTCCCCGTCTACGGCAGCTTCGACCTCGTCTGCTGCCTGGACGACGCGATGAACTACCTCCATACGCCCGCCGAGCTGGAGCAGACCCTGAAGGGCCTGGCCGCCAACCTCGCCCCGCACGGCATCCTGATCTTCGACTCCAACACGCTCACCACCTATCGCGACTTCTTCGGCGAACACGTCGAGCTCGAGGCGAACGGGCGGCGGCTGATCTGGGACGGGCGCACCGGCGGCCACGCCGAGCCGGGGCAGATCAGCGAGGCGTCGTTTGAAGTCGAGCCCCTCGTGCCGGGCACCGGCCCCGAGATCGAGCCCGAGCTCCACCGCCAGCGCCACCACCCGGAGCCCGAGGTGCGCGCGGCCCTCGACGCGGCCGGGCTGGAGCTCGTGGGCCTCTACGGCCACCACCACGACGGGGTCCCGCGGCAGCCGATGAGCGAGGACGACCATACGAAGGCGATCTACGTGGCGCGGCTGAGGGGGGCGGCGGCGTAAGGACGCTGGAGGGTTCGGGGGGCGCGGCGGCCGTCCGAGGTGCGTCCTGGGCGTGAGGGGTTCGTCGGGGAGTGGGCACAGGGACGTTGCGAAGTCGGACTTCCGTGATCGTCCCGTGTGAGAGGAGCGTCGGGATCGAGGCCCCGGGACGCGCTGCAGCTCTCAGGCGGTTGAGGAAGACGGGAGGAACCGTGACGATCTCCCTCCCTCCTCGGCCGATCCTCTTCCGCTGTTCCTTATGGCCGATATACCGGCATAAGGAACAGCTGGACGGAGGGTGCCCTCCCGACGGGGGCGAGGTCCCCGGCCTTCCCGACGTCTTCGTCACGAGGTCCCACATCGGTGACGGACCCGTGGCGCTCCCGGGCGTCTTCCGTCACTCCCCCGCGACCTTCCTCCACGCCCGGCGTCCCGTCCCGGGTGAGTTCGCACTTCACCGCGCCATCCGCGGGTTTCTGCGAACTCACCGGGGCGCGCGTCCCTGGTGCGGCGTGCCGACCCTTCCTCTCCCCACGGACCCGGCCGTCTCGGCCACGGCCACAGCCCGCCCGGGCCGTGGACGAGACGGCCCGTCCCTTACCTCGGGCGCCGGCTTCCCCCGCCGGCGCCCGGAACAACCGCCCCCCTATGCCGCCTCGGAGCTGAACACCGGCTCCGCCCCCGCTGCCTCGACGGCCGCCGCTTCCGCTGCCGGAGGACCGGAGCGGAGGACCAGGACGGCTACCGCGACGGCGGCGGCCAGGAGGCCGGCGCCGACCAGGAAGGCCAGCTGGTATCCGCTGGTGAGGGCGGCGTGGGTGCCCTCGCCGCTCGCGACCAGGGTGGTGGTGCGGTTGGTGGAGAGGGTCGCGAGGACCGCCAGGCCAAGGGCGCCGCCGACCTGGAGGGTGGTGTTGACCAGGCCCGAGGCGAGGCCCGCCTCCTCCGGCCGCACCCCCGACATCGCCAGGCTCATCAGCGACGGGAAGGAGAGGCCGGCGCCGATCCCGACCAGCACCATCGCGGGCAGGACTCCGGACCAGTAGCTGCCGTCGACGGTGATGTGGGAGAAGAGCGCCAGGCCGGCGGCGACCGCCAGCAGGCCCGGGATCAGGGTGGCCCGGGCGCCGAAGCGCATGTTCAGTTTCGCCGAGAAGCCGAGCGAGAGGGTGCCGATGATCGCCGTCACCGGGATGAAGGCGAGGCCGACCTCGAGCGAGTCGAAGCCGAGCACTTTCTGCAGGTACAGGGCGCCGAGGAAGAACATCCCGTACATCCCGGCGACCATCAGCGCCTGGATCGCGTTGGCGCCGGAGAGGTTCCGCGAGCGGAAGATCCGCAGCGGCACCAACGGGTTCGCGGCGCGGGCCTCGCGGATGATGAAGCCGACCAGCAGCGCCACCGCGCCCGCGCCGAAGCCGAGCGTGTGGGCCGAGGCCCAGCCGTAGTTGGACGCCTCGACGATCGCGTAGACGCCCATCATCAGCGCCGCCACGATCAGCCCGGCACCGGGCAGGTCGGCGCCCCGGGCGAAGCCGAGGCCGCCGTCCCGCCGCAGGTACCGCAGCGCCAACGTGCCGGTGAGCACCGCGATCGGCAGGTTGACGATGAAGATCCAGTGCCAGTTGATGGCCTGGGTGATCGCGCCGCCCGCGAGCAGCCCGATCGAGCCGCCGGCCGAGGCGACGAAGGAGTAGACGCCGATCGCCTTCGCCTGCTCCCCCGGCTCGGGGAACATGGTGACGATCATGCCGAGGATCACGGCCGAGGTCAGCGCCCCGCCGACCCCCTGGACGAAGCGGGCGACGACGAGCATCGTCTGGCTGTCGGCGAGCCCGCAGGCGAGCGAGGCGCCGGTGAAGAGGACGAGCCCGGTGAGGAAGACGTCGCGGCGGCCGAGCAGGTCGCCGAGCCGGCCCGCCAGCAGCAGCAGGCCGCCGAAGGAGATCAGGTAGGCGTTGACCACCCAGGCGAGGCTCGACTGCGAGAAGCCGAGGTCCCCCTGGATCTTGGGCAGCGCCACGTTCACGATCGTCGCGTCGAGGACGATCATCAGCATGCCCACGCAGAGGACCACGAGGGCGATCCAGCGCGAACGGTCGGAAGTTGAGGAAGCTTGAGCTATGTTGTCATTCGTAAGTGACATGGGACCGTCACTGTAACAAGGACTATCCACAATGCAAGTAGTAATTCGTTAAAATTCTGGAACAGCCATGAACCCGGCGACCCAAACTCCCCAGCAGACCGGCACGATGGGGCTCCTGTCCCAGCTCAACCGGGTCGTCTTCCGGCGCGCGACCGAGGACGTGCTCGGGATGAAGATGAAGCAGCTGATCGCGCTCGAAATCCTCGCCCGCAACGAGGGCTGCCTGCAGCAGGATCTGGGGTCGACGCTGATGCTCGACCCGAACAACTGCGTGCTGCTGCTGAACGAGCTCGACGAGCGCGGCTACGTCGAACGCCGGCGCGATCCCTGCGACCGCCGCCGCCACATCGTCGTGATCACCGCCGCCGGGGCGAAGGCGCTGAAGAAGGCGACGGCGAAGCTCGAGGAGCTGGAGGGCGAAGTGCTCGCCAACCTCGATCCGGCCGAACGCGAGCAGCTGCGCGACCTCCTCGCCCGCGCGATGGAAGGCCAGGACCCGAGCGTCGCGCTCCTCTGCGGGTAGCGGCTACCGCGGCGCGTAGCGGCGGTGCAGGATCAGGACGTTGCCGTCCGGGTCCTTGAACGGCGCCTGCAGGCAGACGCCGCTGTCCATCGTCTCGCCGAGGAACTCGACGCCTGCCGCCTCCAGCTCCGCCCGCGCCGCCTCGACGTCGTCGACGCGGAAGGCGATCGGGTGGCCGCTCGGGGCGAACTCGCGGCCGACCGCGGCGGCATCGAGGACGGTGAGGGTCAGGTTGCCGGTCTCGAACTCGCCGCCGGGGACTTTGCCGTAGTCGCGCACGTCGCCGAGCCCGAGCGTGCCGCCGTAGAACTCGACCGCGCGCGGGTAGTCGGTGACGAAGACGACGGCGAAGTCCGTGCCTTCGATCTGCACGGCGCGCCGCTCAGTCGACCGAGCCGAAGCCGACCCGGTGGTCGCTCGCGGCGACGCGCAGGAAGGCGACCTTGCCGAGGTAGAGCGAGATCACGCCGTCCTCGGTGTGGAGGTCGTGCCAGCCGCCCTTCTCGAGCTGCTTGCGAAGATCCTTGAGGTCGTCGTCGGCCAGGCGGGCGGCGATCACCTGGCCGCCTTCGAAGCCGATCTCGACGCGCTGTGCCTCTGCCATCAGTGCCCTTTCGCTGGTTCGACGATCTCGGTGAGGACCCCGCCGGTGGAGCGGGGGTGGAGGAAGGCGACGCGGCTCCCGCGGATGCCGACCCGCGGCTCGGCGTCGATCAGCTCGACCCCGTCCGAGGCGAGGCGGGGGAGCTCGGCGTCGATGTCGTCGACCGCGTAGGCGACGTGGTGCAGCCCGGGCCCGGAGCGAGCGAGGTACTTGCCGACCGCGGTGTCGGGCCCGAGCGGGCGCAGCAGCTCGACGTGGCCGTCGCCGATGTCGAGCAGCACCGCCTCGACGCCCTGCGACTCGACCGTCTCGCGGTGGACGAGCACCATCTCGAAGCTCGTCTCGTAGAGGGCTATCGCGGCGCCCAGGTCCTCGACCGCGACCCCGATGTGGTCGATCCTTCCGAACACGCGCCGCAGTCTACGGGGCGGGCTCGGCGCGGAGGATCTCGGCCATCGCCGCCATGCTGACCTCGAGCTGCGCGGCGGTCGGCTCCTTGGTCGCGAACAGGCGCTGGATCTCGCGGCCGGGGGCGTGGAAGGCCTCGGCGAGGGGGTCGCCGTGGTGCCGGTCGCTCCAGGCGAAGGCCTCGACCGCGAGCGAGGCGCCCACCAGTCCGACGGCGGCGCGGGCGGCGCTGGTCGGCCGGTCGACGAGGCGCTCGAGCGCGATCGTGCCGGCGGCGGAGAGCACCATCATCGGGACGATCAGGTTGGAGCCGCAGCGGTCGTGCTCTTTGGGGACCGAGGCGACATCGTCGACCCCCTGCTCGTAGGCGGCGATCGCCTTGTGCTCGGCGCCGTGGTAGGCGGCCAGGTCGCGGTCGGTGAGGGCGATCAGGGCGGGGACCGCGCCGATCAGCTGGAGCAGCCCCTCGCGTCCGGCGGTGGCGGGGCCGCGGCGGCGCATCAGGCTGGAGATCGCCAGGGTCGAGGCGGTGGCGAGGAGGACGCGGGGCTCCTCGAAGGGGAGGCGGGCGGCGCGCATCCGCCGGCGCACCAGCGGCAGGACCAGCATCGACTCGGCGAGTTTGACCGGGCCGCGCAGTCCGGGGAGCTTGGCGACGAGGCCGGGGACGAGCTCCGGCTTGCGCTCGGAGGCGACTTCGATCGAGCCGTCGGGGCGGCGGACCGCGGCGGCCCAGTGGGTCGGGCCGTGGACCAGCAGGCCGTTGCGCAGCGCCATCCCGCCGAGCCGCAGCTTCTTCGCCTTCGGTTTCGCCTCGCCCTCCGCCATGCGCAGACGATACGAGATGGCGAGGGTCGGCAGGAGGCGAAACAGAGAGGGCGCCGAGTCAAGTCTCGACGCCCTCTCCCCCCTGTTCATCCCGGCCGGAAGCCCCCAGTCCGAGCCTCCGGCCGGTGTCACGGCTCTCCCTGGCTTAGCTTGGAAAACCGCAATATGAGAAACCCCGCACGCGGGGGAAGTTGCGGTGCGCTCAGAGCTTGCCGAGGCGGCGGCGAAGCTCCACCAGGCGCTCGCCGAGGGCCTTCTCGCGGCCGCGGTCGGTCGGCTCGTAGAAGCGGCGGTCGGCGAGGCCGTCGGGGAGCAGCTGCTGGGCGGCGACGCCGCCGGGCTGGTCGTGCGCGTAGAGGTACCCCTCGCCGCGGCCGAGCGCCTGGGCACCGGGGTAGTGGGCGTCGCGCAGGTAGTCGGGCGGCGTCCGCGCACCGTTCTGGCGGACCTCTGCGCGGGCGGCGCCGATCGCCGTCGTCGCCGCGTTCGACTTCGGCGCCAGGGAGAGGTAGATCGCCGCCTGGCTCAGGTTCAGCGCCGCCTCGGGGAGGCCGACGCGGTCGACCGCGCGGGCCGCGGCATCGGCGACGAGCAGCGCCATCGGGTCGGCGTTGCCGATGTCCTCCGAGGCGAGGATGACCATCCGGCGGGCGATGAAGCGGGGGTCCTCGCCGCCCTCCAGCATCACCGCGAGGTAGTAGAGCGAGGCGTCGACGTCGGAGCCGCGGGTGGACTTGATCCAGGCCGAGATGAAGTCGTAGTGGCGGTCGCCCTGGCGGTCGTAGTCGATCGCCCGGCGCTGCAGGGCGTCCTCGATCGCGGCCACGTCGACTTCGGCGCCGCGGGCCCGCTCGACCGCGCGCTCGAGGGCCGAGAGGGCGACCCGGGCGTCGCCGCCGCTGCGCGCCGCGAGCATCGTCAGCGCATCCTCGGCGATCGGCGGCGGGTCGGCGATGCCGCGCTCGGGGTCGGCGAGGGCGCGGCGCAGCAGCTCCTCGACCTGGGCCGGGGACAGCGGCGCCAGCTCGTAGACCTGGCTGCGCGAGATCAGGGCGCCGTTCACCTCGAAGTAGGGGTTCTCGGTAGTCGCCCCGATCAGGGTCAGCAGCCCTTCCTCGACCGCCGGCAGCAGCGCGTCCTGCTGGGCCTTGTTGAAGCGGTGGATCTCGTCGAGGAAGAGGATCGTCGGCCGCCCCGAGGAGCGCCGCCGCTCCCGCGCCCGCTCGATCACGCTCCTGATCTCGGCTTTGCCCGCGTTGACCGCGGACTCCTCCTCGAACGCCCCGTCCGCCATCCGCGCCGCGATCCGCGCCAGCGTCGTCTTCCCCGCCCCCGGCGGCCCGTAGAGGATCGCGCTGTGCGGCCGCCCCGATTCGATCGCCGCCCGCAACGCCGACCCCTCCCCCACGATGTGCTCCTGCCCGACCATCTCGTCGAGCGTCCGCGGCCGCATCCGCACCGCCAGCGGCGCGTCGGGCGGGATCTGCTCGGGCGCTTCGCCGGGCGCGTCGCCGGTGTCGAAGAGCTGATCGCTCATCGCCCCAGTATGAGGGGCCGCTCCCCCGCCCGAGGTACGCTCACGCGATGGAGAGCGCCGCGCAGGCCGGGCCGTCCCTGAACACGCTCAAGTCGAGGAGCCCGACCACGGGAGAGGTGATCGGGAGCGTGGCGACGATCGCGCCCGACGAGGTCCAGGGGGTGGTCGAGGAGGTGGCGCGGATCCAGCCCGCCTGGGCGCAGCTGACGGCGAAGGACCGGGCGCGCTACATGCTGCGGGCGGCCGACGCGCTGCTCGACGAGATCGACGAGATCGCCGAGCTCTTGGTGCGCGAGCAGGGCAAGCCGCGGGTCGAGGCCTACACGATGGAGCTGCTGCCGACGGTCGACGCGCTGCACTGGGTGGCGAAGGCGGGGCCGAAGATCCTCGCCGACGAGCGGGTGCGGATGACGCAGGCGTTCACGCTCTCCAAGAGCGGGCACTTCTCGTATGAGCCGATCGGCGTGGTCGGGGTGATCGCACCCTGGAACTACCCCTGGTCGATCCCCTTCGGCGAGGTCGCGATCGCGCTGATGGCGGGCAACGGGGTGGTCTTGAAGCCGGCGTCGCTGACGCCGCTGCTGGGGGAGCGGATCCGCGCGGTGTTCGAGCGCGGCGGCGTGCCGGAGGGGCTCCTGCGGGTGGTCCACGGCGGCGGCGCGGTGGGCGAGGCGCTCGCCCACTCCACGGTCGGCAAGGTCTTCTTCACCGGCTCGGTCGAGGTCGGGCGGCAGGTCGGCGAGGTCTGCGCGCGGCAGCTGAAGGGCAGCGTGCTGGAGCTCGGCGGCAAGGACCCGATGATCGTCTGCGCCGATGCCGATCTCGGCAACGCGGTGAGCGGCGCGGTCTGGGGCGGCTTCGCCAACGCCGGGCAGACCTGCTCGGGGATCGAGCGCGTCTACGTGCTGCGCGAGGTCGCCGACCGCTTCCTCGCCGGCGTCGTCCACGAGGCGGAGCGGCTGCGGCTCGGCGACCCGCTCGAGTGGGAGACCGAGATCGGCCCGATGACCGCCGACTCCCAGTACGAGACCGTGGTCGAGCTGATCGACGACGCGGTCGCGGCGGGGGCGACGCAGCTCTGCGGCGGGCCGACCGAGGTCCCCGGCCTGCCCGGGAAGTTCCTCGCCCCGACCGTCCTCACCGGCGTCACCCACGAGATGCGGATCATGCGCGAGGAGATCTTCGGGCCGGTGCTGCCGGTCGTCGTGGTCGCCTCCGAGCAGGAGGCGATCGACCTCGCCAACGACTCGGAGTTCGGCCTCGGCGCCTCGGTCTGGACCCGCGACCGGGCGCGCGGCGAACGCATCGCCCGCACCCTCGAATCGGGCATGGTCTGGATCAACGACCACTCCTTCAGCCACGGCGCCTGCCAGTGCTCCTGGGGCGGCGTCAAGCACTCCGGCCTCGGCCGCTCCCACTCCAAATTCGGCTTCTACGAGTGCGTCAACATCAAGATGAACACCTGGGAGCCGGGCCACGCCCGCGACTTCTGGTGGCACCCCTACGACCGCACCCTGGGCGAGGCCGTCCGCAACTCCGCCCGCCTCCTCTACGGCCGCGGCGAGGTCCGCGCCCAGGCGCTCCGCGACGGCGCCCGACCGCTGCTACGGATCGGGCGGCGGACCGTGCGGCGGGGGTGAACGCGCCCGTCCGAGATGCGTCCCGGGCGCCTCATGGCGGTCCTGGCAGGCTGTGACCGCCATGAGGCGCCCAGGACGTGAGGGGTCCGTGGGGGAGCGGGCACAGGGACGTCACGAAGTCGGACTTCCGTGACGGTCTCGGGGCGGAAAGGAGGCCACGGACGGCGGCGAAGGGGCGCCTGTGGAGCCTTACTCGCGTATAGAGCGAGTTTCTCTCCACAGCAAAGCCCTGACCAATGGGAAGGCATGAGGAAGACGGGAGGAAGGGTGGAGTTCCCGACGTCTCCGTGACGAGGTCGGACTTCGGTGACGGTCCCTCCACCCCTTTCATACCCGGCCCTCTCGCCACGGCCACAGCCAGCCCGGGCCGTGGCGAGGAGGGCCCGTCCCTTTCTCGGGCGCCAGCCGGCACGGGCCGCATCCCTTTCCTGTCCGCCAATCGACAGAATCACCGCGTGGCGGACGAACGGCAGACAGAGGCCGAGCCGGCGATCGAGCTGGTCGGGCTGCGGCGCGTCTACGGGGAACGGGCGGCGCTCGAGGGGGTCAGCCTGGAGACCCCGGTGGGGAGCTCGCTGGTGGTGCTCGGTCCCAACGGGGCCGGGAAGACGACGCTGCTGCGGATCCTCGCGACGTTGCTGCGGCCGACCGAGGGCGAAGTCCGGGTGCTCGGGTGCAAGCTCCCCGACGAGGCGTGGAAGCTGCGCGGGAAGATCGGGTACCTCGGGCACGAACCGCTGCTCTACCGCGACCTCAGCGGCCGCGAGAACCTGCGCTTCCACGCCAGGCTGCACGGGATCACGGGCGCCGCCGCCGAGGCGCGGATCGAGGAGCTGCTCGAGGCGGTGAAGCTCGCCCACCGCGGCGACGAGCGCACCTATGAGTTCTCCGCCGGGATGCGCCAGCGGCTGGCGATCTGCCGCTGCGTGCTGCACGAACCGGAGCTGTTGCTGCTCGACGAGCCCGACTCGAACCTCGACATCGAGGGCCGCGAGATCGCCCGCACGCTGCTCGGACCCGGGCTCGGCCACACCCGCGTCGTCGTCACCCACGATCCCGAGCGTCACCTCCCCGACGCCGACCAGGTGCTGCGCCTCGAGGTCGACGAGCCGGCGGCGGTCTCGTGACCCCCTCGCGCACCGCCTTCGCGGCGATCCTCGGCAAGGACCTCCGGGCCGAGCTCCGCACGCTGCAGTCGCTCCCCGCGATGGCGCTCTTCGCGGTCACCTCGTTCGTCATCTTCCGCTTCGGCCTCAACCGCACGAGCCTCTCCGGCGGCCTCGCCGCGGGCGTCCTCTGGGCCACCCTCCTCTTCGCCGCGGTGCTCGGCATCAACCGCCTCTTCGTCGCCGAGCGCGAGGAGGGCGGCTTCGACGCGATCCGCCTCGCCCCGATCGACCGCAGCGTCCTCTTCACCGCCAAGGTCGCGGCGCTGATCGTCTACCTGCTGGTGCTGGAGCTGATCGCGGTGCCGATCTTCGCCGTCTTCTTCCTCAACAGCGCCCGGGCGCTGCCGCCGCTGGCGATGGTCCTCGTCCTCGCCGACATCGGCCTCGCCGCGACGGGCACGCTGATCTCCTCGATGGCGGTCAACTCGCGCGCCCGCGACCTGCTCGTGCCGCTCGTCCTCCTGCCCCTCGTGGTGCCGCTGATGATCGCCGCCACGGCCGCCAGCGAACCCCTGCTGCTCCTGGGCGGCGTTTCCTACCACCGCTTCGGGACCTGGTTGATGGTCCTGGGTCTATACGATCTGATCTTCGCCCTGCTGGGCTACGCGGTATTCGACTTCCTGCTCGAGGACTGAGCCCGCGTCCGGCGGTCCGGCGAACACCGCATGTACGGCAAAGGACTCAGACCCCTCTCGATCGCGACCGTCGTGAGCTTCGCGATCAGCCTCTCCCTGGTCTTCTTCTACGCGCCGATCGAAGCCGACCAGGGCTTCCTGCAGAAGATCTTCTACCTGCACGTGCCGCTGGCGATCGTCTCGCTCTGCGGCTTCGTCGTCGCCGGCATCTTCGCCGTCCTCCACCTGCGCCGCGACGACCCGCGCTGGGACGCCTACTCCTACGTCGCGATCCACATCTCGGTGATCTTCGCGGTCGGCGGCCTGATCACCGGCTCGATCTGGGCGAAGGGCTCCTGGGGCCACTGGTGGGTCTGGAACGAACCGACGCTGGTCAGCTTCCTGATCGTCTTCCTCCTCTACGCGACCTACTACCCGTTCCGCTACGCGATCGAGGACCGCCAGCGGCAGGCGCGCTACGCCTCGGTCTTCGCGATCACCGCGGGCGCCTTCGTGCCGCTCAACTTCCTCGCCGTGCGGATGTCGGCCTCGCTCGTCCACCCGCGCGTCTTCGCCACCGCCGAAGGCGGCCTCCCCGGCTCGATGAAGCTCACCTTCCTCGCCTCGATCATCTCGATGGCGCTGCTGTGGACGACGCTGGTCAAATTCGAGCTCTCGGCGAAGAGCGCGCAGGGCCAGCTGAAGCGCCTGCGGCGCGCCCTCGACGCCCCCAGCGGCCCGCCCAGCTCCCGCATCGCCCCGGAGGTCCACTGATGCTCGACCAGGTCCTCGGCCTCGTCTTCGCCACCCCGGCGATCCCCAACGACGTCGGCGGCAAGTACGTCGCCGGCGCCTACATCGTCTTCGTCCTCCTGCTGCTGATCTACGTCGCGATCATGGGGATGAAACTGGCACGGATCGAGCGCGAACTGCGCGAGGTCGCGGAGATCGCCGAGACGCGGAAGAACGGCGCGGACAGCGGCGAGACGGCGCCCGCGGAGGTCAAGTCTTGAGCGAGATCCTCGCCCTCGGCGTCTCCCACAAGACGGCGCCGCTCGACCTGCGCGAGCGCCTCTCGCTGACCGAGGGGCGGTCGGTCGCGGCGCTCCGCGAGCTGACCGAGGCGGGGACGATCGAGGAGGCGGCGGCGATCTCGACCTGCAACCGGACCGAGCTCTACCTGGTGGTCTCCGACCCGGTCGAGGCGGAGTCCGAGGCGCTCGGCGTGCTCACCCGCAAGGCCGGGATCCGGCCGACCGAGCTGCTCGGCCACCTCTACTCGCTGCGCGGCATCGACGCCTCGCGGCACCTGCTGCGGGTCACCGCCGGGCTCGACTCGATGATCGTCGGCGAGGCGGAGATCCAGGGCCAGGTCAAACGCGCCTACGAGCTGGCGCTGGTCGAGGGCGCCACCGGGCCGATCCTCAACCGCCTCTTCCGCGGCGCCCTGGCGGCGGGCGGGCGGGCGCGCGCCGAGACCGCGATCGGCGAGCGCGGCGTCTCGATCCCCTCGGTGGCGGTCGAGGTCGCCCAGCGCGCCCTCGGCGACCTCGCCGAGCGCAAGGTGCTGATGATCGGCGCCGGCGCGACCGCCGAACTCGTCGCCCGGGCGCTGGTCGCGCGCGGCGTCCAGACCGTCTTCGTCGCCAACCGCCACCACGACCGCGCGCTCGGGCTGGCGCAGCGCTTCGACGGCGAGGCGATCCGCTTCGAGAACCTGCCCGAGCAGCTGACCCAGGTCGACCTCGCCGTCTCCACCACCAACTCGCCGCACCACATCATCGAGCGCGACGGCCTGGAGCAGGTGATGGCGGAGCGCGAAGCACGGCCGCTGTTGCTGATCGACATCGCGGTGCCGCGCGACATCGAGCCGGAGTGCCGCGAGATCTCCGGGGTGAGCGTCTACGACATCGACGACGTGCAGCAGATCGTCGAACGGAACGCCGGCGTGCGCGAAGCGGAGGCGACGCGGGCGGAGCGGATCATCGAGGCCGAGCTCGACCGCTACCAGCGCTGGCTCGCCTCGCTGGAGGTCGTGCCGACGATCGCGGCGCTGCGGGAGCGCGGCGACGAGGTGGTGCGGCGGGTCCTGGCCGAGAACGAGAACCGCTGGGAGGGCCTCGGCGCGGCCGACCGCGAGCGGGTGGAGCTGATGGCGAAGGCGATCGCCTCGCGGATCCTGCACGAGCCGACCCGGCGGATCCGTCGCGCCGCGGGCTCCGACGACGCCTACCAGTACGTGAGCGCGCTGCGGGAACTGTTCGGCCTCGACGTCGACACCGAGGTGGAGGCCGAGGAAGGCGCGGCGGGCAAGGTCACCGAGCTGCGGCCCCGCTCCGACTAGGCGCAGCGTGGCGGCGGCGCTCCGCATCGCGACCCGGGGTAGCCAGCTCGCGCTGACGCAGGCGGGGACCGTCGCCGATCTGCTCGGCGACGCCGAGCTGGTCGAGGTCTCCTCCCACGGCGAGCCCGGCGACAAGTCGCGCTTCGTGCGGGCGGTCGAGCAGGCGCTGCTCGACGGGCGCGCCGACGTCGGCGTGCACTCGGCGAAGGACCTGCCGGGGGTGGAGGTCGAGGGCCTCGAGATCGCCGCGGTGCCGCCGCGCGAGGACCCGGCGGACGCCTGGATCGGGGCGGGGACCTCGCTCGCCGACGCGCCGGAGGGAGCGCGGGTCGGCACGGTCAGCCTGCGGCGGCGGGCGCAGCTTCTGGCAGCGCGGCCCGACCTGCGGGTGCTCGACCTGAACGGCAACGTCGACACGCGACTGCGCAAGCTGGCCGACGGCGAGTACGACGCGATCATCCTCGCCGCGGCGGGGCTGCGGCGGCTGGGGCGGGAGGGCGAGATCGGGTTCCGGGTGCCGGTGGACCGGATGGTCCCGGCGGCGGGCCAGGGCGCGCTGGCGCTGCAGGTGCGGGCTGACGACGAGGAGACCGCGGCGGCGGTGCGGGCGATCGGCGACGAGGTCGCCTTCGCCGAGCTGCGGGCCGAGCGCGCCTGCTTCACCCGCCTCGAGGCCGACTGCTCGACCCCGATCGGCGTCTTCGCCCAGGCCTCCCCGGAACGGCTGCGGATCGGCGCCTTCGTCGGCCTCCCCGACGGCGCCGAGTGGATCCACGACGAGCTCGACGCCGACCCGGCCGACCCCGAGGAGGCCGGCCGCGAGCTCGCCAGGCGCCTGCTCGGCGCGGGCGCCGCCGAGCTCCTCGCCCGCGCCGCGGAGCAGGGCGCGTGAGCATCCGACCGGGGGTCGTGTACCTGGTCGGGGCGGGGCCAGGGGACCCGGGGCTGATGACGGCGCGCTCGCTGGAGCTGATCGCGGCCGCCGATGTCGTCTACTACGACCGGCTGATCCCGCCGGGGGCGCTCGACGGCGCGCGCGGCGACGCCGAGCTCGTCTACGTCGGCAAGCGGCCCGGGGCGCCCGCGATGCCGCAGGAGGAGATCGGCGCGCGGCTGGTCGAGGCGGCGCGCGCCGGGCGCAGCGTGGTGCGGCTGAAGGGCGGCGACCCGTTCGTCTTCGGGCGCGGCGGCGAGGAGGGCGAAGCGCTGCGCGCGGCCGGGGTCGAGTTCGAGGTCGTGCCCGGGGTGACCGCCGGGGTCGCCGCGAGCGCCTACGCTGGGATCCCGGTCACCCACCGCGACGACGCCTCCGCGGTCGCCTTCGTCACCGGCCACGAGGACCCCGAGAAGGCCGAGACGGCGCTCGACTGGGACGCGCTCGCCGCCTTCCCCGGCACGCTCGTCTTCTACATGGGGGTCAAACGGCTGGGCGAGAACGCGGCGGCGCTGATCGGCGCCGGGCGCGACCCCGAGCAGCCCGCGGCGGCGATCGAACGGGGCACCTGGTCCGGGCAGCGGACGGTGACCGCGACGCTCGGGACCCTCGCCGCGGCGGTCGAGCGCGAGGCGATCGGGGCGCCGGCGCTGATCGTGATCGGCGACGTCGCGGCGCGGCGCGAGGGGCTCGAATGGCTCGAGCGGCGCCCGCTCCACGGGCGGACGGTCGTCGTCACGCGGGCGCGAGCGCAGGCGAGCGGGCTGGCGGCGACCCTGCGCGGCCTTGGCGCGCGCGTCGTCGAGCTGCCCGCGATCCGGATCGAGCCGCGCATCGAGAGCGCGGAGGTGCGCGCCGCGGTCGCCGCGGTCGGCGAGTACGCGCTCGTCTGCCTTACCAGCCCGAACGGAGTCGACCTGCTCTTCGAGGCGCTTGCCGCCGCCGGGCGCGACGCCCGCGCGCTGGCCGGCGCGACGGTCGCGGCGATCGGCCCCGGCACCGCGCGGGTGCTCGCCCGGCACGGGATCGTCGCCGACGTCGTCCCCGAGCGCTTCGTCGCCGAGGCGCTGGTCGAGGCGCTCGCGGGGGTCGCGATCGAGGGCAGGCGGGTGCTGGTCGCGCGCGCCGCCGAGGCCCGCGACGTCCTCCCCGACGCCCTGCGCGAGCGCGGCGCGTCGGTCGACGTCGTCGCCCTGTACGAGACGGTGCGCGAGGCACCCGACCAGGACGCGGTCGCGGCGGCCCAAGCGGCCGACTACGTCACCTTCACCTCGTCATCGACCGTCCGCAACCTCACCGAGGCCCTCGGCGACCGCTTCCCCGGCAGCGCCCGGATCGTCTCCATCGGCCCGATCACGAGCGCGACGGTGCGCGAGGCCGGCCTCGAGGTCGCGGTCGAGGCCGAGCGCTACGACGTCGAGGGCCTGCTCGGCGCCCTGCTCGCCGACGCCGCGCGCTGAGCGTGGAGCTGCGCGCGACGTTCGGCTCGCCGCACCGTCACTTCCGTCGCGTCGGGTCGACGAACACGGTCGCGCGTGAGCTCGCCGCGACGGGGGCGCCGCACGGGACCGTCGTCACCGCGGCCGAGCAGACGGCGGGCCGGGGACGGCAGGGGCGCACCTGGACCGCGCCGCCCGGGGCCGCCCTTCTCTACTCGGCCGTGCTCCGGCCGCTGGAGCCGCGGCACGCGGTGCTGCCGCTCGCCGTCTCCCTCGCCGTCTGCGAGGTCGCCGAGCAGCTGCGACCGGGGATCGAGTGCAAGGTGAAGTGGCCGAACGACGTCCACCTCGACGGCCGCAAGCTGGCCGGCATCCTGATCGAGTCGCGCCCCCAGGACGGCTGGGCGGTCATCGGCGTCGGCCTGAACCTCACCATCGCCGCCGACGAGTTCCCCCCCGAGCTCCGCGACCGCGCCACCTCCCTATGGCCTCGCGCCGACGAGGCGCGGCCCCGACGCTTGTCTTCGTATGGAAGACAAGCGTCGGTGGGGGCGGCGCGGGTGGCGCTCGACGAGCGGCTCGAGGCGTGGCTGGGTGCCGAGGCCGCGACAGTGCTCGACGCGTGGCGCACGCGAGACGCGCTGCGGGGGCGCGAGGTGAGCTGGGACCGGGGGAGCGGCGTCGCCGACGGGGTCGACGAGCGCGGGCACCTACTCGTCCGACTCGGCGATGGCGACCGGATCGCCCTCGGTGCCGGCGATGTTCATCTGAGCGGCGTCTGAGTCGGCTTTCGCCGCTTTCGTCTTCGCTTTGCGTTTCGCCGCGGCTTTGGGTTTGGCGGCGGCTTTCGGTTTCGCCACTTTGGTTTTCGCGGCTTTGGCCGTTTTCGGTTTCGCTTTCGCCGCTTTGGCTTTGGCCGTTTTCGCTTTGGCTTTGCCTTTGGCGGCTTTCGCTTTCGTGTCTTTCGCCTTGGCCGCCTTCGGCTTGACGGCCTCCGCCTGCGGCTCCTCCGCGGGCGCCTGAGCCTCCGCGGGCTCGGGCTCCTCCGCCGCCGGCTCGGGCTCGCTCATCGGCTCGGGCTCGCCGGCGTCCTCCGCGGGCGCCGATCCGTTCTCGCGCCGCTCGGCCGCTTTCGCCCGGCGCCGCGAGCGCCGCCTCGACCGCTCCTCGGCCGCGGCCTCCGGGTCGCCGCCGTTGGTGGAGGCGACCTCGACCTGGGCCTCGTCCTCCCCGCTCTCCAACTCGATCACCTCGACGT
Source organism: Actinomycetota bacterium (assembly GCA_018268675.1). Classification (GTDB taxonomy): domain Bacteria; phylum Actinomycetota; class Thermoleophilia; order Solirubrobacterales; family 70-9; genus VAYN01. The sequence continues at coordinate 36,592 of JAFDWB010000034.1, forward strand.
CGGCGCCGGGCGCGCCGTTCTGGCCGCCCTCCGCGTCGCCGTTGCCGCCGCGCTTGCGCTTGCGCCGCCGCTTGCCGCCTTTGGGGAAGTTCCGCAGCAGCTCGCGCGCCACCGCCGAGGGTTTCCGCGCCATCCGCATCCGCGCCCCGCGCAGCACCTCCTCGCCCTCCGGCGTGTGCGAGACCGCCGCCGCCAGCAGCGACACCGCCAGCCGCCGGTCCTGTTTGCGCGCCGCGTGGACGAGCCGGCGCGCGTTTCGCCCGTGCGCCCGCCCGCTCGAGTTGACCAGCAGACCCAGCAGCCGCTTCGTCTCCGGCCAGCGCTGCACCGCGTACTCCTCGTGCAGTTCGCGGGTGTACCCGGCGAGCCGCCAGACCCACGCCTGCGCCTGGTCGCGCCGGCCGATCCGCTTGTCGATCAGCGCCTGCAGCATCGTCTTCGTCCCCGCCCGTTTGTCCTCGCGGCTCCAGGTGCCGACGATGTCGATCGCGTCGTCGAAGGCGTCGGCGTCGCCGAGGTCGGCGATCTCCCCCAGCGCTTTCAGCCGCAGCTGCGCGTTGCGGTTGCGCTGCACGCAGGTCAGCAGGAAGCGGCGGCGGAGCTCCTTGGTGCGGTCGTTCTGCAGCATCGCGCGGGCGCGCCGCCAGCCCTGCGTGTTGA
>JAFDWB010000035.1 GCA_018268675.1 Actinomycetota bacterium
GACGCGATCCGCTCCTGCCAGCTGATCATCGGCACGATCGGCGGCGCGGTCGAGGAGGGCTCCTCGGCCTGGCGCGTGCAGGAGGAAAAGCGGATCGCCGAAGAGATGGAGCGGCGCAAACGCGAGGAGGAAGAGCGGCGCAAACGCGAGGAAGAGGAGAAAGCGCGGATCGAGGCGCAGCAGGCGAAAGAAGCCGAGGAAGAGGCGGCGAAGCAGGCTGCCGCCAAAGCCGAGGCGGAGAAACAGGCGAAAGCGGCGGCGCAGCAGGCGCAGGCGGCGCCCGGGGGTGGGCGGCCGGCGGGTCCTGTCCCCGATGGGGGCACCTCGTCCTCGCAGGCTGCGGGCGAGGCACCCTCATCGGCGCCACCCGCCGGAGAAGGCGCCGCGGGCGCCGCCGCCGACGGTTCGGAGGCTGCTCCGGCTGCCGGGGAAGCTGATGCAGCACCGGCCGCGGAGGAGAGTGCTCCGGAGGCCGCTCCTCCCGCTCCCACCGAGACCAGTACTGACACCGAGAAAGGGGATTCGTGATGGGGTCGATTTCGGCGGCCGACGTGAAAGCGCTCCGGGATCGCACCGGGGCGGCGATGATGGACAGCAAAGCGGCGCTGGTCGAGGCCGACGGGGACGTCGAGCGGGCGATCGAGCTGCTGCGCGTCAAGGGGCAGGCCTCGGCCGCCAAGCGCGAAGGCAAGGGCACCGAAGAGGGCGTCGTCGCCTCCTACATCCACGCCAACAACAAAGTCGGCGCGATGGTCGAGGTGCAGTGCGAGACCGACTTCGTCGCCCGCAACGAGGACTTCCAGGTCTTCGCCTACCAGGTCGCCCTGCACGTCGCCGCGACGGCACCGCAGTACGTCTCCACCGAGGAGATCGACCCGGCGGCGCGCGAGGCCGAAAAGCGGGTCTTCGAAGAGAAGGCGCGCGAGGAAGGCAAACCGGACAACATCGTCGAGAAAATCGTCGAGGGGCAGCTGAGCAAGTGGGCCTCGGAGGTCGCGCTGCTCGACCAGCAGCACGTCAACGCCGAGAAACACGACTCGAAGACGATCGAGGAGCTGCGCCAGGAGCTTTCCGCAAAGACCGGCGAGAACATCCGCATCGCGCGGTTCAGCTACTTCCGGGTGGGCGACGCCTGAGATCCTGGCGGCGCCCGCGGCGAGCGGAAGCCCATGCCTGACGAGAAGTTCAGCCGCATCCTCCTGAAGCTCTCCGGGGAGGCCTTGATGGGCCGCCTCGACTTCGGCACCGACGCGGCCGAGGTCGACCGGATCGCCGGCCAGGTCGCGGCGGTGCGGGAGCGCGGAGTGGAGGTGGCGATCGTGGTCGGGGCCGGGAACATCTACCGCGGCCTCGACGGCGCCGCCGCCGGCATGGACCGGGCGACCGGCGACTACATGGGGATGCTGGCGACGGTGCTGAACGCGCTCACGCTGCAGGACGCGCTCGAGCGGCTGGGCCAGCACACGCGGGTGATGTCGGCGATCGACGTCAAGGAGGTCGCCGAGCCCTATATCCGCCGGCGCGCGATGCGCCACCTGGAGAAGGGCCGGATCGTGATCTTCGCGGCCGGCACCGGCAACCCGTTCTTCACCACCGACACCGCCGCGGCGCTGCGGGCGCTGGAGATCCACGCGGAGGCGATCCTGATGGCCAAGAACGGGGTCGAAGGCGTCTACGACTCCGATCCGGCGACCAACCCCGACGCCAAGTTCATCCCCGAGATCACCCACCGGGCGGCGATCGAGCGGGGCCTGAAAGTGATGGACTCGACCGCGCTCAGCCTCTGCATGGACAACGATCTGCCCATCTACGTCTTCAACATGGCCGACGAGCGGAACATAGATAGGATCGTCAGCGGCGAGACGGTCGGCACGTTGGTGTCCAACGGCACCTCCGCCTAGATAGGAGCGACGACCGTGGCAATCACCGACGAACTGCTGGCAGACGCCAAGGAGCGGATGGCGAAATCGGTCGAATCGAGCCGGGGCGAGCTCGCGACCGTGCGCACCGGGCGCGCCTCGCCGCACCTCCTCGACCGGATCCAGGTCGATTACTACGGCGCCCAGACGCCGCTCAAACAACTTGCCAACGTGGCCGCCGGGGACGCGCGGCTGCTCACCGTCACCCCGTTCGACAAAAGCGCGATCGGGGCGATCGAGAAGGCGATCCTCGAGTCCGACGTCGGCCTCACCCCGTCCAACGACGGCAACGTGATCCGGCTCGCGATCCCGGAGATGACCGAGGAGCGGCGGCGGGAGATGGTGAAGGTCGTGAACGGCGTCGCCGAGGACGGTCGGGTGGCGATCCGCAACGTGCGGCGCGACGTGATGAGCGACCTGCGCGAGCTGAAGAACGAGGGCGAAGTGGGCGAGGACGACGAGCGCCGGGCCGAGACCACCCTGCAGAAGCAGACCGACGAGGCGGTCGCCGAGATCGACGCGCTCCTCAAGGGCAAGGAAGCCGAAATCCTCGAGGTCTGAGGGCGGCGGCGACAGGGCTGTGAGCGCCGCCAAGTACGTAGCGATCATCACCGACGGCAACGGCCGCTGGGCGCAGCGGCGGGGGCTGCCGGTGATCGAGGGGCACCGGGCGGGCGCCGATGTGGTCAAGGCGCGGCTGCGCGACGCGGTCGACCTGGGGATCGAGGAGCTGACCGTGTTCTCCTTCTCGACCGAGAACTGGTCGCGCTCCGAGGAGGAGGTGAGCGGGCTGATGGCGATGATGGGGGAGCGGATCATCGGCGAGACGCCCGAGCTCCACGAAGAGGGCGTGCGGATGCGCTTCATCGGCCGCCGCGAGGGCGTCGACCCGGAGCTGGTCCGGCGGATGGAGTGGGCGGAAGCCGAGACGGCCGGGAACGAGCGCCTGAGCCTCTTCATCGCCTTCAACTACGGCGGGCGGGCGGAGATCGTCGACGCGGCGCGAAGCTTCCAGGGCGGCTCCGAGGAGGAGTTCCGCCGCCACCTGTACGCGCCCGACATGCACGATCCCGACCTCCTGATCCGGACCAGCGGCGAGGAACGGCTCTCCAACTACCTGCTCTGGCAGTGCGCGTACTCGGAGCTGGTGTTCGCCGAGGAGCTGTGGCCGGACTTCGACCGGGCGGCGTTCGAGCGGGCGCTGGGGGCGTTCGAGGAGCGCCGGCGACGCTTCGGGGGCCGCTGATGAGCGACTTCTTCGACGAAGACATCTTCGAGCCGCGGCCCGAGCCGGGGGTCGAGGCGGGACCGGAGTCCGCGGACGAGCAGGCGCTGGCACGGCGCCGGCGCGAGCGGGAGCCGAAACGGCGCGGGCGCCGGGGCAAACGCGGGCGGGGTCGGCGGCGCGCGGTCGATGCCGAGCCGAAACCGCGCCGCAGAGGACCCGGCGGCGGCGAGACGACCCGGCGCATCCTCGTCGCGATCCCGGCGATCGCCTTCGCGATCGCGATCACGGTCGCCGGCGGGGTCATCTTCGCCGCGGCGATGCTCGCGATCGGCATCCTCTGCCTGCGCGAGTACCTCGAGATGACCTCGGTCACCCGCCCGCTGGCGATCCCCGCCTACCTGGCGGTCGCGGCGATGGTCGTCGCCGCGCACTTCGGCACCTCCTACAGCGTGCTGCTGGTCTTCGCCGCGAGCTTCCCGGTCCTCTTCGCCTTCGGCGCCGACGCCAAGCACCGCGACGGGGTGACGGTGTCGATGGGGGTGACGCTGCTCGGCATCGTCTGGATCGGCCTGCCGCTCGCCCACGCGGTCTTCCTCCGCGACCTGCCGGCCCACGGCGGCGGCCTGCTGATCGACGTCCTGGTCGGGACCTTCGTCACCGACACCGCGGCCTATGCCACGGGCCGCATGTTCGGCAGCCACAAGATCGCCCCCAACCTGTCGCCGAACAAGACCGTCGAGGGCCTGATCGGCGGCTTCGTAATCGGCACGATGGGCCTCTGGTTCGCCGGCCTCTACCAGAACTGGCTGTCGGGGATCGACGCCCTGATCATCGGCGCCGCCGTCGCCGCCATCGCCCCCGTCGGCGACCTCTTCGAGTCGATGCTGAAGCGCGACCTGGGCAAGAAGGACACCGGCACCATCTTCGGCCCCCACGGCGGCATCCTCGACCGCCTCGACGCCGTCCTCTTCACCGTCGTCGTCGGCTACTACCTCTCCGTGGCGCTCGTGTACTGAGTCTTGTCACATTTCTTGACTGGTCGGGGAGCCGGGCGTAATATCGCCGGCCGTGAGGCACGATTCCGGCCGATGTTCCCGGTGTCGCGCTCCGGGCCTCGGCCGTCTATCGCCTCGAGGTCGGAGGGGCAATCTTCGTCGGCCTCTATCTCGTCACCATCGCTGTCGTGTTGGCGCTCCAGAACCGAGGCTTCACCGAATTCGGTTCGGCTGGAGTCAGGGCCGAAAAGCTGGACAAGACGTCTGAGGCCGTTGCGGCCCAGGAGAACTCGGTACGGCTGCTGTCTATGATCATCGACCGACTGGGGGAGCCTGATGACACGCCAGAAGCAGACGCAGACTGAGCCGGAAATGACCCGCCGACAGGCTCGGAACGAGAGTCTCGATCGCCTAAAACAGGAACTCCGCGAGTCGATTCGCAAGACCGATGTGCTCATCGAGGAAATGCTCGGCCAACCAACGACGACGAGGGGTTGGCGCCGTCGCGTTTAACGACCCCGAAGGTGCGCTCCGTATCCTCTTGAGCAGATGAGGAAGGTGCTGATACTCGGCTCGACGGGGTCGATCGGGACGCAGGCGCTCGAGGTGATCGAGGCCTCGCCGGAGCTGCGCGCGGTCGGCCTGGCCGCCGGGCGGGGCTGGGAGACGACCGTGGCGCAGGCGCGCGAGCATGGGGTGGAGGCGATCGCGTTGGCCGATCCGCGGGCCGCGGCACGGGCCGCGGAGGCCTGGGACGGACGCGTGCTGGTCGGCGAGGAGGGCGTGCGGGAGCTGATTGGGGCGGTCGAGCCCGACCTCGTCCTCAACGGCATCGTCGGCGCCGCCGGCCTCGCCTCGACCGTGGTCGCGCTCACCGCCGGGATCGACGTCGCGCTCGCCAACAAGGAGAGCCTCGTGCTCGGCGGCGAGCTGGTGATGGCGCTCGCCGAGGCGACCGGGGCGCGCCTCCTGCCGGTCGACTCCGAGCACTCCGCGCTCCACCAACTGATCGGCGCCGAGGCGCCCGGCACCGTCGAGCGCCTGGTGGTGACCGCTTCGGGCGGCCCGTTCCGCGGTCGCGAGGACCTCAGCGACGTCAGCGTCGCCGACGCCCTCGCCCACCCGACCTGGAAGATGGGCGGCCGGATCACGGTCGACTCGGCGACGCTGATGAACAAGGGCTTCGAGGTGATCGAGGCCCACCATCTCTTCGGCGTCCCCTTCGAGCGGATCGAGGTCGTCGTCCACCCGCAGTCGCTGGTCCACTCGCTGATCCAGCTGGTCGACGGCTCGACCCTCGCCCACCTCGGCTACCCCGACATGCGCGTGCCGATCTCCTACGCCCTCCACTTCCCCGACCGGGCTCCGGTCGACGTCCCGCCCCTCGACCTCGCCGCGGTCGGCGCGCTGACCTTCGAGGAGCCCGACCCCGAGACCTTCGCCTGCCTGCGCCTGGCGCTCGAGGCGGGCCGCGCGGGCGGCACCGCTCCCACCGTCCTGAACGCCGCCGACGAGGTCGCCGTCACCGCTTTCCTGGCCGGGGAGATCCCCTTCACCGGCATCCCCGCGGTGATCGAGGGCACCCTCGACTCCATGCCCGCCCGGTCGGTCACCCACTTCGATGACCTCTTCACCGCCGACGCCGAGGCCCGACGCCGCGCCGACGCGCTCGCCCGGGAGTTGACCCCCGCATGAGCTGGCTCTACGTCTTCCTCGGCTTCTGCTTCCTGATCCTGCTCCACGAGGCGGGCCACTTCGTCGCCGCCAAGTCGACCGGCATGCGGGTCGAAGGCTTCTACCTCTTCTTCGGACCGACGCTGTGGTCGTTCAAGCGCGGCGAGACCGAGTACGGCATCAAGTCGATCCCCCTCGGTGGCTACGTGAAGATCAACGGCATGAACCCGGAAGAAGAGATGCCCACCGGGGAAGAGCACCGCGCCTACCACCGCCAGAAGGTGTGGAAGCGGATCGTTGTCGCCGCGGCCGGCCCGGCGGTGAACATCGTGCTCGCCTTCGTGATCCTCTACTTCGTCTTCTCGATCGGCGGCCTCCAGGACATCCACGGCAAGACCGTGGTCAAAGAAACGAGCGAAGGGTCGGCCGCGGCGAAGGTCCTGCAGCCGGGCGACAAGATCGTCGCCGTCGACGGCCACTCCTATCCGGGCGTCAACGTCAACACGCGGATCGAAAAGATCGGCGAACAGGTCCAGTCACACCAATGCGCCGGCGAACCGACCGATGGCTGCGCCGCGACGACTCCGGTCGCGGTGACCGTGCGGCGGAACGGCGAACTGAAGACCTTCCAGATCACGCCGCACTACGAAGCGGCGGCGAAGCGGATGCTCCTCGGCATCGCCTGGGAAGAGAACAGCCGCTGGGTGCCGGTCAGCGCCGGCGAATCGGCAGGCCGCTCGCTGGGGATCATGGGCGAAGTGATCGGCCGCACCGGCTCGGTCTTCTCCCACATCTTCGAATCCCAGCGGCGCGAAGAAATCTCCAGCGTGGTGGGGATCAGCGACGTCGGTCACGAAGCGGTCAACAACGGCTGGCGCGACGCCTTCATCCTGCTCGCCCTGGTCAGTCTCTCCCTCGGCCTGATCAACCTCCTGCCGATCCTCCCCCTCGACGGCGGCCACATCTTCTGGGCGATCGTCGAGAAGCTGCGCCGTGGCAAGCCGGTCTCGATCAAGGTGATGGAGCGCGCCACGATCATCGGCTTCGCCCTCGTGCTGATGCTGATGGTGATCGGCGTCTCCAACGACATCGGACGCCTCACCGGCGAAGGCTTCAACGTCTCCAAATAGCCCGCCGGGCGACAGGGATAACCTTCACGCATGGCTTCGAAGCGCCAGATATTCGTCGGCAAGGTGCCCATCGGTGGGGGCGCGCCGGTGGTCGTGCAGACGATGACCAAGACCGAGACCGCGAACCTGGCGGCGACGATGGAGCAGATCCGGAAGGTCGCCGACGCGGGGGCGGACGTGGTGCGGTGCGCGGTGCCGCGCGAGCAGGACGCGGAGGCGCTGCGGACGATCGTCGCCGAATCGCCGATCCCGGTGATCGCCGACATCCACTTCAACCACACGCTGGCGCTGAAAGCGATCGAAGCGGGGGCCGACTGCATCCGGCTCAATCCGGGGAACATCGGCGGGCGGGAGAAAGTGGCCGAGGTCGCGGCGCTGGCCAACCGGAAGAACGTGCCGATGCGGATCGGGGTCAACTCGGGCTCGCTGCCCAAGCACCTGCACGAGCTGGAGCGCGAAGCGCCGGTCGAGGCGCTGGTCGCCGCCGCGGTCGAGTTCGTCGAACTGATGGAGAGCCTCGACTTCACC
>JAFDWB010000036.1 GCA_018268675.1 Actinomycetota bacterium
AGCAGGACGTACTCGCGCATCGACTCGTCGGGGTCGATCGAGATCGCCCAGAGGTTCTCCTCCAGCTCGACCTCGTGGAAGCCGACCGTGGTGTGCTCGAACATCCGCGAGGCGTTCTCCTGGGCGGCGACCTCGCAGACGATCGTGCGCTTGCCTTCCGCGGCGGCCCGCATGCCGAGGGCCACGGAGACCGTCGTCTTGCCGACCCCGCCCTTGCCGGTGACGATCACCAGCCGCTTGTCGAGAAGCTCGGGCATCGGGCAATTCCTAGCAATTTCAGTTAACGGCAGGAAAAGGCGCCTGCCATTCGAATATCCGCGCAATGGGATTTCTAAGCCGCAAGAAGAAGAATCGCGAGCCCGCCGTCGTCGAGGAGACGCACCCGCTCGAGGAAGAGCTGCAGCGGATGGAAGAGGCGGTGCCCGAGCGGCCGGTGAACGATTATGCGCCGGAAGAGGTGGACGAGGCGCACGAGGCGGAGTACCAGGACGATTTTGACGAGGGCGCTCCGACCGCGGGTCCTGTCCCCGATGGGATGCCCTCGTCCTCGCATGCTGCGGGCGAGGACATCCCATCGGCGCCACCCGCGGATGGGGCGTCTGAGGCTGTCGCTGAGGGAGCGGCCGTGGCACCGGGGCCGAGGGTCGAGCGCACCATCAGGGTTGTGGAGGATGACCAGGCCGTTGATGACGACGAGCCGGAGGATCGGCGGATGAAGGCGGTCGATCTGATCGCGCCGACGCGGCTGGACTTCCTCAAGCCGGCCGAGCCGGAGGTGAAGGAGCCGGTCAAGACGGCGGACGTCATCGCGTTTGCGAACCAGAAGGGCGGGGTCGCGAAGACGACCACGACGCTGAATCTGGCCGTCGCCTTCGCCGAGTCCGGCTACCGGGTGCTCTGCGTCGATCTCGATCCGCAGGGCAACCTGACGATGTCCCAGGGGATCGACCCGGACAAGGTCGAGAACAGCCTTTACGACGTGCTCGTCAACGACATGCCGATCTCCGAGATCATCGTCGAACGGGAGATCGACATCGCCGTCGCCTCGATCGACCTGGCCGGGGCCGAGATCGCGATGAGCACCAAGATCGGCCGCGAGCGCTCGTTGGAGAAGGCGCTGAAGGAGGTCGCTGCCGACTACGACTACGTCTGCATCGACACGCCGCCGAGCCTCGGCCTGCTGACGATCAACGCGCTGACCGCGGCGAACAAGGTGATCGTCCCCGTGCAGTGCGAGTATCTGTCGATGCGCGGGCTGGTGCAGCTGCAGAACACGCTGAGGATGATCCAGGAGAATCTCAATCCCGACGTCCACATCGAGGGCATCCTGCCGACGATGCTTGACACGCGGACGATCCACGCCAAGGAGGCGGTCGAGATCCTCGAGGAGAACTTCGGCGACCTCGTTTTCCAGTCCCGGATCCGCAAGGCGATCAAATTCGCCGAGGCGCCTGTCAAGGGCTCGAGCGTCCTCAAGTACGATTCCGACTCAAGCGCCGCGAATTACTACCGGGAGCTGGCGAAGGAGGTCCTGGCGAATGGCTCGGCGTAACAAACGGGCAAGCATGCGCGAGGGCCCCCTCGCCGACCTGTTCCGCTCGACCGCGGAGGACGCTCCCGAGGATCCGCCGGAGGCACCGCGCTACGGGCGCGAAGACCCCGCCGAGGCGCGCAAGGCCGAGGCCGACGCCGCGCCGGTGGAACCCGCCGACCCCGCGTCGCCCGCGCCCGCCGCAGGCACCTTCTTCGACCAGGAAGACGATCCCGCGCGCGAGCCCGCACCCCCGGCCCGCGACCCGGAGCCCGCGCCGCGCCGCGCCGACCCGCCGCAGTCCTCGGAGCCCGCCCCCGAGCGCCTGAAACGGGTGTTCGCCGAGGAGCCGCGGCCGCGCGACCCGCGCGAGGAGTTCCTGCAGACGCCGCGCTACGGGCGCGAGGAGCCCGCCTACGAGGCCCCCGGCTCGGGCGAACCGCACCAGCCGGTGATCAAGGTCGTCGGCGTCGGCGGGGCGGGCGTCAACGCGGTCAACCGGATGGTCGACGCCCGCATCCCCGGGGTCGAGTTCATGGCCGTCAACACCGATCTTCAGTCCCTGCAGCTCTGCGTCGCCGACGTCACCGTGCACATCGGCGACGAGCAGACGCGCGGGCTCGGCGCGGGCGCCGACGCCGCCGTCGGCCACCGCTCCGCCTTCGAGGAGCAGGACAAGATCAAGCGCCTGCTGAAGGGCTCCGACATGGTCTTCGTCGCCGCCGGTGCGGGTGGCGGCACCGGCACCGGCGCCGCCCCGGTGGTCGCGCGGCTGGCCCGCGAGGTCGGCGCGCTCACGGTCGGCATCGTCACCAAGCCGTTCACCTTCGAGGGGAACAAGCGGGCGAGCCAGGCAGCCCGGGGGATCGAGGAACTGGCCGCCGAGGTCGACACCCTGATCGTCGTCCCCAACGACCGCCTGCTCGAGGTGCTCGACCAGCAGACCTCGATGGTGGAGGCCTTCCAGGTCGCCGACGACGTGCTGCGCCAGGGCGTCCAGGGGATCTCCGACCTGGTCACGCTGCCGGCGGTGATCAATCTCGACTTCGCCGACGTGCGGACGATCATGTCCGACGCCGGACGGGCGCTGCTCGGGATCGGCATGGCGCACGGCGAAGGCCGCGCGATCCTCGCCGCCGAGAAAGCGATCTCCTCGCCGCTGCTCGAGACCTCGATGGACGGGGCGCGCGCGATCCTGCTCTCGATCACCGGCGGCGCCGACCTCTCGCTGGTCGAGGTCTCCGAGGCCGCCAAGGTCGTCGGCGAGGCCGCCCACCCGGACGCCAACATCATCTTCGGCGCCAACGTCGACGACGACCTCTCCGACCAGATCTGGGTCACCGTGGTCGCCACCCGCTTCGACGGCCTCGGGGCTCCCCGCCGCGCCACCCAGGCCGAGCCGACGATCCGCCGCACCAAGGACATGGGCCGCGGGCGCCCGCCGGAGACCGGCCGCGGCGGCGACACGCTGGGGATCGACGTCCCCGAGTTCCTACCCGGCTGACGGCCGCTCCCTTGCGGCGCCGGGCCATGGGCGGCTGCAAACCGGCGCGTGACGGCGTCCTCGGTCGCCCCCATGGCTCTGCCATGCGGGCTTCCTGCGTCCTGGTCCCGCTTGGTTTTCGCTCGCCCCTGACCCACCGCCGCTGCGGTCGCGACCGTCACCCGGGTGACGGCGTTGCGTGGGACGTCTGAGCCGATGCCCGGGGTCGTCGCGGCGGGGCATCCGGAGAGCGCCGCGGCGGGGGCGGCCGCGCTGCGGGCCGGGGGCAACGCGGTCGACGCCGCGGTCGGCGCGATGCTGGCGTCGTTCGCGGTCGAGAGCCCGCTGACCGGCCTCGGCGCGGGCGGCTACATGATGGTCCACGACCGCGGCGAGACGACCCTGCTCGACTTCTTCGTCGCCGCCCCGGGCCTCGACGGCACGCCGCGGCGGGAGGAGCTGGCGCCGGTCGACGTCGTCTTCGACGCCGAGACGGTGCAGACGTTCTACGTCGGCCCCGTGTCCTGCGGGGTGCCGGGGACGCCCGCCGGGATGGCGGAGGCCTTGCGCCGCTTCGGCTCGATGCCGCTGTCCGAGCTGGTCGGGCCCGCGGTCCGGCTCGCCGGCGACGGTGCCCCGGTGAACCACGAGCAGGCCTACATCCTCGACATCCTCGAGCCGATCCACGGTCGCCTGCCGGGGACGCGGGAGCTCTACGCGCCCGCCGGGCGGACGTTGCGCGAGGGGGAGACATTCCGCTTCCCGGCGCTCGCCGAGGCGCTCGAACGCCTGGCCGCGGAGGGCGTCGTGCCGTTCTACCGCGGCGAGGTCGCGGCGGCGCTCTCGGACTTCGTGGTCGAGCGCGGCGGCACGCTCGGTCGCGGCGACCTCGCCGCCTACGCCGCGGTCGAGCGGGCCCCGGTGCGCGCCCGCTTCCGCGGCACCGAGGTGCTGACCAACCCGCCGCCCTCGGCGGGCGGGACGCTGATCGCCTACGCGCTCGACCAGCTCGAGCGCCTCGGCCCGGTGAGTGGGCCCGAGCAGCTCGTCGCCGCGATGGACGCCGCCAACGAGCACCGCGCGAGCCTGCTCGGCTCGACCACCCATATCTCGGCGATCGACGAGCGCGGGATGTGCGCGGCGGTGACCTGCTCGAACGGCTCCGGCTCGGGTGTGCTGGTGCCGGGGACCGGCGTAATCCTCAACAACATGCTCGGCGAGGAGGACCTGAACCCGCGCGGCTTCCACCAGATCGAGCCGGGGCGGCGGGTGCCGTCGATGATGGCGCCGACCGTGGTCCTGCGCGACGGCGAGGTCGTGCTCGCGGTCGGCAGCGCCGGCTCCAACCGGATCCGCTCGGCGATCCTGCAGACGGTGGTCCGGTTCGTCGAGCAGGGGATGGGGCCGCAGGAGGCGATCGCCGCACCGCGCCTCCACTCGGAGGGCGGCGTCGTCCAGGCCGAGCCGGGGATCGACGCGGCGGCGCTGGAGCGGCTCGAGGCGCGCGGCGTCGCGATCGCCCGGCGTCCCCAGATCAACCTCTTCTTCGGCGGCGTCCAGGCCGTCGCCCGCGATCCGGCGACCGGCGCGCTCCGCGGTGGCGGTGACCCGCGGCGCGGCGGCGCGGTCGCCTACGCCTGAGCGCGCCTGGTAGACAATGACGTCGTGGCGGGCAGGACCGACATCGACTTCGCCGCCGAGGGGCTCGTCGACGACCTCGAGGGTGAGGCGCGCGAGGCGCGACTGGGGCTGCTGCGCCAGCTGAGCGACGAAGGCGTGCCGCTGGCTGAGCTGCGCGAGGCGGTCGCCGCCGGGCACCTGACGCTGCTGCCGGTCGAGCGGGCGATCGCCGGCGACGGGGAGCGCTACTCGGCGCGCGAGATCGCGGAGCTCTCGGGGGTCGATCTGGAGCTCCTGCGGCGGCTGCGCGCGGCGCTCGGCGTCCCCTACGGCGACGACGACGAGAAGAACGCGGGCGAGGCCGACCTGCACGCCGCGCTGCGGACCAGGGCGATCATCGACTCGGGCCTCCCGGCGGACGCCCTGCTGCAGTCGGCGCGGACCGTGGGGATGGCGACGGCGCGGGTCGCCGAGGCGAACCGGGAGCTGGTGGTCCGCAACCTGACCGGCCCCGGCGACAACGAGCGGGACCTCGCCAACCGCCTCGCCGCGGTCGCCGAGGCGCTCCTGCCGCTGGTCGACGAGCACCTCGTCTACGCCTTCCGGATCAACCTGCTCGAGCAGGTGAAGCGCGACGTGATCGGCGCCGCGGACCTCGCCGGCGGGGGGATCGGCGGGGCCGTGGAGCGCTCGATCTGCTTCGCCGACCTGGTCGAGTTCACCAGCCTCGGCGAGGAGATCGCGCCGGAGGAGCTGGGCGAGGTCGCGGGCCGCTTCGAGGAGCTGGTCAGCGGCATCGCCGCCGCCCCGGTGCGCCTGGTGAAGACGATCGGCGACGGGGCGATGCTGGTGTCGGCCGAGGCCGAGCCCCTCGTGGAGGCGGCCCTCGACCTGGTCGCCGCCGCGGCCGCCGAAGGCGACCAGTTCCCCCTCCTGCGCGCCGGCATCGCCACCGGCCCCACCCTCCCTCAGTCAGGCGACTACTACGGCCGCTCCGTCAACCTGGCGAGCCGCATCACCGGCATCGCCCGCCCCGGCAGCGTCCTCGTCGACACCCCCACCCGCGAGGCGGCCGGCGAGTCCTTCGCCTACTCCTTCGCCGGCGAGCGCCGCCTCAAGGGTATCGACGCCCGCACCAAACTCTTCCGCGTCCGCCGCGGATAACCGGCGGCGATACCGGCCCGAGGGGGGTCAAGTCCGCCCGCTGCAGTCATAGGTGTCGCCATGACGACACCTATGACTGCAGCGAGGAGCGCCGCAGCCTGGAAGTTGGCCCGGCGCCAGCACGGATTGCTGACTCGGCAGGATCTTCTTGCTCTCGGATTCAGCTTGAGCGCGATCAGGCACCGGCTCGCGACCGGGCGCCTGCATCGTGTCTGCCTCGGCGTCTACGCCGTGGGTCGGAAGGAGCTGACGCAGGAGGGGAGCTGGATGGCGGTGGTGCTCGCCTGTGCCCCGGACGCGGTCCTCAGCCATGGCAGCGCCGCGGCGCTCTGGGGCATCGGCTCCGAGTGGCGCCTGATCGAGGTGAGCGTGCGCCGTCGTTCCTGGCCGCGGCCGGCCGGCATCAAGATCCGCAGTCGCCCCTCACTGCCCGATGGAGACCTCACGATTCACCGGGGCATTCCCGTCACCACGCCCGCGCGGACGGTTCTCGACCAAGCCGCGACGTCAATTTCCGATGCCTCGCTGGAGCGTCTCGTGAACGAAGCCGACGCCGCCAGGGGGATGGATCTCGACAGCGGCTCCTTGCGCCGCTACTGCGATCTGCGTTCCGGCGAGCCGGGGGTCACGCGCCTGCGCCGGCTGCTCGATCCCGAGACGTTTCGCCTCTCCGACTCCGAGCTCGAGCGCCTCTTTCGCTCTCTTGCCCTGGCGGCGGGTCTGCCGCAGCCGCTCACCAAGGTCTTCGTCAACCACTACGAAGTCGATTTCTTCTGGCCCGACCTGGGCCTTGTCGTCGAGACGGACTCCCTGCGCTACCACCGCAACGCGATCAAGCAGACCCGCGATTTCCGCCGCGACCAGGCCCACATCGCCTCGGGCCTCACTCCGCTCCGCTTCACCCACTGGCAGGTCGTCCACGAGCCGCGACATGTCGAAGCGATCCTCGCGTCGACCCGCCGGACGCGCTACGCCGGCTTGCGCGCCGAGACCAGCAGGTTGTAGAAGAGCTCGGCGGGGAGGTGGGGCTCGAGCACCTTCGCGTCGACCGTCTGCAGGGCGATGTAGCTGCGGAAGGCGAAGCGGCGCCAGCGGTAGGGGACCGTGTCGGGCTCGGCGCTCGACTCGACCGTGCGCAGGCCCCAGCCCCAGGCGTTGGCGAGGAGCTCCTCGCCGCCGACGTGGCGGTCCTCGAAGCCCGCGCGCTCCAGTAGGCGGCGGAGATCGGCGGGGGCGAAGGCGTGGACGTCGACCTCGCCCTCGAGCGCGTGGCCCTCGGACTGGTCGGCTTCGGCGATGGCCCGTCCGCGCGCGCCCACGGCCCGCCGCCAGACCGGCGCGACCAGCGTCCCGGCGCGCTTGGGCAGCGCCGCGAGGCGGTCGCCGTAGCGGGATGGCTCGCCGGCGAAGGCGATCATGCCGCCGGGCCGCAGCACCCGCTTGAACTCGGCGAAGGCGCGGTCGAGGTCGGGGATGTGGTGGAGGACGGCGTGGCCCAGCACGAGGTCGAAGCTCTCGTCCGCGAACGGCAGCGCCTCCGCCTCGGTGGCGACGGTGGTGACGTCGTCCAGCCCGAGCGCCGCCGCCGTCCCGGCTAGCTGTTCCAGCATCCCGGGCGAGATGTCGGTCGCGGTCAGTTTCCCGATCAGCCCCTGCTGCACCAGGTTCAGGGAGAAGTAGCCGGTGCCTGAGCCGATCTCGAGCGCCTCGGCGAACGTCTCCCCGTCGCGCCCGCCGAGCGCCTTGACCAGCTTCGCGCGCACCTGATCCTGGCCGATCTCGCCGAAGTCGATCCCCCACTTCGCGTCGTATTCGTGCGCCGCCGCGTCGTGGTAGCGGGTATTGACGTCCTTGATGTGCTCGGGCGTGGCGGTCGGCGAGGCGGGCATGCGGCGGGACTCTAAGTGACCGCTGCAATACGGTGCGGGCGGTGAGCGAGGAGATCCTGCAGGCGAATCAGCCCGACGGGGTGCCACCGCTGCCGCTGACCGGCGAGCGGACGCTGCCCGACGTCCCGGCCGAGAACTACTGGTTCCGGCGCCACCTCGCGGTGTACGAGTGGATCGGGGCGCGGGTCGGCGGGCTGCGGGTGGTCGACATGGCGTGCGGCGAGGGGTACGGCTCCGACCTCCTGGCGGCGACCGGCGCGGCGAGCGTCGTCGGCGTCGACGCCAACCCGGAGGCGCACGAGCACGCGCGGCTGCGCTACCGCCGCCCCAACCTGCGCTTCGAGCGCGACCTGGTCGAAACCTTCGCCGAGCCCTGCGATGCAGTCGTCTTCCTGCAGACCATCGAGCACGTGCGGGACCCTGGAGCGGTGCTCGAGCACTTCAAGGCGATGGTCGGCGCCGACGGCGTCGCCTACGTCTCGACCCCGAACCTGCTGACGCTGGCGCCCGCCGGCGCGGAGAAGTCCGACAACCCCTGGCACGTGAAGGAGTATCGGGCGGCCGAGTTCGGGTCCCTGTGCGCGGCGCACTTCGGCCGGGTCGAGCTCCTCGGTCTCTTCCACGCGCGCAAGCTCCGGGCGCACGCCTGGGCACTGCGGCTGGGCTGGGACACGGTCCACCGGCGCCTCGGCCTGACCAAGCCCTTCTACGACCGCTTCACGCCCGCGATCGCCGCCTCCGACTTCCGCCTCGCGAGCGGGGACCTCGACCGCGCGCTCGACTTCCTTGCCGTCTGCCGGCCGTAAGGCCTCGATCGGCGGGACGGGGACGGCGGGCGACCTGGCGATCGTCCTCCACTCCCACATGCCCTACGTGGAGGGTTTCGGCACCTACCCGTTCGGCGAGGAGTGGCTTTTCGACGCGGTCGTGCGCTCCTACCTGCCGGTGCTCGAGGTGGCCCGCGACCTGACGATGACGGTGACCCCGGTGCTCGCCGACCAGCTCGAGGACGCGGGCGCGGCGGCGCGGCTGCGGCGCTTCCTCCTCGAGTGGCGGATCGGCGCGGCGGAAGCGGACCTCGGCGACGTGGCGCCGGCGGAGCGGCCGGCGGCGGCGGCGGAGCGCCACCGCTACCGGCGCGCGCTCGAGCTCCTCGACGCGGCGGGCGGCGACCCGCTGGAGCCGTTCCGGCGTGCGGCGGGGGAGGGACGGGTGGCCCTCGCGACCTCCTCGGCCACCCACGCGCTGCTGCCGCTGCTGGCAAGCCGCGCCGGGCTGGCGCTCCAGCTCGACGCCGGGATCCGCTCGCACCGCCGCCGCTTCGGCTGGGACGGCGGCTTCTGGCTCCCCGAGTGCGCCTACGAGCCGGGGCTCGAGTGGGGCCTGGCCCGGGCCGGGGTCGAGTGGTTCTGTGTCGACCAGAGCGCCCACGAGGAACCGCTCGCGGCGCTGCGCCCGATTGCGACCGCGGCGGGCCCGGTGGCGCTGCCGATCGACTGGGAGGCGATCTCCTGGCTCTGGGCCCTCGACGGCTACCCGTCCGACCCCGCCTACGCCCAGTTCGACGGCAAATCGCTGCGCGGGATGCGGCTCTGGCGGATCGGTGGCGGCGCCTACGACCCGGCGGCGGCCGCGGCGGCGGCGCGGCGCCAGGCGGGCGAGTTCCTCGCGGCGGTCGCGGCGCGCCTGCGCGGGTACGCCGCCGAGCGGGGACGGCGCGGCCTCGTCGTCTTCGCGATCGACACCGAGTTGCTCGGCCACTGGTGGTCGGAGGGCCCGCTGTGGCTGGCGGCGGTGCTGGCGGACGCGGCCGCGGCGGGGGTGCGGCTGGTCACCGTCCCGCGGGCGCTCGAAGACCACGAGCCGGAGCCGCGGCCGCTGCGCCGCGCCAGCTGGGGCGAGGACAAGGACTTCTCGACCTGGGACTCGCCGCCGGTCGCCGACCTCGCCTGGGCGGCCCGGCGCCTGGAGCTCCGGCTGCTGGGGGCGGTGCGCGGCGGGCTCGCGGCCGGGCGGGCGGAGCGGGCCGCGCGCGAGCTCCTGGCCGCCCAGGCGAGCGACTGGGCCTTCCTCGACCGCCGCGGCCAGGCGGGCGATTACGCGTGGCAGCGGGCGACCGAACACTCGCAGGCGCTCTACGAAGCCATAGGATGCGACCGTGACACCGATCGGCGCATGCGTTCGCTTGCCCCGGACCTGATCCTGACGCCACTCCTGGAACCCTGAGCCGCCCTTCCCGCCGCCGACCGTGACCCGAGTCCTGATCCTCTCCTGGGAGTACCCGCCGTTGATCGAGGGCGGGCTGGCGCGCCACGTGCGCAAGCTCTCGGAGGCGCTGGTCGAGCTCGGGGTCGAGGTCCACGTCCTCACCCGCGGCGGCGAGGAGTCGCCCGCCACCGAAAGCGCCGGCGGGGTGACGATCCACCGCATCCGCGAGCCGACCCGTCCGACCGACCTCGGCGAGTTCGTCGCCTGGGTCGAGCGGATGAACTCCGACATGCTGGCCGCCGGGGTGGAGCTCGGCGACCACCTCGACTTCGACCTCGTGCACGGCCACGACTGGCTGGTGGCGAACGCCTGCGACCACCTCGCGCGCCGGATGTCGGCGCCGCTGGTGACGACGATCCACGCCACCGAGTACGGCCGCCACCAGGGCTGGGTGCAGGACCACCCGCAGTCCTACATCCACGGGGTCGAGCGCTGGATCACCAACCGCTCGCACCGCGTCATCACCTGCTCCGCATACATGCGCGAACAGGTGGCCGACATCTTCGGCGTCGCCGAGGGGCGGATCGCGGTGATCCCGAACGGCATCGACCCCCTCGACCTGCCGCGGCCCGACGCGGCCGAGCTGGCGCGCCTGCGAGGCGAGTTCGCGGCGCCCGCCGAGCGCCTCGTCCTCCTGATCGGCCGGCTGGTCTACGAGAAGGGCTTCCAGCTGGCGCTGGAGGCGATGCCGAAGGTGATCGCGGCGGTGCCGGGCACCCGCTTCCTGGTCGCCGGCTCGGGCACCCACGAGGCGGAGCTGAAGCGCCAGGCGGCCGAGCTCGGCCTGATGGACCACGGCACCTTCCTCGGCTGGATCGGCGACGACGTCCTCCACACCCTCTACGGGATCGCCGACCTCACCGTCGTCCCCTCGATCTACGAGCCCTTCGGTCTCGTCGCCCTCGAGGCGATGGCCTCCGGCTGCCCCTGCATCGTCGCCGACACCGGTGGCCTGCGCGAGGTCGTCCCCCACGAGGAGGCCGGCCTCCGCTTCGCCGCCCGTGACCCCGACGCCCTCGCCGAGGTGGCGATCCGCGTCCTCTCCGACCCCGCCCTCGAGGCCCACCTGATCGCCGAAGCCAAGGAGCACGTCCTGCGCTTCGACTGGGCCGACGTGGCCGCCCAGACGGTGCTGGTCTACGACGAACTGCTCGGGCGGCCGCGGAAAGCCGCGCCGAAGCTGAACGCGCCGCCCTCGCGCTCGTCCGGCGTCCAGTAGACGCCGTCGAAGAAGGCGGCGGGGGAGATCGACAGCGCTCCGCCAGCCACCAAGCTCCAGGAAGCGGAGGTGGTCGCGATCGGCGCGCCGACTCTCTTCGAGACCGGAATCGTCACGATCGGGGAGACCCACTGGCTGACCGCCGTCGAAGCGTTCTGGAGATACGGCGAAGGCCGCCACCCGGCTGCTTTGAACTACGGGGACTGCATGAGCTATGCGACGGCGCGAATCGCGCAGAAGCCAGAAGCGTTAACGAGAATTGATGAGTGGGGCCGCTAGTCTGCGCGCGTGCACTTTTCGAAGCGCAAGCGCCCTCGCAGCCCGATGCAGCGATTGAGCGATCAGCGGCGGACCCTCGCGCTCGCCGGCCTGGCCGCCGGTGCCGTCTTCAGCGCCGCGATCTTCCGGCGCCGCTGGCACAAGGGTGAGCTTCAGGCAGAGCCGGCGATGGTGCGGCCAGAGCCCCAGCGACTCGTCGACGAGCCGGAGGTCGGGCAGCCCAGCGCCCGACCGGAGCAGCCCGCCGCGGCCGAGGTCTCCTCGCCGACGAATCAGCCCGAGGCCGCCGACCAGCCCGAGGCGATCAACGCGCCGCCGCCCGGCGAGGTCGCGGCGCCGGGTGGGGCGAGCGCGGCCGTCGCGAGCGCCGAGGTCGCGTCGTCCGCCAACCTCGAACCGGTCACGGGCGAGCTGAGCGCCGAAGAGGCCTCGATCCTCGCCGTCCTGGCCCAGTCCGGGCGCACCGACGAGGATCGCACTGCGATCGCCGTCGCCACCTCCTTGGAACGCGACACCGGCGAGGTCGCCGCGGTGCTGCGCAAGCTCGGTACCGAAGGCGTCGTCTCCGCTGAGGTCCAGGCGTCCTCCGGCGAGGAGTTCTGGGCGGTCACCGAGCGCGGCGTCCGCCGACTCGGCGCCCAGAGCTGATCGTCGCCCGCGCCGGCCGTCGCTACACCGCCCGCTGATAGGTGCGGAAAGCGCGCATCGCGAAGAAGCCGCAGACGCAGAGGAAGGCGACCAGGAGGCCGGTCTTGCCCGCGATCGAGCCCCAGTCGGGGCCGGCGGTGACGGCATCGCGCCCCGCTTCCACCGCCCAGTTCAGCGGGTTGAAGTTGGAGACGGTCTGCATCCAGCTCGGCATCAGGCTCTTCTGCATGAAGGTCACCGACATGAAGGAGAGCGGCAGGACGAGGAACTGCACCGCCGCGATCAACGTCTCCTCTTTGCGGATCAGCAGCGCCAGACCGATCGAAAGGCAGCCGAACGCGGCGCCGACCAGGATCGCCTCGACGATCAGCACGAGGACGCCGAAGACGCTGTTGGAGAAGCTCGCGCCGACGATCAGCGCCAGGGCGACGATGATCAGCGACTGGATCGCGGTGGTCAGCGACCAGGAGGCGAGGCGGCCGGAGATCAGCGAGGAGCGGCGCACCGGCGAGACGAGGAAGCGGTCGATGACGCCGCGGTCGATGTCCTCGATCACGGGCATGCCCGCCCAGCCCGCGCCGAAGAAGGCGGTCATCACGACCACGCCCGGCGCGAGGAACTGGATGTAGTTTTCCGAGCCGAAGCCGGGGATGTCGGTCACCGACTTGAAGAGGGCGCCGAAGAGCAGCAACCAGATCACCGGCTGGACCAACGAGACGGCGATCCACCAGGGTTGACGCCAGAGCGCCATCAGGTGGCGGACGGTCATGTGACGGGTGTCGTGCAGCGCCTTCATCGGGTCGCCTCCTTCTCGCTGTCGGTTCGTCGCTGCTGGTCCTCGCCCTCGGCCTCACCGAAGGTGCGGCCGGCGAAGCGCAGGTAGACGTCGTCGAGCGAGGGCCGCGCCACGGTCACCGCGGCGACGCCGAGGTTGGCGCCGTCGAGTGCCGCCAGCACCGCCGGGACGGTCCGCGCGCCGTCCTCGGCGCGGGCGTGGAGGATGCGGTTCTCGTCGTAGATGATCTGGTCGAGGCCGTCGACACGGTCGAGCGCCTCGCGCACCGCCGCCTCGGCCGCGGTCTCGGAGCCGAGCTCGATGTGGATCGCGTCGCCGCGCAGCTCGCGCTTCAACGCGTCCGGCGAGCCCTCGGCGACGACCCGGCCTTTGTCGACGATCGCCAGCTGCGCCGCCAGCCTGTCGGCCTCCTCGAGGTAGTGGGTGGTGAGGAGGACCGTGAGGCCGGCACCGGAGAGGCGCGCGATCTCGTCCCACATCTCGGCCCGCACCTCGGGGTCGAGCCCGGTCGTCGGCTCGTCGAGGAAGAGGACCTGCGGCCGGTGGACCAGTCCCTGGGCGACGTCGAGGCGCCGCTGCATCCCGCCCGAGTACTCGCGCACCAGCCGCTTGCCCGCGTCGGCGAGCCGGAACTGCTCGAGCAGCTCGTCGATCCGGCGCTCGAGGTCCCGCCCGCCCATGCCGAAGACCTGCCCCTGCAGGCGGAGGTTCTCGCGCCCGGTCGCCTCGCGGTCGAGCCCGCCCGCCTGGGAGACGACGCCGATCGACTCGCGGACCCGCGCCGGCTCGCGCAGGATGTCGTGGCCGGCGACCGTGGCGGAGCCGCCGTCGGGGTGCGCGAGCGTGGTGAGGATCTTCACCGTCGTCGACTTGCCCGCCCCGTTGGGCCCGAGCAGCCCGAAGACCGTCCCGGCCGGCACCGAGAAGGTGAGGCCGTCGAGCGCCTGCACGTCCTCGCCGTAGGACTTCCGCAACTCCACTGCCTCGATCGCGTTTGCCTCGCTCACCCAACTCCTCCTATAAGATTCACTCGATTCCCAACTATCTTGAAAATCAAGATAACATAGACACGCGGCACCTGAGATGAGACGGAGCACGAAGGCGGAACTAATCGGCGATCTCTTCGCCGCGGTGCGGACGAACCAGCTTGCGACCGACAAGATGGACGACGCCGCCGCTCGCGGCATGGGGGTGAACCGGACCGACTCGCGATGCCTCGACATCGTCGAGCGCCTCGGCCCGGTGGCCGCGGGCAGGGTCGCGGCCGACGCCGGTCTCACCAGCGGCACGGTGACGGCGGTGATCGACCGATTGGTCGAGAAGGGCTACGTGCGCCGGATCGCCGACCCCGCCGATCGCCGGCGCGTCCTGATCGAGGGGACGGAGAAGCTCGAGGAGATATCCCAGCGCTTCTACGGGCCCCTGGCCGAGCGTTCCGTCCCGTTGATCGAGAAGTTCTCCGTCGCCGACCTCGAAGCGATCATCCGCTTCCTCCACATGGGCACCGAGTTGGTCGAGGCCAGGGTCGCCGAGCTGGCGGAGGAGCGGGCCTAGGCGGGGGTCTGCGGGCTGCCGCCCCGCGGCGCGCCCGTCCCCTCATATTCGGCTGGCTATGAGGGCGACGGGCGCGCCTCGGTCTGCGCCGGGACCAGGGAGCCCCGGCCTTCCGTGGTTGGTTTCGGTCGCATACCGACCATTTCCAGCCACGGAACGGGACGACCCTCAGTGAGTTCGCAGTTACCCACACATAGCGTGGATAAGTGCGAACTCACCGGGGCGGGGCCCGCCGGCCATCCCGGGCCGAACTCTCGGATCGCCCCGCTACCCGGCCCCCGGCCGTTGCAGGGTCGTCGCCGCCCCCGGGTCGGGTTCGACGGGGCGGGCCCAGCGCAGGTCGCGCGGGGTCTCGCGCATCCGGATGATCCGGGCCGGGATGCCCGCGACGACGGCGTTCGCGGGGACATCCTTGGTGACCACCGAGTTGGTGCCGATGATCGCGTTGTCGCCGACCCGCACGCCGCGGAGGACGCAGGCGCCGTAGCCGATCCAGACGTTCGAGCCGACCTCGACGTCGCGCTTGTAGATGCCCTGGAGGCGGATCGGGCGCTCCACCTCGACGACGCCGTGGTCGAAGTCGATGAACATCGCCCGGTCGGCGATCACGCACTGCTCGCCGATCCGCACGTGCTGGTAGGCGGAGATCGTGCATTCCTGGCCGAGGACGGACTTGGCGCCGATCTCGACCAACCCCTCGTGGCAGCGGATCTTGGTCCGGTCGCCGATCCAGACGAAGCGGCCGAAGTCGACCCGCCCGCGCGGCGAGATCTCGATTTCGAGGCCGCGGCCGAAGAAGACGAAGCCGTCGGTGTGCCAGCGGCGCCCGGCCGGGGTGAGCAGGCGGCGCCACAGGTAGCGCCACCCGAGCCGCCCGTAGCGCCAGTTGAGCATCCGGTTGCGGGCGAGGAAGCGGAGCACGGCGAGGCAACTCTAGACTGGCCACCTCGTGCCTGACGTCGCGAAAGACGCCCCGCTCGCCGAGCGCCTCGTCGCCGGCGACAAGCGTGCGCTGGCGCGCGCGATCACGCTGATCGAGTCCGACGACCCGGCCGGGTGGGACCTCGTCCGCGAGGTCTACCCGCGCACCGGCAGGGCGCGCATCGTCGGCTTCACCGGGCCACCCGGAGTGGGGAAGAGCACGCTGATCGGAGCGCTGACCGCGGAGCTGCGCAAGGCCGACCGCGAGGTCGCGGTGCTCTCGATCGACCCCTCGAGCCCGTTCACCCGCGGCGCCCTGCTCGGCGACCGGATCCGCCTCTCCGAGCACTTCCTCGACCCCGGCGTCTTCATCCGCTCGATGGCCTCGCGCGGCGCCCTCGGCGGCCTCTCCGAGGCGGCCCTGCAGGTGGCGCTGGTGATGGACGCGGCGGGCAAAGACGACGTCCTGATCGA
>JAFDWB010000037.1 GCA_018268675.1 Actinomycetota bacterium
ATGTTCGACCCCGGCCCCTGCGTCTACATGGAAAAGCTGGCGGGCGGCGAAGACATCGCCGATCTGCTCGACCTCGACCGGCCGCTGACCGAGACCTGCAAGCTCGTCGCCGAGCGCCGCGGCGGCTCGATCGGCGACGTGATCGTCGTCGTCCTCGACCGGCCCCGCCACGAGGAGCAGATCCGCGCCATCCGCGAGGCGGGCGCGCGCATCCGCCTGATCACCGACGGCGACGTCTCGGCGGCGCTCCTGGCGGTCTCCGAACGCTCCCCGGTCGACCTGCTCTGGGGGATCGGCGGCACGCCCGAGGGGGTGCTCTCGGCGGCGGCCCTGAAGTCGATGGGCGGCCAGCTTCTGGGGCGCCTGTGGCCTCGCAACGACGAGGAGCGGAGCGCCGCGGTCGACGCCGGCTACGACCTCGATCGCATCCTCACCGCCGACGACCTCTGCTCCGGCGACGACGTCTTCTTCTCCGCCACCGGCGTCACCGACGGCGACGTCCTCCAGGGCGTCCGCTACCGCGGCAAAGGGGCGACCACCGAATCCCTGGTGATGCGCTCCCGATCCGGCACCGTGCGCCGTATCCAGGCGACGCACGACCGCTCGAAGCTCCGCGAAATCGCGGGCGGCGAACACCGGTACGGGTAGAGGCCCGTCAACCTCAGTCTCGCCGGGACCGCGCCTCGGTCGCCTGCCGGCGCTCCTCCTCGGTGAGCCCAGCGCAGGGGTTGGGGGGTGGGGCGGTGCCATTCGCGTAGGGAAGCTCGCCGGTCTCGTGATACTCGAAGCGCAGCGAGTTCATCACCGCGCCCACCATGATCGTGAGGCTCAGCAGGTAGAACCAGAGCAGCGCGATCAGGATGAAGCCGAGGGTCGAGCCGAGGCGCGAGAGGCTCGAGATGTTGGTCAGGTAGAGGGGGAAGAGCCAGTTGGCGAGGCCCGCGCAGATGGTGACGAAAAGGGCCCCCGGCCAGATCGCGCGCCACGGCACCGGCGCCTTCGGGACCGCCCAGTAGATGACCGCGCAGATCCCGAAGGTGATCAGCAGGGCGGCGCCGAGCAGCAGCGCCTTGTCGATGCCTTCGATGCCGGAGAGCCCGAAGGGGAGCTTGTCGGTGCTGGAGACAAGCGTGCTCTCCACGCCCGGGATGAAGATCGAGGCGGCGATGAAGAGGAGGACGACCCCCAGCATCGCGAAGGAAAAGCGCTTTTGCTCAATCCAGCCGCGGCAGGGCACGTGGTAGATGCGGCAGAAGGCGGTGTCCATCGCGCCCCAGAAGGAGGCGCCGATCCAGATCGAGCCGACGAAGGCGGCGATCCCGATCGTCGCCGAGTTTTCCCTGATCCGGTCGAGGACGTCGCTGAGCGTCGCCGACTCGGTGTTCGGGAAGAGGCGCTGCAGGTCGGTCAGGACGCTGGTTTCGACCCCCTGGATCTTGAGCACCTGGCCGCCGATGAAGAGGACCAGGAGGCTGAACGGGAAGACCGCCAACATCAGGTTGTAGGCGACCATCGCCGCCAATCCCGTGACGTTCTCGCGGTAGGCCCGCTGCCAGAAGGCGCTGAGCCAGTGGTGGGATCTGGGCGAGCGTTTGAGCATTGACTTTACAAACTGAAGCGCCTACAATGCGAACAAGCGTTTGACGTTTAACGCTCGCCCAACGGGGCACTCGGCAACATAGGCCTTTGATTTACTCATTCGCGGACCAGTCCCCCGGTCCGCTTTTTCGTCGCTGTGGCGCGACTTGCCGCCACTTCAGGCATTTATACGCCCACGGATATTCATCAAAGCGCTAGGGAAAGAAGTAGACACAGGATGCTGGTAGCAGAGCTTCAGGAGTTGGAGGAGGTCAAAAACCTCATGAACCGGGGTCAGCAGCTCGGCGTGCTGACCTTCGGCGACATCGCCAACGCGGTGTCGGAGGTCGACCTTGACGAGTCCGACGTCGAGGATCTTTACGGCCACCTCGAGAAAGCGGGCATCGAGCTCGTCGAGGACATGGATCCCGCCCAGAAAGCGGCGGCCGAAGCCATGCCCATGGACACCGGGAAAAAAGGCCGGCGGCGGCAGAAAACCACGCTGGACCTGAAACCCGACATGACCACCGATTCCTTGCAGCTGTTCCTCAAGGACATCGGCAAAGTCCGCCTGCTGACCGCGGCGGAGGAGGTCGAACTGGCGAAGCGGATCGAGCGCGGTGACCTCGA
>JAFDWB010000038.1 GCA_018268675.1 Actinomycetota bacterium
AGCCGAGCGGGCCCGCTCGATGCCATCCTTCCTGCGCTACTACAACCGGCGCAGGCCCCACAGCTCACTCGGAGACCGGCCGCCGATCAGTCGTGTTCACAACGTCCGTGGGTAGGACAGCTAGCGCCTGGTCGAGGCCGACGACCTCGAGCCCACCCTGCCCATTCGATCACGCTCTGTGTCTCGCGCTGCTCGATCGCCCGCTGGACGACCTTGCGGATCTTGGGCTGGGGATAGGGCGAGCCTGATACGAACGTATGTTCGCACCTGGTTCAGGCGGGCAGACTACGATTGGCCGAGTGAAATTTTCTTGCGCGCTCATCGTGACCTGCGCGGTCTTGCTTGTTGCGGCGGTGGCAGGTTGTGGTGGCGGCGGGTCTTCAGGCGACCCGACGATCCGGGGCGGTGCGACCGGACCGTCACGGGAACGGACCCGATCCTCGTACATCGAAGAAGCCGAGGCTCTCTGCAGGTCACTCAAGAAGAAGGCCACCCCGATCCATAAGAAGTTTGCGGAACTCCACGGGTTGATCATGGGCAAAGCGCAAAAAGCCAAGGCGATCACTGCCTTGAAGGAATATGTGGCCCTCGGTCGAGAAGAGGCGATCGACCTTCGGGAACTTGGAACGCCCCCCGTAGACGCGCGTATCGTCAGCCGCTGGACCGCCGTCGCCAAGGAAGGACTCGACAAGCTCGAAGAGGCGAGAGAAGCCCTCGAAGAAGGCGAGGACTCGAAGTTCGAGGACCAATACAAAGAAGGCATCAAGCTGCTCTACAAGAGCCACCGGATCGCGAACAACCACGGACCCCTGATCTGCGGCGAAGAAGAAGGGAGGCCGACTTAGTCGCCAGATGAAGGCGCAAGTTCCACACCGTGTTGGCTATTCAGCCCATCTGTCATCGCTGGTGGTGTCGGCTCGGCCGGCCTGTTGGAGCACCGGCCGACGGTTTGACTCGTCCTAAAGCACCACCTCGTTGCTTCGTGGCGCACCGCCGTAGCGACGATGGGCGGTCCATCTGATCCGCTCCCCGACGTAGCCGCAGCCGGGGCCTCCATCGAGCCCACCCATCTCCTCGGCGACCAGCTGGGTCCGGTGCTTCGTCCACCAGATCGAGAAAGTCACGGAGAACGACTTGAACCAGCCCGGCCGCACTTCGCAAGTGGATTGGAGGCTGCCGAACTCGGCGAGGTAGTTGTGAGGACGGAAGAGCAGAGGCGAGCCCTGGACTCCGGTCGAGCTCGTCCGCAGTAGGTAGCTCCGGCATGGTCGGCCTGCGCAGCTCGTCACGAAGCGCCACCGTCGATACAGAACTTCGCCCACCGACCGGTTAGCGACGCGGCTGACCGCGAGCACATGACCGGTGGCAACCCATTCGCCGGTGGGGCGAGATTCGAACGTCCGACGGGACGCGCCGGCGTCGGCCGGAGGAGGCTGGCCACCTAACACGCCACCGCTCTGACCAGGGTGCATCCTCGTGACCGGTTGGCGGACGGAGATCGAAGGTGAGTCTCCGCTCTTGCCCCACCCGAGGATCGCACCCAACACGAAAGGAGGACCACCAGGCCGATCGCGCCGAGCACGACCCGGCGGAGGCTCATCCGTCCCCATTCCCTTTGCGTTCGAGGTCTCGGCTCACCGGGGAGGTCGCCGAGGACATCGCGGGCGCGGATCAACGCAAAGCCTTCACGGGCGGTGATCGTCACCGCGGCGGTGAGGTAGAAGAGCGCGGGACCGCCGAAGTAGAGCCAAAGTCCCGAGTCGTGGTCGAGCGGATACCGGTCGGAGCCGGCACGGAGCAGCATCACGACCGGGACGGAGACGACGAAGTAGAAGCTTGTGAGCAGGAGAAAGGCAACCAGAACCCCGGCCCCAACTGGCGCGCAGCAAGCGCAATCCGAGAGCCAGCGCCGCGAGCGTTCCACCCGCCCTCGAGCGCCAGTGCCGACACGACGAAGAACGTCCCGATCCCCCAGAGCGAATTGACGGCCAAGAAGGCAGCCAGTGGGCTGAGCACGGCGTGGGCGCCAAATCCCAGTCCGATCCAGGCGACGAGCGAGATCGCCCACCAGCGGAGCAGTGCCGCCAAGCGCTCCCTGACCTCGCCGAGGACCAGACGGATGCCGCCGAGCGTGCCGTCTACTCTGCGTCGGCTGCGCAGGCGATGCTCAGCGACAGGAAAAGCATCACCGCGAGCGAGATGGCGCCGAACAGAAGCTGGCGGAGGACCCGGTCGCCGTCCCGCGTCAGCGGGCCGCCCTGCCGTCAAGGTAGAAGATCCCGATCGAGATCGCAGTCAGTGCCAGCGCGCCGATCAGGGTCAGGATGAGGATCGTGTGGTCGCGACGGAGCAACCTGAAACCAGCGGTGAGTTGGCGGTTGGCACCGCGGAACTGGCCCTCGCCCGCGGGCGAGCGCAGTTCCCGCAGCCATGACGTCTCCATGGCCGACCTATCGGCGGGCAGATCACCTGACAACAGGCGCAAGCCCGGTCTAATGGTCAGCCGGACTTGTTGTTAAACGGAAGTTCTAGCGTTCGGCGCCCAGTTGTCGGTAGGAAGGGATGCGGTATCTCCTCGCGCGCCGACAATCCCGCCGAGCAGGCATGCTTGCCGGATGCGTTCACGCACTCTCGTCCTCCTCGTCCTGACCACCCTCGCCGCCGCGGCGACTCTTGCCAGTTCCGCGACGGCCCTCCCGAAAGCGCCGAAGGTGACCCAGTACCCCGTGACGCTCGACGTCGTCGGCTACCTCGACTACACCTGGACCTACGACAATCGAGAAAAGTGCTCGCTCGGCTACGCGAAGACGGTCGAGGAACACCTCGGCTTCGAGCTCGGCAGGCCCCGCCCGACGAAGGTCTCGATCGTCAACGGCGAAGTGATGCTGTTCCCTGTCTTCGGCAGCGGCACGGTCGAAACCCGGCTGAGCGGGTGGCAGACGACCAACTACTGCCCGCCCGGGACGCCCGCCCCCGAGCCGCCGGAACCCACTTGCACGAAGAAGCTGCGGAGCGCGATCAGCGTCGGGCTGGCGCCGGTGCAGGAACCGGCGGGGCCGGAAGACCCGACGCCGCTGGTGCACGACGTCCAGATCGCGGTCTTGCGTCACCCACCGAAGCCACAAACGCCCTCCTGCCACAAAGACCGCCCCTCGATCGCGTCTGAAATCTGGCAGGCCGACCCCTACGCGGGGATCATCGCGCCGCTCGGCGCCAACGACGTCCAGTTCCTCAAGCTGGGGATCGGCAAGCGGCTGAAGCGGACGGTCGAGATCGGCGGCGGTTGCGGTGGCGCGACGCTGCGGGCCCACGCCTCCGCCGCGATCCCTGTCCACATCACCAGCTGCGTGCTCACGGGCAAAGTCGTCGTCACCATCGTCCGCACCGGCAGGGGGTTCGGTTGAGCGGCCGGGCCCCCGAAGAGCTCGCCGCTCGACCCAGGCCGAGAACCCGCGCCGTTGTCGGTGTCGGCGCAGCGTGAGATGGTTCGCGGGTGAACGCAGCGGAGATCGAGCGCGAAAAAGATCTCCTGCCATTCGGTTGGGGCCGTTTCGGGAAGTCGCTCGACCACCTCGCCGAGCTCACCGAGCCCTCCGAGCAGTTGCTCGCGGCCTGTATCGGTTTGAACCCGAGCTTCGAGCACCGTTCCATCACGCTCGCGGGCGGCCTCCTCGAGTTGAGCAAGAGCACCAACGTCGTCCTCGCCGCAACCGACCGACGGCTTCTGCTCGTGGCCCTCGGAGCAGGTGGAGGTCCGCGCGAGCACACGTCGCTCGACTACGAGGGCATGGAGGTTCTCGAGGTGGGCAAGCGGGACCTGCGGCTGCGCTGGTCCGACGGCGAGATGCAGGTCAAGGGAATCGCGAAACCGATGCTCCCGGCGTTCGAGCAGGCCCTGCGCGAGCGGCTTGCCGGATAGGGCGACCCCCGCCGAGCAGCAGGGACCACACGCTTCGGCCTCCACTTCCGGAAACGTCGAGTATCAGGTCGTGAGGATGTATGGGTCACCCAATTGCCGCACACGATGACTCTGGACAGCCTGATCGGAGCTGCCGATGTCGATTGACAGCGACACCTCCTATCCATACTTTCCTCACCCGTACAGGTCAGGCACGGCAGCTTCCAAGGGACAGCTGACGGATCGAGAGGATCGCGGCTAGGCTCCTTGGCGGCGCGCGGCGGTAGCTCAATGGTAGAGCCTCAGCCTTCCAAGCTGATGACGCGGGTTCGACTCCCGTCCGCCGCTCTCGGAAGCGGTTTCAGGGCTCGTGGGGGATGCGGGCGAGGTCGAGGTCGACGCGGTCTCCCTTGAAGGGGACCCCCTCGGCATGGAGGCGGCGGCGCTGCTCGTCGCCGACCGCGAGGGTGCCGTCGGCGCGGACCACGCGCCACCAGGGAAGGTCGTCCGGGTGCTCGGTGGCGAGGATGCGGGCGGAGAGGCGGGGCGCGCCGGGCGAGACGTCGCCGTAGGTGCGGACGAAGCCCTCCGGGATCGCCCGGATGGCCTCGATGATCTTTGCGTGCCGGTCGGCGATGGGGTTAGTTGTACCGCCCCCCGACTAACCCTTCTGCTCGGTGGGCCGGACGAGGATCTCGTTGATCGCCACATGGCGGGGGCGGGTCACGATGTAGGAGATCGTGTCGGCGATGTCGGGGGCCTCGAGGCGTTCCATCTCGTCGAAGCGGCCCCTGAGCGTCTCCAGGACCTCGGGGCGGTTGTGGCTCGCGAGCTCGGTCGACACGGCGCCCGGCTCGACCAGGGAGACACGGACGTGGCGCTCGGTGACCTCCTGACGAAGGGCGTCGGAGAAGGCGCCGACGCCGAACTTGGTGGCGTTGTAGACGGCGGCCCCCTCGCGCGGACGGCGGCCGGCGACGGAGGAGATGTTGACCAGGTCGGCGACCATCCGCGGGCCTTGGTCGGCGAACTTCAGGAGGTGCGGGAGGGCCGCCTTGGCGACGTAGAGAAGGCCCTTGACGTTGAGGTCGACCATGCGGTCCCATTCCTCGATGTCCGCCCCGAGGGCCGGGCCGAGCAGCATGACGCCGGCGTTGTTGACGACGGTGTCGAGGCGGCCGAGCTCCTCGACGGTGCGCTCCACCAACGCCTCGGCGGCGGCGCGGTCGGTGACGTCGGCCTCGATCGCCAGCGCGCGCCCGCCCGCGTCGTCGATCTCCTCCACCAGGCGCTCGAGGCGGTCGAAGCGGCGCGCGGCGACCGCGACGGCGGCGCCTTCCGCCGCCAGGCGCCGGCCGGTCGCCTCGCCGATGCCACTGGAGGCCCCGGTGATGAGGGCGACGGTACCGGTGAGGCCTGGTTCGGTAGGCATGGGCGTCACCCTAGAGGGTCGGTGTCGCGGGGAAGGGACGGGCAGGGTTCGGGCCGGGGCGACCGTCCGAGGTGGCCCCGGGCGCCTCATGGGGGTCCTGGCAGGCTGTGACCCCCATGAGGCGCCCGGGACGTGAGGGGTGCGTGGGGAAGAGGGCACGGGTTCGTGACGAAGACGTCGGGGACGTCACACTTCCGTGCCCTTTCAAGGCCGAGATCGGGGCCCCGACACTCGCTGCAGCGACAGGTGTCGTCCCAGCGACACCTGTCGCTGCAGCGCGTCCCGGGCGTCTGAGGAAGACGGGAGGAAGGGTGACGGACCTCCCGTTCCCCGGCCGACCCCGGTCAGCTGTTCTTTTTGCCGGACTGGTCGGCATAAGGAACAGCTGGAGGGAGGGGCGTCCTCGAGGCGACGGCGAATTCCCACTTCGGTGACGGACCCGTGGCGCTCCCGTGACTCCCTCGCGACCCTTCCCCTCTCCCCGGACACCCGGCCGTCTCGGCCGCGGCCACGGCCTGCCAGGGTCGTGGCCGAGACGGCCGCGTCCCTTGCCCCCCGGGCGCCAGCTTCCCGGCGCGTTCGCAGTTTCCCCCCGCATACCGCGGAGAAGTGCGAACGCGGGGGCGGCGGACGTGATCCAATGGCGCCATGAGTGACCCAGATGTCGTCGGCCGCCTCACCGCGCGCGAGCTCGAGCGCTTCGCCGCTTCGCACCCGCGCTCCGGGGAGCTTCGCGACGCCGCCGCTGATTCGCTCCTCTCCGGGGTGCCGATGAACTGGATGACGCGCTGGCCCGGCGCGTTCCCGGTCGTCTTCGAGCGCGCCGCGGGCGCCTCGTTGACCGATGTCGACGGCAACACGTACGTCGACTTCTGCCTCGGCGACACCGGCGCGAT
This sequence comes from Actinomycetota bacterium, assembly GCA_018268675.1. Lineage (GTDB taxonomy): Bacteria > Actinomycetota > Thermoleophilia > Solirubrobacterales > 70-9 > VAYN01. The sequence continues at coordinate 6,227 of JAFDWB010000038.1, forward strand.
GGCGGGCCACTCCCCCGCTCCGACGGTCGCCGCGGCGACGGCGCGGCTGGCGCGCGGGATCACGACGATGCTGCCGAGCGAGGACGCCGGACCGCTCGGCGCCGAGCTGACCCGCCGCTTCGCCCTGCGCCACTGGCAGTTCACGCTGACCGCGACCGACGCCAACCGCTTCGCGATCCGCCTCTGCCGGGAGATCACCGGGCGGCCGAAGATCCTCGTCTTCGACCACTGCTACCACGGCTCGGTCGACGAGACCTTCGCCGAGCTCGACGGCGACGGCCGCGTGGTCGCCCAGCTCGGCAACGTCGGGCCGCCGGTGCCGCTCGCCGAGACGACCCGGGTGGTGCAGTTCAACGACGTCGCGGCGCTGGAGCGCGAGCTCGCGAGCGGCGACGTCGCCTGCGTGCTGACCGAGCCGGCGCTGACCAACGTCGGCATCGTGCTCGCCGAGCCGGGCTTCCACGAGGCGCTGCGGGAGCTGACCCGGGCGGCCGGAACGTTGCTGATCATCGACGAGACCCACACGCTCTGCTGCGGGCCGGGCGGCTACACGCGGGCCGAGGGCCTCGACCCGGACCTGCTGACGATCGGCAAGGCGATCGCGGGCGGGGTGCCGATCGGCGCCTACGGGATGACCGACGCGGTCGCCGAGCGGGTGCTGGCGAAGACGGTCTGGGAGGCGGCCGACGTCGGCGGGATCGGCGGCACGCTGGCGGGCAACGCGCTCTCGCTGGCGGCGGCGCGGGCGACCCTCGCCGAGGTGCTGACCGAGGCGGCGTTCGCGCGGATGATCGGCCTCGGCGAGCGCTTCGCGGCGGGCTGCAGCGAGGTGATCGAGGAGTTTGGCCTCCCCTGGCAGGCGACCCGGCTCGGCTGCCGGGTCGAGTACATGTTCAGCCCCACCCCGCCACGCGACGGCGGCGAGGCGGCGGCCGCCTTCGATCCCCCGCTCGACGCCCTGCTCCACCTCTACATGCTGAACCGCGGCGTCCTGATGACGCCGTTCCACATGATGGCCCTGATGTCCCCGGCGACCAGCGCCGACGACGTCGACGCCCACACCGGCGCGCTGCGCGAGTTCGCCACCGAGCTCACCGCTTGATCCGGCCGCGCCGGTGCGAACACCCCCGGCGAGGGGTACAACTGGGGTATGGGTCGGGTGCGATTACGCGCGGCTTTCGTGGGACTCGTGGTGTGCCTCGTCGCCGCGGCCTGCGGCGGCGGGTCGGGCGGCGGGACCTCGTCGACCACCGCGGCCCACAAGGGACGGCTCGCGGTCCAGGAACCGATCCAGTCGCGCGGGATCAAAGGCGAAGATCCCACCACCGAAGCGGCAACGAACGCACACGTCTCCCGCGCCGATTGCGCCACCCTGCGGAAGCTCGCCGAAACGCGCCTCGGCACCCCGCTGGCGCCCCACTCGATGCCCTCCCCGCCGCTCTCCCGCTGCCGCCTGGGCGGTCCCGGCGCCTCCGTCAACGTCTACCTCGACAGCGGCTTCGCCGCCAACCGCCGCTACCACAACCGGATCGAGGAGACCGTCCAGTTCAACTACGAAAACCCGGCGGCCGTCCCCCACCCCGTCCCCCACGTCGGCGAAAAGGCCGCCTACAACGCCGACGCGAGCTGGATCCCGGCGCTGCGCTCACTGCTCGCGGTGCGCGGCAACCGCTGGCTCACGGTGACGATCTCGGTCAACGGCTGGTCGAACAAGCGGCTGCTCGCCACCGCCGCGGTCCTCGCCCGCGCGGGCTTCCGCCTCACCGCCGAATGACCGGCCGGACTGAAAGCCGGGCGCGTGGGGTAGAACTCCGTCCGTGCCACGCGCGGTCCAACTCGACGAGTACGGCGGCCTCGACGTCCTCACCGTGCGCGAGGTCGAACTCCGCGAGGTCGGCAAGGAAGACGTCGTGGTCGCGGTCAAGGCCGCGGCGATCAACCCCGGCGAGGCGGCGATCCGCAAGGGCCTGATGGCGAAGAAATTCCCCGCCAAGTTCCCCTCCGGACAGGGGAGCGACCTGGCCGGGATCGTCACCGAGGTCGGGATCGACGTCGAGGGCTTCGCGCCCGGCGACGAGGTGCTCGGCTGGAGCTGGGAGCGCTCGAGCCAGGCCGAGGCCTGCGTCGTCCCGGCCGAACAGCTGATCCGCAAGCCGGCCGGGCTCTCCTGGGAGGCGGCCGGCTCCCTCTACGTGGCCTGCGTAACCGCCTTCGCCGCGGTGCGCGCGGTCGACATCGCGGCGGGCGACACCGTGGTCGTCTCCGCCGCCGCGGGCGGGGTCGGCACGATCGTCGTCCAGCTACTGGGGATCGCCGGGGCGAACGTGGTCGGGCTCGCCTCCGAGGACCACCACAACTGGCTGCGCGCCAAGGGGGTCACCCCGGTCACCTACGGCGAGGGCGTGCTGCAGCGCCTGCTCGAGGCGACGCCGGACGGCATCGACGCCTTCATCGACCTCGACGGGCCCGAGTACGTCGACCTGGCGGTGGAGCTCGGCGTGCCGGCGGCGAAGATCGAGACGATCATCGCCTTCGAGCGGGCGGCGGAGATCGGCGCCAAGGCAGAAGGATCGAACGAGGCGAGCACACCCGAGATCCTCGGTGAGATGGCCGAGCTCGTCGCCGCCGGCAAAATCGAGGTGCCGATCGCGGCGACCTACCCGCTCGACGAAGTGCGCGAGGCCTTCGAACAGGTCGAAGCCCGCCACACCCTCGGCAAGATCGTCCTGATCCCCTAGCGGTCGACCCGGCCGGCGGCGCGCCCGCTACGCGTCCGTGCGCACCTCTTCGCCGTCCTGCGGCCAGCGCACGTGGTAGGAGCCCTCGGCGTCGGTGCGGCGGTAGGTGTGGGCGCCGAAGTAGTCGCGGAGGCCCTGGATCAGACCGGCCGGCCCGGGCGCGCGGCGGTAGCCGTCGTAGTAGGCGAGCGAGGAGGTGAAGGCGGGCACCGCGACGCCCTGCTCGACCGCGGCGACGATCACCCGACGCCAGGCCTCCTGCGCGGAGGCGACGGCGTCGCGGAAGTACGGCACGGTGAGGAGGTTCGTGACCTCCCCCGCGTCGTAGGCGTCCTTGATGCGGTCGAGGAAGCGGGCGCGGATGATGCAACCGCCGCGCCAGATCGTCGCCATCGCGCCGAGGTCGAGATCCCAGTCGTTGGCGCGCGAGGCGGCCGCCATCTGCTGGAACCCCTGCGCGTAGGCGACGACCTTGCTCGCGTAGAGGGCGTGCTGGATGTCGTCGAGGAGCTCGCGGCGCTCGGCGGGCCGCGTCGGCTCGGGGCCGGCGAGCGTCCGCGCGGCGGCGGCGCGCTCGTCGCGCAGCGCCGAGAGGGCGCGGGCGAAGACCGCCTCGGTGATCGCGGTCAGCGGCACGCCCTGCTCGAGCGCGTCCTCGCTGGTCCAGCGGCCGGTGCCTTTCTGCTCGGCCTGGTCGACGATCTTGTCGATCAGCGGCCCCTCGCCCCGCGGGTCCTGCTTGGCGAGCACCTTGGCGGTGATCTCGATCAGGAAGCTTTCGAGCTCGCCTTCGTTCCACTGCTCGAAGGTGCGCGCGATCTCCCCCACCGAGAGCCCCGCGACGCTCCGCATCAGGTCGTAGGCCTCGGTGATCAGCTGGATGTCGGCGTACTCGATCCCGTTGTGGACCATCTTCACGTAGTGGCCGGCGCCGCCGGGTCCGACGTAGGTGCAGCACGGAATGCCCTCGACCTGGGCGGCGATCTTGGTCAGGATCGGCTCCACCTCGGCGTAGGCCTCGCGGCTGCCGCCGGGCATGATGCTCGGCCCGAGGAGCGCCCCCTCCTCGCCGCCGCTGACGCCGATGCCGAGGAAGCGCAGCCCGCGCGCCTCCATCTCCTCGGTGCGGCGCCGGGTATCGGGGAAGTGCGAGTTGCCGCCGTCGATCAGGATGTCGCCCTCGTCGAGCAGCGGCGCCAGCTCGGCGAGCACCGCGTCGACCGGCGCCCCGGCCTTGACCATGATGATGATCTTGCGCGGCCGCGCGAGGGCGGCGACGAACTCCGCGCTCGTCTCGGTGCCGGTGAAGTCGCCCTCCCCGCCGTAGTCCTCAATGAAGCGCCGCGTTTTCTCCGGGCTGCGGTTGTGGACCGCCACCGACCAGCCGTTGCGACCGATGTTCCGCGCCAGATTGGCCCCCATCACGGCGAGGCCGGTGACCCCGATCTGGCTCTGCTCGCTCATCGGCCGGACCCTACCGAGGCCCCGGCTCGCCCCACGCGGTGGCGACGATCGCGCGCGGCCCGCCGCGGTCGCGGTGCTCGCAGAGGTAGATGCCCTGCCAGGTGCCGAGGGCGGGGCGACCATCACGCAGCGGCAGGGTCAGGGACGGTCCCATCAGCGCCGCCTTCACGTGGGCTGGCATGTCGTCGTCGCCCTCGAGGGTATGGGTCCAGTAGGGGGCGCGCTCGGGGACGGCGCGGTCGAGCCAGGTGTCGAGGTCGCGGCGCACTTCCGGGGAGGCATTCTCGTTCAACGTGAGGGACGCCGAGGTGTGCTGGATCAGCAGGTGGAGGATGCCGACGCCGAAGCCGGCGAGCTCCGGCAGCGCCCCGAGCACCTCGTCGCTGGCCAGGTGGACGCCGCGCGGCCGCGGCGCGAGCAGGATCGTCCGCTGCAACCACATGGCGCCAGTATGAGACGACGCGCCCCCCGAACATCCGTCGAACGAGCAGGATTTCCCGCGCGGTCGCCGAAAGCGTCCCCGTCATGCCCGATTCGCGCCGTTCGATGAAGTGGGAGGACACCGCGGTCTACGCGCTCGTCCTCGCCGGGATCTACCTGCTCGTCGGGGTGCTGTTCTTCTACGCGGGCAAGGAGAAGATCATCGAAGGGCACGGGGCGCCGCCGCCGATCGCCAAACAGTTCAGCGGCACCTTCCTCGCCACGATCCCCGGTGTCGACGCCGCCTGGACCATCCTCGGCATCCTCGAGTCGCTGATCTTCATCCTCGTCGTCGTCAGCCTGGTGCGACTCGAGTTCCTCCCCGACCGCCGCAAGGGCTTCCTGCTGAGCGCGCTCGGCCTGGCGATCTTCACCTTCTCGATCCTCGCGATGGGCCAAAACGTAACCGGGGAAAACGAAGGCGTCGCCGAGCTCTTCACCTACGCCGGGGCGACCGGCGTGCTGATGTTCCTGGTGCTGATGATGCCGCCCTACCGCGGCGCCAACTGGATCAGCCGCGTCCGCGGCGACGACCCGCCCGGCCCGGGCTGAGCCCCTCGCGGGCCGCGCCTCAGGGCTCGACCACGACCCCGTCGGCGGCGAGCTCGAGGTCGAACCAGTCGACCCCGCCCAGCTCGACGAGGCGGAAGATGCCGGGCAGCGCCTCGCGGTCGAGCCGCGCGATCGCGCTACCGATCCGCTCCCATTCGTCCAGCTCGATCACCCCGAGCGGCTCCCAGCGGCCCATTTCGACTTCGTGTACGACGAGGTAGTCCACGATTGCGAGAACACTGCCGGGACCGAAAGGTCTCACCGCAACGCCGTCCCGGCGACCGCCGCCCCGATCGGCGTGGCGAGGTCAGGATAGAGACCAGCGCCCGCGCTCAACCTGCCGCGACCCAGTCCCGCGCCTCGTCCACACGATCGAGCCGAAACACCTCGACTTCGCCGGGCGCCATCCAGCCGAACACGTGCATCGATCTGGCGATCCAGTCGACATCGGTCACCAGCGCCATCCGCCGCCACGCGCGGTGCTCGCGGAACCAGGCCCGCAGGCCGGTCCTCATGTCCTCCAGCCAGGCCCCCGGCGCGATGCCGTCGTAGGTCTCCAGCACGAAGAGCAGCCGCACCTCACCCCCCTCCACCGCCTCCTTCAACGCCGGCTCGAGGACGTCGGTGTAGTCCTCCTTGGTCAGCTTCCCGGTGGCGCGCATGCCGACCGTCCCGGCCGGCATGCCCTCGATGTGCTCGATCACGGCTTCCTCCCCCTCGATTGTCCGATCGCCTGCCCCGAGGCGACCATATCGGCAGCCCGCACCGCCGAGGACGGATTACTGGGCGACGATCATCGCCAGCGTGCCGATGCCGAGGATCACGCCCGCACCCATGAAGCCGAGCAGCAGCCGGTCTTCGGAGGAGCGGCCGGAGGTGCTCCAGGCCGCCTTGTCGAAGCCCCCCATCCGCCTGGTGCCGAGGATGAACATCGCGATCCCGTAGATGGCGAAGCCGATACCGAGGACGGCGTAGGGCCAGCGGGTCGCGTGCGGGGCGAGCACCGGCAGCAGGCGGCCGACCCCGAGCGCGACGGCGATCGCGGTGAGGCCGGTCCGCCACCAGGCGAGCAGGGTGCGCTCGCCCGCGAGCGAGGTGCGCTCACCGGCCAGCGTGGTGCGCTCGCCCGCCAAAGAGGTGCGGCGGTCGGCCTCTTCCTCGTCGTCTGGCCGCGGTGGTTCAGGCTCACTCATCGCCCACCAGGAATATCGAAACAACCGGTCGGTGTGATCGGATTGGAGCAGGCCCGCGCCGCCGACGGCCGGCTGTGTCCGGGACCCGGGACGCGCGCCGCACATTGGGGCGCCTGTGGCGCCCCAATATTCGACGCGTTCCTCTGACCAATGAGGAAAGACGGGAGGAAGGGTGACGTGAGTCAAGTCGCGAGTTGTGGTGTAACCAGACTCGTCGGGCACGCCTCTCATCCCTCCAGGGCCGCCACCTCGCCTTCGTGGGCATCGCCCTGGTCCTCGAGGACCAGGGCGATCGACTCCCTGGA
>JAFDWB010000039.1 GCA_018268675.1 Actinomycetota bacterium
GATCGACCAGGATCTCGTGCGGGCGCTGGCGCACCCGACGCGGGTGATGATCCTCGAGGCGCTGCAGGGGAGGACGGCGAGCCCGACCGAACTGGCGCGCCGGTTCGGGGAAAGCCTCGGCGTGATCTCCTACCACGCCACCGCATTGCTCGAGGTCGAGTGCCTCGAACAGGTCCGCACCAGGCCCAAGCGGGGGACGATCGAGCACTTCTACACCGCCAGGCCACGCTCGTTCATCGGCCACCAGGACTGGCGCCGGGCGCCGCGCTCGGTGCGCGGCGGGGTCACCGACGCCGCACTCCGGACCTTCGTCGAGAAGGTCGGGGAGGCGATCGACGCCGACACGATCGACTCGCGCGAGGACACGACCCTCAACTGGATGCCGATGACGGTGGACGAGCGTGGGTGGCAAGAGGTCGCCGAGATCCTCGACCGGGCGCTGCGGGAGCTGATGGAGGCCGCCGCCGCGGCCCGGGCGCGGCTCGGGGAGGCGGACGGGATCCCGATCGTCACCGGGCTGGCGGCGTTCGAGGCGGCGCCGCCCGACACCGACACCGATCCCTCAGCCCCGGGCGATCCGCCCCTCGAGCAGGAGTAACGGCTCGATCTCGAGTTTTGCCGCGATCTTCTCGACCGACTGGAGGGTGAGGTTCCGCTCGCCGCGCTCGATCCCCGCCCAGTAGGTGCGGTGGTAGCCCATGCGCTCGGCGAACGCTTCCTGGCTCAGCTCTTCGGCCTCCCTGAAGCTACGCAGATTCCGTCCCAATGCTCGTTGGAGCTCGCCCGCCATCTCGGCGGGCACGCTTAAGCATCGATACTGATCCGTCCACAGACTCATGAGTATCTCCCGCTTCCGGAGGCGAAAGGATCGAGCCGCGGTGACCGCGCGTCAGGACGCCTCGCCGCTCTGGCGGAGCAGCACCGAGGTGGTCTGCTCGAGCACGCGACGCCACGCCGAGGTCTCTTCGGGCTCCGATTCCTCGGCTTTCTGGACGACGCGGCGGAGGCGGCGCTCGGAGATCTCAAGGCCGTGCCTGGCGGCGAGCTCGGCGTAGCGCTCGTAGTCGTGGGCCAGGGTGGCGGTGACGGATTCGAAGCCGTGGCGGGCGATCTGGAGCCGGTGGCCGTAGTCCATGATCGGGGTGCCGAACATGAGCTCGTCGTTCTCCTCCGGCTCCAGCAGGACGATGTCGACGCCGGGGTAGCGCTCCTGCCACTGCTCGACCGCCTGGTGAAGGCGGGCGTGGGCGATCAGGCGGAAGACCTGGTTGCCGATCGCCGGCATCCCCATGTCGGACACGCGGCGGACGCGGCTGCCGAAGATGGTCGGGATCGTCTTCTCGAAGTCGTTGATGTAGGGGACGAGCGGGTTGACGACGACGATGAACTTGGCGCCCGCCTCGACCGCGATGTCGACGTTGGTGGTCGAGCGGATGCCGCCGTCGACCAGCTGGCGGCCCTTCAGCTCGATCGGCTTGTAGACCATCGGCAGCGCGGTCGAGCATTCGACCGCCTTGGAGATCGGCACGTCGCGCCAGCCTTCCTCGCCGAAGACGATCCGCTCGCAGGTGTCGAGGTCGGTGGCGGTCAGGTAGAGCTCGGGGTCGATCACCCGGAAGTCGTTGGAGCGGCCGCCGTCGGTGAGCACGCCGGCCACGTAGTCGCCGATCCCCTTGCCCGAGTAGAGGCCGGTCGGCAGGTTCTCGGCCAGGGCGATGCCGAGGTCGATCGCCGAGACGTCCTTCAGCCGCAACAGCGTCCGCGCCGCCTCGATGCTGCGGAAGGGCAGGCGCAGGGCGCTCTTGGCGAAGCCCGCGTAGTTGGGGCTGAGCATCTTGCCGAGCTTCAGGTCCTCGAACTCGGACTCGACCCGCGTGTTGATCACCTGCATCATCTCGTCGGGGGTGACGCCGTTCGCCAGCATCGCGGCGACGAAGGAGCCGGCGCTGGTGCCGACGTAGACGTCGAAGCTGTTGACGGTGCTGTTGACGGCGAGCAGGTCGAGCGCCCGCAGCGCGCCGATCTCGTACACACCACCGGTGAAGCCGCCACCGCCGAGCACGAGGGCGGTCTTGGACGGCCGTTTACGGCGGCCCGTTTTCCGCCGAGGTTTCGACTCGATGTCTACTACTTTTCCCATCCCGCACCCCGAAGTATCCCGGATCGGACCGACGGTACCGGCGGTTCGGCCCGACCGCGCCGCTACCTTCGGTGCCGCCGGTGTTGGTAGGGACGATGAGAAAGGCGCTGATCGCGGCCCTCGCGGCCTCCCTCGTCATGCTCCTGGCGTCGGCCGGGCCCGCGGCGGCGGCGATCCCCTGCGCCCAGATGACGGCCTGGCTGAAGGCCGGCGGCGGCGCCACGAGCGGCCTGCTGGTCGAGAACGCGGAAACCGAAGAAGTCGTCTGCGCGGTGGGCGCCGAAACGATGCTGCCGCTGGCCTCGAACACGAAGCTCTTCACGACCTCGACGGCGCTGGCCAAGCTCGGGCCGACCGCGACGATCCCGACCAAGGTGCTCACCGATGGCACCGTCGACGCGAACGGCGTGCTCCACGGCAGCCTCTACCTGCAGGGAGGTGGCGACCCGACCCTCGGCACGCCCGCCTTCTATAACAGCTACCTGGCGGGGCTCGGGACCAACATCTTCGCCCTCGTCCCGCAGCTGAAGCGAGCGGGGATCACGGCGGTGACGGGGCGCCTCTACGGCGACGACACGGTCTTCGACCGCAAACGCGGCGTCGCCGCCTCCAACTACGCGACCAGCGTCTACATCGGCCCGCTCTCCGGCCTCGACTTCAACTCGGGCTTCGCCGGGAACACGAGCTCCAGCCACTTCTCCTCCAACCCGGCGAAGCTGGCGACGCAGACGCTCGACAACCGGATGCGCAAGGCGGGGATCCGGATCAGCCCGACGATCGCGCTCGCCCGCACCCCCGCGAACGCCAGACAGGTGGCCATCCTCCAGTCGCCGCCGCTCGACGAAATCGTCAACACCACCGACGTCTACTCCGACAACTTCTTCGCCGAGATGCTGGTGAAGCTGCTCGGCGCGCGCTTCGGCGGGGCCGGGACGACCGCCGCCGGGACCCGCGTGGTCGAGGCCTACGCCCGCAGCCTGGGCTCCGAAATCCACCAGGTCGACGGCTCCGGCCTCACCCGCTCGAACCTCGCCTCACCCGAAGACGTCGTCAAGCTCCTCCTCGCGGTCAACAAGAGCCCGATCGGCCCGGAATTCATCCAGGACCTGGCCCTCTCGGGCAAGGAAGGAACCACCGCCGGCCGCATGAAGGGCACCGCCGCCTACGGCCGCTGCCGGCTCAAGACCGGCACCCTGACCGGCGTCTCCAACCTCTCCGGCTACTGCTTCAACACCGACGGCAAGGTGATGGTCTTCTCCACCCTGATGGGCAGCGTCGCGAACACCGAAACGGCGCACTACTACCAGGACCTGATCGCCGGAACCGTGGCGAGCTACTGAGCCGCGGGCGAGGGCTGACGGCCGACGGCAAGGGACGCGAGGTCGGCCGCGGGACGCGAGGCGTTTGCGAGGGCCGCGGATGCCGATCCGACCCGGGCTGGCTGAGGTCGGCCCGGCATCCGCGGCTCATGTGGCGGGGGAGATGTGACGGAAGGCGCGAGAAGTCACGCTCCCATGACGGGGACCCCGTCGCTTGCTGAGTTGAGTGTGCCCTGGCGCCCTCAACTCAGCAAACGTCCGCGCCTCCCGGCCCTCTGAGGTTGATGGGCCCCGAACCCCGTCCCCGTCCTGAAAACCGCCGGCCGGTTGGTGAGTTGACCACACCCCAGCGGGGTCAACTCACCAACCGGCCGAGGCGCCTGCTCGAGGCGTCGGCCGGCGCGACTACTCGTCCTCGCCGGGGCCCTCGCCCGCCAGAAGCCCCCGCAAGCCGTCTTCGTCCAACACCGCGGTCCCGAGCTCTTGCGCTTTCGCAAGCTTCGACCCGGGGCTCTCGCCGGCCACCACGAAGTCGGTTTTCTTCGACACGGAGTTGACGACCTTGCCGCCGGCGCCCTTCACCAGGGCCGCGGCCTCCTCGCGGGTCAGCTCGGGGAGGGTGCCGGTGAGGACGACGGTCTTGCCTTCCAGCGGGCCACCGGTGGCACGCTGTTCGGAGGGGTCGGATTCGAGGCGCAGGCCTTTGCGGCGGAGCTTCTCGACCAGGGCCCAGGTCGCGTCGTCGCCGAGATTCTCGGCGATCTGCTCGGCCATGATCGGCCCGACGCCCTCGACCTCGACGATCTGCTCCGGGTCGGCCTCGTGGATCCTGTCGATCGAGCCGAAGTGGTCGGCCAGGGCCTCCGCCGTGACGTAGCCGACGCCAGGCAGCCCGAGCGCGTAGAGGACCCGTTTGAAGGGCCGCGAGCGGGAGGCGTCGATCGCCGCGATCAGGTTGGCGGCCGAGGTCTCGCCGAAGCGGTCGACCTCCACCAGCCGCGCCTCGGTCAGGTCGTAGATGTCGGCGACGTCGGCGATCAGGCCCTGGTCGAGGAAGACGGAGGCCTGCTTTTCGCCCAGCCCCTCGATGTCCATCGCCCCCTTGGAGACGAAGTGTTTGACGTGCTGCCAGTTCTGCCCCGGGCAGCCGGTGCGGTTCGGGCAGATCGTCCAGACCCCTTCCCGCTTCACCGTCGGCGTCCCACAGCTCGGGCACTCCCTCGGCGGGCGCGGCTTGCGGGCGCTCTTGTTCTTGCGCGGCAGTTTCGGCGAGACCACCTGCGGGATCACGTCGCCGGCCCGCATCACCACCACCTCGTCGCCGTTGCGCACGTCCTTGCGCGCCAGATCCTCCTCGTTGTGGAGGGTCGCGGTCGACACCGTGACGCCGCCGACGTGGACCGGCTCGAGCATCGCGAACGGCACCAGGTGCCCGGTCCTCCCCACGTTCCAGACAACCCGCTTCATCACCGTCGTCGCCGTCGTCGGCGGGAACTTCCAGGCGATCGCCCAGCGCGGCTCCCGCCCGACGACCCCGAGCTCGCGCCAGAGTTCCTTCTCGTCCACCTTGACGACGACGCCGTCGATCTCGTAGTCGAGCTCGTCGCGCCGCTCCTCCCACCAGTGGCAGCGCTTCACCACCTCCTCGACCCCGCGGTGGTGGGCGGTGTCCGGGTTCACCTTGAAGCCCTGTTCCTCGAGCCAGCCGACCTCGTCCATGTGGGTCGGCAGGTCGAGCCCCCGCACCGCGCCGATCCCGTAGATCCAGGTGGAGAGCGGCCGTTCGGCGGCCAGCGCCGGGTCGAGCTGGCGGATCGAGCCGGCCGCCGAGTTGCGCGGATTGGCGAAGGTCGGTTCCTCGTTTTCGGCGCGCCGCTCGTTCAGCGCCTTGAAGGCCGCGATCGGCAGGTAGGCCTCGCCGCGCACTTCGATCAGCTCCGGGCCGCCCTTGATCCGCAGCGGCACCGAGCCGATCGTGCGCAGATTCTGGGTCACGTCCTCCCCGATCCGTCCGTCGCCGCGCGTCGCGCCCCGCACCAGCACCCCGTCCTCGTAGGTGAGGGTGATCGCGAGGCCGTCGATCTTCGGCTCGCTGGTGTAGCTGAACTGCGACGCGGTGATGTCGAGGCGCTTGAGGTAGTTGGCCAGCCGCGTCTCCCAGGCGCGCAGCTCCTCCTCGTTGCGGGCATTGCCGAGCGAGAGCATCGGCTCGTGGTGGGTGACCGGCTCGAAGCGCTCGAGCGGCGGCGCACCGACCCGCTGCGTCGGCGAGTCGGGCGTCCGCACGGGTGGGAACTCGCGCTCCAGGTCGCGCAGCTCGTTCAGCAGGTCGTCGTAGACGTCGTCGCCGACCGCCGGTTCGTCGAGGACGTAGTAGAGGCGGTTGTGGCGGTCGAGCTCGGCGCGCAGCTGGGCGGCGCGCGCGGTGACATCCGCCGGGATCCCGTCCGCGGGCGCCCCGGTGCCTTCGGCGGCGCTCATGCGGTCCGGGCCGAGGTGCCGGCCATCTCCTCGAGACCCCAGTCACGGAGGCGTTCGATACCGCTGTGATCGGTGAGGTCGAAATGGAGGGGCGTGACCGCGATCCGCCCCGCCGCCACGGCGGAGAGATCGGTCCCCTCGGCCTCCTCGTACCCCGGCTTCCAGCCGTAGATCTTGTAACGCTTGCGCCCCGCCTCGTCGGGCTCGTCCAGCAGCCGCAGCTCGTCGTTGTAGATCCGCTTGCCGAGGGTCGTCACCTCGACCCCGGTCACCTTGCGGCCGGGGAAGTTGACGTTGATCAGCGTCGCCTCGGGCATCGGCTCGGTGCGCAGCCGGTCGACCAGGCGGGCGGCGAACCCGGTGCCCGCCTCGAAGTCGAACCGGCCGCTCTCGTAGCCGAGGCCGCCGTCGATCGTCTGCTGCGAGAAGGCGAGCGCCGGGATGCCGAGCACGATCCCCTCGAGCGCCGCCGCGACCGTCCCAGAGTAGGTGATGTCGTCGCCGAGGTTGGCGCCGTGGTTGATCCCGGAGACGATCAGGTCGGGCGCCGCACCGCCGCCGAGGCCGAGGACGGCGAAGCGGACGCAGTCGACCGGCGTGCCGTCGGTCGCGTAGCCGACGTGGCCGTCATCGAAGGTGATCTCCTCGACCGAGAGCGGCGCCCGGGTGGTGATGCTGCGCGCGGTGGCGCTGCGGTTCGAGTCGGGGGCGATGGTGACGACCTCCACCCCGTCGAGCGCGACGAGCGCCCGCCGCAGGCTCTGCAGCCCGGGGGCGGCGATCCCGTCGTCGTTGGTGAGGAGGACGCGCACATGGTCGATTCTAGGTGTCGGCGATACTGCCGCCGGTGACCACCCTGAGACTGGAGGTCGAATACGACGGTGCCGGCTTCCGCGGCTGGGCCCGCCAGCCGGGCCTGCGGACCGTGCAGGGCGTGCTGGAGGCGGCCCTGGCCCAGGTGCTGCGCGAGGAGGTCCAGCTGACCGTCGCCGGCCGCACCGACACCGGCGTCCACGCGCTGGGGCAGGTGGCGAGCTTCGAGACCGCCGCCACGCTGCCGCCCGACCTGGCCCGCAACCTGAACGGGGTGACGCCGGAGGACATCGCGGTCCGCCGCGCCGAGGTCGCCCGCGACGACTTCGACGCGCGCCGCGACGCCCGCTCGCGCTCCTATCTCTACCGGGTGGCGACGGCCCGCGCGCCGAGCCCCTTCGAGCGCGGCCGCGCCCTCTGGTGGCCCCACCGGGTCGACCGCGAGGCCCTCGACATTTGCGCCGCCGCCCTCCTCGGCACCCACGACTTCACCGCCTTCACCCCGACCCAGACCGACCACGTCCGCTTCGAGCGCGACATCCTCGCCGCGTCCTGGGCCGAGGAGCCGAGCCCGTGGGCCACCGAGCCGATCCTCGCCTTCCGCATCACTGCCGACGCTTTCATGCGCAACATGGTCCGCGCCCTGGTCGGCACGATGCTGGAGGTCGCCTCCTCCCGCCGCACCGTGGAGAACTTCACGCAGCTCCTCCAAGGAGCCCCCAGAAGCGCGGCCGGCGAGACCGCCCCACCCCACGCCCTCTTCCTGGAGTCAGTCGAGTACGACGACTGACCTCCCTCGGGCGGGTGGCGGGGATGAGGGGTCTTCGCCCGCAGCCTGCGAGGACGAGGACCCCTCATCCCCGACAGGACCCGCCCGCCGGGGCCTTCGTCTCCTGAAGATTCGAGCTACGGCTAGACCAGCTCGAGATAAACCATCTCGGTCGAGTCACTCCGTCTCGGACCGAGCTTGACGATGCGGGTGTACCCCCCGGGCCGCTCCGAGTACCGGGGCGCGACCTCGTCGAACAGCTTGTGGACGATGAACTTGTCGTTGTGCAGCGTCGCCAGGGCCTGGCGGCGGGCGTGGAGGTCGCCGCGTTTGGCCAACGTGATCAGTTTCTCGACCTCGGGTTTGACCGCCTTGGCCTTCGCCTGGCTGGTCTGGATCCGCTCGTGCTCGATCAGCTGCTTGGACAGGTTCGAGAGCAGCGCTTTCCGTTCGGCGGAGTCACGACTCAGCTTGTTGCGCTTCTTGTTGTGACGCACCGTCTCTCCTCCGCCGCTCTCGTACCGGGTCCTAGATTAGGGCTCTTCAGTCCTGCTGGAGATCGAGGCCACGGGCGTGCAGCGTCTCGATCACTTCCTCGATCGACTTCGAGCCGAAGTTCGGGATCGCGTTCAGTTCGGCGCGCGACTTGCGCACCAGGTCGCCGACCGTCTGCACCCCCGCCCGCTTCAGGCAGTTGTAGGAGCGGACGCCGAGTTCGAGCTCCTCGATCAGGATCTCGTCGAGCCCGTTGCCGGCGCCGCCGTCACCACCGGAGCCATTGGCGGCGAGGCCGTCCGCGGGCAGCGCCGGGAGCGGCTCACGCGCGGTCAGTTCCTCGACCCGGTCGGCGTCGGTGAAGATCGCCAGGCTCTTGATCAGGATCTCGGACGCCTCGCGGAGCGCGGCGCCGGGCTCGATCGAGCCGTCGGTCTCGAGGTCGAGCTCGAGCTTGTCGAAGTCGGTCCGCTGCCCGACGCGGGCGCCGGAGACGGCGTAGGACGCGCGGCGGATCGGCGAGAAGATCGAGTCGATCGGGATCACGCCGATCGGCTGCTCGTCCGACTTGTTCTCTTCGGCGGGTGAGTAGCCGCGGCCGCGGCCGATCGTCAGGTAGACCTCGAGTTTGGTTTTTTTCTCGAGCGTCGCGATCGGCGCCTCGGGGTTGAGGATCTCGACGCCCGAGGGCAGGTCGATGTCCTTGGCCTTGACCTCGCCGGGGCCGGTCGCCACCAGCGGCGCCTCAACCTCGTCGGCGTCGGTGTGCATGCGGACGACGAGGTCCTTCAGGTTCAGGACGATGTCGGTGACGTCCTCTTTGACGCCGGGGACGGTCGAGAACTCGTGCGCGACCCCCTCGATGCGGACGCTCGTGATCGCGGCGCCGCCCAGGGAGGACAGCAGGACGCGGCGGAGGCTGTTGCCGAAGGTGTAGCCGAAGCCCTTGTCGAGCGGCTCGATGGTGAAGGTGCCGCGGCGGTCGTCGACTTTCTCGGCCGTGATTCTGGGGACCTGGAAATCAGTGGTCATGAGTTCCTTACGTTGCTTCTTTTCTGAATCTCGTCTGGTCCGGACTACTTGGAGTACAGCTCGACGATCAGCTGCTCCTGGACCGGCGCCGAAATCTCCGAGCGCTCGGGGAAGCGCAGGACTTTGGCGGTAAGCGCGTCATGGTCGGCCTGAAGCCAGGCCGGCACGGTCGAGACCAGTTCCGTCGCGCGGCGGACGGTGTCCGTGGCGCCGGAGTCCGGTTTGATCGAGATGATGTCTTCAGGACGCACCTGGTAGGAAGGGATGTCGACCCGCCGGCCGTTGACCAGCCAGTGGCCATGGTTGATCATCTGGCGCGCCTGGCGGCGCGAGGCGGCGAAGCCGAGTCGCACGAGCACGTTGTCGAAGCGGGACTCGAGCAGCCGCAGCAGGTTCTCGCCGGTGACGCCGTCCTGGCGCGAAGCGTGTTCGTAGTAGGAGCGGAACTGCTTCTCCAGCACCTGGTAGTAGCGGCGCGCCTTCTGCTTCTCGCGCAGCTGCAGGCGGTACTCGCTCTGCCGCAGGCGGCCGCGGCCGTGCTCGCCGGGCGGGTAGGAGCGGCGCTCGACGCCGCACTTGTCGGTGAAGCAGCGCTCGCCCTTGAGGAAGAGCTTCTGGCCCTCGCGCCGGCACTGCTTGCACTGCGGGGAGGTGTCGCGGGCCACTAGACGCGCCTCCGCTTCTTCGGCCGGCAGCCGTTGTGGGCCTGCGGGCTGACGTCC
>JAFDWB010000003.1 GCA_018268675.1 Actinomycetota bacterium
AGGCCCGCGCCGTAGAGGGCGAAGCTGACCGCGCCGGAGCAGTCGTAGCCGTAGGAGTAGAAGGAGGCGTGGCCGCCGCCCCAGACGTAGGGGGTGGTGGCGATCGAGTTGGCGGCGGCGATCGCGGCCTTGACCGCGGGCGGGGCGCTCGCCGGCGCGGCGGCGAGGCCGTTCGGCTGGATCACCGCTTCGGCGCCCCCGACGGTCGATTCGGCGGCCAGCGGGGCGACCCGCCAGTTGACGAAGTGGGTCTTGCAGCCGCCTTCGATTTCTTCGGCCTCCTTCATCACCTCTTCGACGTACCAGGCGGCCTGGTTGTGGGCGAAGACGCCGGCTTCGAGCGAGCCCTTGGACCAGATCTCGCGGGCGAGCGTCGCCGCCGAGTCGAAGATGTTGGCGCGTTCGATGTGCCCGTCGCCGTTGCCGTCGACCCGGTACTGGCGCCACTCGCTCGATTGGAGCCCGAGCGGCCCGGTTTCTTCGAGCTGCTTCTTCGTCATCCCGCGGCCGAAGTTCGACTCCAGGCGGGCGACCGCCGCCAGCGCCCAGACCCCGCGCTTGCCCAGTTCGTAGCGCGCCGCGGCCTGGTCGAACGCTTCCAGGTATTCGGCCGGGATCTGCTGCTTCCACCCCGGCGCCGCTTCGCAGCGCAGCACTTCGATCTGCGGCATCAGGCCCGCCTGCGTGAAGGCCGGGTCGCCGACTTCGGTCGCGTAGCAGCCGGCGTCGGCGAGGACCTCCGAGACGTACCAGTCGGCGTGGTTGTAGGCGTAGATCGCGCCGTAGGTGTCGGCGGGCATCCCGGCGGCGGACAGGTAGCGGGCGGCGGTGAAGATCGCGTCTTCGGGGTTGTTCGGGTCGGCGACCCCGTCGCCGTTGGCGTCGACCCCGTATTCGGCCCAGGTCGACGGCATGAACTGCATCCAGCCGACCGCGCCCGCCGAGCTCGGCCCGAGGTTGGTGCCGAAGTTCGTCTCCACCGCGTTGATCCCGGCGAGGACGGCGGGGCCCTGGGGCCCGAGCCCGTACTGCGCCGAGGCGCGCTGGTAGATCGGGATCAGCTGTGGCGGCACCGCGCTGGCCGCGCAGGAGGAGGCGGTGAGGCTCGGGATCTGCAGCGCCGGCGCCGCCTTGTTGGCTTCGGCGCCGACCCGTTCGGCCGCTTCGTCGGCTTCCTGTTCGGATTCCGCTTCGGCGAGTTCCTTTTCGCCCTTGGTGGGCTTTCCGTTGGTGCCGGGTTCTTCGGCGGTGGTCCCGCCGCTCGCCTGCGGCAGCTTGGGGTGGCGGACGGCTTCCGGCGTCAGCGGCGAGTTTTCGGTGACGCCTTCTTTCGCTCCCGCGGGAGCTTCCTTCGCGCTTTCCTTGGTTGCTTCCTTCGCGGGTTCCTTCGGCGCGCTTTCTTCCGGCGTTGCCTGCGCTTCGGTCGCGGGCGCCAACGGGCTGCTTTCGACCGGCGCGGCGAGGCTTTCGCCCTGCGTCGGCTTCGCGGTTTCCGCCCCCGCGGCGACGCCGATCGGCAGGGCCAGCGCGACGGTGAGGACGGTGGCGACGGCGAGCGCGCGGAGCTTGCGAGGGTAGGCGGGCATCAGCTCAGCCGAGGACGTTGGTGACTTGCCACTTCTTGCCGACGCCCTGTTCCATTTCCAGGCGCAGCTCGCTGGTGACGCCGACCCGCAGCAGGGAGACGCTGACCGTGTAGACGCTGCCCCGGGAGGGGCCGGCGACGACGTTCACGACCTTCGCCTGGGGCACGGTGACGCTGGCGGGCTGGCGCGGCGGGCGGCGGAGCAGCGAGCGGGAGAGCTGCTTGGTGCTGGTCTGGCCGAAGGCCTTGCGGACCTTGGCGTCGATGCCGCCGACCTCGTAGAGGACGAACGCGTCGGCGAAGCGTCGCGCCACCTGCTTGGCGGCCTTCGGGGCGGGCGGCCCGGTGAGTTCGGTGCTTTCGCCGTTCGCCGTGCCCGCGGCGCCGGAGCCGCCCTTGGCGCCGCCGCGCCCGGCGCCGGTCCCGCTCGTGCTCGCGCTGCTCGCGGTCGCCAGGCTGTCGGCCTGGGATTCGGCCGAGGCCGTCGCTTTCGGGGTCGCGCCGATCCGCGCCGTCGAGGCCGCCGTTTCGTTGGCGCCCGCGGTGCCCTTCGCCGCGCCGCCTGCACCCGCCGCCGCGCCGCGCCGCGCGGGCGCTTCGCCGGCGCCGTGGCCGCCGCCGAGCGCGGTGCCCTCGCCGACGCCCGCCTTCACGTCCTTGGCCGGGGAAAAGCTCGGCGGGGCGCCGTGCAGGGTCGGCCCGCTCGGCTTCCTCGCTTGCTTTCTCGGCTTCGGGGCCGCCGCGATCGCCGTCGCGGGCGGGGGAGAGGAGGGCGGGACGAACGCCTCCGTGGTCCCGGCGTTCGCGCTGCCGCCGGAGCCCCCGACCGCGAGCGCTGCGACGACCCCGGCGAGCGCGATCCCGCCGCCGCCGAAGACCCCGATCGCGCCTCGCGCCCCGAGCCGCCCGAACCAGTCCTCGACCGGCCAGGCGACGCGCCGGCGCAGGAGCCAGCCCGCGTCCTCGATCGCGAGGCGCGCGCGTTCGAGCTGCGGCCGATGATCCTGCTCGTCCATCTACTTCTCAGAGTGTAAGAGCCATTTCTGAGCAGTAGTTTCGGCACCCGGCCAGGGTTTCCTTAAGTTCGCGCCCCCCTGACCAGGCGCCTGCCCAGTTTTACGTCCCCGTTACATCAGAACTGGGGAGCGTCGGGTTCCCGGTCGCGGCGGCCGTCCGTGAGGGGTTCGTGGGGAAGCGGGCCGGGACCGAGGCCCTTTGACACGCTGCAACGATTTAGGTCGCCATAGCGACACCCATCACTGCAGCGCCTCTGAAGCGTCTGAGGAAGACGGGAGGAACCGTGACCGACCTCCCCTCACCCCGGCGTCCTCCGGACGACCAACGAGGTCCCCGACCTTCCCGACGTCTATGTCACGGGTCCGACTTCGGTGGCGGACCCGTGACGCCCCGTGTCTGTCGCGTCACTCCCCCGCGGCCTTCCGCCGCGCCCGGCGTCCCGTCCCCGGGTGATGAGTTCGCACTTTGCCGCGCATGGCGCGGGTTCTGCGAACTCGGCGGGCGTGCGTCCCTTGCCCTCCGGGCGCCAGCCGGCGAACTCCTACGCCGCCGCCGGCGCTCCCGCCTCGGCCCGCTCGAACACGAGCGCGCCCTCGGCGGCGTCGACGCGGACGGTGTCGCCCTCGACGAACTCGCCCTCGAGGATCTTCAGCGCCAGCTTGTCGACCAGCTGCTTCTGGATCACCCGCTTCAAGGGGCGGGCGCCGTAGACGGGGTCGTAGCCGAGGTTGCCGAGCAGGGTGCGGGCGTCGTCGGTCAGGTCGATCGAGATGCCGCGCTCCGCGACGCGGCCGACCAGCTGATGGACCTGGAGCTCGACGATGCGGCCGATGTCGGCCTTCGAGAGGCGGTGGAAGATCACCGTGTCGTCGATCCGGTTCAGGAACTCCGGCTTGAAGGTGCCCGCGAGGACCTCTTCGATCGCCTCGCGGATGCCCTCGTCGACGACGTCGCCGACGATCCGGTCGGAGCCGACGTTGGAGGTCATGATCAGCACCGTGTTGGTGAAGCTGACCGTGCGGCCCTGGCCGTCGGTGAGTCGGCCGTCGTCCATGATCTGCAGCAGCGTGTTGAAGACGTCGGGGTGCGCCTTCTCGATCTCGTCGAGCAGCACCACCGCGTAGGGGCGCCGGCGCACCGCCTCGGTCAG
>JAFDWB010000040.1 GCA_018268675.1 Actinomycetota bacterium
GACGTCGGCGACGGCGGCGAGGTGGATGACCGCGTCGCAGTCGCGCATCGCCAGGTCGAGGTTGCTCGGGTCGGTGATCGAGCCGGTGAAGGTCTCGACCTCGAGCGGCGAGTGGTAGGGGGAGGCGGACAGGTCGAAGATCCGCGGGGTCATCCCCTGCTCGATCAGCTTGTCGACGACGTGGGAGCCGATGAAGCCCCCGCCTCCGGTCACCAGGACCCTCATCCGTCAGTCCTCCTTGCCGGCCAGAGCCGCGGCGCGGCTCTCCGGGCGGTAGTAGAGCGGCACGCACCAATGATTCTCGGCCACCCAGTCGGTGTTGGGAAGCTCGTCGGAGCGGCCCATGATCCGGTGGCACGGCTGGTCGTACACCTTGCCGGTGCTCTTCTCGATCGCTTCGAAGACGATGTACTTGTAGAGGCCCGAGGTCATCCCGTCGGGCAGCGCCAGGCGGGCCGGGTGGACGGGATCGAGGTGCTCCCGCGCGTACTCGTTCTTCCAGGCGACGATCTCCTCCATGCGCTCGGCCTGGACCAGCGCGAGCGCCGCGGTGAACTCGTTCATGCGGAAGTTGAGCCCGTCCACCTGGTGGTCGAACTTGCCGTAGTTGCGGAACTTGCGCGCATACTCGATCAGGTCATCATCGCCGGACACGAGGACGCCACCCTCGCCGCTGGAGACCGTCTTGGTCGCATAGAGCGAGTAGACGCCGGCGTCGCCGAAGCTGCCGGGGCGGGCACCGTCCCAGTCGGCGCCGTGCGCGTGGGCGCAGTCCTCGAGCAGAAAAATGTTGTTCGAGCGGCAGTACTCGGCAATTTGTGAAGTGTCGAAGGCGAGGTGGCCGCCGATGTGGACGAGGATCGCGGCGCGCGGCTTGTGCCGCTCCGCCTGGCGCTCGAAGTCCTCGAAGGACATGCAGAGATCATCGCGCCTGCAGTCGACGAACTCCACCTCGGCGCCGGCGCCGATCGCGGCGAGCGGCGTCGCCATGAAGGTGTTCGAAGGGCAGAGGACGGTCTCGCCCTTGACCTCGGCGAACTCGAGCGCCGCCAGAGCGCCGCCCGCCCAGCTCGAGAGGCCGACGCTAGGCAGCTTGTTCCATCCCGCCCAGCGCTCCTCGAAGGCGGCCAGCTTGGCGCCCTCGGACCATTGCTCGGAGTCGAGGATCTCGGTCCAGAGCTCGAAGAGCCGGGGACGGTCGCGGTGGTCAAAACCGATCGCGAACTTCGTCACGTCGGGCAGGGATGTCTCGGCGGCGCCTACGGTGCGCTCCTTCTTGTGGGGTACTGGGACGGAGTCTCTGGGAACTGGTTCGGCGCGAAGCACATCTCGGTCTGTCGCCGAAAGCGGCGCAAGGCTAGCAGCGAAATCGGAGGCAACCCTTTAAGAAAACCTCATCCGGGGCCTTCCCGCCGAAAAAACCGCGATCCGACCCTAAATCGGCAGATTCGCCTACCGAGATTCGCCTACCACCTGGTCGTCGGCGTGAGCGGACTCGATCACCGCACCGACCGCCCGCGAGCCCGCCAGCGCCACCACCCCGGCGAGGATCAGAAGGATCGCGACGACCAGAGCGGCGCCGCCGCCGGGGGTGTCCGACCAGGACTCTTCGAAGATCAAGGGCGCGAGAATCACCGGCACGAGCACCTGGATCGAGAACATCATCGGCGCCACCCGGGTCGCCGGGCGGCGGCCGAGGGCGCTCATCTCGCTCAGCAGCGCCAGCCCCTCCGACGCCGCCGCGGTGGCGAGCCAGATCGCGGCGACCGCGACCGAGCCCGCCGAGAGTTCGTCGGTCAGCAGCTTCGTGGCGATCGCCGTCCAGGCATAGCCGAAGCCGGCGGCGACCACCGCCAGCGTCCCCGCGGCGTGCGCGCGAGCGCGCAGCGCATAGGGCGCGAGCACCGGGATCGTCACCAGCGCCAGCGCGATCGCGATCGGCACCGTGCCGGCGTTCGAGGTGGTCCGCGCGGGCGCCGCCCAGGCGATCCCGGCGACCCCGATCACGATCGCCGCCACTGCCCCGCACTCGCGCCACCCCGGCGTCTCCCCCAATCTCGTCACCCCGAGCCAGAGCAACAGCACCAGCCCGCTCGCCAGGCACGGCTGGACCACGGTCAGCGGCGCCATCAGCAGCGCCGCAATCTCCAGCGGCCACCCGAGCAGCCCGATCAGCGTCGCCACCAGCCAGCGCGGGTTCCGGATCAGCCGCCCGATCAACGACGCCCGCAACGCGTGCTCGTGCCCGACCTGCCGCGCCTCCAACGCCTGTAGCGCGATCGACGTGTTGTAGAGCGTCGAGGCCCCGATCGCGCAGATGATCCCCAGCGCCAGCATCGCGCGAGCCTATTCGGCCCGCGGGTCGCCTACGGATCGACGAACACCGCGGTCAGCGCGACCGCGATGCACAGCCAGATGAGCTCGACCGCGGAAGCGAGCTCACCGCCCCCGCCCAGCGCCGCCAGGAGGTAGAAGATCCCGACCTCGATCACGAGAGCCAAGGTCATGGCAACGATGAAAGGGCGGATCCAGGTCATGGCATCGAGGCTAGCGTCCGTTCGCAGACAAAAGGATGAGTCCGATCATCACGACCAGACCGGCCAGACCGCACACAGCGGTCTTGCGTCGTCGCGATCGCGGCGGCAAAGCCACCCGCACCGGAGAAGAGAGCTTCACGAGTGAACCGGAACGCGGCTGGCAGCACCCATTGGATGTTCCCCATCCACCACGCACACGTGGCGCGCAGAATGAAAAATCTTGGCGCCGGAAGGGCGATGAACGCACCGATCGCCATCACCGCAGCGATGCCGCCTACATTGGGGCCCGAACCCGTAAGGCCGCCCCAGCTGCGCGACGGCTTCAGGCGGAGGGCCACACCGCCCTCCCCCCGCAAGCCGCTCAGGTCTCCTGGTAAAGCGGCCCGTCGCCACCCTCGGGGAGGGTCAGGCGGCCGCCCTTGGCGGTGATCGCGCCGCACTGGACGCAGTTGGAGGCGGTGACGTGGACGTCGACCATCGCGTTCCCGTTGCCTTGCTGGTCCTCGGGGATCTCGTAGACCTGGGCCGGGCACATCGAGACCCAGGTCTGGGCGACCTCGCGGGGTACGTGAGTCTGGATGCGGACGTGGTTGGGGGCGTCGTCGCGGGTCGCGTTGCCGGAGAGGAAGACCGAGCCGAGCTTGTCGAAGGTCAGCTCGTTGTCCGGTTTCGGGTACCGCGACCCGGCCTTGCCGAGCTCGACCGGGACGTCGGCGTTCGCCTCGACCTCCCAGTGGCCGCCGGGGAAGTTGCCTTTGGTCGCCACCATCATCGACGCCATCGCGCCACCGAACACGAGGCCGCGCGTCAACGGCTGTTTCATGTTGCGCGTTTCCTTCAGGTCCTTCTCGATCTCCGACTTGTGGATCATCTCGTCGTAGGCCTCGAAGTTGACCGCGTCGATGTCCTTCTTCAGCGCGTCGACGATCGCTTCCGCCGCGTACATCCCGGCGTGCATCGCGTAGTGGACGCCCGCCAGCTCGGCGATGTTGACCATGCCGGCGCAGTCGCCCGCGAGCACCATGCCGGGCACCGCGAGCCGGCTCGGCATCGCCCAGTAGCCACCCGACGGGATCGTCTTCGCGCCCCAGCCGACCCGTTTGCCCCCCTCGAGGATCTTCTTGATGAAGGGGTGGGTCTTCCACAGCTGCAGCGCGTCGTGGACGCTGAAGGTGGCGTCGGTGGTGTCGAGCCCGACGACGAGGCCGAAGCAGACCTTGTCCTCGCCCATCGGGTAGATGAAGCTGCCGCCGGCCTCCTTGTACCGCCCGCTCCAGCGCAGCGGCCAGCCCATCGTGTGGATGACCTTGTCGAGCGGCTTCTGCACCTCCCAGATCTCCTTCACCCCGAGCTCCCACGCCTGCGGGTCGGGCCCGTGCAGGTCGAAGTAGTCGTAGGCGGCGTAGCTGAGGTGGCCGATCGTCCCCTCGGCGAGCACCGTCGCCTTGGCGATCACGTCGGACCCCGGCTCGAAGTTCGGCAGCTCCTCGCCGTCTTTGCCGCGACCGCGGTCGCCCGAGCGCACGCCCTTGACGATCCGATCCTCGACCAACAGCTTGGTCGCCGCCGTTTCGGTGAGGATGTAGACGCCCGCCTCTTCGGCTTTCTCGGCGAGGAACCGCCCCAGTTTCGACACCGAGAGCGTGTAGGTGCCCTCTTTGCGGAAGTTCGGCGGCGTCGGCTTGAGCGGGAACGCTTTGTCCTTGGTGAGGAAGTACGTCGCGTCCTTCGTCACCTCCTGGTAAACCGGCGGCCACTCCGCCGGCGGCAGGTCCGGGAACAGCCGTTCCAGCGCCGACGGGTTGACGTTCGCCCCCGACAGGAGGTGTGCCCCGGCCACTTTGCCCTTCTCGATCACCGCGACCGGCACTTCGCCGAGCTTCTCGGTCAGCTCCGGCTCGCCCTCGAGCAACTGCATGAGCTTGTTGGCGCAGGCGAGGCCGGCGGGGCCACCGCCGACGATCGCGATGCCGACCTCGATCCGATCCTCGGGCGCGTCGGTCGGCGGACCGATCACCGAGCTCGAGTCGAACGGCGGCGGGAACTCACTGGGTGGCACTGCCGGCATCTGGGGCTCCTCCTGGGGGCGACTGGGGCTGAGCCGAAGCTCAGCCGCCCTTCTTGGCTTTGATCGCCTCGGTCAGCTTGGGGACGATCTTGTGCAGGTCGCCCACCACGCCGAGGTCGGAGAACTCGAAGATCGGCGCGTTCGGGTCCTTGTTGATCGCCAAGATGTTCTCCGAGTTCTGCATGCCGACCTTGTGCTGGATCGCGCCGGAGATCCCCGCCGCGAGGTACAGCTTCGGCGCCACCGTCTTGCCGGTCTGGCCGATCTGCGCCGCGTAGGGGTACCAGCCGGCGTCGACCACCGCGCGGGTCGCGGCGACGGCGCCGCCCATCGACTCGGCGAGTTCCTCGGCGAGCTTGAAGCCCTCCGCGGCGCCGAGACCGCGGCCGCCGCCGACCAGGATGTCGGCGTCCTCGATGTTCACGTCGGCGCCGCGCTGCTCGCCGCGCTGGACCATCGTCGCCTTGGTCGACCAGGGCGAGAGCTCGACCTCGACGTCCTCGACCGCCGCGGTGCCGCCGGTCTCCTTGGCGTCGAACGCGTTGAGCCGGCCGATGATGATCCCCGGCTCGGCGACATAGCCGACGTCGGCGATCTCGGAGTCCTGGAGGATCGGCCGCTCGGCGACGAGCTTGCCGTCCTGGACTTTGACCGCGGTGACCTCCATCGTCACCCCGGCGCCGAGCCGCGCGGTCAGGCCCGCGCCGATCTCGAAGCCGAGCAGGCCGCCGCCGAACAGGGCGTAGCTGATGCCGTTGTCGCTGATCACCTTCGCCATCGCGTCGACGATCGGCTGGGCGAGGCCCTCCGGCACGCTCTTGGCCCGGTAGACCTTGGCGGCGCCGTAGTTGCCGAGCCCGGCGGCGGCGTCGTCGCCGACGTCGCCGACCACCAGCGCGCTCGCCTCGCCGCCGATCTCACCGGCCAGCTTGGCGGCCTCGGAGATGGCGCCGAGCGAGTTTTTGTTGAAGTTGCCCTCGTCGTCGTGGAGGGCGTAAACCAGGATGCCTGCCATCTAGATCAGCTTCCTCTCGTCGAGCCAGGCGACGATCTTTTCGACCGTCTCGTTGGTGTCCTCGTCCTCGATGATCTCGCCGGCCTCCTTCGCGGGGGGCGGGTTCAGGGCCAGGACCTTCGTCTTCGAGCCGGCCTCGCCGACCTGCGAGGCGTCGATCCCGACGTCGCCGGTCGCCTTGTTGTCGAGCGGCTTCTTTTTCGCCCCCATGATCGCTTTCAGCGACGGGTAGCGCGGCTCGTTGATCGCGTCGCCGACGCTGATCACGGCCGGCAGCTCGATCTCGACGGTGTCGTAGCCGTACTCGGCCTGGCGCTCGCAGCGGAGCTTGCCGCCGTCGACGTCGATCTTGATCACCTGCGTCAGCGACGGCATCTGCAGGTGGTCGGCGACGACCGCGCCGATCGTGTAGCACTCGCCGTCGTCGGACTGCTGGCCGAGCAGGACCAGGTCGGGGCTCTCCGCCTCGAGGACCTTGGCCAGCGCGTAGCCGGTCGCGCAGACGTCGGAGCCCGCCAGGGCGTCGTCGGTCAGTTGCACCGAGCG
Source organism: Actinomycetota bacterium (assembly GCA_018268675.1). Taxonomy (GTDB): domain Bacteria; phylum Actinomycetota; class Thermoleophilia; order Solirubrobacterales; family 70-9; genus VAYN01. Next base: position 6,167 of record JAFDWB010000040.1, read on the forward strand.
GTCGGCGCCGAGGGCGACGGCCTTGTGCAGGGCACGGACGGCGGACTCGGGACCCATGGTCACCGCGACGACCTCCTCGACCGGGATCGCGCCACCCTCCTTGATCTGCATGGCCGCCTCGAGGGCGTGCGTGTCGAAGGGGTTGAGGTTTTTCTCGCCGCTGCGATCGAGGCGCATCGTGCTCGGATCGATGCGCTTCTGCACCGCGGCGTCCGGTACCTCCTTGACCAGGACGCAGATCTTCAA
>JAFDWB010000041.1 GCA_018268675.1 Actinomycetota bacterium
ACGGCGGTGCCGTAGGCGCAGACCTCGGTCCAGGTGGTGCCGAGCTCGGAGGTGTCGTAGCGGAAGGCGACGATCGCGTTGCCGCCCTTCGCTTCGACCTCCTCGACCAGCCGTTCCGTCGCGTGTTCGCGGCCTTCCTTCAGCATCTTCGTCATGCCCTTCAGCTCGCCCCCGGCGAGCGACTTGAGCGACGCGCCGATCTGCGAGCCGACGTTGCGCGAGCGGACGGTGAGGCCGAAGACCTCGCCGAGGACCTCCTCGATCTCATACCCGGGACCCAGGTCGTTCATCGTCGAGATGATCACGGCGGGCAGCCTAGCGGCCGCGGCGCGCCGCGCGCTCGAAGATCGATCAAAGGTCGAGGCGGAAGACCCAGCGACGCCCGTCGCGGTCCTCGTCGTCGCGCGGCGGGACGCGGCGCCAACCGCGCGATTCGTACAGCGCGTGGGCGACGGTCTGGTGCGGGCGACTCCAGAGGGCGATCGCCTCGGCGCCGAGCCCACGCGCCCGCTCGGTCGCATCGGCGAGCAGCGCGTCGCCGATCCCCTGCCGGCGGACCGCGCGCCCGACCGCGAGCCGCGCGAACTCCGCCTCCCCCGGCCCCGCGACCGAGCGCCCCGGCGAGCCCGGAGGAAAGAGCGCCGCGACGCCGATCACCGCGCCCCGGTCGTCGAGCGCGACCGCGACGTCGGCCTCGGCGGCCACCGCGAGGTACTCCTGCCGCGAATAGGGCTCCCGCCGGCCTTCCGGCCCGGTCGCCACGTACGCCTCGCTCCAGAGCGCGGCGACCGCCTCGGCGTCCCCCTCGTCTGCCCGGCGCAGGTTCACGCGCAGAAGCTGCCCGGCGCCGGCGGTTTCAGTTGGACCGGGGGACTTTGCGAACGCAACTGTTTGTCTGCGCCATACTGACGGCTGTGTGGTCCGCGCGACGTCCCCGGTCGAGGAGCCGGAGCACCGAGCCGGATCACCGATTGGATCAAAAAACGCCTGCAATCTCGACATTCCGCAAGGAACTGTGACAAGAACTTTAAGCGTTGATGGAGACCCGCAAGATACGCGGGCGTTTGCAGACAAAACATTTCAATTGCTCTATGCTGCCGCCCCGACGATGGGGGGTGGACCTGACAACGGCGACAACGAGCTGCTGATCGCGCTGCGACATCCGCTGCGACGCGAGATCCTCCGCGCGATGGCGGCGCGGGCCCCCGTCAGCCCGCGCGAGATCTCCAACGCGCTGCGCCGGCCGCTCTCCAACATCAGCTACCACGTCCGCGTGCTGGCCGACTGCGGCGCCGTCACCCTGGTCGACACCGCGCCGGTGCGCGGGTCGATGCAGCACTTCTACTCGCCCTCGATCGACGAGCCGTGGGCGCTCGCGGTTCTCGGACTGAGCGCGAACGGCGAGCGCACACCAGGGGGCGAAGACGAGGGCCCCGCCGCTTAGGTTCTTCATGATGGCCACCCAAGGGGAGAACATGACCAACGAAGGCGAAGACGCCCGGCTGGAATCGGCGCTGCTGCAGCGCGTGCTGGACCTGCACCCGACCCGCGTGAACACCGACGAGCTGGTCCGCGACCTGGCCGGCGAGGAGGTCGACTTCGCCGCCCGGGACGGGATCGAACGGGCGATCCGCGAACTGACCGGCGCCGGGCTCCTGCACCAGACCGACGACGGGCTCATCACCCCCACGCGCGCCGCCGTGCACTTCGGCGAGCTGCTCGGCCCGTAGAGCGGGCGGGGCGGGAGGCGCGGCGCCCCTCCCTACTCCTCCCCGCCCTCGACGACGAGCCGCAGGAAACCGGTCCGCAGGCGGTCCGACAGTTCCTCCGCCGCGGCTGCGGCCGCCGGATCCTCCTCGTCGCTCGCGGTCACCAGCAGCACCTCGGTCGCCCGGAAGCTGCCGACCAGGTCTTCGACCGCCTGCACGATGTCCTCGTCGCCGACCCGCGCCTCGGCGACGACGCCGACCTTGGCCAGCGAGGCGACCGACATCACCAAGGTCCGCTGCGCCTCGCGGCGGGCGGGCTCGAGGTCGGAGGCCCAGCGGTCGAGGAAGCCGATCCGGGCGGGCGCGAGGATCATCACCTCGGCCAGGTCCCGGCCGCCGTCGACCCCCGCCTCCGCGGCGATCGCGGCGGTCGTCACCGGATCCTCGACCGGCCGGCTGACGACGACCAGGAGGCGGCGGCGCACCGCCGGGTCGGGCAGCTCGCCGATCCCCGCCCGCGGTCGCATCCGCACCGCGATCCAGACCACCGCCACCCCCGCCAACGCGCCGAGGGCGAGGCCGAGACCGGGCCCGGCGGCCAGGATGCCGAGGACGATCGGGACGGCGATCGCCAGGACGAGCAGCGGCAGCTTCCAAGGAGCCACCGGCCTAGCCTGTCACGGCGACCGCCGTCCTGCCCCTGATCCCCTGGCTCAGGACCCCTTGGTGATCGCCGCAGGCGCGGTCCGCCCCTGCGAGGTGCCCATCCTCACTTCGTCACCTCCGTGTCGGAACTGCGTTTTCCCGGTCCGCCGCGCTCTGACCGGCGGATTCCTATCTTTTACTCTAGTTGATTACAGCAATCAAGTTGAAACCGGTAAAACCGCACAATTAAACGAAGGTTTGAGATCACTTCTGGATTTCTTGATCTGGACCCTTTAAGGTCTGCTCATCGGCGTTTTGCCACCGCTGATTCGCCTTGCCAACGACCGAAAAGAGCCCCCCTTGCCGAAAACCAAGAAGAAGGACGGCGTCGAACAGATCGTCGCCAAAGCCTTCGCGCACCCCCTGCGCGTACAGATCCTGATCATTCTGAACGAGCGCGTCGCCAGCCCCAACATGCTGGCCCAGGAGCTCGACCAGAGCCTCAATCTGGTCGCCTACCACGTCCGCGTGCTGGAGAAATACGACTGCATCGAGCTCGTCGACACGAAGCAACGCCGCGGTGCCACCGAGCACTTCTACCGCGCCACCCGCCGCCAGTTCCTCAGCGACAGCGAATGGTCGCGGATGCCCCAGAGCCTCCGCCCCGGGCTGTCGGGGGCGATGCTCAAATCGATGTTCGACGACATCGAGGAGGCGGTCAAGAGCGGCTCGATGGACGAGCAGGACGACCGCCACCTGAGCCGCACCCCGATGGTCGTCGACCAGCAGGGCTGGGACGAGGTGTCGGCGCTGCTCACGGAGACGCTCGACCGCGTCCTCCAGATCCAGGGCGAGGCGGCCAAACGCCTCTCCGACTCGGGTGAGGACGGGATGCTCTCGAAGGTCGAGATGCTCCACTTCCGCTCCCCCGCCCCGACCGCCTGAGCGAGGCGAGGGGCGCCGGCCCGGCGCCGTTCAGGGACTGAGCGGCGCCGCGGCCTCCGGGGTCGCGACGACGAAGGAGAAGCTCTCCTCCAGGTAGAGGTGCACCTCGTCAGCGTCGTGGTGGTCGTAGCCGATCGCGAGGTCCTGGCCCGATTCGAGCAGGAAGTCGCCGCCGCGCAGGCTCATCGCCACCGCGCCGGACAGCCCCGGCGCCCAGACGATCGGCCCGCCGTCGAGGATCTTCGACAGGTGGTCGAGCAGCGGGTAGCCGCCGTGCTCGGCCGTCTCGATCACCTTGATGTGCTCGTCGGGCCCGAGCGCCAGGCCGTAAGGCCCGCCGACGCCGGCCTCGCGCAGCGCCTCGACCGCGCGCGCCACCGAGCGCGGGTAGCCCTCGGCTTTCTTCCCCAGCGGCTCGGGCTCGAACGGCGAGCTCTCCAGCACGCCCTGGATCCCGGCTTTCGCCCAGCCGTTGAAGACGGCGCTGTTCTCGCAGACGGCGATCTGGTGGGCGGCGTTGTCGAGCGCCTCGAGGTCGACGTCGACGGCACCGCGGTCGTCGTCGCGCATCTCGGCGCGGGAGACCGCGAAGTCGACGCGCACCTCGACCAAGGGCAGGACCCGGCGACGGAGGGCGCCGACGCCTTTCGCGGGCGCGTCGACCGACTCGACCCGGCCGAGGTTGGTCGCCGAGTGCTCCCAGCCCTGCGGCCCGACGAAATCGACCAGGCGGCGCGCGGCCAGCGCCCCGGCAAGGCGTTGGCGCGCCTCCTCGTCGAGCAGCTTCCAGTTCGAGTCGGTGAGCGGCGCGTGGCCGCGGAGAAGGTGATTCATCGTCCCTGTCCTTTCATGCTGCCGATTCCCAGGTCCCTTCCAGGCCTCCTTGGACGTGTGTCGGCGAGACTATCCGACGCTCCGAGCCGCCCTGAAGTCAGATCGGCTCGGCCGGGAACCCTCGCTATGGTGTGACGTCGGCGCCTTCCCCGGGCGCCGGGCGCTGCAGGGATTCCCCGCGACCCTCCGGGCGGCGTCTTCCATTGCCTGCCGGGCGATGACACGCACGATGGCAGCCGAGAGCGAAGAGATCCGACCAGCCTCCGAGGGCGAGCCGAGCGGCCCCGTGGACGCCCTCGCGGGCGAGACCCTGCTGTGGCGGCGGCTGCGCGACCAGCGCGATCCGGCGGCGCGCGAGGAGCTCGTCCGCCGGTACCTGCCCTTCGCCAAGAACCTGGCCCTGCGCTACCGCGGCGCCAGCGAGTCCTTCGACGACCTGCTGCAGGTGGCGAACCTCGGGCTGGTCAACGCGGTCGACCGGTTCGACCCGGCGCGCGGCACCCCCTTCGCGGCGTTCGCCTCGCCGACCATCCTCGGCGAACTGAAGCGCCACTTCCGCGACCGGGTCTGGACGGTGCGGGTGCCCCGCGGCCTGCACGACCGGATGGCCGAGGTGGAGAAAGTGACCGCGCAGCTGACCGTCGAGCTGCAGCGCTCGCCCTCGGTCCCCGAGATCGCCGCCAAGCTGGAGATCGATCCCGGCGAAGTGCTCGAGGTGCTGGAGGCCAACCACAACCGGCGCCCCCTCTCGCTCGACCGGCCGGTCGGCGGCGAGGAGGACGAATCGCCCGCCTCCGAGTGGGTCGGCGACGAGGACGAGGGCTACGAGCTGATCGACGACAAACTGGCGCTCGAGGGCGTCCTCCCCCAGCTCGACGACCGCGAGCGCCTGATCCTCCGCCTGCGCTTCGTCGAGGACATGACCCAGTCCCAGATCGCCGACCAGATCGGCCACTCTCAGATGCACGTCTCCCGCATCCTCCGCCGCACTCTCGAGCGGATCCGCGAAGAGGTGGCGGAGCAGGACGGGGAGGCGTAGGGGCGCGCCGGGGGGCGGCAGCCGGGGTGGCGGTCAGGTCGCGATGGCGGCGATCGCGACGACCAGGTACTCGCCGTCGTCGTCGACGTCGGTGCGGACCTCGTCGGCGAGGGTCTCCAGCGAGCCGCCGAGGTCGGGGAGGGCGAGGCTGCGGCGGAGGTCGGCGGCGGCGCCGGGGGCCATCGGGCCGAGCTTCAGCTCGACGCCCTCGGGGCGGTCGGCGACGCTGACGTGGACGATGCCGTCGGTGAAGCCGCGGGGGGCCGCCGCGGCGATCGCGTCGGCGAGGAGGATCGCGTCGGAGATGCGGTCGACGGTGATCGCGCGGCGGGCGGCGAGGGCGGTCAGGGCGCGGCTCAGGACCGGGCCGAGAAGGTCGGCGCCGACCGTCATCTCGGTCGCCTCGGGGACCGGCGGGCCGGTGGCCGGCTCGGCCTCCGTCGCCGCGATGGGGCGCGAGCGGAGCGGCAGGTGCATGCGGATCTCGGTCCCCCGCTCGACCCCGCCACGGATCTCGAAGCTCGAGGAGAGGGCGGCGATCAGCGCCAGGCCGATCCGCAGGCTCGGCCGGTCGACCCCCGGCCGGGGGGTGATCCCGCGGCCGAAGTCGCGCACCGCGACGGTCAGCCCGTCGCCGTCGGCCCCGGCGGCGACCTCAAGCAGCCCCGGCTCGCCGTCCGGGTAGGCGTGGGTGACGACGTTCATCCCGGCCTCGGTGACGACCGTCTTCAGGTCGGCGGTCGCCGCCTCGTCCATGCCGAGCCGCTCCGCCAGGCCGGCGACCGCGTGGCGAACCACCGCGACGTTCTCCGCCCGGGCGGGAAGCGACATACGCAGGCCTGATGGATCGACGTTGGTGCTCAAGATCTTCTGTCCCCAGCTCGGCGACGCCCCGCTTCTGCCGCGCCGCGAAAACTATCGGCCCTGCGTTCGCCCTGATACCCAGCCGTACCCGTCGCAAACGACGAGCGGCGCACCGACGCCCGGCTGCGCTAGCATCGCGCGCAGTGGGGCCCGCGCCGTTTCAAGCATCCGCCTCCGTCCTGGAGGGCGGAGTTCGACTCCTCGAGATCCACGGCGAGCTCGACCTCTCCACCGCGGGCCAGCTCGAGGGCCCGCTGGAGGAAGCGACCAGCGACGAGGACGGCGCGGTCCTGATCGACCTCGCAGAGTGCACCTTCATCGACTCGACCGGGATCGCGATGATCGTCCGCGCCTGGCAGCGGGTCGACGGCGCGGCCGGCAACGGCGGCCAAGGTGGCCTCGTCCTCTGCTGCCAGAACGAGCAGGTCCGGCGCGTCCTCGAGGTCACCGGCCTCGAGCACTCGCTGCGGGTGTTCCCGACCCGCGACGCCGCCGCCGCGGCGCTGCGCGGGTGAGGTTCGTCACGCGGGCGCAACGCCGCGATTGAGGCGGGGTTGGTCGGGTAGCGGGCTTTGATGGCCCCGCCCCACCGCTGATGCCCTCGCCCAAACCGAAACGACCGCGACTGCCGCGCGAGCTGTTCGAGACGCGCAGCCACGCCTGGACCGCGCTCGGGCTGAGCGAAGAGATCGAGACGCGCCGCCTCTCGAAGCGCTCCCTCGCGGGCCTCGTCCTCGCCGTGCTGGCCCTGATCGCGACGCTGGTCGTCTACACGCACCGCCAGCAGATCGCCCCCGGCTACGGCGAATGGTTCCGGGTCGGCACGGTGATCGTCCTGGTGCTGGTCGGCAGCGCCGCGATCCACTGGCTCCTGCGCGTGCTCCAGCCGCGCCTCAACCGCCGGCTCGACCCGGCCACCGCGGGGACGACGGGCTTCGTCTTCCGCTTTCTGGCGACCCTGGCGATCGTCGTCGTGGCGCTGCGGATCGCCGGCGTCACCGCCTCCACCCTCGCCGTCGGCGGCGCCTTCACCGCGGTGCTGCTCGGCCTCGCCGCGCAGCAGAGCCTCGGCGCGATCTTCGCCGGCGTCGTCCTGCAGAGCACGCGGCCGTTCCGGGTCGGCGAACGGGTGCGGCTCGTCGGCGGCCCGCTGGCCGGCTCGCTGGAGGGCACGGTCACCTCGCTCGGCCTCTTCTACACGACGCTCAGCCAGGGGGCCGACCGCCTGCTGATCCCCAACAACGTGCTGCTGATGGTCGCCGTGGTGCCGCTGCGCGAGCCCGACAAGGTCGACGTGCGGGTGCGCTTTCCCCGCCACGTCAGCCCCCGCGAAGTCGAGCAGCAGCTGCTCCGCACGATCTCCGTGCCGACCCGCTACCGGCCGAGCGTCTCGCTCGAGGAAATCGAGCCCGACAGCGTGATCATGCGGATCAACGCGACGCCGCTGCGCTCCGAGGACGGCTCGCAGCTGGCCGAGGAGGTGCTGGAGGCGCTCCACCGCCGCGACACGGCCGAACACGAGGCCGCCGGGACCTCCCCCCTGCCGGACTAGCCGCTAGCTGAAGATCACGATCGCCAGGTTGACCAGGATGGCGAGCGGCGTGCCGACCAGCGAGAGCGCGGTGAAGAACTTCGAGTAGCCGCCCCGATAGCGGACGCTCTCCATCAGCAGCAGCCCGACGACGTGGGCCATGTTGATCAGCGCGACGGCGATCGCGATGCCGATCGCGACGGCGCGCCAGCCGGTCGCGTGGCCGCCGGCGGCGGCGACCGCGGCGAGCACGATGACGATGATCGTGCCGACGATCCCGAAGATCATCCCGGCCAGGTCCCTGCGGGTCAGGCCCGGCATGTAGGCGGAGCCGATTTCGTGGCCGGCGTCGGTGTTCAGGTAGCCGTGGCCGCATTCCTCGGTGCGGACGACGTGTTCGTCGTGGCCCGGGCCCCCGTCGACGACGATCAGCTTCAGGGCCGGCTCGAGCGAGTCCTCGGCGTGCTTCCAGAGCTCGCGCTCATACCAGGCGCGGTCGCCGTCGTCGTGGGCGAAGATCACGATCTCGTCGGCGGGACGCAGCAGCAGCGCGTCGAGCGCCGCCTGGACCGGGTCGGAGTCGCCGACTTCGGCGTCGTCCTCGCCGACCGCGATGCCCGCCGCGCGCGCCGCCGCCACCGCCCGGTCGAGCCGCTCGCGCGCCTCGACCCGCGGCTCGTCGATGTCGCCGAAGGCGTGGTGCAAGGTGTTCATCTCGACCGCGGGGGCGACGAGGCGCACCTCGGTCCCGGTCCCGCCGCCGGCGACCTCCTGCCGCAGCGCCTCGATCGACTCCGGCGACCCGAAGGCCGGGGTGACGATCGCGATCAGGCTGCGGGAGGCCATCTCACGTCACTCGTTCCCGTCCGGAGGGATCGGCTCGTCGGGCTCGCCGTACTCGTCGAGGTCCTGGGCCTCCTCGGCGCGCGACATGCCGCCCGGGAAGCGGTGTTGGTCGCCGTGCTCGGCGATGTCCTCGAGGTCGCGCTCGGCGAGCTCGAAGCCCTCCGCCTCGCCCTCGCCGCCGTCGATCAGCGGCTGCTGGGAGGGGTCGTCGGTGTCGGGTTCGCGGCGACCGCCGATCGCGGCCGCTTCCTGGGCGGCCTCGGCCTCCTCCTCCTCGACGAAAGCCTCGTCGCGCTCTCGCGGTGCCGCGCTCAAGAGACGGCTCCCGGCTCCGAGGCGCGCTCGGTCGAGTTGACGTTGGTGACGACGCTGGTCGGGCCCGCGGGCCGCGCCGGGAGGTCGCTCTGCCCACCGCCGCCGCCGGAGCGCCCGATCAGCCAGCCGACGAGACCGCCGAGGGCGGCGCCGATCCCCAACAGGGTGAGCGACCGGATCGGCTTGCGGGTGATCTTCGCGGTGGCCGTGTGGGCGGTCGTCCTGACCGCCTGGCGGGCGAGCCTCGTCTTCAGCGACATGGTCAAAGACTACCCCCGTCGAGGGCCTCGATAACCACTTTTTCCGCCGCTGCTCAACTGTCGGCCTCCGGCTCGGCCAGCAGCGGGCGCGGCCAGAGCCGGCGGGCGCGGACGACGTTGGCCTCGGCGCCGATGACGACGAAGGTGGCGCCGAGGTGGATCCAGGCAAGCAGGCCGATCACGAGGGCGAAGGTGCCGTAGATCGCGGAGGCGTTCTTCACCTCGTGGGCGATGAACCAGCCGCCGGCCAGTTGCAGGATCTCCCAGCCGACCGTCGCGATCGCGATGCCGGGGAGGAGCGCGCGGGTCTCGATCTCCGCCGCCGTGAGCAGGCGGAAGACGGCGCCGAAGACGCAGAGGTTCAGGACCGTCGCGATCGACAGGCCGGCCACCTCGCCGCCCGCGCCGAGGAGGTCGGCGCCGCCCGCGGCGAGGCCGGAGACGACGGTCGAGACGATCGCCAGGCCGCCGAGCACGAGCAGGAGGCCGACCGCCCGCAGGCGCGCGCCGAGGAAGCCGCGCTCGGCCGACTTCGGCACGTCCCAGCAGCGGTAGAAGACCTGCTCGGTCTCCAGCACGACGCCGAGGCCGGCGACCAGCGAGCCGACGATCCCGACCGCGAGCGCGATCCCGGAGCCGTGCAGTTCGCCCCCCTTCAGCTCGGTGCCGATGATCGGGAACTGGGCGAGGGTCGAGTTGACGACTTCTTCGCGCAGCGCTTCGTTGCCGGCGAGGACGTAGCCGAGGATCGTCGTCATCAGCAGGAGCAGCGGGAAGAGCGAGAAGAACGCCCGGTAGGCGATCAGCGAGGTCATGCTGCCGCCTTCGTCTTCGCTGAACTTCTTCACCACGCCGACCGGGAAGGCGAGCGCCGGGACGCGCTGCTGGAGCTCGTCGAGGCGCCGCAGCCGGTCCTTCACGGGAGGGCCTGCCTCTGGGTGAGAAGCGGCGCGAAGAGGTCGCCCTCGGCGGCGACGCGGCGGCGCAGGTCCTCGACGGTGAAGACGAGGGCGGCGGGCTCGCCGGCGTCGGCCGCCGCCTCGACCTCCTCCCACGCGAGCGGGGTCGAGGCGGTCGGGCGCTCCCGGGCGCGGATGCTGTAGACGGAGGCGGTGGTCTTGTGGCCGTCGTTCTGGCTCCAGTCGATCAGGACGCGGCCGGGGCGGCGGGTCTTGGCCTGCCGGGAGACGACCTTGTCGGGGAAGCGCGCCTCCATCGCCTCGGCGATGCCGCGGGCGAACGGGTGGGTCTCGGCGAAGGTCGCGGTGCCGTTCAGGGGCACGTGCAGGTGGAGGCCCTTGGAGCCCGAGGTCTTCGCGTAGCTGTCGAGCCCGAGCTGGGTGAAGAGGGCGCGGAGGCGGAGGGCGACGCGGGCGCAATCGAGGATGTCGGCGGGGGCGCCGGGGTCGAGGTCGAAGACGAGCGAGTCGGGGCGCTCGAGGTCGCCGACGCGGGCGAGCGAGGTGTGCAGCTCGATGTTCGCCAGATTCGCCGCCCAGAGGAGCGTGGGCAGGTCTTCGATCAGCGTGTAGTCGATGTCGGCCTTGTGGGTGGTCGACCAGATCCGCGCGGTCGCCACCCAGTCGGGCCGGTGCCTGGGCGAGCGCTTCTCGTAGAAGAACTTGCCCTCGACGCCGTCGGGGTAGCGTTTCAGCGTCACCGGGCGGCCCCGCAGGTGCGGCAGCAGGACCTCGGCGAGGTCGGCGTAGGCGTCGATCAGGTCGCCCTTGGTGAAGCCGACCGCCGGGTAGAGGACCTTGTCGAGGTTGGAGACGGTGAGCTCGCGCTCGCCGACCTGGAGGCGGAATTTGTTCTTGCCGAGCGGCTCGGCGGCGGCGGTGACGCCCGCGGTGCGGGGCCGATCGGGACCGTCCTCGCCGGCGGCGCGGACGTGGACCCAGAGGCCGGTGCGGCGGCCCGGCTCGTAGGTGCTCGACTGCTTCTTCAGCACCAGCCCGTCGACGCCCTGGCCGGCGCTCGCCGCCAGCAGCTCCTTGATCTTGGTCGTCACGGCGGCCGGGACGCGCCACGCCTCGCCCTCCAGCCCGAGACCGGTGAGGAGCTCGCGGCGGCGCCTGTAGGGGGCGTCGGCGAGGTCCTCGCCGTCGAGGTAGAGGAGGTCGAAGATCACGTAGGTCGCCGGGCTCTCGCGGGCGCGGCGGCGGACGGCGCTCTCGGAGCCGGGCTTGTCGCGGCGGGCGAGGCGCTCGCGGTCGGGGCGGCCGGCGGCGTCGAAGACGACCAGCTCGCCGTCGAGGACCGCGTCGCGGGCGCCGATCTGGCGGGTCAGGCGGTGGACCTCGGGCCAGCGCGGGCCGATGTCGGCGAGGTCGGCGCCGCGCAGGTCGAGGCGGCCCGGCCGGCAGCGGGCGATCGCGCGCACGCCGCCCCAGGCGAGCTCCGCCGCCCAGCCGCGGGTCGACCGCGGCAGCCGGCCCGGCGAGGCGAGCATCGGCGGGAACGGCTCCGGGAAGGGGTCCGGGTCGCCTTCGGGCGGGTCCATGCGGTGGATCATCCAGTCGGTCGGGCCGCCCGCGCGGAAGAGGGCGTAGCGGCCGTGGAGGCGCTCGCCTTCGAACTCGACGATCACCTCGTCGTCGCGCCACTTCTCCGCCCGGTAGGTGCCGCGGTCCCAGATCTCGACCGTGCCGGCGCCGTACTCGCCTTTCGGGATCTCGCCCTCGAAGGCCAGGTACTCGAGCGGGTGGTCCTCGGTGTGGACCGCTTTGCGGTTTTCGGCCGGGTCGCGGGGGATGCCGTTGGGGACCGCCCAGGACACCGCCACCCCGTCGTGCTCCAGCCGCAGGTCCCAGTGCAGGCGGGTGGCGTCGTGCTGCTGGACGACGAAGCGCGGCGCGCCCCGCCCTGCCCGCGAGCGCTTCGACGGCGCCGGCTCCGCGGTCTTGCCGAAATCCCGCCTGCGTTCGTACTCGGTCAGCTTCGCCATCGCGCAGACCCGACCGTACCCCGCCGCGTCCCCGGGTAACGTCGCCCCGTGATCCCATCCGACGAGGAGATCCTCCGCGCGATCGTCGCGCTCGGCGACGACGGCTTCGTCCCCCGCCACCAGATCGTCGCCCGCTTCCGCGGCCAAGGCGAGCGCGACATGCGCCGCGCGATCACCCGCACCGCCCGCCGCGGCCTCCTCCTCGACCGCAAGGACCCCGCGGGCCGCTCCTTCCTGGCCGTGTCCTCGGAGGGCTGGGAGGCGCTGCGGTCGGGCGTCTTCGAGCCGCGGCGGATGCGGGCGGGGTCCGAGTAGGCGGGAGCGGGGACGGCTGGCGCCCATCGGCGCCCAGACCAGGGAGCCGCGGCCTTCCGGTGTTCCTTACTTGCACATACGCCAAGTAAGGAACACCGCAGGGGTCTCACCCCCGATGAGTCCGCAGAGACCCGCGGTATGCGCGGGGAAGTGCGAACTCACCGTGATAGGGGAGGCAGCGCCCGCGGGTCAGGTCGACCGCACCCGCCCCTTTGGTTGCGCGACCGCTGTGGCGGCGACGCTCGGGCCAGCCGGCCTGCCCCCGCCCCCTACTCCGGCCCCGCCTCGCTCGGGCGCTCGCGGACCACTTCGCTTGCCCGCTTGTCGTCGCGCAGGCCGAGGTAGCGGGGGTGGCGGAGCTTGCCGTCGCGGGTCCATTCGCTGAAGCCGAACTGGCCGACCAGCTCGGGGCGGATCCAGGTGGCGTCGCGGGGGAGCGAGGAGCCGGCGGTGAAGGGGCAGCGCGACTGCCGGAGGGCCTCCATCTTGTCGCCGAGCCTCGCCAGGGTGTGGTGGTCGAAGCCGGTCCCGACCTTGCCCGCGTAGCGAAGGTCCTCGCCTTCGCGGTAGCCGACGAGGAGCGCCCCGAAGCGCTGGCGCGAGCCTTTCGGCGGGGTGAAGCCGCCGATCACCAGCTCCTGCTCGAAGGCGCACTTGATCTTCAGCCAATCCCTCGAGCGACGGTGCTGGTAGGTCGAGCCGGCGCGCTTCGCGATCAGCCCCTCCCACCCTTTGCGGCAGGCTTCGAGGAAGAGCTTCTCCCCCTTCTCGTTGCGGTGCGGCGTGTAGCGCACGGGGCCGTGGAATTCGAGGTTGGCCTTGAGCAAGGCCTTCCGCTCGCGCAGCGGCAGGCCGGTGAGGTCGCGGCCTTCCAGCTCGAGCAGGTCGAAGACGTAGATGAAGACCTCGATCCCGGTCAGCCGCGCCAGCCGCGGATCGGCGACCCCGAGCCGCCCCTGGAGCTTCTCGAAGCTCGTGCGCGCCCCCTCGAAGGCGACGATCTCGCCGTCGGCGACGAACTCCTGCGCCGACTCGGCCTCGAAGGCCTCGACCAGCTCCGGGTAGTTCTCCATCCGTCGCCCGGTGCGCGAGGTCAGCGTCGCCCCCCGCGGCGTGCGGCGCACGGTGGCGCGGACGCCGTCGAGCTTGCGCTCGAAGACCCAGCCGGGGTCGCTGAACGGGTGCGCCGCCAGCGTCGCCTTCATCGGCTCCCCATCGACCGCCATCGCCGCAGCGTATCGGCGCCCGCGCCGCGCCACCGGCGGGCGGGCTATGCTCGCGCCATGTCCATGTTCGACGACCCGGCCGAGACCGAAGCCGCCGAAATCGAAGTCGACGAAGAGCCCCGCCTCAAGGAGGGCGACGAGGTCTGGGTGCAGGACGGCGACGGCAACCGGCATCCGGGCACGTTCGTGGGGATGAACGAAGCCGCCGGGTGGTTCGGCGGCGGCCCGAGCGCCTACGTCGTCCACCCCGAAGGGCACCAGGCGGAGGTCGTCTCGATGGCTCGCATCACCCTGCGCGACTGACGCCAGTCCGTGTGCCATGCTCGCCGGTGTGTGGGGTCGCCGGGGACAGGGTGCGATATTCGCCGGCGCGACGGCGTGTTGCTGCCTCGCCCTGGCGACGCTGAGCGCGAGCCTCGCACGGGCAAAGTTCAGCGTCTACCCGACGATCGTCGAAGTGCAGCGGCCGGCCGGCAAGGCGGCGCTCGGGCGGATCGACGTCAAGGTGACCGGCGAACGGCGGGCGCGCTTCCGGGTCGTGGTCCAGGATGTCGGCCAGGGCGCGGGCGGCGAATACACCTACGGGCCGGCGAGCCGGTCCCCCCACTCCGCCTCGCCCTGGGTGTCGGTGACGCCGCGATCCTTCGCGGGCGCGCCGAACCGGGTGCAGCCGATCCAGTTCCAGGTCTCGATCCCGGGCAACGCCGAACCGGGCGACCACCTGACCTCGATCACGGTGCAGCGGCTCGCGCCGAAGGCGGCGGGGACCACGGCGCGCTCGATCGAGGCGGTCTCGGTGCGCCTCACCGTGCGGGTCGCCGGCCCGCTCCACCCGCGCGCCGCGATCACCGCGCTCGCGGTCCCGGGGCTGGTCGACGGCGGCCCGGTCGCGGTGCGGACGACGGTGCGCAACACCGGCAACGTGACGCTCGACTTCGAAGGCGCCAATCGCGGCGTCGTGCGGATCCGCGACGGCAGCGACACGAAGGCGACGCTGCCGCCGTTCGAAGGCAAGCTCTTCCCCGGCCAGACGCGCGAATTCCTCGGCGAATGGGCCGAACCGCCGCTGTTCGGCAGCTTCGACGCCGAAGCCGCCATCCGCACCGCGAAGGGGAAGGTCACGGCGCGGACGGCCGGATTCACCGTCCTGCCCTGGCGTGAGGCGGGCGCGCTGGCGCTGGTGCTGATCGCCGCGGTGCTCCTCTACTTCGGCTGGCGCCGGCGCCGCTACGGCTACTGAGGTCGCGGCTACGGCCGCCGCGCGAGCGGGACGCGCACTTCGAGCGCCTTCGTCGCCGCCGGCTGGATCGCGAGCACCGGGTCGCGGACCGACTTCGGCAGGGAGAAGAGGAGCCGCTCCTGCGCCTTTTCGCCGCTCCCGAGGCCGCGCGTCTGGCTGATCGAGTTGGGGCCGACCACGCCGCTGCGGAGCGGCGCGTAGAGGGCGCCGCCGGGGCCGCGCACGAGGTAGGACAGCAGCGCCGGGTTGAGGTGCGCGCGCCCGCGCCCGACCACGTCGACCGCGGCGACCACCAGCCGCGCTCCCGGCGCGTGCGGGAAGGCGAGCGCGTGCCGGGCCCAGCCGGCGCGCGGGCCGTCGAGGACGGTAAAGGCGGCGCCCGCGACCGTGAAGCTCTCCCCCGCCGCGACCGTGCGCACCCGCACCCGCGGCGGCGACACGCGCGGCGGCGCGACCTGGGCCGCGGTCCGCCCCCCTTCCGAGGCGCCGCCGATGGTCACGAACAGGAGCGCGGCGGCCGCGGCGAACAGGGCCAGCGCGCCGAGGAAGTGCCAGACGCCGACCCAGTCGCGGTCGAGGAACCGGTCGAGGATCAGGTACACCGGGGCCCGCCTAGCCGTTCGACGCGGTGAGGGTCACCACCCCGTTTTCGTAGGTGCCGGCGGGCTGCCCTTCGGGGACCGTGAGCTTGAGGCTGTAGGTGAACCCGTTGGTGAGCGCGGTCTGCAGGATCGCCGGGGTCGCCGGGGCTTTGGAGACGAAATTGACCGCGGCGTTGTTGAGCGTGCATTCGGCTTTGCTGTTGGCGGCCGGGCAGACGAGGACCTGGGAGCCGGTCGGCGCGGAGGCCGATTCGACCCGGAAGGCGCTCGCCGGGATCGTTTCGGCGCCGGCGCTCGGCGCCGTCGTCATCGTGCCGGTCACGTTCCACTGGGCGTTCGACGAGACGCAGCCGGTGTAGGTGCCGACGCCGCCGGGGGCGGTCGCGGAGGCACCAGGGGCGAGCGAGCCGAACGCGGCGGCGCCCATGCTCTGGGTGCAGAGCCCGACGCTGCCCCAGCTGATGGTGCTTGTCACGGCGGCGGAGACCGACTGGGTCTGGTTCGCGCTCGCCGCCCGCGACTGCGAGTCGGTCGAGAGCCAGAGGCCGACGGCGGCGACCAGCAGGGCCAGGGCAGTGGCGGTCTGGAGCTTCAGACGGGTGTCGTTCATGGGCATTCGTACGGTTCTTTCAGGGGAGTCGGGCTGGACGGGAAGCCGAGGGCGGAGAGCAGCGGGACCGTCTTCAGCACTTCGATCAATTTCGTCGTGGTGGAGCCGACGCCGTTCACGGCGGTGGTGAGGACGCCCAGCTGGCTGCAGGCGCTCGCCACCTGTTTGGTCAGGGTGGTCGTGGTCGTCTTCAGCGCCGCGACTTCGCCGGTCAGAGGTTCGAGGGCGGTCACCTTGCTTGCGAGCGGGTCGACCACGTTCGTTTTGAGGTTGCCGATCGTCCCGTTCAGTTCGGTTTTCACTTCTTCGATCGAGTGGTTGACGGTGTGGCCGAGACCGCTGACCGTGGATTCGACCCCGCCGAGGCCGCCTTCGAGCTTCGTCAGTTCGGTGGTGAGCGAGCCCACTTTGCCGAGCAGGACTTCGATTTCCTTGCCCTGGGTCTTGACCGTCTCGAGGACGCCGCCGCCGCCGTTTTCGCCCTGCGGCCCTTGCGGCCCGGTGGCGCCGGTCGGTCCGGCGGGGCCCGGTGGCCCGGTCGGGCCGGCCGCGGTGCCCCCGGCCCCGAGCAGCGCCCAGGCGAGCGCCTGTTCACCCTTCTTCTTCCTGCATTCCTTGGCCGAGTTGACGACGCGGATCGTCCCCCGCTGGGCCTTCCCGCCCTTGGTCAGGAGACAGGCGTGGAGGACTCCGTTCTTCACCCGCGGAGCCTTGCCGGCTGCCGCCGACGCAACCGAGACCAGCCCGAATACGAGCAGGCCCGCCGCGAAGATGAGGATCCGTCCGCCGCGCATCGCCCATGAGTTCGACAGGGGGCATCTGAAAGAGGGATGAGGTCCGTATGAAACCGGTAGAACGGACTTGCGTACTAATAATCCGGCACGTCTGTTCGGACAGCCGGATTCGCACGGTCGGTGGCAGGCCGTCGCCGGGCGGGCGGCCAGGGCACGAGCGCGGTTCGGGGCGGGCCGCGGTCCGGGTCGTGGGGCGGGCCGGGGTGTCAGCCGACGTCGGCGGCCTCGACCAGGCGCGGGCGGTAGCGGTAGCCGATCCCGCGCACGGTCTCGACCGGGTCGACGGCGGCGGTGGCGCCGAGCTTGCGGCGCAGGTAGCTGACGTAGAGCTTCACCTCGTCGCGCTCGCGGATCCGGTCCCCCCAGACGAGTTCGAGGAGCTGGCCGTGACCGAGCACCCGGCCCGGGTTTTCGGCGAACGTCGCCAGCATGCGGAACTCGATCGGGGTCAGGGAGACCTCGCTGCCGCGGACCGTCACCCGGTGCCGGAGGCGGTCGATCTCCAGATAATCGTCGGTGAGCACCACCGGGCTCAGGTCGGCCTGGCGCGGGCGCCGCAGCAGGGCCTCGATCCGCGCGGCCAGCTCGGCTTCCGGGGGCGGCTTGGAGAGGCAGTCGTCGGCACCGCCGCGCAGCGCCGCGACCCTGCTCTCCTCCTCTTTCGCGGTCAGCGCGAGGACCGGGACATCGGAGAGCGCCCGGATCGTCGCCAGGACCTCGAGCCCGTCGGCGTCGGTCATCTCGAGATCGAGGAGGACGAGGTCGGGCCGGCGCTCGTAGAACGCGCGGAGCCCGTCATTGCCGGTTTCGGCACGGACAAGCTCGGTCCCAGCTCCGTCCGAGAGCCCTCGCAGTACGCCGCTCGCTCCGAGGTCTCGCCCGATCGCCAGAACCTTGCGCCGCACGTCGCCAGGCTCTCTCGATAGCGATTCCAATTTCCGACCCGATTCTCACTTTAGTCAAGAGGATCTGTCAAGTTCGTCAGCAAACCGTGTCGTTTTTCGAAATGTCGATTTTCACTGCGGCCGTTCGTCACCTCATGTGACAGGGTCGTCTGAGGCGACCACAAGAGCGAAGAAGGAGCTCGCGATGCGATTCATGATGTTCATGTACCCGGAGATCGACGAAGCGGACTGGACCCCCTCGACCGAGAACGTCGAGGAGGTGGCGGCGATGAGCCGCTACAACGAGGAGCTGCGCAAGGCGGGGATGCTGCTGGCGCTGGACGGGCTGCGGCCGCCCGGCGACGGGGCGACGGTCAGCTTCCGCGGTGGCGAGGTGAAGGTCACCGACGGGCCATACGCCGAGGCCAAGGAGGTGGTCGGCGGTTACTGGGTGATCCAGGCGCGCTCGACCGAGGAGGCGATCGAGTGGGCGAAGCGCTGCCCGGGCCGCGACTGCCGGGTCGAAGTCCGGCCGATCTTCGAGCTGGAGGACTTCCCGCCCGAGATCCGCGAGGCCATCCCTCACGAGGCTGATCTCCACCCGGGGGACTGATGGCGGCGCCGGCCGAGGCCAGGGCGGCGGTCGAGGCGGTGTGGCGGATCGAGTCCGCCCGCCTCGTCGCCGGCCTGGCGCGGCTGGTCCGCGACGTCGGCCTGGCCGAGGACCTGGCGCAGGACGCGCTGCTGGCGGCGCTCGAGCGCTGGCCGCGCGACGGCGTCCCCGACAACCCCGGCGGCTGGCTGATGGCGACGGCGAAGAACCGGGCGATCGACCTGGCGCGCCGCGCCTCGACCTACCGGCGCAAGCGCGAAGAGGTCGCCCACGAGCTCGGGATCATGCTGGCGATGGACGGCGCCGACCTCGCCGCGCAGGCCGACGACGAGGTGGAAGACGACCTGCTGGCGCTGATGTTCACCTGCTGCCACCCGGCGCTCCCGACCGAGGCGCGGGTGGCGCTGACGCTGCGCCTCCTCGGCGGGCTGACGACGGCGGAGATCGCCCGCGCCTTCCTCGTCGGCGAGCCGACCGTGGCGCAGCGGCTGACGCGCGCGAAGCGGACCCTGCGCGAGGTGCGCGCCGACTTCGAGGTGCCGGTCGGGAGCGCGCTGCGGGCGCGGCTGCCGGACGTGCTCGAGGTCGTCTACCTGGTCTTCAACGAGGGGTACGCGGCGAGCTCCGGCGAGCGCTGGGTGCGCACCGAGCTTTGCGAGGAAGCGCTGCGGCTGGGCCGGATCCTCGCCGCGCTGGCGCCGCGGGAGCCGGAGGCGCACGGGCTGATCGCGCTGCTCGAGATCCAGGCCTCGCGGCTCGGCGCCCGCCTCGGCCCCGGCGGCGAGCCGATCCTCCTCCTCGACCAGGACCGCTCGCGCTGGGACCCGCTGCTGATCGTCCGCGGCGTGGCGGCGCTGAGGCGCGCCGAAGAGCTGCCCGACCCGCTCGGCCCCTACGGTCTGCAGGCGGCGATCGCGGCCTGCCACGCGCGGGCGCTGGAGGCCGAGGACACCGACTGGGTCCGGATCGCCGCCCTCTACCAGGCCCTCGCCGCCCTCTCCCCCTCGCCGATCGTCGAGCTGAACCGCGCCGTCGCGGTCGGCATGGCCTTCGGCCCCGAGGCGGGCCTCGCCCTCCTCGAACGCATCGCGACCGACCCGGCCCTGCGCGACTACCACCTCCTCCCCAGCGTCCGTGGCGACCTCCTCGCCCGCCTCGGCCGCGACGCCGAGGCCGCCGCGGAGTTCCGCCGCGCCGCCGACCTCACCGACAACGCCCCGGAGCGGGCGCTGTTGCTGCGGCGGGCGGGGGTGGCGCGGTAGGGGAAGGTTGATCGGTGGGGCGTGAGCCCCCGCGTCGTCTGGTGAGTTGAGAGCGCCCTGGCGCACACAACTCACCAGACGGCACAGGCCCGCAGAGCGCCTCCCGCGAGTTCGCAGAGACCCGCGGATAGCGCTTGGAGTGCGAACTCACAGCCGGACACGGGTGCGTTCGCAGTTATCGACAACTGTTGTGGCCAACTGCGAACTCACCGGCCTGGCACACCGAGGCGGCAGCTACGCGCCGGACGCGAGGCTGCGCATGCCGTCGACCTCGAGGCGGAGCACGCGCCAGTCGTCGAGGCGACGGGCGCCGAGCTTGGCGTAGAAGTCGAGCGCGGGCTCGTTCCACTCCAGGGCGCACCACTCGAGGCGGACGTGGCCGCGGTCGAGGGCGAGGGCCGCGAGGTGCTCCATGATCTGGAGGCCGATGCCGCCGCGGCGGTGCTCGGGGCGGACGTAGACGTCCTCGAGCCAGATCCCGGAGCGGCACTCGAAGGTCGAGAAGGTGGTGTAGAAGATCGCGTAGCCGACCGGCTCGCCGTCGGCCTCGACCAGCAGCGCCTCGGCGTCGCGACGGCCGAAGAGCGAGTCGCGGAGGATCGCCGGCGTCCCCACCACCTCCCTCGCGCAGTTTCTCGTAGGTCGCCAGCTCGCAGATCAGATCGAAGATCAGCTGGACGTCGTCCTCGGTCGCCGGGCGGATCGTGGCCATCCCGGCAATCTAGGGGCTGGCTCCCGGTAGGGTCCGGCGCGTGAGCGTGATCGACGAGCTGGTCGCCAACAACTGCGAGTTCGCGGCGCGGCTCGAGGCGCGGCATCTGCCGGTCCAGCCGAGTCGCCACCTGGCGATCGTGACCTGCATGGACTCGCGTCTCGACGTCTTCGCGGCGCTCGGGCTCGGCGACGGCGAGGCGCACGTGCTGCGCAACGCGGGCGGCGTCATCACCGACGACGTGATCCGCTCGCTGGCGCTCTCGCAGCGCAAACTGGGGACGCGCGAGGTGATGCTGATCCACCACGACGACTGCGGCCTGCAGACGATCACCGACGACGGCTTCCGCGACGAGCTGCGCGCCGCCACCGGGGTGGCGCCGGCGTTCGCGATCGAGTCCTTCGTCGACGTCGAGGCCGACGTCCGCCAGTCGATCCTCCGCGTCCGCCGCTCCGACTTCCTCCCCCACCGCGACTCGGTGCGCGGCTTCGTCTACGACGTCGACACCCACGCGCTGCGCGAGGTGCTAGCCGGCGAGGACGAGGCGGGCGGCGGCCCGGAGACGGAGCGCGACTGAGCGTGGCCGGGGTCGCCCCCTACGGGTCCTGGCGCTCGCCGATCGCGCCCGCCGACGTCGCCCGCGGCGGCCGCCGGCTCGGCGGCGCGACGATCGCCGCCGACGGCGCCGTGTGGTGGGCCGAGGGCCGGCCGGCGGAGGGCGGGCGCAGCGCCCTGATGCGGCGCCCGGCGGGCGGCGAGGCCGAAGAAGTGACGCCGGCCGGGGCCAACGTCCGCACCCGCGCGCACGAGTACGGCGGCGCCGCCTGGAAGCTGCTCGGGTCGGAGCTCGTCGTCTACGTCGACTTCGCCGACCAGCGGGTCTACCGGCTGGAGCTGGGCGGGCAGCCGGTCGCGATCACGCCCGAGCCCGACCGCCCGGCGGGCCTCCGCTACGCCGACTTCGACCTCACCCCGGACGGCAAGACCCTCTTCTGCGTGCGCGAGGTCCACGACGACGGGCCCGAGGCGGAGAACCAGCTGGTGGCGCTGCCCCTCGACGGCTCGCGGGCGCCCGAGGTGGTCGCCGCGGGGCGCGACTTCTACTCCTACCCGCGGGTCTCGCCGGACGGGCTCTGGCTCGCCTTCACCTGCTGGGACCACCCGAACATGCCCTGGGACGGCACCGAGCTCTGGGTGACGCCGGCGCGCGACCCGGGCGCCGCGCGGCCGCTGGCGGGCGGGGCGCGCGAGGCGGTCTTCGCCCCGGCCTGGGACTCCCAGGACCGCCTGCGCTTCGTCTCCGACCGCGACGGCTGGTGGAACCTCTACCGGACCGTCGCCGACCTCGGCGCGCCCGACGCCGGCGAGGACCTCCCCGGGGTCGAGCAGCTGACCGCGGAGCGGGCCGACCTCGGCCACCCGCAGTGGCTGTTCGGCGGCCAGACCCACGTCGAGCTGGCGGACGGGACACTGGTCGTGGTGCGGACCGAGGCGGCGACCGAACGGCTGGCGGCGCTCGAGCGCGGCGGCGGCGCGCTCCGCGACCTCGGCCTCCCGTTCACCTCGTTCGGCTTCCCGGCGATCACGGCGCGCGGCGGCAAGGTCGCCTTCGCGGCGGCCTCGCCGGCGCGCGAGGCCGAGGTGGTGGTCCTCGACGTCGCCTCCGGGGAGGTCGAGGCGGTGCGCTCCTCCTCCGCGGTGGCGGTCGACGGAGCGCTCGTCTCCGAGCCGCGCGCGATCGAGTTCCCGACCGCGGACGGCGACACCTCCCACGCCTTCTACTACCCGCCGGCCAATCCGGAGTTCACCGGGCTCGCCGATGAACGGCCGCCGCTGATCGTGGTCAGCCATGGCGGGCCGACCTCCCACGACGCCCCGGCGCTCGACCGCGAGTTCCTCTTCTGGACCAGCCGCGGGTTCGGCGTCGTCGACGTCAACTACCGCGGCTCGAGCGGGTTCGGCCGCGCCTACCGCGACAAGCTGCGGGGCGCCTGGGGCGTCGTCGACACGGAGGACTGCGTCGCCGCGGCGCGGTTCCTGGCCGAGACCGGCGAGGTGGACGGGGCGCGGTTGGCGATCCGCGGCGGCTCGGCGGGCGGCTACGCGACCCTCTGCGCGTTGGTCTTCCACGACGAGTTCGCGGCCGGGGCGAGCTACTACGGGGTCGCCGACGCCGAGGCGCTCGCCCGCGATACGCACAAGTTCGAGTCGCGCTACCTGGACGGGCTGATCGGGCCCTACCCGGAGCGCGCCGACCTGTACCGGGAGCGCTCGCCGATCCACTTCGCCGAGCGCCTGAGCGCCCCGGTGATCCTCTTCCAGGGCCTCGAGGACGAGATCGTCCCACCCAACCAGGCCGAGACCATGGTCGCGGCGATGGCTGCCAACGGCATCCCCCACGCCTACCTCGCCTTCGCAGGCGAGCAGCACGGCTTCCGCAAGTCCGAGACCGAGATCCGTTGCCTCGAAGCCGAGCTCTACTTCTACGGGCGCATCCTCGGCTTCGAGCCCGCCGACGAGCTGCAGCCGGTCGCGATCGACAGCTGAGCGGCTCCCCCGCCGCGCGCTCAGTTCACCACGCAGCGGGCGCCGCCGGGGGATTCGCCCTTCGCCGGGAAGGCGTGGGCGAGGGCGTGGGCGATCAGCGCGGCGCGGGCGGCGTAGCCGGGCGAGGTGAAGTGGATGCCGTCGCTGATGAACCAGGAGTCTTTGACCGCGGCGGCCCAGTTGTAGACGCGCATGTTGGGGTAGCGAAGGCACGCTTTTTCAAGTTCCGCGTCCCATTTCTTCATGCCTTCCTCGGAATAGAATTCGGTCGCGTCGGGCAGCGTCTTGACGTTGATCCAAAGGACCGGTTCGCCTTTGACGATGTTCATCATCTTTTCGATCCGTTCTTCGAGGCCGACGTTGGAGCCCGCGGCGACGTCGGCCGCCTCGTTCGTCCCCAGGGCCAGGACCCAGCACCCTTTGTAGCCTTCGGCCTGCCACGCTTCGGCGACTTCCTGGGCGTTCGGCTGCCCTTCGTAGCGCTCTTCGATCGAGCGGGCGCCCTGCACTTCCATGTGCACTTCTTTGACCCCGACTTCGGCGTAGCGGTTTTCGATCCGGTCTTTCGGGTTGGGCAGGTATTCGGGCGAGTAGAGGCCCTCGGAGGTCGAGTCGCCGATGTGGACGACGCGCCGGCAGGAGGTTTTCTGCGAGTCGGCGGCCTGTTTGGGGGTGAGCGGGACCGGGCCCTTGGTGCCCGCCGCGGTCGCTTCCTTGACCCGCAGCTGTTCGCCTTCCGCCGTCGCCTTGTTGAGGCCCGCCATGCCGGCGATGGCGACGATCAGCAGCACGCCGAGCCCGACCAGGACCATCCGCCCCTGCGGCGAGAAGGTCGCCCAGCTCCAGCCGAGGCGGCGCCGGCGGGCGAGCAGACGGCCGATCGCGCCGTGGCGGATCGGCTCCTCGACGTAGCGCCAGGAGAGCGCCGAGATGGCGAAGATCGCCGCCACCTGGAGGGCGTCGCGAAGGAGGCTCTGGCCGTGCGGGCCCTGCGGCGAGGTGAGGACGATGATCGGCGTCTGCCAGAGGTAGATGCCGTAGGAGCGGACGCCGATCCAGCGCAGCGGTCTGCAACCGACCACGTTGCCGAGGCGACAGGCCGGGTGGGCGAGCGGCATCAGCACCATCACCGTCGCCAGCGAGAGCAGGACGAAGCCGCCGCGGTAGAGGAACTGGGAGAACTCGCCGGTCTGCCAGACCATGATCGCGATGATCAGCAGGCCGACGCAGCCGAGCAGGTCGAGGTTTTTCCGCGCCTGCGGGGTGATGCGGCGGCTGAGCTTGCGGCTCGGCCAGACCATCGCCAGGGCGGCGCCGAAGAGCAGCTCCGCGGCGCGGGTGTCGGTGCCGTAGTAGACGCGCGAGGGGTCGAGGCTCGGGTGGTAGAGGATGACCATCCAGATCGAGGAGGCGATCGCGAGGGCGAGGGTCCAGAGCGCCAGGCGGGGGCGCAGACCGTCGGCGTTCCGGCGCTCGTGCACGAACTTGAGCCCGATCAGGAGGATGAACGGCCAGAGGATGTAGAACTGCTCCTCGACTGACAGCGACCAGAGATGGTTCAGCGGCTGTTCGGGCGCGAAGCGCGCGAAGTAGGACACGTTGGCCGCGATCTGCTGCCAGTTGTTCACGTAGAAGATCGCCGAGAGGACGGCCTTGCGGAACTGGTCGGGCTGGGCGGGGCCGAAGATCGTGACCCAGGCGACGACGATCAGCAGCATCAGGAAGAGCGCCGGCAGCAGGCGGCGGGCGCGGCCGAGCCAGAAGCGCCCGAGGTGGATCGCGCCGCGACGGAGGAACTGGCCGAGCAGGATGTCGGTGATCAGGTAGCCGGAGAGGGTGAAGAAGATGCCGACGCCGAGCAGCCCGCCGGGGGCCCAGCCGTAGCCGAGATGGAAGAAGATGACCGCCAGGACCGCGATCGCGCGCAGGCCGTCCAGCCCTGGCATGTAGCGCTCGCCGCGCGTAATTGGTTCTGGCATCGGACCGATGCATGGTAGGGACGGGCGAGGCTGATAGTTTGCCCGCCTTATGCAGGGCCTTTCGCGATGCTGGTCGATTGCCCGATCGGAACTCCGCCGGAGGGGGGCGACGAGCCTCGCCGTCGGGGCGCTGCTCCTCGCTCTGGCGCTGGCGCTCGCCGCGCGCCCGGCGGCCGCCGCCCCGGCGCCGGCGACGAAACCCTGCCCCAACTTCCGCGTCCTCCACAACGACCGGATCGGCGCCGCGGTCATCCCGGCCGGCAACTACCTGATCACCCTGGAAGGCGCCGGCCTGACCTGCAAATCGGCGGGCGAACTGTTCGCCGAATTCCTTGCGATCTTCGACGGCCGCCTGCCGGCGCCGTGGAAGGTCGCAGCGGAAGGCTCCGGCAAGGCGTCGTTCCGGCGCGGCTCGGCCCCAGGCTTCTCGATCGAACTGAACGGCAAGCGCGAAGAAGGCGGCAAGAACCCGGACCTGGGCACTCTCTGTCCCAACCCCTTCACCCTCAACGCGGACACCGTGATCAAGCCCTTGCGCTTCACCAAAGGCAAGTTCCTGATCTACCTGCCCCCCGGCTCGGGCATCACCTGCAACCGCGCCGCCGTCCTCTTCACCCGCTTCCTCGGGGCCGGCGGCACCCTGCCCCCACCCTGGAAGCTGATCAGCCAGACGGCCACCTTCTACAAGCCGTCGAACCCCACCCGCTCCGCCTTCCGCATCGAACCCTTCTCCGCCTCCGGCGGCAGCTAGCCGGCCACCTGCCCGGCCACCCCGCCTTGGCGGAACTCACCAGGGTGGGGGCGCCTAGCGCTGCTCGAGCGCGAAGGGGGTGCCCTCGGAGTCGCGGCAGATCGACCAGCGCTCGCCGGGGTGGACGATCTGGCCACCGAGGTCGTCGACCACGCGCAGGGCGCTGGTCATGTCGGCGACCGGGAAGTAGGGGAGCGAGGCGGTGTCGCCGGGACCGCGGCCGCGCTCGTGGACGCCGACCCGCACCCCGCCCGTCTCGGCGACCCAGCCGGCGCCCTCCTGCGGGCCGCGGGCGGCGAGGTCGATGCCGAGCAGGCCGTTCCAGAAGCGCCGCGCGCGCTCCGGGTCGTCGGCCGGGAACTCGATCAGCGCCGCCATCGCCGCCAGCGTAACCCGCGCCCGCTCGGGTTGCGCCCGGACAGATCTCCGTCGCCCCCGAGGAAGGACGTTTCGCGGGCGAGCAACTGCTCGAACTCGCCGCGGTCGAGGAAGATGCCGTGGCACTTGCGGCACTGCTCGATCGTCACCCCGTTGCGCTGGTGAGAGCGCATCTCGCCGCCGCATTTCGGGCACCGCATCGTCTCGCCCGACGGGGGCTCGTCGGACCCCCCGGCCCCCGGTTTGAGCTCCTCCGCCCCGCCGCGCTGCGCGCCCTCCCCCGTCACCTCGCTCACGACGACGGCTCCGCCCCGGCCTCGGCCAGGCCCGCGTAGGCGTCGGGGCGGCGCGTGGTCAGGAACGGGAAGAGCTCCAGCCAGTCGCCGCGCTGGTCGAGGTCGAGGTCGCAGACGAGCACCGCCGCCTCGTCGCGCGGCGCCTGCACCAGCACCCTGCCGTAGGGGTCGGAGATGAAGGACGAGCCGTAGAACGTCAGCGGCCCCTCCACGCCGAAGCGGTTCACCGCGACCATGAAGGTGCCGTTGGCGATCCCGTTGGCGACGATCACCCGCTCCCAGAGCGGCTGCGTGTCGAACTCGGGATGGTCGGGCTCGGAGCCGATCGCGGTCGGGTAGATCAGGATCTCGGCGCCGGCGAGGCTGTACGCGCGGGCGAGCTCCGGGAACCACTGGTCCCAGCAGGTCGGCAGCCCGAGCCGGGTCTCGCCGAGCGCGACCAGGGGGAACGCGTCGCCGTCCTCGACCGGTCCCGGCCGGAAGTACTTGTCCTCGTAGTAGCCCGCGGTGATCGGGATGTGCAGCTTGCGGGTGCGGCCGAGGAGGCTGCCGTCGGGGGCGACCACGATCGCGGTGTTGAAGCCGAGCCCGCCGTCCGGCGCCCGCTCATACAGCGAGGCGTGCACGTAGATCCCGCTCTCCGCCGCCATCGCCGCGGCGAACTCGAAGGTCGGGCCGCCCGGCAGCTCCTCCGACTCGACCCCCACCCCCTCCGGCCCGGCCGGGTCGACCGCGAAGTAGGGCGACAGCGTCAGCTCCTGCAGGGCGACGAGGCGCGCGCCGTGCTCCGCCGCCATGCGGATGCCGGCCGCGAGGCCCTCGCGGTGCTCCTCCGGATCCGGGTGCCAGGACTGCTGCACGGCGGCGATCCGGAAGGGCTCGCGCCCCGGCGGTCGCTTCCGCGCCAACGACTCCTCCACCCCGGTCTTCTCGATCAGCTTGATCGCGCCCATGCCTTCGACTGTACGCGGTCGCACCCATCGGCGACAATCTCCGCTTGGCCCGCGCGCTCGACTCGACCCCCGCCGCCGACGGCTTCCGCATGCCCGCCGAGTGGGAGCCGCACGCCGGCTGCTGGATGGCCTGGCCCGAGCGCCCCGACAACTGGCGGGCGGGCGCCGCGCCCGCGCAGGCCGCCTTCGCCGCGGTGGCCGGCGCGATCGTCGCCTCCGAGCCGGTGACGATGGGCGTCTCCGACGGCCAGTTCGAGCGCGCCCGGGCGGCGCTGCCGGACTCGGTCCGCGTGGTCGAGCTCTCCACCGACGACGCCTGGCTGCGCGACACCGGGCCGACCTTCGTCCTCGACGGGGCGGGCGAGCGGCGCGGCGTCGACTGGCACTTCAACGCCTGGGGCGGCCTCGAGGGCGGCCTCTACGCGAACTGGGACCGCGACGACCGGGTGGCGGCGAAGGTGCTCGAGGTCGAAGGGGACGCTCGCTACCGGCCGCCGCTGGTGCTGGAGGGAGGCTCGATCCACGTCGACGGCGAGGGCACGGTACTCACCACCGAGGAGTGCCTGCTGAACCCGAACCGGAACCCGGAGCTGGACCGGGCGGCGATCGAGGCGGCGCTCCACGCCCACCTCGGCACCGAGAAGGTGGTCTGGCTCGGCCAGGGGGTCTACGAAGACGAGACCGACGGCCACGTCGACAACCTCGCCTGCTTCGCCCGCCCCGGGGTCGTGCTGCTGACCTGGGTCGAGGACCCGGCCGACCCCCAGCACGCGATCTCCCGCGACGCGCTCGCGCGCCTGGAGGCCGCGACCGATGCCCGCGGGCGCCCCTTCGAGGTGATCAAGGTCCCCGCCCCCGGCCCGCTCGAGATGAGCGCCGAGGAGGCGGCCGGCATCGAGCCGATGGAGGGCACGCAGCCGCGCCGCGCCGGGGAGCGCCTCGCCGCCAGCTACGTCAACTTCTACCTCGGCAACTCGCGCCTCGTCTACCCGCTCCTCGACCCGGCCCGCGACGCGGACGCCGGCGCGATCCTCGCCGCCGCCTTCCCCGACCGCGAGGTCGTCGGCGTCCCCGCCCGCGAGATCCTCCTCGGCGGCGGCGACATCCACTGCATCACCCAGCAGGTGCCGGCCGCGCACTGACGTCCCTCGGCGGGAAGGGATGGGGCCCTTGCCGGCTGGCGCCCGGGCGACAAGGGACGGGCCGTCTCGGCCACGGCCCTGGCGGGCTGTGGCCGTGGCCGAGACGGCCGGGTCCGGGGGGAGAGGAAGGGTCGGCACGACGCCGAAGGGACGCACGCCCCGATGAGTTCGCAGAGACCCGCGGATAGCGCGGGGAAGTGCGAACTCACCGGGGACGGGACGCCGGGTGTGGAGGAAGGGTCGCGCGGGTGTGACGAGACCGGCACGGGGGTGGGCCGGGTCCGTCACCGAGGTGAGACCTCGTGACGAGGAAGTCGGGAAGGCCGGGGACCTCGTCGCCGTCAGAAGCACGCCCTCCGTCCAGCTGTTCCTTATGCCGGTATATCGGCCATAAGGAACAGCTGGACGGGGTCAGGCCAGGGAGAGGGAAGGTCCGTCACGGTTCCTCCCGTCTTCCTCGACCGCCTGAGACGCGCTGCAGCGATTGGTGTCGCCATGGCGACCTGAATCGTTGCAGCGCGCCCCGGGGCCTCGACCCCGACGCTCCTCTCACACGGGACGGTCACGGAAGTCCGACTTCGTGACGTCCGTGTGCCCGCTCCCCCACGCAACCCCTCACGTCCTGGGCGTCTCATGGGGGTCACAGCCTGCCAGGACCGCCATGAGACGCCCAGGGCGCATCTCGGACGGGCGCGAGGGCCCCGGACCCCGCCCGTCCCTTCCCACCCCCTACGCCAGCATCGTTTCCGCCCCGCCCTCCCCGGGCGCCCGCACTGCCTTCTGCACGAGCACTTCTTGGCTTTCGCTGAAGCAGAGGCGCACGAGGTGATCCGGGGCGTCGCTCAGCTTCCAGAAGCTGCAGGTCGATCCGGGAGGCGGGGCCGGGAAGAGGTGGAGGAGGTCGACTTCTTCGACTTCGTCTTCGCCGATGCCGGTGCTGCCGAGCTGCTTGAAGACCATCACCTCGCCCTCGCCCTTGTGCAGCTGTTCGTACTGGTCGGAGGACATTTCCCAGGTGAAGAGGTGGATGGTGGGCCGGGAGCCCTGTGTTTCGTGGCCGCCGAAGGCGATCCCGAGCCCGATCAGGGCGACGACGACGCCGAGCGTGCCCCAGGCGAGGACCGCGCGACGCCGCTGCCGCCGGCGGTAGAGGTCTGTCGTCGCCGTCGCGTCCACCGACCGGCAGGATCGCAGACGACCGGCGCCCGCTTTCGCTAGCTTCCAGCCCATGAGTGGAGACACGGATTTCCGACGCGAACTTGGCCAACAGCTGCGGGTCGACTCGGTCCGCGCCTCCGACGCGGCGGGCTCGGGGCACCCGACCTCCTCGATGTCGGCGGCCGACCTCCTCGCGGTGCTGATCGACGGGCACCTGCGCCTGGACTTCGGCCAACCGGACGACCCCCGCAACGACCACCTGATCTTCTCCAAGGGCCACGCGTCGCCGCTCTTCTACTCGGTGCTGAAAGCGGTCGGGGCGATCGACGACGAAGAGCTGCTCACCTTCCGCAAGCTCGGCTCGCGGCTCGAAGGCCACCCGACCCCGATCCTCCCCTGGGTCGACGTCGCCACCGGCTCGCTCGGCCAGGGCCTGCCGATCGGCGTCGGCGTCGCGCTCGCGGCGCGGCTCGAGCGGATGCCGTCGCGGGTGTGGGTGCTCTGTGGGGACAGCGAGATGGCCGAGGGCTCGATCTGGGAGGCGGTCGAGCACGCCGGCAAGGCGAGCCTCGCCAACCTGATCGCGCTGATCGACGTCAACCGGCTCGGCCAGACCGGCGAAACGATGCACGGCTGGGACCTCCGCTCCTACTCGGCCCGCGCCGAGGCGGCGGGCTGGACGACGATCGAGATCGACGGCCACGACGTGCAGGAGATCGAGGACGCCTACGACGCCGCCGAAGCCGGCGACCGGCCGACGATGATCGTCGCCCGCACCAAGAAGGGGAAAGGCGTCAAAGAGGTCGAGGACCTGAACGGCAAGCACGGCAAACCGCTGGCCGACCCGGCGAAGGCGATCGAGGAACTGGGCGGCGAGCGCGACCTC
Organism: Actinomycetota bacterium; assembly: GCA_018268675.1. Classification (GTDB taxonomy): domain Bacteria; phylum Actinomycetota; class Thermoleophilia; order Solirubrobacterales; family 70-9; genus VAYN01. The sequence goes on from JAFDWB010000041.1 coordinate 30,284, forward strand.
CGGGTCGACGTGAAGAAGCCCGAGGGCGACGCCACTCCTTACAAGTTCCCGGTCCCCGGCGGCGAGCTGCCGACCTGGGAGCTGGGCACCGAGGTGGCGACCCGCAAGGCCTACGGGGAAACGCTCGCGGCGCTCGGCGCGCGGCGCGACGACATCGTCGTGCTCGACGGCGAGGTCGGCAACTCGACCTACTCCGAGGACTTCAAGGAGGTCTTCCCCGACCGCTTCGTCGAGGTCTACATCGCCGAGCAGCAGATGGTCGCGGCGGCGGTCGGCTTCCAGGTGCGGCGCCACTGGACGCCCTTCGCCTCGACCTTCGCCGCGTTCCTCAGCCGCGCCTACGACTTCGTCCGCATGGCGGCGATCAGCCGCGCCGACATCCGCCTCTGCGGATCCCACGCCGGAGTCTCGATCGGCGAGGACGGGCCCTCGCAGATGGCGCTCGAGGACATCGCCAGCCTGCGCGCCGTCCACGGCTCGACCATCCTCTACCCGAGCGACGCGACCTCGACCGCGGCCCTGGTCGAGCTGATGGCCGACACCGGCGGGATCTCCTACATGCGCACCACCCGTGCCGCCACGCCGGTGATCTACGACGCCGACGAGGAGTTCCAGATCGGCGGCTCGAAGGTCGTCCTCGAGGGCGACGACGTGACCATCGTCGGCGCCGGGATCACCCTGCACGAGGCGCTCGCCGCGGCCGAGCGGCTCGCCGGCGAGGGGATCTCGGCGCGGGTCGTCGACCTCTACTCGGTGAAGCCGATCGACGCCGACACGCTGGTGCGGGCGGCGGAGGAGACCGGCGCGATCGTCACCGTCGAGGACCACTGGAAGGAGGGCGGGATCGGCGAGGCGGTGCTGGCGGCGCTGGCCGAGCACGGCGCCTCCGCCCCGGTCCGCGTCCTCGCGGTCGAGGACATGCCGGGATCGGCGACGCCCGCCCAGCTGCTGCGCGGCGCCGAGATCGACGCCGAGGCGATCTTTGCCGCGGCGACGGCGATCGTGCGGACCAAGGTCGAGTCCTAGCCGCCCAGCACGAAGATGTCCACGGCCACGTCGGGGTCGACGTGGATCGTGCTCATGTGCGCCTCGACCGGGCAGCCGAGGACCGCTTCCATGCGGCTCTTGTAGATCGCCTCGGTGGCGGTGTGGTGGATCGCCCGGGTCTCGCGGACGCGGCTCTCCTGGCCCGCCTCGATCAGGGTCCGCTCGAGCGGGGTGAAGACGTCGCTGAGCACGCAGACGACCAGGTTCTCGCTGACGTGGGTCTTCGCCGCGCCGGGCCCGCGACCGAAGTGCTCGCGGTGCAGCGCGACGGCGGCGTTGGAGATCTCGGTCAGCTGCGGGCCTGGCGCCGTCACCCGCCCTTCGACCGCCTCACTCAACTTTCCGCCTTCGCCGAGAGCAACTGTCGCAAAGTACTACGGCGTCAGCGACCACCGTCGAAAATCGGATTGAGCATTGGCGGCGGTTCGAGCGGGGCGCCCGGGGGCGGTGCCGCGCCCGTAAGCTGCGGCGATGAGCACCGACCCGGCGCCGTTCCTGCTGCTCCAGGTCAGCGACCTCCACATCGGCGCCGCCTGGGAGGGCATCGACCCCGACGAGTCGCTGCTGCGCGCGGTCGAGGCGGTCCTCGCGCTGCCCGACCGTCCCGACGCGCTGCTCGTCTCCGGCGACCTCACCGACAACGGCACGCCGGAAGAGTACGGGCGGGTGCGCGACCTGCTCGCGCCGCTCGACCTCGAGCCCCACGTGCTGCCGGGCAACCACGACCTGCGCGGGCCGCTGCGGGCGGCCTTCGGCCTGCCCGGCGAGGGCGAGGAGCAGGCCTCCCACGCCGTCGACCTCGGGCCGCTGCGGCTGGTCTGCCTCGACTCGATCGTCCCCGGCGCCGAAGGTGGGGCGCTCGACGGCGGGCGGCTCGAGTGGCTGGAGGAGACGCTCGCGGCGGACCGTGAGAAGGCCACCGCGCTCGCCCTTCACCACCCGCCGCTGCGGACCGAGATCCCGACCTTCGAACGGATCGGACTGGCGCCGGAGTCGACCGCGGGGCTGGCCGAGGTCCTGGCGCGCCACCCGCAGGTGGTGCGGATCCTCGCGGGCCACGTGCACCGCCCGATCGTCGCGGAGCTCGCCGGGCGCGCCGTCGTCACCGCCCCCAGCACCTACCTCCAGGCGGCGCTCGACTTCACCGCGCCGAAGCTGCGCATGGCCCCCGAGCCACCCGGCTTCGCCGTCCACGCCCTCCGCGCCGGCACCCTCGCCACCCACCTCCAGTTCGTCCCGCGCCCACCCGGGTAGCGCTCATGTTGACGGGCCGAAAACCGGACACATAGGCGGGTCTTCGGCCCATCAACATCGGCGCCTAGTAGCGCAGGATCGCGGCGGCGCCTTCGGCCTCGCCGAGCGCCTCGGCAGCCGGGCCGTGGACGACCGCGATCCGGGCGCCCGCCGCGAGCGCGCCGCGGATCAGCGGCTCGGCGGCGGCGCCGAGGCCGGCGTCGATGACCAGGCGCTCGACCCGGCCTTCCCCGACCGCCTCGCCGACGTCCTGCAGGCCGCCGGCGCCGCGGCCGCCGCCGCGCACCTCTTCCAGCGCCTTGCGCACGAGGCGCGACTCGCGCTCCGCGTCGGCGTTGTCGACCGCGGCGGCGACGGTCTCGTGGAGCTTCCCGGTCGGGGTCGAGATCAGGTCCGCCTCGCCGGCCACGGTCAGCTTCACCTTCGGCGCGTTGAGGCCCGACTCGAAGTGCTCGACGTCGATCGACGGGCCGAAGGCGAGCGTCCGCCCGATCCCCCGCCCTTCCAGCTCGCGGCCGACCAGCGCGCCCGCCTCGGCGAGGAAGCGGTGGCGGTTGTGGTCGAGGCGATCGCCGTATTCGTCCTTGCCGGAGGAGGCGACGCCGCGCACGGTGGCGCTCGAGGTGCGCGCCTTGCGCTCGCGCCAGTCGAGGCTCGTCACCTCGAGCTCCCAGTCCTCCAGCTCGCTCAGTTCGCCTTCGGCGAAGCCGAGCAGGCGGACGCGCTCGAGCGAGACGATCGCCACCCCGCGTTGCTCGCCGCGGCAGGCGAGGTCGACCAGCGGCGCCAGCACCGGGCGCTCGCCGAGCTCGACGCGGCCGCCCGCCGGCGCCGCCCCGGTGCCCCACCAGTGCTCCACGCCGCCCTTCTCGGCGACCTCGACGAAGCCCGCTTCGCCGCGCGGCGGCGGCCGGTGGTCACCGTCTTCGTAGCGGTCGAGGATGCGTTTGGCGACCGCCCGGAGGGCGACGCGGCGCTCGTGCTCGGCGTCCTTGGCGGCGTCGAGGAGGGCGTCGAGGCCGTTGCGCAGCCCGGTGCGCCAGGCGCCGCCGCGGTCGGCGGGGTCGAAGGCCAGGTAGACGGAGACGACCCCCAGCGGGGGCTCCCAGTCGCTGAGGCGACGCGCGTCCTCAAAGGTCGGGTGGGCCATCGGCGCTCTCCTCCTCCTCGGTGGTGATCGGGGCCCTCTACCCCGGTCGGTGCGAGGCAACCTATCGGTAGCTCAGGCGTCGCGGGCGACCCGGAAGCCCATGTTCCCGGTGGAGCTGTCGGGGGTGTTGAAGCTGCGCGCGGCGACCCGGTAGCGGTTGCAGTAGGAGGCGTGGCAGAGGTAGGAGCCGCCGCGGATCGAGCGCGAGTGGCGGTCGAAGCGCTCGGCGCACCATTCCCAGACGTTGCCGCTCATGTTGAGCATGCCGTGGCCGTTCGGCGCGTAGGCGTCGACCGGGGCGGTGCCGAGCCAGCCGTCGGCGCCCGTGTTGTGGGACGGGAAGGTCCCCTGCCAGACGTTCATCATGTGGCGGCCGCCGGGTTCGAGCTCGTCGCCCCAGGGGAAGCGGGCCTGCTCGAGGCCGCCGCGGGCCGCCATCTCCCACTCGGCCTCGTGCGGGAGGCGGGTGCCGGCCCAGGCGCAGAAGGCTTTCGCGTCGTTCCAGGAGACGTGGACGACGGGGTGGTCGAGGCGGTCCTCGTCGAGGCCCGAGTGGGGGCCCTCGGGGTGGCTCCAGTCGGCGCCGAAGACCTGGCGCCACCACGGCGCGGCGGCGATGCCGCGGGTGGGCTCGAAGTCGGCCGGGAGGAAGGCGGCGAAGACGAAGGACCAGCCCGCCTGCTCGGCGTCGGTGCGGTGGCCGGTGGCGGCGACGAACTCGGCGAAGCGCCGGTTGGTGACCGCGACCGGGTCGATCCAGTAGGGCGGCAGGTCGACCTCGCGGACCGGGCCCTCGCGGTCCTGGGGGAAGCCGTCGGCGTCTTCGGTGCCCATCAGGAAGCCGCCGGCGAGGCGGACCATGCCCTCGGTGGCGGCGTCGTTGGCGCTCGGCGGTGCGGCGGGCGCCTCCGCGTGGCCGGGGGCGTGGCCGGGGGCGCAGCAGGCGTGGTCGTGCTCGGTCATCCGGTCGAAGTCTGGCGAACCGGCGGCAGGGGACGGTCCGCCGGTGCCGAATCTGGCACCGTCAAGCCGTTTCGGCGGCCGGTCCGACCCCAGACAAAGGAGATAGTCGTGGAAGTCAGAGGCGAAGCGCGCGCGATGTTCGCCGCCATCCTGTTGCTCATCGCCGGCGTGCTCAACGTCATCTACGGCATCGGCGCGATCAGCAACGGCACTTTCTTCAGCCACTCCCAGTACGTCGTCTTCAGCCTCGGCTTCTGGGGCTGGATGACCCTGCTGCTCGGCCTCGTGCAGCTGACCGGCGGCTACTCGCTGTTCAGCGGCGGTACCTACGGGCGGACGATCGGGATCATCGGCGCCTCCGTGGGCGCGGTCGAGGCGCTGCTCTCGGTCGGCGGCAGCTACCCGTTCTGGTCCCTCGGCATCTTCGCCCTCTGCCTGATCGTCCTCCACGGGCTGATCGTCTACGGCGAGCCGCTGGAGCGCTGAGGCGCGCCCGCCTTGGTGACCGCACAAACGTAGTAGAGGTGCAGGAAGCGGTCGGTGGCGACCTCGCCGAAGGGGGCGAGGTCGTCCCAGGGGCGGGCGTCGGGCCTGCCGGGGCCGAGCCTGTTCAGCTGCCTGGCGACCGGGGCGAGCACGGGCCGCAGCGGGGTCTCGGTGATCCCGAGGTCCATCACCGCCACCCGGCCACCGGGCCGCAGTCGTTCCCAGACCTGGCGCAGCGCCGCGACGGGATTGGGGATCACCGACCAACTGAGGCTGAAGAGGATCGCGTCGAGGTGCCGGTCCAGCTCCAGCGCCGTCGCGTCGGCCCGGACCAGCTCGACGTTCGACCAGCCGCGGCGCCCGACCATCTTCGCCGCCTCGGCGAGCATCCTGGCGGAGAGGTCGACCCCGATCACGACGCCGCCCGGACCCACGGCGTCCACCAAGTAGGGAAGGTTCCGCCCGGTTCCCGCGCCAACCTCGAGGACCGTGTCCCCGGCCCGCAGCCCGAGCGCCGCCACCCCTCTGCGCCGCGCCAGGGGAGTGATCAGGAAGAGCGGCGAGAGCACCCGGTAGCACGGGGCCACGCGGTCGTACTGCGCCGTGATCGCCTCCTGCCCGGGCACGAGGCCGAGCGTAGCGAAATCATCGGGGCCCGGCCCCTGCGGTGTTCCTTACTTGGCGCATGTGCAAGTAAGGAACACCGGAAGGCGGGGGCTCCCCAAGGCGCGCCCCGATAGTTAATCAGTCCCTTATATAAGGATATGATTGAATATGGCCATGAGCGCTACGGGGCACGTCTTCGATGCGGTCGCGGATGGGTCGCGGCGGGAGATTCTTGATCTGCTTGCGGAGGGGCCGCGGGCGGTCGGGGAGATCGCGGGGCGGACGGGGCTCAGTCAGCCGAACGCGTCGCGGCACCTGCGGATCCTGCGGGAGGCGGGGTTGGTCGAGGCGCGGGTCGACGGGCAGCGGAGGATCTACGAGCTGCGGCCGGCGGGGCTCGCGGAGCTGATCGGCTGGGTCGCTCCCTATCAGCGCCTGTGGCAAGGCAGCCTCGACGCGCTCGAACGGCACCTCGATCGCGACGAGGCGCAAACGACGGAGACGGAGGATCAGTGATGCCTGACAAGTACGCCCGCCTGGAAGAAGTCGACGGTCGCCCGGCGCTGCGCTTCGAACGGGCGCTCCCCCACCCGCCGGAGCGGGTGTGGACGGCGCTCACCGACACCGAGGAGATGTTCGCCTGGCACCCGACGCCGGCCAAGTTCGAGTCGCGGGTCGGCGGCCGGGTCGTCTGGGACAAGGAAGGCCACGTGGCCGACATGCCCGCCGGCGAGGTCACCGACTGGGACCCGCCGCGCCTGCTCGGCTACACCTGGGGCAAGGAGGACGGCGGGCCCGACCACCTGCGCTGGGAGCTTCGCCCCTACGACGACGGCTGCCTGCTGGTCCTCGTCCACACCTTCGACGACCGGCTCAAGGCCGCGCGCGACGGGGCGGGCTGGCACATCTGCCTCGACGCCCTCGCCGCCGATCTGGCCGGCGCGCCGGAGCCGCCCGAGGGCGACCCCGACGCGCCCGGACCCTGGCAAGGCCTGAACGCCGAGTACCAGGGCCGCTTCGGGATCTCGCCCGAGGAGGCGACGCCGCCGCCCGTCCGAGACTGAGCGGGGCGGCGGCGCGCCCTCTCAGCCTGCCTGCCGCGCGTACATCAGCGACCCCGGCGTGGTCAGGTCCTCCCCGGTCTCCAGCAGCGTCTTCAGGCCGGACAGGATCATCGGCCAGCCGCCCCAGAGTTCGGAGTTGGCGCCGTCGCCGAGCTGGTCGTGCGTCACCCGCAGCCGGCAGGAGTCCTCGCCCACCGGCTCGATCTCCCAGGTCACCCGCGAGGTGCCTTCGCGCCGCACGTCCTCGCTCCAGAGCGCGGTGAAGGTCTGCACGAGGCGCCGCGGCGGGTCGACCTCGACGTTCTCGCCGCTGGCGATGTCGACCACGCCGGGCACCCCGGAGCGGTACTCCGACCCCGCCGTCCAGTCGGACTCGGTGCCGACGCCGAAGCTGTAGCGCCTCCGCATCTCGCCGTCGGTGATCGCCGCCCAGAGGCGCTCCGGGCTGGTCTTGATGTAGATCTCGAACACGGTCATCGCGCCGCGCCCGCCGATCACGGTGTAGAGCTGCTCGTCGTTCATCGTTCCTCCTCCTCGAGGTCTCGTTTGAGCCCGGTCAGGGCCGCGGCCCAGGGCTCCGCGTACTTGCTCACCCAGCGGTCGTGGACTTCGCGGATCGGCACCGGGTTCAGGAAATGAAGCTTCTCCCGCCCGCGCCGCCGCGTCGTCACCAGGCCCGCCCCCTCCAGCACCTTCAGGTGCTTGGCGACGCCGAACCTGGACATCGGCAACCGCTGCTCGAGCGCGCTCAGGGTCTGTCCGTCCTCCTCGAACAGCTCGTCGAGCAGGCGGCGGCGGGTCGGATCCGCCAGGGCCCTGAACACGTCGTCGATCATGGGACCGAGAATAGGTGACCAAATGGTCACATGTCAAGCGCCCCGCGCCGGGCGCGCGCCTCAGCGCATCGGCCGGCGCCTTTTCGGGGCGCGGTGGAGCGGCTGGTGGACGGGCTCGGCGGGCGGCTCGGGCGGCGGCGGGGGACCGAACTCGAGGCCGTCGGGGCCGAGCTCGACCGCCTCGCCGAAGTGGCAGATGCCCACCGGATCGCCGCGCAGCAGCGAGTACCTCGTCCCCGCCCCGGTCACCTCGACCATGATCCGCCGGCCGCGGAAACCGAGCCGGAAGGCGATCCGGTCGAGCCGTTCCGGCAACCGCGGCGAGAAGCGCAGCACCCCGTCGATGTCGCGGAGGCCGCCGAAGCCGCAGACGGCGGCGATCCAGGTCCCCGCCAGCGAGGCGATGTGGAGGCCGTCGCGGCTGTTGTGCTCGAGGTCGTCGAGGTCCATCAGCGCCGCCTCGCCGAAGTAGTCGTAGGCGAGCTCCAGGTGCCCGGTCTCCGCCGCCAGCACCGCCTGCACGCTCGCCGAGAGCGAGGAGTCGCGCACGGTCAGCGGCTCGTAGTAGGCGAAGTTGCGCGCCTTCTCCTCGGCGGTGAACGCGTCGCCGCGGACCAGCATCGCCATCACCAGGTCGGCTTGCTTCACCACCTGCTTGCGGTAGAGATCGAAGTACGGGTAGTGGAGGAGGAGCGGGTAGTCCTCGGGGCCGGTGCGCTCGAAGTCCCAGCGGTCGTGCTTGGTGAAGTTGTCGGACTGCGGGTGGACGCCGAGCTCCTCGTCGTAGGGGATCGACATCGTCTCCGCCGCATCGCGCCAGGAGGCGACCTCCTCGTGGTCGACCCGCAGCGTCTCGGCGGCGTCCCCGTAGCGCTCGGCGAAGTCGGCCGCGGCGCGCAGGTTCTTCTGCGCGAGCAGGTTCGTGTAGACGTTGTTGTCGGCGATCGCCGAGTACTCGTCGGGCCCGGTGACGCCGTCGATGCGGAATGCGCCGTGGGAGTCGTGGTGGCCGAGCGAGCGCCACAGCCGCGCCGTCTCGACCAGCAGCGGCAGCCCCACCCGCTCCTCGAAGTCAGGGTCCTCGTTGATGTCGCAGTAGCGGGCGACCGCCTGGGCGATGTCGGCGTTGATGTGGAAGGCGGCGGTGCCGGCCGGCCAGTAGGCGCCGCACTCGTCCCCGCTGATCGTCCGCCAGGGGAAGGCGGCGCCCTCGAGCCCGAGCTCGCGGGCCCGTTCGCGCGCCGTCTCGATCGTCGCCAGCCGCCACTTCAGCGCCTCCGCCGCCGCCTCCGGCGCCGCATAGCAGAGCAGCGGCAGCACGTAGGCCTCGGTGTCCCAGAAGGTGTGGCCGTCGTAGCCGGGGCCGGTCAGCCCCTTCGCCGGGATTGCCCGCCCCTCGCCGCGGGCGCTCGCCTGGAGGGCGTGGAAGAGGCCGAAGCGGACCGCCTGCTGCAGCTCCGCGTCGCCATCGAGCTCGACGTCGGCGCGCTCCCAGAAATCGTCGAGGTAGGCGCGCTGACCGGCGCAGAGGTCCTCCCAGCCGGTGTGCTTGGCCTCGGCGAGCGCCGCCGCCACCTGGTCGCGCATCGCCGGCACCGAGCGCCGCGCCGACCACCCGTAGGTGACGTACTTGGTGATCGTCAGCGGTTCGCCGGGTGCCGGGGTCGCGTTGATCGTCAGCCGGCCGAGGTCCTCCCACGCCTCCGCCGGGTCCCACTCGCAGTCGGCCGGGCCGGCGATCTCGTGGCCCATCGCCGCCGCCGCCCGCAGCCGCGACTGCTTGGTGCGGTGGACGAGGACCGCGCGGGTGCCGTCGGCGACGAATTCCTCCGCCTCGAGCGGCGCTTCCAGCGCGGCGGCGGCACGCGGGTCTTTCGAGATCGCCGGGCGGGGCTCGTTGGCGACGAGCTCCGACTGGACGACGACGCGGGTCGGCCCGGCGGTCGGCTCGACCGTGTAGCGGATCGCCATCACCGCGCGCTGGACGAAGGAGACGAGGCGTTCGGAGACGATCCGCACGGTGCCCCCGGTGGGCGCGCGCCAGAGCACCACGCGGCGCAGGATGCCGGTGCGGAAGTCGACCCGCCGTTCGTGTTCGAGCAGCTCGCCGTAGCGGATGTCGAAGGGCGAGTCGTCGACCAGCAGCCGGATCACCTTGCCGTTGGTCATGTTGACGACGGTCTCCCCCGCCTCGGGGTAGCCGTAGCCGGCCTCCGCGTAGGGGAGCGGGCGGGCCTCCCAGAAGGCGTTCAGGTAGGTGCCGGGGAGGCCGTAGGGCTCGCCCTCCTCGAGCGTGCCGCGGATCCCGATGTGGCCGTTGGAGAGGGCGAAGACCGACTCGGCGCGGTCGAGCTTCTCGAGGTCGAGGTGGGTTTCCCGGATCCCCCAGGGCTCGACCGTGTAGCGGGGGTCTTCGATCACCGGCGTCCCCTACCCGGCGCGCCCCGCGCGGCCGCCCGGCGCCTCGAGGATCAGCTCGGCGAGGTCCGCGACGACGACGTCGGCGCCGTGCTCGCGGAGCGCCGCGGCGTGGTCGACGCGGTCGACGCCGACGACGTGGCCGAAGTGGCCCGAGCGCCCGGCTTCGACCCCGGAGACGGCGTCCTCGAAGACGCAGGCGGCGGCGGGCTCGACCCCGAGCGCGGCGGCGCCGGCCAGGAAGGTGTCCGGGGCGGGCTTGCCCTTCAGGTGGCGCTCGTCGGCGACGACGCCGTCGATCCGCGCCTCGAAGAGATCCTCGATCCCGGCCGCTTCCAGTATCTCCTGGCAGTTGGCACTGGAGGAGACGACGGCGCGCCGCAGCCCGGCCGCGCGAGCCGCCTCGACGAAGGCGACCGATCCCGGGTAGGCCTCCACCCCTTGCTTGTCGATCAGGTCGAGGACGATGTCGTTCTTGCGGTTGCCGAGACCGCAGACGGTTTCCGCCTCGGGCGGGTCGGCGGGGGTCCCCTCCGGCAGCTCGATCCCGCGCGCCGCGAGGCAGGAGCGGACGCCGTCGTAGCGCGGCTTGCCGTCGACGTACTGGTTGTACTCGGCGCCGGGGTCGAAGGGGACGAACTTTTCGCCGCGCTCCTCGGCACGCCGCTCGAGGAAGGCGTCGAACATCTCCTTCCACGCCTTGTCGTGGACGACGGCGGTCTTGGTCAGGACCCCGTCGAGGTCGAAGAGGAGCGCCGTGATCGCCTCGGGCAGATCGAGCTTGGGAGCGGCGTCGGCCATCTGCCGCGGACCCTAACGCGCGTGGGCGCCGGGGCCGCGGGTTAACAGCTCCGTTGCATCTCGCCAACGGGCGTTTAACACCGCCCCGGAGGTTCGTTCTTAGCCTGGCGCCGTCCGGGGCTACACCCGTCCCGTCACCACCGTGTCCCATCCCCGAGCGATAGGAAAGAAATGAAACGGCTTCCCGTTGTGCTGATCGCCCTGGCGGCCCTTTCGGTGCTCGCCGCCTCGGTCGCGCTGGCCGCCCCTGGCGCGCCGGGCATCCCCGCCCGGCCGGGCGAACACCAGCAGACGCTCACCTTCGGCGGACCGAGGACGCCGATCACCCACGTCGTCGAGATCTTCCAGGAGAACGTCTCCTTCGACCATTACTTCGGCACCTACCCGAACGCGGCCAACACCGACGGGCAGCCGTTCGAAGCCCTGCCGGGCACGCCGGCGGTCGACGGCCTTCCCCCCGCCACCAGCGCCTCGCTGCCGCCGAGCCTGCGCCACGCCACCAACCTGCTCACCGAAAACCCGAACGCGGCGCAGCCGCAGCGGCTCAACAGCAGCCCGACCGGCTTGCCGGGGAGCGCCGGCGGCCAGCTGACCTGCGATCAGGACCACAACTACTCCGACGAGCAGAAGGCGTTCGACAGCGGCCGGATGGACAAGTTCATCGAGAGTCTCGGCAACGGCGGCGGCAAATCGCCGGCCGGGGCGCCGTGCAACAAGGAAACCGTCATGGACTACTACGACGGCAACACGGTGACCGGGCTCTGGAACTACGCCCAGCATTACGCGATGAGCGACAACTCCTACGGGACGACGTTCGGCCCGTCCTCGCCGGGGGCGATCAACCTGATCTCCGGCAACATCGGCGACGTCGACATGACCCACACCGCCAACAACCCGTCGATCGCGACTCCGACGAGCCCCAACGCGGACCTGACCGCGAACGGCAAAGGCGGTTACGCGCTGACCAGCGACGCCCAGCCTTACTGGGACGATTGCTCGACCCGCGACGCGGTCGCGCTGTCGGGCAAGAACATCGGCGACCTGCTGAACGAAGCGGGCCTCTCCTGGGGCTGGTTCGAGGGCGGCTTCCGGCCGACCACGAGCTACCAGGCGGCGCTGGAAGCGACCGGCCACACCGGCCAGCCGACCAGCACCTTCATCCCCGACGAGTTCAAGGCCGCCGAATTCAACAAAGCGGTGCCGCACTCGAGCAACCAGGGCCTCTGCAACGCCGTCAGCCCGGTCGGCGAAGGCCTCGGCGGCACCGGCCAGTGGGGGTACAAGAACGACTACATCCCCCACCACGAGCCGTTCCAGTACTACGCCTCGACCGCCAACCCGCACCACCTGACGATCCCGACCAACGGCAAGGGCCGCGACACGCTGGCGGGCCTGGCGACGATCGGGACCGACACGCAGTCCTACGTCGACGGCCAGCCGCAGTTCAACACCCCTAACCACAACTACGACATGAGTGATTTCGACCAGCTGATGGCGGCGATCACGAATCACGAACTGCCGCCCTCGGCGATGCCGGCGGTCAGCTTCCTGAAGGCTCCCGGCTACCAGGACGGCCACGCCGCCTACTCCGACCCGCAGGACGAGCAGGAATTCATCGCCCACACAGTGAACGAGATCATGGCCTCGCCGGACTGGAGGCACACCGCGATCGTGATCAACTACGACGACTCCGACGGCTGGTATGACCACGCCAACCCCGGCGTCCTCAACCCGTCCCTGTCGGCAGCCGACAACCTCACCAACACGACGCTCACCGGGGCGACCTCGGGACAGTGCGGCCCGAACCCGCAGACGGCGGCGCCGCTGGGCGGGGAACAAGGTCGCTGCGGCCTCGGCCCACGCCTGCCGATGCTCGTGATCTCACCGTACGCGAAGAGCAACTCGGTCGATCACAACCTCAGCAACCAGGCCTCGACGATCAATTTCATCGAGTACAACTGGGGCCTCCCGAGCATCCCCGGCTCCTTCGACCAGGCTCAGGCCAAGGTCGACAGGGCCGAGCGCGTCCCGTTCGACCTCGCCGGCATGTTCCGGTTCAACGGCCAGGCGAACCCCGCCCTGCCGCTTAACCCGGTGACCGGGCAGCCGGTCGAACTCGAAGAAGGAGCGGAAGGCGAAGAAGGCAACGAATGGTCCGGCCGTGGCGGCGGCAACGGCCGGGGCGGCCGACAGGGTCGGTAGCCGGCCCGCTGGCACCTCGCGGCGCGGCCATCCCCCTCATGCTTCGGCAGTCATGGGGGGGTATGGCCGCGCCTTGGCCGGCACCGGCCCTGCGGTGTTCCTTACTTGCCATATGCGCAAGTAAGGAACACGGGAAGGCCGGGGCGGGCCCGGGGCGTCAGCCGGCCCGCCCCGAAGCGCGCGCTCGATCTCTAGGCGATCGCGTCCTTCACCGCAGCCAGAGCCCTTTCCACGCCGGCGCGGTCGACGTCGAGGTGGGTGACGGCGCGGACGCGGCCTTCGAGGAGGCTCATCTCGACGCCGGCGGCCGCCAGCTTGTCGTGGAGGGCGACGGGGTCGGCGACGTCGAAGATGACGATGTTGGTCTCGACCGTGGTCGGGTCGATCTCGACGCCCTCGATCCCGGCCAGGCCCTCGGCGAGGAACCTGGCGTTGGCGTGGTCCTCGGCGAGGCGCTCGACGTTGTGCTGGAGGCCGTAGCGGGCCGCGGCGGCGACGATCCCTCCCTGGCGCATCGAGCCGCCGAGCATCTGCTTGTAGCGCCGCGCTTCCTCGATCAGCTCGGCGGAGCCCGCCAGGCAGGCGCCGACCGGGGCGCCGAGGCCCTTGGAGAAGTCGATCCAGGCGGTGTCGAAGCCCCCGGCGTAGGCGGCGGCGCTCTCACCGGAGGCGACGGTCGCGTTCAGCAGGCGGGCGCCGTCGAGGTGGGAGCGGAGGCCGAACTCGCGGGCCACGTCGAGGACCTCCTCGATCTGGGCCAGAGGCCAGACGCGCCCGCCGCCGAGGTTGGTCGGCTGCTCGACCGTGACCAGGCGCGAGCGCGGTTCGTGGGTGTCGAGCGGGTCGCGCATCCGCGCCCGCAGGGCGGCGCCGTCGAACATCCCGCCCTCGCCCTCCAGCGCCATCACCATCGCGCCCGCGATCGTCGCCGCGCCCCCCGCCTCGGCGTTCACGGTGTGCGCGAGACGGTGCGCGTACATCTCGTCGCCGAGCGGCCGGATGTGGAGGCGGATCGCGATCTGGTTGCACATCGAGCCCGAAGGGGCGAAGAGCGCCGCCTCCTGGCCGAGCAGCGCCGCCACTTCGTCCTGCAGCGCGTTGACGGTCGGGTCGTGGCCGCGCTGTTCGTCGGCGACCTCGGCGCTCGCCATCGCCTCGCGCATCGCCGCGCTCGGCCGGGTCTGGGTGTCCGAGTAGAGGTTGACCACGGAGTCGGGCATGGCGGCAACCTAGTGCACGCGGGGCCCGCGGGACCGCCTAAGGGGTCGGCGTTCACAACTAAGGGGTGGGGCCACGAAAACGCAGGAATTCGCCCGATGTGCGGGGCTTTTCTCAGTCGTACCTTGGACTTGCACACCAAGCGAAAGGGAAGACCATGAACCCCAACCAGATAAATGTCGCCAACACGATGGTCGCCCAGCACGAGCTGCTCGAGGAGGCCCGCCGGTCGCGCCTCCGGGCCGCCGCCGAGCGCGAGAACGCGCAGAACCGCGATGGCCGCACCACCTTCCACGCCCACCCGCTCTCCGGGCTGCTCGGGCTCGCCTCGCACGGCAGGCGATAATCGCCGGGTGGCGACCCGAGTCAGCGCCAGCCGACTGATCGGGCGGGCCGGGGAGCTCGCCGAGCTCGAAGCCGCCTTCGAGGAGGCCGCCGGGGGAGCGGCCTCGTTGGCGTTCCTGGCGGGCGAGTCCGGGGTCGGCAAGTCCCGCCTCCTCCACAGCTTCCTCGACCGCGCCCGCGCCGGCGGCGGCTGCGCGATCGGCGGCGAGTGCCTCGAGCTCGGCCCCGACGAGCTCCCCTACGCGCCGCTCGTCACCGCCCTGCGGACGCTCGTGCGCGAGCAGGACCAGGTGCTCGACCGCGTCTCCCCCGCCACCCGCCAGGAGCTCGCCCACCTGGTGCCCGAGCTCGACCCGAGCGCGCCGCCCGCCGACCCCGACGAGGAGCGCCGCCGCCCCTTCGAAGCGCTGCTCGCGCTGCTCGAAACGATGGCCGAGGAAACGCCGCTGGTCCTCTGGCTCGACGACGCCCACTGGGCCGACCACGCGACGCGCGCCTTCCTCGCCTTCCTCGCCGCCGGCCTGCCGGACAACGCCCGCCTCCTCACCGTGATCGCCTACCGCTCCGACCAGCTGCACCGGCGCCACCCGATGCGGCCGCTGCTCGCCGAGCTCGGGCGCGGGCGGCGGGTGCGGCGCCTCGAGCTGGCGCCGTTCGACCGCGGCGACGTCGCCACCCAGCTCGCCGACATCCTCGGCGCCGCGCCGCCGGCCGAGATCGTCGAGCGCTTCTTCGACCGCGGCGAAGGGAACCCGCTCTTCACCGAGGAGCTGCTCGCGGCGGGCGCCGACGGCCGCGGGCGCCTCCCCTCCACCCTGCGCGACGCGCTGCTGCTGCGGATCGAACGCCTGCCGGAGGCGGCGCGCACGCTGCTGCGGATACTCGCCGTCGCGACCCGCCTCGACCACGCGCTGCTCGCCGCGGTCTCCGGGGCCGACGAGGCGACGCTGGCGGCCGGGCTGCGGGAGGCGGTGGACGCCCAGGTGGTCGAGGTGGGCCAAGACGACCGCTTCCGCTTCCGGCACGCGCTGCTGCGCGAGGTGATCTACGACGACCTGCTGCCCGGCGAGCGCGCCGAACTGCACCTGAAGGTGGCCGAGGCGCGCGAGGCCCAGGTCGACAACCCGCTCGACAACGCGATGGCCGCCGCCGCGATCGCCCACCACTTCAACGCCGCCGGCGACCAGCCGCAGGCGCTTCGCACCGCGGTCACCGCGGCGCGCGCGGTCGAACGGGGCGGCGCGGCGGGCGCGGCGGCGGCGCTCTTCGACCGGGCGCTGGCGCTCTGGCCGCGGGTCGCCGAACCGGCGACGCTGGCGAGGGTCGACCACACCACGCTGCTCACCCTCGCCGCGCGCGCCCACGGCCTCGACACCGACGAGCCGCACGCGATCACCCTCTTCGAGCAGGCGCTCGACCAGATCGACGAGGGGGCGGAGCCGCACCGGGTCGCCGGGATCCTCGCCGAGCTCGCCTCGGCGCGTTGGGCGATGGGCCGCGCCGAGTCCGCCCGCGCCGACATCGACCGGGCGCTGGCGCTGCTGCCGGAGTCCGAGCCGACGCCCGAGCGCGCCCGCATCCTCGAACAGAAAGCGCGCTTCCTGCTCCTGCAAGGGCGCTTCGCCGAAAGCCGCGACGCCGCCGACGAGGCCCTGCGGGCGGCCGAGGCCGCGGGGGTCGAGGACACCAAGGCGCTGGTCCTGAACCGGCTCGGGCTCTGCCTCTTCCAACTCGGCGAAGAGGAGCGCGGCGAGCCGGTGATGCGCGAATCGCTCGAGCTGGCGCGGCGCTCGGGGTCCAACGACCAGCTCGCCGCGGTCTTCGTCAACTTCGCCGACGCGCTGCACCTGGCGGGACGCGGCGAGGAGGCGGCGGCGCTGGCGGCGCAGGGCGAACGGGAGATCACGCCGGGGGACCGCTCGGCGCTCTGGATCGCCTGCGCGCGCTCGGAGATCCTCTTCCACCTGGGCCGCTGGGACGAGGCGGAAGCGGTCCTGCCGGCGCGGACGCGGGGCGAGTCCTGGACCGCGACGCTCGCCAACGTGCTGCTGCGCCGCGCCTCCCTGCTGCTCGGCCGCGGCGACACCGAGGGCGCGCGACGGATGATCGAACACGCCCAGACCTTCCTCGCCGACTCGGTCGAGCCTCAGTACATCGCCCCGGCCGGAGCGCTGACGGTCGACCTCGAGCTGCGCTCCGGCGACGTCGAGGCGGCGCGCGAGGCGGCGGAGAAGGCGATCGACCAGCTCGAGTTCTGCAGCGACGACGCGGCGCGGATGGCGCTGATCTCGGCCGCCGCGACGGCGGTCGAGGCGGAGGCGGCCGAGCGGGCGCGTGACCTCGGCGACGCGGCCGGCCTCGAGGCCGCCCAGGCGCGCGCCGAGCTCGGCGCTGCCCGGACCGAGGCGGCGGCCGAGGTGACGGGTCAGCCGCTCGAGTGCGCCTACTCGCTGACCGCCAAGGCCCACCTCGCGCGGGCGCGGGACGACGACGACGCCGCCGAGCGCGCCGGGGCGGCGGCGGACGCCTGGGACGCGATCCCGCGCCCCTACCAGGCGGCGCTCTGCCGGCTGCGCGAGGCCGAGGCCCACGCGGCGCGCGGCGAGCGCGAGGCGGCGGGCGGCGCGGCGGCGCTGGCGCTGGCGACGGCGGAGCGCCTCGGCTCGGAGTGGCTCGCGGCGGAGGTGGCGGGCCTGATCGCCCGGGCGCGCCTGCCGACCGGCGGTGCGTTGGCGAACGGCGGCGACGGCGGGAGCGGGCGGCGCGGTGCGCGAGGCGACGGAGCGAGCGCCCAGGAGCCCGAGGACCCCTTCGGCCTCACCCCTCGCGAGCGCCAGGTCCTGGCGGCGCTCGCCGAAGGCGCCACCAACCGCGAGATCGCCGCCTCCCTCTACATGGCGGAAAAGACCGCAAGCGTCCACGTCTCCCGAATCCTGTCGAAGCTCGGGGTGCGGAGCAGGACGGAGGCCGCAGCTGTCGCCCACAGGCTGGCGCTGACGGAGCGGTCGTAGGGACGCCGGCCGGCGCCTCGGAGCTGGCGCCTCCGGCCGCTTGGTGAGTTGACCCCTTCGGGGTGTGGTCAACTCACCAACCGTCCGGCGGTTTTCAGGGATGGGGACGGGCTCGGGGCGCGTCGCGTGGGAGCTCGTGACGAAGTGCGCGGGTTCGGTGCGCCTTGCGTGGCCGATCCAGGTTGATGGGCCGAAAACTACTGATATGGAGCGGTTTTCGGCCCATCAATTTCGGAGCATCGCGGGCTCGCACGGGCCCGCCCTCGTCGCCTGGCACCCATCCGACGCCTGTCACGATCCGACGCTTGTCCTCGATACGAAGACAAGCGTCGGAGGGCCGCCGCGCCTGGTGCGTCTTCCGTGGGCTCCGTGCAAGTCTCGTGGGGCTTCCGCGAGTCCCTGGGCGCCTGTCGTGAGCCTTCCGCCCGCGTCACGTTGATGGGCCGAAAACTTGACTATCTGACAGGTTTTCGGCCCATCAACCCGGGCGGGCGCGGAGGTGCCCGTGGGCGGCGAAGCGCGGGACGCCGCCCGTCCACTCGGGCCGCCACAGGCGGCTCAGGTGGACGGGCGGGGACGCTCACACGTTTGGTGAGTTGAGGGCGCAAGGGCACACACAACTCACCGAACGGCGGGGACCCACTCATGGGACCCGTGACTTCTCGCGCCTTCCGTCACTTCCCCCACCTCACATGAGCCGCGGATGCCGGGCCGACGTCAGCCAGCCCGGGTCGGACCGGCATCCGCGGCTCCCCTGCGCGGCCTCAACCCGCCAGCCGCCCGCGGCCGGCCGCCCATCGCGGCCAGCTGCCGTCCCTTCACCCTCCGTCCGTCGCGCGCAAGAACGCCAGGACCGCCAGCACGCGCCGGTGGTCGTCGCCGGCGGCGCTCAGGTTCAACTTGCCGAAGATGTTGGAGACGTGCTTCTCGACCGCGCCGGGGGTGACGACGAGGGTCTCGGCGATCGCGTTGTTGGTGCGGCCCTCGGCCATCAGGGAGAGGACCTCGCGCTCGCGGGGGGAGAGCGCGTCGATCGGGTTCTCGGGGGCGTTGCGGCGCTCGCCGACCAGCTCGGCGACGACCTCGCGGTCGAGCGCGGTGCCGCCGCCGGCGACGCGGCGGATCGCGTCGAGGAAGGCGGGAATGTCGCCGACCCGCTCCTTGAGGAGGTAGCCGACGCCGCCCTCGCCGCCCGCCAGGAGCTCGGCGGTGTAGACCGGCTCGACGTACTGGGAGAGAATCAGGACGCCGAGTCCCGGGTGGCGGCGGCGGGCCTCGACCGCGGCGCGGATGCCCTCGTCGGTGAAGGTCGGCGGCAGCCGCACGTCGACGATCGCCAGGTCCGGCTTGTGGCCGCCGACGATGCGCAGGAGTCCCTCACCGTTCTCGGCCTGGGCGACGACCTCGACCTCGTGTTCGCGCAGCAGCGCGACCAGGCCCTCGCGCAGCAGCAGCGAGTCCTCGGCGATCACGACCCGCACGGGAGCCTCACCTCGATCCGCGTGCCCTCGCCGGCCGGAGAGGCGAGCTCGAACGCCCCGTCGAGCGCCGCCACGCGCCGCCGCAGCCCGTCGAGGCCGCCGCCCGCGGTGAGGTCGGCGCCGCCCGGCCCGTCGTCGGCGACGACCACGTCGAGGGTGTCGCCCGCCTCCCGGATCGTCACCTCGGCGCGCGCCCCCGGCGCGTGCTTGGCGACGTTGGTGAGCGACTCGGCGACGACGAAGTAGGCGGCGCTCTCGACCACCGGCGCGGCCCGTCGGCCGAGCTGCGCGTCGACCGCCACCGGGACCGGCGAGCGCGTGCCGAGCGCCTCGACCGCCGCGGCGAGCCCGCGGTCGGAGAGCACCGGCGGCGCGATCCCCCGCGCCAGGTCGCGCAGCTCGGCGTTCGCCGCGGTCGCCTCGGCGCGCGCCTGCCGCACCAGGGCGGCGATCTCGGGACGGTCGGCGAGCCCCTCCTCGGCCCGCCCGAGCTGCATCGAGAGGGCGACGAGGCGCGCCTGGGCGCCGTCGTGGAGGTCGCGCTCGATCCGCCGCAGCTCCGCCGCCTGCACGTCGAGGGCGCCGCGCCGCGTCTCGGTCAGCGTCTCCACCCGCGCGGTCAGTTCCCGTTCGCGGTTCGGGCGGAGGTCGGCACCCTGGCGCCGCAGCCACTCGAGGCGCACGGCGAAGGCGATGCCGAAGCCGATCAAGACCCACACCGGCCAGAAGCTCCCGCCGCCGCCCACCGCCCAGTTGAGGACCGTGTAGACCCAGACGACGATCGAGAACGCGGCCTGGGTCTCGAGGTCGCGCCGTGGCCCCGGCGGCGCCAGCCGCGACCAGCGCCAGGCGACCATCAGGCCGATGATCAGCGCGCACGAGATCCACACCCAGGCGGGCCAGAAGGACCCCGCCCCGGTGATCGCCCAGATCACGAAGCAGAGCAGGCTGGCGCCGCCCGCGATCTGGGCGGGCAGCCGCGGCGTCAGCCGCGCGAGGCGGGCGAGCCACGGCGCGGCGGCGGCGAGGCGCTCCCTCAAACGCGCGCCTCCCCGTCCGCGGCCCGCCGCGTAGGGCGGACGCGGCCCCGCCCGTTGCTCGCCGAGGCGGCCTCGGCGGCCCGGTCATCGGGCGCGGCGACGGGCTCGGCCCCGGCGGGCCCCTCGAGCCCCACGCGCGGCAGCCACTCCAGCCACCGCGGCAGGTACCAGTTGCGCTCGCCGAGCAGCTTCATCGTCGCCGGCAGGAGCACCCCGCGGATCACGGTCGCGTCGATCAGGATCGCCGCCGCCAGCCCCACACCCATCTCCTTGAATTCGAGGAAGGAGAGGGTGGCGAAGATCGCGAACACGGCGACCATCACCGCGGCGGCGCTGGTGACCACGCCCGCGGTCGTCCGCAGGCCGTGCGAGACGGCAGCCTCCGTCGACATCCCGCGATCGTACGCCTCCCTGATCCGGGTGAGGATGAACACGTGGTAGTCCATCGACAGCCCGAAGAGGACGACGAAGAGGAACAGCGGCAGCCAGGAGGTGATCGAGCCGATCGAGTTGAAGCCGATCAGATTTTCGAGGTGCCCGTCCTGGAAGACCCAGACGACGATCCCATAGGCGGCGCCGACCGAGAGCAGGCTGAGGCAGATCGCGGTGATCGGGATGACGATCGAGCGGAAGCTGACGAGCAGCAGCAGGAACGCCATGCCGAGGACGAAGGCGAACACCCAGGGCATCCGTTGGGACAGCAGGTCGTTGAAGTCGACCGAGGAGGCGGTCGGGCCGCCGACCTGGGCCTTGGCCCCCGGGACCGTGCCGATCGTCGCCGGGATCAGCTCGTCGCGCAGCTTCCGGAGCGCGTCCTGGGAGCGAGCGTCGGTCCCGTTGCCGGCCAGCGGCACGCGCAGTTCGGCGACCTGCCCGCCCTTGGCGGCCCGGTAGGACTGCGTCGGTCCGAAGCTCTGCGCATCGGCCGCCAGCCGCGCCCGCAGCGCGTCGACCTGCCGCACGACCGGCGCCGCTTGCACGTCGGGCGCCGAGATCGCCACCAGCGCCGGTTCGACCCCGCCGGGGAACGCCGCCTCGACCCGATCGAAGGTCTTCACGATCGGCATGTCCTTCGGCAGCCCCGCGACCCCGGCGTTCGCCGTGTGCAAGCCGAATGCGGGGATCGCCAGTACCACGAGCCCCACGACAGCGACCCCGGCAGCCACCCAAGGCTTACGCATCACGCGATCCACAAGTGCCCCCCAGACACGGGAACCCTCCACCCGGCCCCCGTCGGCGGCCCTTCGGGGGTGGCCCGCCGGAACCTCCCCGCTGTTGTTCCGCCGGGTCACCCCCGGAGGGCCGCCCCCGCGCAACCGTCGTCCCAGGAACGGCACCCTCCCCTTCTCGATCCGGTCCCCGAGCCAGGCCAGCACCGCCGGCAACACCGTCAACGACCCGACCATCGCCACGGCGACGACGATGATCGTCCCGGTCGCAAAGCTGGCGAAGGTCTGGTCCCCCGCGATGTACATCCCGGCCATCGCGACCATCACGGTGAACCCGGAGACGAGGATCGCCCGCCCCGAGGTCGCCGCCGCCGCTTCGAGCGAGGCCCGCTCGCCCGCCCCGGCGGCGCGCTCCTCGCGCTCCCGCCGCAGATAGAACATCGAGTAGTCGACCCCGACCGCGAGGCCGATCAGCAGCACCACCGAGTCGATCTGTTCGGCGACCGGGCCGAAGATGTGGCTGACCGGGGCGATGATGCCGATCGTCGCGCCGACCGCGGTCAGGGCGAGCAGCAGCGGCACGCCCGCGGCGAGCAGCGAGCCGAAGACGACGACGAGGATCAGGAGCGTGATCGGCAGCGAGGTCATCTCGGCCTTGGAGAAGTCTTCTTCGAGGCTTTCGGAGACCGCCTTTGCGCCACTCGCGTCGCCGACCTCTTCGACCCGCAGGCCCGGGTGGCGCTTCTGCACCGCGGCGACCTGGTCGAGCGCCTTGCCAACCACTTCCTTGGGTTCGATCTTCTTCGTTTCCGGTATCTCGAACTTGACCAGCGCCGAGCGGCCGTCGGCGGCGACCTGGCCTTCGGCGCCGTGCCCGAACGGACCGGTGAGGCCGCGCACGAAGGGGAGCTTGCGGAGCCGCGATTCGACTTCCGCGATCGCCGCCCGCGCCTGCGGCGCGTGCACGGATTCGTGACCTTCGGCCTGGATCAGCACCGACTCGGCCGCCCCCTGCGGGAACGCGCCTTCGAGCGTCTTCTCGGCGCTCGCGGACTCGCCGTTGCCGGAGCTGTTGCCGAGCGTCACCGTCCCCAGCGCGCCGCCGAGCGCGATCGCCGCGACGACGAAGGCGATCCACCCCCAGATCGCCAGCTTGCGGTGCGCGGCGCTCCAGCGCCCCGCCCGTCCCGCCAATCCCAACTTCTGCCTGCTCCGCATCGCGCGTCCTCCGTCCGGTTTTCGAGTGGATCCGCGCGCCCTCCGCGCGCCCTCCCAACCCTGCGCGACCGCGAGCCCGCTTCCAATACGGCCACCCGGCGAACCCCCGGGGGGCTCCCCGGCGTCCCGAAGGTGGGGTTAACCCCACCCCCGACGCTCGTATCCCTCTGGGTGACAAGCGTCGGGGCGAGGAGCTTCGCGATCGCCTCCCACTACCTGCTCGGCCCGACCTGAAAGAGTTGGCGGGCGTGGAGGCATCGCTCAACCCCGAACTGACCGAGCTCTCGCTCGAGAGGCTGCGCCTGCGCCGCAGCGCCAAGTGGCGGTTCTACGACCCCGACGTCCTCCCCGCCTTCGTCGCCGAGATGGACTTCCCGCTGGCGCCGGCGGTGAAGATCGCGCTTGCCGAGGCGGTCGAGCTCGACGACACCGGTTACGGGTATCCGCAGGCACTCGGCCTTGGCGAGGCGTTCGCCGACTTCGCCCGGGCGCGGCTCGGCTGGGAGGTCGACCCGACGGGCGTCTCCCCCGCCCCCGACGTGGTCGGCGCGATCACGTCGCTGCTTCGCGTGCTGGCCGAACCGGGTGACCGGATCGTCATCAACACGCCCGTCTACCACCCGTTCTTCGCGATCATCGAGGAGCTCGGCTGCGAGCTTGCCGAAGCGCCGCTGGTCGAGGGCCAGCTCGACGTCGACGCGGTCGCCGCCGAGTTCCGCCGCGGCGCCGTCGCGCTGATCCTCTGCAGCCCGCACAACCCGACCGGCACGCTGCCGACCGAGTCCCAGCAGCGCGCCCTCGCCGCCGCCGCGGCCGAGCACGGCGCCTGGGTGCTGAGCGACGAGATCCACTCGCCGTTGGCGCTCCCCGGCGCCCGCCACGTGCCTTTCCTCTCGCTCTCCGAGGAGGCGCGAGCACACGGAATCGCGCTGGTCTCGGCCTCGAAGGCGTTCAACCTGGCGGGTCTCGGCTGCGCCCAGATCGTCACCGCGTCCGAGCCCGCCGCCGAGGTCGTCGCCCGGCTCCCCTTCGCCGCCACCCACGCCGGCCACTTCGGCGCGATCGCGACCGTCGCCGCCTACCGCGACGGCGCCCCGTGGCTCGACGACGTGATCGCGGTGATCGACCACAACCGGGCGCTGCTTGCCGACCTGCTCGCGGCCGAGCTCCCCGAGGTCGGCTACACGGCGCCGCGGGCGGGGTACCTCGCCTGGCTCGACCTGCGCGCGCTGGAGCTCGGCGAGGACCCGAGCGAGGCGCTGCTCGAGCGCGGGCGCGTCGCCCTCAACGCCGGCCCCACCTTCGGTCCCCAAGGGGTCGGCCACGCGCGGCTGAACATCGGCACTTCCCCGGCGCTGGTCGAGGAGGCGGTGCGGCGGATCGGGAAGGCGGTGGGACGTGGCTGAGGCGACCGAGGAGACGGTGGCTGAGTTCGAGGTCGAGCCGATCGAGGAGGAGGCGCGGCGCTGGCTCGACGCGGTCGAAGCCGAGACCGGCCCGCTGGCGCTCTTCGACACCCACACGCACTTCGGCCGCCACGACCCCGACGAATTCCGCCAGGAGCCCGAGCAGCTGATCGCGACGATGGAGTACGCGGGGGCGCGGGCGATCACCTTCCCGATGCACGAGCCCGACGGCTACCGGGCCGCCAACGACGAGGCGCGGGAGATCGAGGCGCGCACCGGCGGGCGGGTCGTCCACTTCTGCCGCGTGAACCCGCACGACGGGGCGCTCGCCGAAGCCGAGCGCTGCCTCGACCTCGGCGCCCACGGGATCAAGCTCCACCCGCGGGCCGAGCAGTTCGCGATGAGCGAGACCGCGGTCGAGGACCTGACGCGGCTCGCGGAGGCGCGCGGCGTGCCGATCCTGATCCACGCCGGGCGGGGCATCCCGGCGCTCGGGCACGACACGGTGGCGCTGGCGGAGCGCTACCCCGGCACGCGCTTCATCCTCGCCCACGCCGCCGTCTCCGACCTCGCCTGGCTCTGGCGGCTGATGCCCGAGCACCCGAACCTCTTCGTCGACACCTCCTGGTGGAACCCGGCCGACTTCGTCGCCCTCTACAGCCTGGTGCCCCCGGGCCAGATCCTCTGGGCGAGCGACAACCCCTACGGGCAGCCGCTCAGCGCCGCCGCCTTCCAGCTGCGCTACGCGCTCCTGGTGGGGCTGGGCGGGGACGCGATCCGGGCGATCGCGGGCGGCCAGATCGAGCGCATCCTGGCCGGCGAGGAGCCGCTCGACCTCGGTCCGCCGGCCGGCCCGCCCGGGCCCCAGGACCCCGGCATGGAGCGCGTCGTGTCCCACCTGACGGCGTCGGTCGGGCGGGCGATGGCCGCGGGCGATCCGGAGGAGTCGATCGCCCTCGCCCGCCTCGCCTGCGACCTCGACGGGCCGCACGCGCCCACCTGCCGGGCGATCCTCCACCTGCTCGACCTCGCCGACCGCCACGCCGGCCCGCCGCCGCCCGGCCGCGGCTTCCCCCGCGCCGCCCATTTCGTGATCTCGGCGCTGGCGCTGGCGCGGACCCCGGGGATCGCGCTACCTTCGGAGATCTGAAAGAAATCGCGACGATCGGCGTCTACGGCGCCGACCTGGATGGCTTCCTGGCGGCGCTGCGCGGGGCGAGAGTGAACCTGCTCCTCGACGTGCGCCAGCGGCGCGGCGTGCGCGGGGCGCGGTACGCGTGGGCGAACGCGGCGCGGCTCGAGGCGGCGCTCCGCGAGGCGGGGATCCGGTACCAGCACCTGCCCGAGCTGGCGCCGACGACGGCGATGCGCGAGCTCCAGTACGAGGCCGACGCGGCGCGGGGCGAGGGCAAGCGCTCGCGCACGGTCCTCGCCCCGGCCTATGTGGAGCGCTACACCGAGGAGGTCCTCGACCGCGTCGACCTCGAGCCGATCGTCCGCTTCGTCGGCCGCTCGACCGCGGCGCTCTTCTGCGTCGAGCGCGACGCGGCGGCCTGCCACCGCTCGCTGATCGCGGCCCGCCTCGGCCGCGAATACGGGGCGCGGATCGTCAACCTGCGGCCCTGAGCGCGCCTGGCCTACGCTGAGCGGCGTGAGCGAGGACCCGTTCGGCCTGCAGCGCTTCGTCGCCGCCCAGGAAGACGCGGCGATCTACGCCCGCGCGCTCGCCGAGCTGCGGGCGGGGCGCAAGCAGGGCCACTGGATCTGGTTCGTCTTCCCCCAGATCGCCGGCCTCGGCTCGAGCCCGATGTCGGAGGCCTACGCGATCCGCTCCCTCGCCGAGGCACGCGCCTACCTCGACCACCCCGTGCTCGGCCCCCGCCTGCGCGAGTGCGCCGAGGCACTCCTCGCCACCGACCCGTCCCAGAGCGCCGAGCAGATCCTCGGCGGCATCGACGCCCTGAAGCTCCGCTCCTCGATGACGTTGTTCGCCCGCGCCGCCCCGGAGGAGGCCCTGTTCCCCGCGGTCCTCGACCGGTTCTTCGGCGGCGAAGAGGACCACGAGACGGATCGGCGCCTGTAGCCGGACGGCGGGGCCGGCTCGACCCGCCCCGAGCCTCCATCCGACGCTTGTCCTCGATACGAAGACAAGCGTCGGGGGTGCTGCGAAGGGTCAGTAGCCGGCGGGGTGACGGGCGACGAAGCCGGCCGTCGAGACCATTTCGGGGTGCCAGCGGGGGCCGGTGCCGCTGGCGTCGCCGACGGTGTCCCAGCGGAGGCCGTCGATGACGGCGAAGGCGTGGCCCGCGTTGGCGTAGATCGTGATCCAGCGGCCTTTGCCGGGGACGCCCCAGTTCATCATTTCGCCCGAGTCCATCGGGGTGGTGATGAAGCCCGCGCCGTGGAGGGCGTAGCTGACGGCGCCCGAGCAGTCATAGCCGGGGCTCCACCAGCGGGCGTGGCCGCCGCCCCAGACGTAAGGCAGGGTGTGAATCCGGTTGGCCGCGGCGATCGCCGCCTTGACCGCGGGCGGCGCGCTTTCCGGCGGCGCCGCGACACCGTAGAGGAGTTCGGCGGGCGTGATCGGCAGGCAGCTCCGCACCCCTTCCGGGCTGGTGGTGCATTCGGTCGAGCCAGGCGTCGGCGTCGACGAGGTGACCGGCGCACCGGCGTTCGCCGTGATGCTGACCGGCGTCACGCCGCCTTGGCCCGCCGGCGCGCTCGCCGGGAAGGCGACCGCGACGATCACCCCGATCGCCAACGCCAGACGTGCTTTCCAGCCCACTCCGTGGGACAACCGCAAAACCGATCTCCTTTGTCGGCCTGCGGGGTTAGCTGTCGGGCTGGCGCTGAAGGAGCCTGCGCTCCCACCAGAGGTGGGTTCGCCCCAAAATCGGTTCCCCCGCTCCGAGGTTTTTCGGCCCCCGGATTCGGCTTACCGGTTCTTGATGGCGGTGGAGTGTAGCGACTGAAATGGCGGAAGAGCGAAATATGTTTCCCGCTGCTTGCGGGGAAAGACCGCCGCGCCGCCCCCGACCGGAGCTACAGCAGGGACGTCTGGCGGGTCGACCAGGACGGATCGGGGCGGCCGGAGCCCTCCAGCTCGAGCAGCGCCTGCTTGCGGTGGAGGCCGCCGCCGTAGCCCGTCAGCGAGCCGTCGGCGCCGATCACCCGGTGGCAGGGGACGAGGATCGAGACCGGGTTGCGGCCGTTGGCGGCGCCGACCGCGCGGGCGCGCTGCCACGGCTCGACGTCGCTGTGGAAGACGGCCGGATCGAGGCGCGCCGCGAGCTCCCCGTAGCTCTCCGTCTCCCCGTAGGGGATGTCGAGCAGACAGCGCCAGACCTCGCGGTCGAACGGCGTCCCGCGCATGTCGAGCTCCAGCTCGAACGCGCGCAGCTCACCGCCGAAGTACGCCTCGAGCTGCGCGGTCACCGCGGGCATCGGCCGCCGCGCCGACTCCGCCGGCACCGGCGTCTTGCCGGGGAACCAAAGGCCGCGCAGGCCCGCGTCCCCGCCGATCATCGTCAGCGGCCCGATCGGGCTCTCGTAGACGTCCCAGGTGATGTCGCTCATCCGTCGATCCTCCCGCGCTTGCTTTCATAGTCAAACGCGGGCGGCGGCCGAAACGTGAGATCGGCGCCGCCTAGGATGGGGGCGTGGCCCAACCGGACCTGCCGACCACGCAGCCGAGCCCGGCGCGAGCTCCCACGCCGGAGCCCGCCGGGAGCGCCCGCGTACCGGGCCCCACGGTGGCGCTCCGCCCGCCGCAGGCCGGCGACCGCGACGCGTTCATCGCTGCGATGCGGGCGAGCGCCGATCTCCACCGTCCCTGGCTGACGCCGCCGGTGACCGCGCTCGAGTTCGACGCCTGGCTCCGGCGCGCCGCCCGCCCCGACTTCGACGCCAGCCTCGCGATCCGCCCCGAGGACGGCGCGATCGTCGGCTACTTCAACCTCAGCCAGATCGTCCGCGGGCCGCTGCAGAGCGCCTTCCTCGGCTACGGCGGGGTCGCCGAGTGGAGCGGCGCCGGCTACATGACGGCGGCCCTGCGGCTGGTCCTCGAGCGGGCCTTCACCGACCTCGCCCTGCACCGGGTCGAAGCGAACATCCAGCCCGGCAACGCGCCCTCGATCGCCCTGGTCGAGCGCTGCGGCTTCGTCCGCGAGGGCTTCTCCGAGCGCTATCTGAAGATCGGCGGCCACTGGCGCGACCACGCGCGGTTCGCGATCCGGGCCGAACAGTGGCGGCGATGACGAAGCCCACCCGCTGCGCCTGGGCGGAATCGGACCCGCTCATGCGCGCCTACCACGACGTCGAGTGGGGCGTGCCCGAGCGCGACCCGCGGGCGCTCTGGGAGAAGCTGATGCTGGACGGCTTCCAGGCGGGCCTGGCGTGGATCACGGTGCTGCGCAAGCGTGACGCCTTCCGCGCGGCGTTCGCGGACTTCGAGCCCGAGGCGGTCGCCGCGTTCGGCGCCGACGACGTCGAGCGGCTGCTCGGCGACGCCGGGATCATCCGCTCGCGGGCGAAGATCGAGGCGACGATCGGCAACGCCCGCGCCTTCCTCGCGATGCGCGACGCGGGCGCGGACTTCGGCGAGTTCTGCTGGTCGTTCACGGACGGCGAGCCATTGCGCGGCGACGGCGTCGAGATCCTCGCCAAGACACCGCTGTCCGCGGCGGCGTCGAAGGAGCTGAAGGCGCGCGGCTTCAAGTTCGTCGGGCCGACGATCGTCCATGCCTGGATGCAGGCGGTCGGGATCGTCAACGACCACAGCGCCGACTGCTTTCGCCGCGACGAGGTCTAGAGGCTTCTCAGCCCAGCGGGCGGCGGAAACGGTCCACGGTGGAGACGATGCCGTAGGGCTGCTCGATCCGCGAGGCGCCGTCGGGGCGCCAGCCTTCGCGTTCGTAGAAGTCGGTGGCGCGGGTGTTGCCGCGGAGGACCCAGAGGATCGCCGCGGTGAAGCCGGCGGCCGCGAGGCGACGGCGGACCTCGGCCATCAGCAGGCGGCCGACGCCGGCGCGGTGGCGATCGGGATCGACATAGAGGGCGTAGACCTCGCCGAGGCCTCGCGCGTCGTCGTCGCGCGAGGCGCCGAAGGTCGCGAAGCCCGCGATCGGCCCGTCCTCGCCGTCCGCCCCGGCCTCGACCGCGACCACCGTCGTCGGCGCCGCCCCGTCCGCCTCGAACGTGTAGCGCCCGGCGCGGTCACGGGGGTCGAGCCCGGCGAGGAACTCGGCGGGCATCAGCTCCCGGTAGGCCTCCTGCCAGGAACGGACGTGGATGTCAGCGACGGCGAGCTCCTCCCCGCGCCGCGCCTCGCGCAACTCGATCGGCATCGCCCCATCCTCCTCCCTCCCGCGGTCCGGGGGCGCCGCGCGCACGAGAATTGAGGCTGGACTTAGGTCCGGGTCATAGCTTCAAGGGCCGTGCGCACGCCCCGCCGTCCCCTGCCACTGGCGCCGCTCCTCGCCGGCGCGCTCGCCCTCGGCCTGCTCCTCGCCGCGTGCGGCGGCGGCAGCGGCTCCACCGACGCCGCGGTGACGCTGCCGAACGTCCCCGGCGCCGACGCGATCCCGGCCAGGAACGCGCCCCCGATCGAGCTCACCAACCAGTACGGGAAGAAGGTCGACCTGGCGAAGTTGAAGGGGCACTCGGTGCTGGTCGCCTTCCTCTACACGCACTGCACCGACCTCTGCCCGATCGTCGCCGGCAAGGTGCACACCGCCTACGCGAACCTGGGCAAGGCCGAACGGCCGATCTTCCTCGCCGTCTCCGTCGACCCCGCCCACGACACCCCGGCGAGCGCCGCCGCCTTCAACCGCCGCCACCGCACCACGGGTGAGATCGAATGGCTGCTCGGCTCCCGCGCCGAACTGGAAAAGGTCTGGAAGGCGTGGGGCGTGAAGCCTGTGCACAACGCCAACGACCCCGAGGAAATCGAGCACAACGCGGAAATCTTCGCGGTCGACCCCCAGGGGCAGATCCGGGCCCTCTTCCCGCCGAACTTCAAGCCCGCCAGACTCGCGGCGGGCACCAAGGCCCTGGCGCAGCTGTGAGGCGCGCCTGGCGGGCCGCGCCGCGCGCCCGCTGGGCGGCGCTGGCCGCACTCGTCGTCGCCGCCCTCGTCGTCGCCGAGGTGGCGAGCGGCGGCGGCTCGACGGAGAGCGGGCGGGCGGCGCCGCCGCTGCCGAGCAAGGCGCTGCGGGGGCCCGCGGTGAACCTCGCCGCGTTGCGCGGGAAGCCCGCCCTGGTCGACTTCTTCGCCAGCTGGTGCGGGCCGTGCGCGGAAGAGGCGCCGACCCTGCGCAGGCTCTCGGCGGCGATGGCCGGGCGGGCGACCGTGGTCGCCGTCGACTGGGACGACGCGGGCGGCCCGGCACGCGCGTTCGTGCGCCGCAACGCCTGGACCTTCCCGGTGCTCGCCGACACCACCGGGGCGGCCGGCGAAAGCTACGGCCTGGTCGGGCTGCCGACCTCCTTCGTGCTCGATCCGCAGGGGCGGATCGTAGCCACCTTCCGCGGTCCGCAGAGCGAGGCGAAGCTCCGCCGCGCGCTCCTCGAAGCGGCGTGAGGTCCTGAGTCCCTGCAAGTACCCCGCCATCGGGGTGGGCGACCGGAACATCGGGCAGGGAGCGTGTTGAAGGGCAAGAGTCTCAACCAACTACGGAAGGACGACATGACCCACGTAGCCAAACGGCCGGTCGCCCTCCGGATGATCGTCGGCGTGGCGGCCCTTGTCGCCGCGTTCCTGGCCATCGCCCCCGCCGCCTCCGCGGCCCGGGACCCGATCTCCGGCGGTACCACCGACCTGCACCTGAAGAAGGGCTTCCTGAAGAAGCTGACCAACCTCGGCGTCGGACTGGCGGGCGTCGGCACCGGCCAGGTCAGCGGCGCCAAGATCGGCATGCCGGTCGCGGAAGGGATGTTCGACCCGACCGACGCCCAGGGCCACATCACCAGCCCCGGCGGCTTCCAACTGGTGAGGGGCTCCCGCTCGGTGGCGGTCACCGACGTCGAAGTGAACACCGTGCACGACACGGTGCGCGCCAACATCTCCGGGGCGAAGATGCTGCTCGGCACCTTCGGCACGCCGAGCACCGGCCGCGAAGGCTTCGGCGCGCGGGTCAAGGCCGGTCAGCTGACGCTGGTGCAGAAGGCCGCCAACCGGATCTCGAACAAGCTCGGCCTGCAGGGATCCAAGCGGATCAACGAGCGGGTGATGAGCAACGAGTTCAGCATGACCGTGCCGCAGACCGTGACGATCCTCGGCCAGGGCGAAGCGACGCTGGAAACGAGCGCCGGGATCGTGAAGAAATTCGGCGAAAAGGAAGTGCAGCCCTCGGGCCTCAACCCGATCGCGCCGGCCAAACAGGTGAAAGGGATGACGTTCACCTTCCCGATCACGGGCGGGATCGTGGCGCCGAACGCGAGCTCCGGCTCGGTCACGACCAGCGGCGGGGTGGAAATCCTGAAGAGGGGCAAAACCTTGTCGCCGCAGATGAAATTCACCAACGTGATCGTCGACCTCACCCAGAAGACGGCGACGGTCGAAATCGAAATCCAGCCCAACCCGCCCTTCCCGGGCGCGACCGGCCGGTCCTCGATCGTCGACCTCGTCTTCCCGAGCAACGCGATCTCGACCAACCCGACGACGCGGCAGATCGCGATCAAGGGCGCCGAAGCCAAGCTCCAGGCCGCGGCCGCCGCGACCCTCAACCAGGTGTTCAACCAGGGCGGCGAAAAAACGCCCCCGACGAGCAGCGAATTCGCCGCCGGCGAACTGTTCGGCAAGTTCTCCCTGACCCTCCAGGCCCAGTAGGACGGCCGCGGAAGGCCGGCGTCCCGCCTTCCGTGGTCAGTTACTTCGATATAGGCGAAGTTTCTGACCACGGAAGGGGACGGGCGCCGGCCGGCGGCCCCCCTACCGCCGGAACGCCGCGCCGGGCGGGCCGGGGGTCTCGTCTTCCCAGCGGCGATATCGACGGCCGGATCCGCATCCGCGCCCCGGGCCGCGGCCGAGGCGGCGCAGGACGAAGACGAAGAGGAGCGCCAGCGCGAACCAGACGAGGGGCACGAGCAGGATCCAGGCGCCCACGTCGGCGAGCGGGGTCGCGAAGGGGAGTTGCGATGCCATCAGGGACCTCCTGCGTTCGATCTGCCTATCAATTCGATGAATATATCATCAAATGAAGGTGGTAGCTAGTTGATATGATGCGGCTCGATGGCCGAGCTGCCCCCCGTGCCCCCCAGGAAAGGCCCCCCCGAGGAGGTCCAGATCGCGACGCTCCTGACCCGGGTCGGGGGCGCGCAGGCGGCCGCCTTCGCCACGCTCCTCGCGCCGCTCGGCCTCCGTCCCAAGCAGTTCGGGGTGATGAACGTGGTGGCGCTCGCCGGCGGGCCCTCGCAAGGCGAGATCGGGGCCGCGATGGGCATCGACCCGAGCGGGCTGATCGCGACGATCGACGACCTCGAGGAGCGCGGCTGGCTGGAGCGGCGCCGCGACCCGGCCGACCGCCGCCGCAACGTCGTCGCCCTCACCGAGGCGGGCACCGCGAAGCTCGCCGAGGGGCGGGCCGCCGCCCGCCGCCGCGCGGAGGAGCTGATCGCGCCGCTCAGCGCGAAGGAGCGCCGCGCGCTGCGCGATCTCCTCGCGAAGATCGCATAGAGAAGAGCGTCCCCGCGACCAGCACCACGATCGCGGCGTTCAGCGCCAGGTCGGCGATGTTCATGCTGCCGCCGTGGGCGCTCGGCGCGAGCCAGTCCACCACCCCGCCGTGCAGCGGCGCCGGGCCGCGCAGCAGCCGGTCGAGGCCGTTGCCGATCGCGCCGCCGAGGAAGAGCCCGAGCGCGATCGCGGTCACCCGGTCGAGCCGCAGGCGGACGATCGCCGCGACCAGGGCGAGCGCCGCGGCGACGGTGAAGATCGAGATCAGCACCGTGTGCCCGGCCCAGTTGCCGCCCGGCCCGGCGAAGTTGCGGTAGAGCTGCAGGTGGACACCGCCGAGGAGGTGGACCGGCCCTTCCCCGGGCAACAGCCGCGTCGCCAGCTGCTTGGCGACTTGGTCGGCGAGCGCGACCGCCGCCGCGATCCCGAACGCGAGCCGCCGGTATCGCCGCGGACCCCGCCCACCCTGTCGCTCCGGCTCGGGCACAGACCCAAGGTACAGCGCGAGGCCCCGGGGCCCGGGCGGGCGCGCTCAGGGCTCGGTGTGGACGACCACGTCGACGATCCGCGGCGAGCCGTCCGGCCGTCTGCGGCGGATCTCCTGCTCGAGCCGGCGGGCCATGTCATGCGCCGCTTCCAGGGTCGCCTCGGGGCTGGCGACGACATCGACGAAGACGACCAGGCCGAGCTCGGTCGCCAGCAGCTTGAGCCGGCGCGGCGGGGCGCCGGTGCGCTCCTCGACCAGCGCCGCGATCCGCTCGCGCGCCGCGTCGTCGTCGGCGACGGTCGCCGCGAAGGGCTCCTCCAGCGGCTCCAGGTGGGTCTGCACGTCGTCGACGTCGGCGTCGCGGCGGAGCGCCGCCTCGATCCGCTCGGCCACCTCGTGGGCGGCGGCGAGCGGCGTCTCGGCGTCCAGCTTCAGGTGCATCGAGACGCTGCAGCGCTCGCCGCGGCGGTAGATCGCGATGTCGTGGGCTTCGTGGACGGCGGGCTCGGCGAGCGCGATCGCCAGGGCGCGGGCGCGTAGGTCGATGCCTTCGTGGAGCGGCTCGACGTGGACGACGACGTCGGCGTCGGGGAGGGCGCGGCGGACCGCCGCCTCGACCCGGTCGGCGACGCGATGGCTGGCGACCAGCGCCTGGTCGGGGGCGGCGCCGATCGTCGCGTCGGCGAAGTAGTGGCCGCCGGACTCGCGCAGGCGGAGCTGGCGGAGCTCGACGTCCTCGAGCGCGCGGATCGCCGCTTCGGCAGTGGCCTGGGCCTCGGCCGGAGAAGTGTCCATCAGCACCCGCGAGTTCTCGTAGATGAGCCGCGCGGCGGCGGCGAAGATGATCGCGGCGACCACCAGCGAGGCGATCGCATCGCCCTGCTGGAAGCCGAGCGCGACCGCGGCCACGCCGATCAGGACGGCGAACGAGCCCGCCATGTCGCCGGCGAAGTGGAAGGCGTTGGAGCGAAGCGCCGCCGACCTGAACTCCTTCGCCCCGCGCAGGGAGACGACGGTGCGGCTGATGTCGACGGCGAGCGCGATCCCGATCACCGCGAAGACGTACCAGCGCGGGTCGAAGTCGCCGCCGCTGCCGAGCCGGTCGATCGCCTCGATCACGACGTAGACGCCACCGCCGGTGAGGATCGCCGCCTCCCCCAACGCCGCGAGGTTCTCGGCCCGCCGGTGCCCGTAGGGGTGCTCGCGGTCGGGCGGCTGGCCCCCGAGGCGCACCGCCAGCAGCGTCAGCACCGCCGCGATCACGTCGCCGCTCGACTCGATCCCGGCCGAGACCAGCGCCAGGCTCCCGGTCACGATCCCGGTCCCGAGCTTCAGCACGACGAGCAGCACGGCGGCGCCGATCGAGACCAGGGCGGTCTGGGTCTGGCCGCAGGGGGTCATGGGCGTGAGCCTATGGGTCGGTGCCGCAGCCGGGCGGCGGTCGCGCGAAGGATGTGGACGACCCGGTCGGGATCGAACTTGATCTGGGCGTGGGTGAAGCGCAGCGGGAAGAGGCCCGCGGCCGAGTGGTCCTGGTCGCGCCTGCGGTCCTTCGCCTGCTCGGCGGGGGTGCGGTGATACGTCAGGCCGTCGGTCTCGACCACCAGGCCGAGCTCGGGGAAGTGGAAGTCGACTTCGTGGCCGGTGACGTAGACCGAGGTGCGCGGGGTCGGGAGGCCCGCCTCCCGGACGAGCGGCAGGAAGGCGCGCTCGAGCTCGGTGCGGGTGTAGCGGAAGGTGGTGCGGTCGACGATCGCGCGGAGGCGGGCGACGCCCGGCTCGCCGGGATGGTCGTCGAGTGCCCGGCGGAGGTCGTCGGTGCGGACGAGGCCGAGTTTGTCCGCCTCGTTGATCGAGCGCTCCATCGCCGGTCGCCCGTGGCGGGTTGAGAGGTCGATCAGCGTCTGGACCGGCGAGGTGACCGGGATGCCTTCGCAGAAGCCGACGGCGTCGCGCGAGAGGCTCGGGCGCCGGTGGACCTTGACGCCGGGTACGCGGCGGCGAGACGGGAGGAACGTCGAGACCTCGAAGTGCGCCACCGGTTCCCGCCCGATCGCCAGCAGGCCGGCCGCGCTGTCGTGGCTGAGGACCACCGCGGGCCGCGGGCGCCGGTCCGGGCGGAGCAGGACGGCACCGCTCGCGTCCAGGTCTCCACCGCAGGAGAGGAGCGCGACCATCCTCCGGCCATTCAGCGTCAGTCCCGGCCGCCCGACCGCGTAGACCCCGCGCGCGACGAGGTGCAGGCGTCCCCGGGCCAGGCGATGCTCGATTCCGCGCGGCGTCAAACCGAGAGCGAGCAGCTGCCGTCGACTTACAACTCCATGCTGGGCCCGAGCCAATGCCCACGCTCCGGCCGCCTGCACGGGCGCTTGGTGAGTTGACCCCGCCATGGTGTGGTCAAGTCACCAAGCGGCGCGATCTCTCCCCCCGCCGCGCCTCGGGCCTCGCCGAAATTCGCGCTCAGAGGGGGCGGAGGCGGTCGAAGTAGGTCGCCGGGCCGCTCGGGTGGAGGCGCGCTTCGATGCGTCGGAGGAGGTTCGAGGCGAGCAGGGCCTCGACGGCGGCCTCGATCTCGGGTGCGCCGAGGCCCGCGCAGCGCTCCTCCAGGTCCTCCTCTGCCAGGCCGTCGTCACCGGCCAGGAGCACGGCCCGCAGCACCCGCGCCTGCGCTTCCCGACTCTCCCGATCGCTCGTTCCCGCCATCCCCGTCGAGGGTAGCAAGAATACGAACATATGTTCGTATTCTTCAGGTCGAAATTCCATAGACTGCCCCCCTTGCGAAGTCAGGATTCGATGCGCGTCGTCCTCCTCGCGGGCGGCACCGGCGGGGCCAAACTGGCGGCCGGGATGCAGGAGGAGATCGGCGGCGGCCTGACCGTCGTGGCCAACACGGCCGACGACATCGAGACCCTCGGCGTCCACGTCTCCCCCGACCCCGATCTGGTCACCTATTGGCTTTCCGGCGAAATCGACGAGGAGCGCGGCTGGGGCCTCCGCGACGACACCTTCACGGTGATGGAACGGATGGCCGACGTCGGCGCGCCGAACTGGTTCAGCCTCTCCGACCGCGACCTCGCAGTCTGCCTCTACCGCGCCGAGTTCCTCCGCTCCGGCGGGCGCCAGACCGACGCCCAGGCTCAGATCTCCCGCGGCCTCAGGATCGAGGCGACGGTGCTGCCGATGTGCGACGAGGCGGTGCGGACCCAGGTCCTGACCGAGCACGGTCGGCGCGAGCTGCAGGAGTACCTGATCCTCGACGGCGGCACGCCGCGGGTGGACGGGGTCGAGCTCGACGGGATCGCCGCCGCGCGCCCGACGGTCGAGGTCGACACCGCCTTCCGCGTCGCCGACCTGATCGTCCTCGGGCCCTCCAACCCGGTGATCAGCATCGGCCCGATCCTCGCCGTGCCGGGGATGCGCGAGGCGATCGCCGCCTCCCCCGCGCCGGTCGTCGCGGTCAGCCCCTACGTCGCCGGCGCGGTCCTCAAGGGGCCGACCAACAAGTTCATGGAAGCGCTGGGACGGCCGACCACGGCGGCGGGCGTCGCCTCCCTCTACGCCGGGCTGATCGACGCGATGGTCGTCGACGAGGGCGATCCCGACCGGCCCCCCGCCGACCTCCCGACCCTCGCCGCGCCGACCCTGATGGATGGCGCCGCCGGGCGCGTGCGGCTGGCGCGGACGGTGCTCGACTACGGCGCCTCGCTGATCGACGCATGAGGGCCACCGCGGTGGTGCCGGTGAAGCGCTTCGCGCTGGCCAAGTCGCGGCTCGGCCCGGGGGTCGAGGCGGCGCGCAAGCCGGAGCTGGTGGCGGCGATGGTCGGCGACGTGCTCGAGGCGATCGGCCGGGCGCGGCTGGTCGAGCGGACGATCGTGGTGAGCGAGGAGCCGGTCGCGGCGGAGCTCGCGGCGGCGGCCGGGGCTGAGCTCCTCGCCGACTTCGACGACGCGAGCCACAGCGCCGCGGCCCAGGCCGGGATCGCCGCCGCCAAGGCCGGCGGGGCGCGCTGCGTCGCGCTCCTCCCCGGCGACTGCCCGCTGCTCGACCCGCGCGAGCTCGACCGCATGCTGACCGGCGTCCCCGACCCCTACGTCGCGGTGATCCCGGACCGCCACGGAACCGGCACCAACGCCCTCGTGCTGGCACCCCCGGATGCGATCGAGCCGAGCTTCGGCGAGGGCAGCAAGGAGCGCCACATCGCCGCCGCGCGCGCCGCCGGCGTCCCCTACGCGGTCGAGGAGCTGCCCTCGCTGGGGCTCGACCTCGACACCCCGGGCGACATCGTCGCGCTGACGCTTGCGGTCGAGCGGGGCGGCGGCGCGAAGCGGACGGCGAGGGCGCTGGGGATATGAGCGCGGGCGGGCCGGCGGAGGTCCGGGTGCGGCCGGTGCCCGGCCTGCCGGAGATCGCGGCGGGGGATCCGCTCGGCGAGCTGATCGCGGCGCGCGCGGGCGACCTCGCCGACGGGGACGTCGTCGTGGTCTCGCAGAAGGTCGTCTCGAAGGCCGAGGGACGGACGCGGCGCCTCTCGAGCGCGATCCCGAGCGCCGAGGCGAGCAAGCTGGCGCGGATCCTCGGCAAGGAGCCGAACCTGGTGCAGCTGATCCTCGAGGAGAGCGCCGCGATCGTGCGGGCCGAACGCGGTGTCCTGATCGTGGAGACGCGGCACGGGCTCGTCTGCGCGAACGCGGGGATCGACAGCTCGAACGTCGGCGACCCCGGCTCGGTCCTGTTGCTGCCCGAGGATCCCGACGCCTCCGCGCGGCGGCTGCGGGCGGAGATCGGAGGCGCCGGGGGAACGCGGATCGGCGTCGTGGTCGCCGACAGCTTCGGCCGTCCGTGGCGAATCGGGCAGGCCGAGGTGGCGATCGGCTGCGCCGGGCTGGTGCCGATCGACGACTGGCGCGGACGCGAGGACGCCAGCGGCCGCGAGCTGGCGGCGACCCAGATCGCGATCGCCGACGAGGCGGCGGCGGCGGCCGACCTCGTCCGCGACAAGGCCTCCGCGGTCCCCGCGGCGGTGGTCGGCGGCCTCGGCCGCTGGGTCACCGAGGAGGACGGCCCCGGCGCCGCCGCGATCCGCCGCCCCCGCGAGAACGACCTCTTCCGCTGACTTCACCCGCCCGTGCGTTCGCAGTTAGCCCCAACAGTTGTGGCTAACTGCGAACTCACCCAAGGGGCGGCGGGTCAGGGCCCGTCGACGAGGAGGACGGCGGAGCCCTCGATGCGCCCGTGGCGGGCGTCTTCGAGCGCCTGCTGAGCCTCCCCCAGCGGGTAGGTCGTGACGGCGGCGCGGACCGGCACCTCGGGGGCGATGCGAAGGAGGTCCTCGCCGTCGGCCCGGGTCAGGTTGGCCACCGAGCCGAGCGTGCGCTCCTCCCAGAGCAGGTCGTAGGAGAAGGCGGGGATCTCGCTCATGTGGATGCCGGCGCTGATCACGCGGGCGCCGCGGGCGCTCGCCCGGAGCGCCTGCACCATCAGCGGGCCGACCGCGGCGAAGACGATCGCCCCGTCGAGCTCCTCCGGCGGCAGCTCCGAGGACCCGCCCGCCCACTCGGCACCGAGGCCGCGGGCGAACGCCTGCCCGGCGGCGTCGCCGTCGCGGGTGAAGGCGAACACGCGCCGCCCTTCGTGCACGGCCACCTGGCAGAGGATGTGGGCGGAGGAGCCGAAGCCGTAAAAGCCGATCCGCTCGGCCTCGCCGACGAGGCGCAGCGCCCGGTAGCCGATCAGCCCGGCGCAGAGGAGCGGCGCCGCCTCGGCATCGGAGTAGAGCGCCGGGAGCGGGAAGCAGAAGTCCTCCGCCGCGACCGCGAACTCGGCGTACCCCCCGTCCAGGTCATAGCCGGTGAAGCGGGCGTTCAGGCACAGGTTCTCGCGCCCCTCGCGGCAGTAACGGCACGTGCCGTCCGCCCAGCCGAGCCACGGCACGCCGACCCGCTCGCCGACCTCGAAGCGCCCCGCCCCCTCCCCCGCCGCGACCACCTCGCCGACGATCTGGTGCCCCATCACCAGCGGCAGCTTCGGCGCGCCCTGCAGCTCGTCGTCGTAGATATGGAGGTCGGTGCGGCAGACGCCGCAGGCGCGCACCGCGAGCTTGATCTGCCCGGGGCCGGGCTCGGGCTCCGGCAGCTCGGTGGCTCGCAGCGGTTGCCGCGGCCGATCGAGCACCATCGCGCGCATCAGGCCGCCGCGTAGGTCTCGACGATCTCGTAGAGCGTGGTGCGCTGGGCGGGCGTGCGGCCGGCGGCGCGGGCGGCGGCGATCAGGTCCTCGGGGTCGAGGCGCACCCCGTGCTGGGACCCGGCCATGCGCGAGATGTTCTCCTCCATCAGCGTCCCGCCGAGGTCGTTGACGCCCCAGCGGAGCGCCTCGGTCGCGCCCTCGAGGCCCATCTTGACCCAACTCGCCTGCAGGTTCGTGATCGTCTTGCCGAGCGCCAGGCGGAAGGCGGCGGTGTGCTTGAGGTTCTCCTGCACGGTGATCTCCTCGATCCCGTGCGTGCGCCCGAGCAGCGTGTTGAAGGGGATGAAGCTCAGCGGCACGAACTCGGTGATCCCGCCGGTCCGTTCCTGCACGCCACGCACCACCGCCATGTGGCGGGCGAGCTCGCGCGGCTCCTCGATGTGGCCGAACATCACGGTCGAGGTCGAGCGCAGGCCGGCGCGGTGGGAGGCTTCGATGATCTCCACCCAGCGCGCGGCGGGGAGCTTGTTCGGCGAGATGCGCTGCCGCACGCCGTCGTCGAGGACCTCCGCCGCGGTACCCGGCGTCGAGCCGAGCCCCTGGTCGAGCAGGTATTCGAACACTTCCCCCGGCTGCTTGCCGGAGCGCTCGCAGGCGTGGTTGATCTCCATCGGCGAGTAGGCGTGGAGGTGGAGCTGCGGGGCCGTCTCCTTGGCGAGCCGGAGCCAGCGGCCGTACTCCTCGAGGGTCAGGTCGGGGTGGATGCCGCCCTGCATGCAGAGCTCGGTGGCGCCGAACTCGACCGCCTCCTCGATCCGCGCCGCGAAGTCCCGCTCCTCGACTTCGTAGGCGTCGGGGGAGCGCCTCCCCTGGCCGAACCCGCAGAAGGCGCAGCCGACGACGCAGACGTTGGTGAAGTTGATGTTGCGGTTGACGACGAACGTCACCACGTCCCCGGCCAGTTCCGCCCGCAGCTCGTCCGCCGCGACCCGCATCTCCTCGATCACCTCGGGCCGGGTCTCGGCGAAGAGCGCCGTCATCTCGTCCTCGGTGAGCTCGATCCCGTCGCGGCCCTTCTCGATGGCCCGAGGCGCGAGCCCGGCGTCCAGGCTCTCTTCCGAGCGCCTGCCGCTCCCTTTCCGGGGAATGAAGCTCCAGTACTTCAACTTGATGACGTCCAGAACCCCCTGCTCCATCCAGTCCATATCCATGTACTGGGGGTAGACGCACAAGCGCTCCGTCAACGCATACCCCCGTGGCGCGAGCTCCTTCCTTACCTGATGCGGGCTCGGGAACGGCTCCTCCGGCGAGATGTGGTCCCCGTTCGCCGAGAGGCCGCCCAGGTCCGTGGCGCCGGCTTCCACCAGCTCTGGCCACCAGTCGCTCAGATTCGGCGGCACCTGGACCCCCACATCCGGCATCAACCGCTTGCACTCGACGATCAGCCGCTTGACCTCGTCGATCGACACGTCGCTCGCCCAGGCCGGCACGGAGGGCGAGGGGGACCCTGAACGAACCTCCCCGCTGTTCGTGAGAGAAGGGTCCCCCTCGCCCTCCGCCCCCGACCAGCGCCTCCTCGACGCCTCGTCAGCGATGTCCGCCACCTCGGCCCCGTAGTAGCGAGGGTGCGGTACGAAGTTCTGGAGGATCACCTCCTGGACGTGGCCGTATTCCTGATGGAGCGCCGCGATCGCCTCCAGGGATTCGACGCGCGACTCGAAGCTCTCCCCGATCCCGACCAGGATCCCGGTCGTGAAGGGGATCTTCAATTCGCCTGCGGCCTCGATCGTCGCCAGGCGCTCCTTCGGGTGCTTGGTCGGCGAGCCGGCGTGGACCGTCTCCATCAATGACTCGTCGACGCTCTCCAGCATCAGCCCCTGCGACGCCGTGACCTCACGCAACCGCGCCAGGTCGCTCTTCGAGAGGACCCCGAGGTTCGTGTGCGGGAGCATGCCGCGCTCGAGGGCGCGCTCGCACGCCCAGACGACATAGGAGGTGAAGTCGTCGTGCCCCCAGGCCGCGAGGCGTTCGGCGACGACCGGGTTGACCTCGGGCCGCTCCCCGGTGAGCACGAGGAGCTCCTTGGTGTTGCGTTTGACCGCTTCGTCGAGGATCCGTTCGACGTCGACCGGCGCGTGCAGGTGGGCCTGGTGCGTGGCGAAGGCGCAGTACTTGCAGTAGCACTGGCACGTCCGCGACAGCGAAAGCGTGAAGTTCCGGGAGAAGGTGACCCGCTGCACCCCGGCAAAGCTACAGGGCGCGCCGGGTTGGCCGACGCGCCCTGAATCCAACTGGGGGGTAAGGACCTATCTCGAAACCCCCGCGCGCCCCGACCTCCCGGGGCGTCCGGGTACCTAGGCTTTTTTCGCGGCCGGCTCGGGGCTCGGTTTGGCGCTCGATTTGACCGCCGCCCGGGGGCCGCCGAAGGTCACGCCGCCCGCCTCGATCACGAAACGCCAGACGCCGACCGCGAGCAGCGCGCCGACCACCGGGCCGACCAGGTACGGCCAGACGCCGCCCCACTCGTTGGAGACGAGCGCGGCGCCGAACCAGCGCGCCGGGTTGTAGCAGGCACCGGTCAGCGGGCCGCCGACCATGACGATGAAGACGAAGGTCAGGCCGATCGCGAGCGGGCCCCAGTCTTTGGCGCTCTTCTCCGAGAAGACGACGGCGAGGATGACCAAGACCAGGATGAAGACGCCGATCGCCTCGACCGCGGCGCCCGCGGTGTTGTTGGAGAGCAGGCTGCTCACCGAGCCGGCGCCGTAGTGGACGGCACGACCCTCGTTCAGCAGCAGCGCCTTGGTCAGCAGCGCGCCGAGCACCGCGCCCGAGAGCTGGGCGAGGATGTAGATCACCGCGTCGATCACGCTGATCTTGCGAATCGTCGCCGCCGCCAGCGTGACCGCCGGGTTGAAGTGGCCGCCGCTGACCGCGCCGAAGACGCAGATCACGGCGAGCAGGGTCAGTCCCTGGACGAAGCCGACCACGGCGAAGTCCGAGCCGAACGACGCCTGGGCGCCGGTCGAGACGAAGAGAGTGACCACGCTGGTGATGAAAAAGACCAGCAAAAACGTGCCGATCAACTCCGCCAGGTACGCGGACAGTCCTTTTTGCTCCAGCTCCACTCTCTGTTCCCCTCCTAGAAATTGACCCTCGCCAAAAAAGAAGCGGCGGCAGTCTACCCATATTTGCTCAAACTTTTACCCTCCCCGCCGAGTTGGGACACCCCGTTCCGCGGGGCGGTGACCGGCTGCCGCCGGATCGGGGCCGAGGCGGTGCCAGAAAGGCCCGACACACTTACGTGCGCCCCCAAATGTTGATGGGCCGAAAACCACTGCTATAGGGCAGGTTTTCGGCCCATCAACATCGGGGTGCGATCGCTTCAGCCCGCGAGCAGCTCGGCGACCAGCGCGGGCAGCTCCCGCGACATCCGCGAACGGGGCACGACTTTCGCCAGGCCCGCGGCATCGGCGCGCGCCTTCGTCTCGACATCCACGTGGGAGTAGTAGGCGAGCACCGGGAGGCCCGCCCTGGCCAGCGCCTCGGCGTCGGCGACGTCCAGGTCGGCGACGATCGCGTCGACGCCGTCCAGGGACGCGCCCTCGAGGGACGCCGCGGTGACTACCGTGTGCCCGGCCGCCGTCAGGCCGGCTTCGACCCGGCTGGCGAGCATGAGGTCGGTGGCGATGCTGAGGACGCGGGCCATCGCGGGGCGCGACTCCGGGGCGCCGCTAGTTGGCGCGCCGCTCGCGGAACTCCTCGCGGACGCTTTCCGGGCGTCCCCAGCCGGGCATGATCTCGGCGCGGCCCTCGCGCACCTCGGCGACGCGGAGCTCGCCGCCGACGCGCTCGGCGTCGATCTTCGCCAGCACGCCGCGCACCGTCTCCGCCGCGGCCGCGTGGCCGAAGCTGTGGGCGACGATCAGCCGCCAGTGCCACTGCCGCGGGCGGTTGTAGACCTGCGCGTTGACCTGGCTGAGGAAGACGGCGCAGTCGATGTACCGGCTCTCGTCGTCGATCCGCAGGTCGACCTCGAGGTCGGTCCAGTCGGGCGGCAGGGCGTCGAGGATGCGCTGGAAGTCGTCGGCGAGGGCCATCGCCGCGAAGGCTACCGCTCCGCCTCAGCCGACGGCGAAGTCGAAGACCAAGAAGACGTTCAGGGCGATGATCATCGCCGCGATCGTCCCGGCGAGCGCCGAGAGCCAGCGCGGGTTCACCAGCGCCCCCATCACCTCGCGCTTGGCGGCGATCAGCAGCAGCGGCACCAGCGCGAAGGGGATGCCGAAGGAGAGGACCACCTGCGAGCCGACCAGGGCATTGGTCGGGTTGACGCCGAGCGCCAGGATCAGCAGCGCCGGGGTGAGGGTGATCGCGCGCCGCAGGAAGAGCGGGATCTGGCGGTGGATGAAGCCCTGCATCACCACCTGCCCGGCCAGGGTGCCGACCGAGGAGGAGGCGAAGCCGGAGGCCAGCAGGGCGATCCCGAAGATCGTCGCGGCGCTGCCCCTGCCGATGTCCTGGAGGCCGTGGTAGGCGCCTTCGATCGTTTCGATCCCGGTCATCCCGCCGCCGTGGAAGAGCGCCGCGGCGACGATCATCATCGCCAGGTTGACTACCCCGGCGAGCGAGAGCGCGATCACCACGTCGATCTTCTCGAAGCGCAGGATGCGGCGGCGCTCGCCGTCGTCGCGGCCGACGATCCGGCGCTGGGTCAGCGCCGAGTGCAGGTAGATGACGTGCGGCATCACGGTGGCGCCGACGATCCCGGTCGCCAGCAGGATGCTTGCGCCGCCGTCGAAGCCGGGGACGAAGAGGTGGCGGGCGATTTCGCCGCCGTTCGGGGAGGCGTCGAAGAGCTCGTAGGCGAAGGAGACGACGACGACCCCGACGAGGACCGTGATCGCCGCCTCGAGCCGGCGGAAGCCGTGCCGCTGCAGGGCGAGGAGGACGAAGGTGCCGGCGCCGGCGATCAGCCCGGCGACGAAGAGCGGGATGCCGAAGAGGAGGTTGAGGCCGAGCGCGGCGCCGACGATCTCGGCGAGGTCGCAGGCCATCGCGACGATCTCGGCCTGGAGCCACAGCCCGATCGAGGTGCGGCGGGAGAAGCGTTCGCGGCAGAGCTCGGCGAGGTTCTTGCCGGTGGCGATGCCGAGCTTCGCCGACTGCGCCTGGACCAGCATCGCGATCAGGTTGGCGGCGAGCACCACCCACAGCAGCAGGTAGCCGAACTTGGCGCCGCCGGCGACGTTGGTGGCGAAGTTGCCGGGGTCGACGTAGGCGACGGCGGCGATGAAGGCCGGGCCGAGGAACGGCCAGATGCGGGCCAGGCCGCGGGCCTCGCCGTAGAGGGAGCGCCGCGCGGCGGCGGCGACCGCGGCCTCGCCGGGCAGCGCCTGCTCGGCTTCGGAGCGCGCCGCGGGCGTCACGGCATCGCTCCCGGCGGGGTGGGCGGCGGTGGCGCCAGGTCCGGTCCGGGGATCGGGTTGCCGTGCGGGTCATGGCTCGGTTCGCCGAGCTTCGCCGCGATCAGCGCCTCGAGGTCCTCGGAGATGTAGTGCTCGAGCACCTCGGCCTCGGCATGCACCCGGTCGTGCGGCATCCCCAGCGCCTCGGCCAGAAACGCCTCGATCAGGCGGTGGTGGCGGACCACCTCGAGCGCCACCTTCTCCCCGGCGGGCGTCAGGCTCACCCCCTTGTAGGGGATGTAGTCGGCGAGCCCGAGCTCGGCGAGCTTCTGCAGCATCGCGGTGGCGGTGGCCGGGGTGACGCCGAGGCGGGTGGCGACCTCGCCGCTGGGGACGCGGTGGCCGGGGCGCTCCAG
The DNA here is from genome assembly GCA_018268675.1 of Actinomycetota bacterium. Classification (GTDB taxonomy): domain Bacteria; phylum Actinomycetota; class Thermoleophilia; order Solirubrobacterales; family 70-9; genus VAYN01. The sequence continues at coordinate 75,173 of JAFDWB010000041.1, forward strand.
GCCGAGCGCGTAGACGGCCTTGGCGTAGTCCTCGATGGCCTGGGATGGCGAGGTGGGATTAGACACGTCTAAAAGAGTTTAGACATATCTAAATCTGGGCGGCGGGCGCGGGTTCCTAGACTGGGAGGATGACCGTGACCGTCGAGCTCGACGCCCAGTACCGGCAACTGCGCGAGGAGTGCGGGCTGCTGGTTCGAGAGCGGGGGTTCGTGGATGTAGTCGGGCCTGACGGGGCCGAGTACCTGCAGGGGCAGCTGACGAACGACGTCGAGGCGCTGACGGTCGGCGAGGGGCAGTACGCGGCGCTGCTCGATCGCAAGGGGCACATGCAGGCGGACCTGCGGGTGCTGCGGGTAGGCGAGGAGGCGATCCTGCTCGACACCGAGCCGGCCACCCACGCCGCGGTGCTGCGACACCTGACGATGTACTCGATCGGGCGCGACGTGCAGGTCCTCGACGCGAACGCGGAGCGCGCGGCGATCTCGCTGATCGGGCCGCGGGCGGTCGAGATCGCGGGCACCCCGGCGCTGCCGGAGTTCGCCAACACGGCGACGGTGATCGCCGGGGTCGAGGTCGTCGCGGTCGGCACGCGGGACGGGATCGACCTCCTCCTCCCCGCCGCCGAGCGCGAGCGCGTCGTCGGCGCGTTGACCGACGCGGGTGCGGTCGAGGTGAGCCCGGAGGCGGTCGAGATCCTCCGGGTCGAGGCGGGCGTTCCCCGTTTCGGCGCCGAGATGGACGCCGCCACGATGCCCGCCGAGGCGGCGATCGTCGAGGACGCGGTCAGCTTCACCAAGGGGTGCTATATCGGCCAGGAGACCGTCGCCCGCCTCCACTACAAGGGCAAGCCGAACCGCCATCTCCGCGGCCTGCGCCTGAGCGGCGCCGCCGCGCCGGGCGCGCCGCTGCGACTCGGCGACAAGGAGGTGGGGACGCTCGGCGGCAGCGTCGTCTCCCCTGCCCTCGGGCCGATCGGGCTGGCGATCGTGCGCCGCGAGGCGGGGCCTGGCGCCGAGCTCGCCGTAGGTGAAGATGGCGTTACGGCTGAAGTCGTCGCCCTGCCCTTCGGCTAGATTCACCCCGAGATGGTTCTCGGGAGAGCCAGAGTCGCGGGGGGCGGCGCGCTCGCCGCGCTGATCTTGGCCTTGGCGGGCGCCGGCTGCGGCGCCGAGAGCCATCCCAACGAACCGCGCCCGGCGGTGCCGACCCGGGTCAGCGTCACGATCGGCGCGCACGGCATCATCGTCCAGCCGGGGACGGTCGGCCTCGGCCCCGAAAAGCACCAGCAGCTGCCGCAGAACCAGGACCACCCGCAGCCGCCGATCAAGACCAAGGCGCCGCTCAGCGTCGTCTTCGTCACCGCCAACCAGACCGGCGGCAACTCGAAGCTCCTGATCCGCGGCCCCCACCGGGCTACCTCGCCGACGATCTACGCCAACAGCCCCGGCACCTTCGCCGCCGAACTGCCGACCGGCCGCTACACGATCGCCGCCGCCGGCGTCCACGGCGCCCCGGCGACCCTCAAGGTCGGCCCGTACCGGTCGTCGTCGAAGAACGATCTGTTGCTGCCGTAGGCGAAGCGGCGGGTCGCCCTGGCGGGCCGGCTGCCGCCCGGCGGCGCCGGCCCGGGGCGCGCGCGGGGTCCACGGGTGAGTTCGCGGGCCGGCTCCTCCGGTGTTCCTTGCTTGCCATATGCGCAAGTAAGGAACACCGGAAGGCCGGGGCTCCCCCGATCCGGCGCAGGCCGAGGCGCGCCCGTCGCCCTCATAACGGCCGAAGCATGAGGGAGACGGGCGCGCCGGGGGGCGCCCTACCGCTGCTGACGCGCCCGCGCCCTGGACCGCTGCCGGGCGTGGCGCCGGTGGTGGCGTTGCGCCCGCCGGAGCTGGGCTCGGGTGGTGGGAGTGGCGCCGGCGCGCCGGGCGCGGGCGCGGGCGTGGCGTCGGGCCTTGCGGTGGCGACGGGCCTGAGCGCGGCGTCGGGCCCGGTCCTGGCGCCGGACCTGGCGACGAGCCTGTCGCGCGCCAGACGGCTGCGTCGCCTGGCCGGCCGCCGCGGCGCCTACCGGGACCTCAGCGCGGGCCAGGGTGGTCTTCACCTGTTCCGTGCTCTGCAGTCCGAGCACGCCGAAGAGCAGGGCGAAGGCGCCGACCACCACCGCGGCGGAGGCGAGGGCGACAAGGGCCGTGAGCAATCGATCGCGCATGATGGCCATGCTGGCGCAGCTATCTAAAGGCCGGCCGCTGTTTGCGGGGATCGGGAGTTTCGGTGCCGTCCGCCCCGCGCGCAACCATCGTTGGTCCGATGACCGTCGTCCTCGCCATCATCGTCCTCTTGCTCGCCGCCGCCGTGGCCTACCTGGCCGTGGGCCGCAAGGAGGAGCCCGCGCCGGAGCCCGACCTCGGCCCCGCGATCCAGGAGGCGACCGCGCAGGTGGCGTCGCAGATGATGTCGAACCTGCTGCGGGCCAACGAGGAGGCGCGCAAGGTCGACGTCGCCAACGCCGAGGCGGCGCTCGCCAAGCGCCAGGGGGAGATCGACAAACGTCAGGCGGAGATCCAGGCGCTGACCGACCGGATCGCGCGCGGCCAGGAGAAAATCGAGGCCGAAGTGCGCAAGCGGGGCGAAGTGGACCTGCAGACGCGGACGCTGCTCGAGCAGATGGGCCAGACCGTCGGCAACCTGAACTCGGAGACGGCCGGGCTGAAGAAGGCGCTGCGCCAGCCGCAGACGCGCGGCCAGTGGGGTGAGATGCAGCTGCGCCGCTGCATCGAGATCGCCGGGATGACCGAGCACGTCGACTTCGAGCTGCAGGAGACGCTGCGGACCGAAGACGGGCAGTTGCGCCCCGACGCCCGTTTCCTGCTGCCGGAGGGAAGGAGCTTCGTCGCCGACTCGAAAGTGCCCTTCGACGCCTTCCTCGACGTGCAGGAGTCCGAGGACGAGAGCACCCGCCAGATCCACCTCTCGCGGCTCGCCCGGCAGGCGCGCGAGCACGTGCGGAGCCTCAGCTCGAAGGACTACCAGGGCCAGTTCAAGGCGGGCGAGACGCCCGACCTGGTGATCTGCTTCATGCCCAACGAGCCCGCCATGCACGCGGCGCTGGCCGCCGACCCCGAACTGTTCGAATACGCGCTGGAGCGCAACGTGCTGCTGGTCGGCCCGACCTCGCTGATCGGCCTGCTGCGGACGATGGAGCTCGGCTGGCGCCAGGAGCGGATGGTCGCCGAAGCGGCGGAGATCGCCGAGGCGGCAGGCACGCTGCACTCCCGCTTCTCACGCTTCCTCGGCGAGTTCGAGCGGGTCGGCAAGGGCCTGACCACCGCGGCGAGCGCCTACGACAAAGCGGTCGGCTCGATGGAGGCCCGACTGCTCCCCCAGCTGCGCAAGGTCGAGGGCATGGGCGTCGCTCCAGGCAAGGAGATCGAGCCGCCGGAACCGACCCAGATCACGGTCCGCCAGGTCTCCGCCCCGGAGCTGCGCGAGGCGGGCGTGGAGCCGGAGCCCACGGGCGAGCGCGACGCGGCCTAGGTCCCACCTATCTAGGATTGCCCGCGGCAGGCGGGAAACCGATACGGAGGCGAAACTGTGGCTGTCGATACCAGCAAGCTGACCAACTTGGACGTCGAGCCGGGGACGCTCCCCGAGACGATGGCGGCATGGGTGATCCGGCAAGAGCGCGAGGGCGAGCCGAAGGACGCGTTCCGGCTCGAGCAGATCGAGGTGCCGGAGCCCGGCGCCTTCGAGGTGATCGTGCGGGTGATGGCGGCCGGGGTGAACTTCAACAACGTCTGGGCGGCGCTCGGCAAGCCGGTCTCAGTCTTCGGCTACGGCGACCACCCCGAGTACGGCCACCACATCGGTGGCTCCGACGCCTCCGGGATCGTCTGGAAGGTCGGCGAGGGCGTCACCCGCTGGAAGCCCGGCGACGAGGTCGTGATCCACTGCAACCAGGCCTCCTACGAGGACGTCGAGGTGCACGGCCTCGACCCGCTCGCCGCGCCGAGCCAGCGGATCTGGGGCTACGAGACGACCTGGGGCTCCTTCGCCGAGTTCACCAAGGTGCAGGCGCAGCAGCTCCTCCCCCGCCCCCAGAACATGAGCTGGGCGGAGGCCTGCTCCTACGGGCTCACCTACTTCACCGCCTACCGGATGCTGATCGACCAGTGCAAGCTCCAGGCCGGCCACAACGTCCTGATCTGGGGCGCGGCGGGCGGCCTCGGCGTCTTCGCGACGCAGCTCTGCAAGGCGGCGGGCGCGAACGCGGTCGGCGTCGTCTCCTCGGCGGAGAAGGGCGAGCTGGTGAAGCAGCTCGGCGCCGTCGACTACATCGACCGCTCCGAGTTCGGCGAGATGATGCGCACCGACGCCAACCTCACCGACCCGGTCGCCGACAAGGCTCGATTCAAGGCCTCGCGCGCCTTCTCCGAGCGGGTCAAGGAGATCCTCGGCGACGCCCCCGACATCGTCTTCGAGCACGTCGGCCGGGCGACCTTCCCGACCTCGGTGTACGTGGTCAGGCCGTTCGGCAAGGTCGTCATCTGCGGCGCCACCTCGGGCTTCCAGCTCGACTTCGACGTGCGGTACCTGTGGATGCGCCAGAAGCAGATCATCGGCTCCCACTTCGCCAACGCCTACGAGTGCATGCGGGCGAACCAGCTGATGGCGGAGGGCAAGATCCGCCCGGTGCTCTGGCAGACGATGGGCTTCGAGGGCGTCCCGACCGCCCACCAGCTGATGCACGAAAACAAGCACCTCGGCAAGATCGCCGTGCTCGTCGGCGCCGAGTCCGAGGATGTGGGCCGGAACGAGGAGGGCCCCGGCGCGATCCGGGCCGAGGTCGGGGCCTGACGTGACGACGCCGGCGGCGAGGATGCGAAAGGATTAGCCGATGCTTGAGGTCTGCAGACTCGATTGGCACATCGCCCCCTTTCGGGGGCCCCGCTGGCTGGAGGCCTGGGAACCCGCGGCGGCGAAGTGCGTCGCCTACGGCGCCAAGAGCTGGTCGCTGACCCGCTCGATCGAGGATCGGCTCGCCTTCCAGCAGACCATGGTCTGGGAGCAACGTTCCGAATTCGAACGCTATTGGTTTTCGCAGGAGATCGCCGAGGCCCGCGAGTCGGTGGTCGGCTGGTACGTGATCCCGCTGCTGCCGACCTGGCACACGCTGCTCGCCGCCGAGTCGGTCGTCGCCTCCGGCGTCTGACCCGACGCGGGAGGGCCGGCGGGGCTTTGACGTCCCCCCGACCGGCGAGCATCCCCCGGCGATGGACTCGCGACGCCTGACGCGCAACGTCGGCTGGCTCTGGGTCGGCTACGGCGGGCGTTCGCTCGGCTACTTCCTGCTGATCGTCGTGCTCACGCGGGAGCTCGGCACGGCGGGCTTCGGCGAGCTCTCGCTCTTCCTCGCGCTGACCCTCGGCGTGTCGCTGGTCGCGGGCTCCTGGCCGTTCCTCGCGGTGCCGGTGCTGAGCGCCGAGGAGGGCTCGATCGGCGCCGCCTTCCGGCCCTCGCTCTACGTCGCCGCGATGGCCACCGCCGCGAGCCTCGTGGTCGCGATCCCGGTCGCCTTCGCCCTCGGCATCGACGCGCCCGCCTCGATCGCCTGCGTGGTCGTCTCCTCGGTCGCCCTGGTCGGCCTGCAGGGCATCTTCTCGGTCCAGCAGACGGAGGGGCGGATGGGCGAGATCGCGCTCCTGCAGACGCTCGAGCGGGTGGTCGCGCTCGCCGTGGCGCTGGTCGCGGTGGCGGCAACCGACCTCGGGGTGGTCGGCGCCGAGGTGCTCCTGACCGGCGCCGCGGCGGTCACCTTCACCGTCGCGATCGTCGTCGTCCATCGCCGCCAGGAGCTCTTCCGCGCGCCCTCCGACGCGATGCCCTACCACCTGATCAGCACCGTGATGGGCGCGGTCGGGGCGATGGGGATCGTCAGCCTCGCCTCCTACGGCGTCGCCTACGCCGACACCTTCACGCTCGCCATCTTCCGCTCCCACAGCGAGGTCGGCATCTACTCGCTCGCCTACTCGATCTTCACCTTCGTCACCGCGCTGACCGCCTACTGGCTGACCGCGGCCCTGCCCGAGCACGCCCGCTCGAGCGCCGCCGGCCGCAACCTGAAGGAACAGCTCCCCCTCCCCCGGTTGCTCAAGTACACCGGCCTCTGGGGCACCCTGATCGGCATCACCGGCGTCGCCGCCGCCTTCGTCCTGCCGCTCGTCTTCGGCTCCGAATTCGAAGAGGCCGCCGTGCCCCTGCTGATCCTCCTCGGCGGCAGCGGCGTCTTCGCCGCCACCTACTACGCCTTCCTCGCCGCCCTCGTCGGGTCCAAGCGCTCCTCCCTCGTCGCCAAGGTCGGCATCGCCTCGGTCGCCGTCAACATCGCCCTCGACCTGATCCTCGTCCCCCCCTTCGGCGTCGTCGGCCCCGCCTTCGCCACCTTCGGCCAATCCCTCGTCGGCACCTTCGCCCTCGCCCTGATCGTCCTCGGCCGCGGCGCCTCCCTCCGCCTCGCCGCCGTCGCCGCCCCCGTGGTCACCGCGACCATGCTCCTCGCCCTCGACCCCACCAGCATCCCCCTCGCCTCCCTCACCGTCGTCGTCGCCCTCCTCACCGGCCTCTGGGCGCTGACGAGCGGCGACCGCCCCGACCTCAGGGCCTGGGGACGATCTTCCAGCTGAAGACTGTGGCGGCGCTCCGGGCGCCGGCGGCGGTCGTCGCGTAGAGGCGCAAGGTGTGGCGGTCCGGCTTCAGCCTGCGGTAGACCCGCGGCGAGCGGCAGGCGAGGAACTTGCCGCGGTCGAGCCTGCAGCGGAACCTCGACCCGGCGGGGCCGCTGAACACGAACCTGGCGGTGGTCGACACCGTCTGCCTCGCCGGGTGCGCCTTCAGCTTCGGTGGCGCGACGGGGCCGGGCGCCGGCGGGCCCGCGCCAGGCCCGCCGGAGCCGGCGCCACCCGCGCCCTTGCCACCGCCGCCCCCTTCACCGCCGCAACTGCCGGCGGGACCGTTGGGGGTGCCGAAGATCGCGGTGTAGGTGCCGGCGGCGTTCGTCGGCACTTCGAGGACACGGGGGCCGCCTCCGCACCAGCGTTCGAAGCTGTAGGTGACCCCTCCGACTTCCGCAGTTTCCGGGGCCGCGACGAAGGTGCGGGAGCCTTCGATCGCGAGGAATTCGGCCGGTGTGGTCACTTTCGTTTCCCCGACCCCGAAGAGGATCCCCGGCGGCTCGGAGCGAATCTGCAGGGGGACCGGACGGGCCTCGACTTTGACCGAAGCTTCGGCGGTGAGGCCGCGGGAGTCGGTGGCGCTGAGGATGAAGTTGACGAAGGAGGGGAACTCGTGGTCGGGCGCCCCCAGCGTGCCTTCCTCGACCCCGGGGAAGACCTGGATCGGGTGTTCGTGGCATTTCGACGCTTCGAACGGGCAGTGGAGCAGGCGCGTCTTCCAGTAGAGGTCCGCGGCCGGCAATTTCGCCCCTGCTCCTTCCCGCGCCACGGCCGAGCCGGCGAAACGGAGCTGCTGGCCGACCTTCCAGGTGAGGCTCGGGGCCGGTTCGGCGATCGTCACTTTCGGCGGCGAGTCGCCCGGGTAGACGGTCAGCTTGGCGACCGAGGATTTGTGGGTGTTGACGTCTTCGACGCGAACCGCGGCCACCACGTTGTGGGTGCCGTCGGTGTAGGTGAACTGCTGCGTCGGCGAGTTCGAGCCGTCGTCGAATTTGCCGTCGCCTTCGAGTTCCCATTCGTACTTGAACGTGTCGCCGACCGGGCCGGTCGAGGCGCTCGCGTCGAAGTGGACGGTGAGCGGCGCCGCGCCCCACGGATCGCCAGTCGTCGTCAGGTGGGCGGTCGGCGCCCCGGGGTCGTAGGAGATCCTGTTGATCGTCCCTTCGTAGAGGCTGTCGTAGTAGATCGATCCTTCCGGTCCCTGCTCGAGGTCCACCCCGGGGTAATTGGTGGCTTCGGAGAGGAACGGCCGCACGGTCGAGGGATCGGGTTCGTCGTGTTCCCCGTCGGCGAGCATCACGTAGATGCAGCCGCGGACCGCGTCGGCGAAGAAGAGGGCGTCGTCGTATTCGCTCGGATAGGTCGAGCCTTCGTAGAAGGCGGAGCCGGTGATCGCCGAGCCGGAGTTGTGCGGGCAGGTGTCGCCGGGGGCGACCGGCGTGGTGTGGGAGTAGTAGAAGAACGGCGCCGCGGTCGAGTTCGGGGTTTCATACAGCCGTTTGCAGGCGTTCAGACCGAGGACTTCGAATTCGAAGTTGCGGCCCAGGCCTTCGTAGCAGGGCCACCCGGAGTTGTAGAGCGGGCCGCCGATCGGCACGCGGTCGATCTCCTCATAGGTGTTGGCGCCGACGTTGCCGACGAACACTTCTCCGAGCCGCGGATTGACGACGAAGCGGAACGGGTTGCGGAATCCCATCGCCACGATCCGGTCTTTGTTCGCGTTAGCGCTGCCGGCGTACGGGTTGCCCGGCCACCCTTCGCCGGTGTTGGGATCGATCCGGTCGAGCGTCCCGTTGAGGAGCACCTGGCCGTCGGGGCGGAAGATGCTCTGCGAGCGGAGGGAGCCGCCTTCGGCTTCGGGGTTGAGCACGATCGAGGTGCCCTTGGTCCCGTTCGGGTCGCCACAGAGGTTTTCGTACTGGCCGTAGTCAGGGTTGGTGAAGATCCCGCCTTCGCCGCCACTGACGAAGAGCGCGCCTTCCGGGCCGAAACCGAGGTCGCCGATCGAGTGGCTGCTCGACTGCTGACACCAACCTTCCAATAGCACCGTCTCTTCCGCTTCGCCCCCCACTTCCTTGGCGTGGTTGCCTTCGGCGGTCAGCCGCACCAGCCGGCCGCTGACCACGCATCGGTTTTCTTCCGGGCAGGAGTCACCTTCGTAGGCGGAGACCCCGGAGCCCACGGAGGGGTACTTCGGCATTTCGACGTTCGGGGGCAGGCCGAGTTCATGGTTGAAGGTGTAGAGCGCGTAGACGTAGGGGCGGCCTTCTTCGAATTTCGGGTCGAGCGCCAGCCCGAGCAACCCGTGGTCGCCGTTGTCGTAGGTCTGTTTCGCCAGGTTGGCGAAGATGGTCGGCGTCGTGGAGGTGGTCGCACCGGGCGGGTAGACGAGGATCTTGCCGCCCTTGAGCGCGACGAAGGTGCGGCCGTCGGGCGCGAATTTGAACGCGACCGGGTGTTCCATTCCGGGCTGGTTTGCTTCCAGCACCACTTCGTCCTGGAAGCCGGTCGGCAGCGTCGCCGCCGCCGCCCCACCCGCGCCGAGGAGGACGAGCGCGACCGCGGCCGGCGCGAGCGCCAGCCGCAGCGCTTTCAGGACTTGGCGACGATCTTCCAACTGAACACCCGGTTCGCGCTCAGCCGGTTGCCCGCGGCGTCGGCGGCGTAGACGCGGAAGGAATGCTTCCCGGGCTTCAGGTTCTTATAGGTCTTCGGGGACCTGCAGGAGGTGAAGCTCTTGCCGTCGAGCTTGCAGCGAAACCGCGTCTCCCCGGGGCCGGTGAAGGCGAACTTGGCGTAGCGCTTGGTCGTGCTCTTGGCTGGCCGCTGCTTGATCTGCGGCGGGTTATAGGTGGCGGGCGGGGTCGGAGGAGGAGGTTCCGGCTTCGGTTCCCTTTCCTTCCGTTCCCGTTCTTCCCGTTCCTTCCGTTCCCGTTCTTCCTTTTCGATTTCGTCCCGTTCGGAGGTGCCGGTGTAGACGATCCGGTGCACGCTGCCCAGGTGACCGGGGCCGAAGAGCTGGACATAGAAGATGTTCCCTTCCGGGCCTTGCTCCATGTCGACGGCAGGGAACGCGTACGGTTCGGTGTCGGAGAGGAAGGTCGTCGCCGTCGCCGGATTCGGCTTGCCGCCGGCGCCGCTCTGCATCACGTAGATGCAACCGCGGATCGCGTCGGAGAAGAAGAACGCGTGGTGGTATTCCTTCGAGTAGGCGGTGCCTTCGTTGAACGCGTTGCCGGAGACGTCGGTCGCCAGCGGCGTGCCGTGGTAGCAGCGGTCGCCGGGCACGGCCGGGCCGTTGTGGTGGTAGGAGTAGAACGGGGTTTCGGTTTCCTGGGTGCCGTGTTCTTCGGCTTCGTACTGGTCGATGCAGTACTGGATCGACGGGAACGGTTGGCCGGCGTAGACGAGGTTCTTCACCGGCTTGCCGTTTTCGCCGCCTTCGTAGCAGGGCCAGCCGCCGTTGAAGGGCGCCGAGGACCCCAGGGTCAACCGTTCGATCTCCTCGTAGGAGCCGTTGCCGACGTTCGACACATACAGTTCGCCGAGGCGCTGGTCGATCGAGAACCGCCAGGGCTGGCGGAAGCCGAAGCCGACGATGCGTTTCGCGTTCTTTTCGGTGCTCGAGTAGAAGGGGTTGCCAGGGACGCCTTCGCCGGTGTCCGGGTTGATCCTCAGGATCGCGCCGGAGAGGAGCGTCGGATGGTTCGGGAGCGAGTGGTTGCGCATGACGCTCTGCGAGCGCAGTGAGCCGCCCAGCGCGGTGAGCCGTTCCACCTGGAACTTCCCCGGTTCATATTCTTCGTATTTGACCGGGTCTTCGCAGACGTTGCCGAACTGGCCGTAGTCGGCTTCCGAGTACATCGCGCCTTCGCCGCCACTGACATAGAGGTCGCCTTCGGGCCCGAAGCCAAGATCGCCGACGGAGTGCGTGGTCGCCTGCTGGCACCACCCTTCCAGCAGCACTTCTTCTTTCGGTTCGGCGGCCGAGGGTTCGGCTTCGGTGCCGGCGGGGTTGGCCTTGAGTTTGACCAGGACGCCGCTGGCCTCACAGCCAGGGTTTTCGATCTTGTGTTCTTCCCGGGCTTTTTCGCTGTTTTCGCATTTGTCGTGTTCGAAGTTCGGTTCGGCCGAGGGCCAGGCCGGTTCCTGGGTCCGCGGTTCGAAGCCCTGCGGTTCCTGCGCGCCCGGGTTCGCCAGTTTGTGGTTGAAGGTGTAGAGCGCGTAGACGTAGGGGCGGCCGAGGCTGAAGAGCGGATCGATCGCCAGTCCGAGCAGGCCGTGATCTTCGTAGTCATACGCCGGTTTGGCGAGGTTGGCGAAGACTTCCGGGGTCTTATCGTTGACGTTTTCGTAGACGAGGATCTTCCCGCCTTTCTCGCCGACGAAAACCTCCCCGTTGGGCGCGAACTTGACGATCGTCGGCTGGTTCAGGCCGCTCCAGACGGTCTGGTCTTCGAACTTTTCCGGCAACGCGACTTCCGCGCTCGCGCCGGGGGCGGCGAAGAGGGCGACGGCGATCGCCAGGAGGGCCGCGAGGAGCGCGGCGCGGGCGGGATGGCGGGGCATCAGGCGCGCTCCAGGGGGGCCATCGTGAGGCCCGCGGAGTCGAGCTGCTCCCAGTAGTGCTCGGCCGGCTCGCGCGGGCCGGTCCAGACGATGGCCTGGCCGGAGTTGTGGATCTGGTCCGCGATACGGTGTCCTTGCTCGAGGCTGACGCCGGGCAGTACGCGGGCGAGCGTCTGGGCGACGTGGTCGAAGGTGTTGTGGTTGTCGTTGCGCACGATTACGCGCCAGTTCCCCCCTAAACCGGAACCGGGGCCGGAGATGCGGGGTTTCTCAACCGTGGTCGACAGCGTTGGCGGCGAGGTCGACATCGGGTCGAGATTATGCACCGAAGCGTCCGACGGGCGATCTTCAAGGAGGGTGCCGCGGCGGACCGAAAAACGTAGGGAGGTAGATGAGCAGGCCGAAGGACAGCCGCTTCCCCTACATGCCGGGGATCGACGCGATGCGCGCGATCGCGGTCCTGGCGGTCTTCGGCTACCACGCCGGGCTCCTCTGGGTGCCGGGCGGCTTCCTCGGGGTCGACGTCTTCTTCGTCATCAGCGGCTACCTGATCACCTCGCTGCTGCTGCGCGAGTTCCGCTCGAGCGACCACATCGAGCTGGGCCGCTTCTGGCTGCGACGGGCGCGGCGCCTGCTCCCCGCGGTCGGCGTGCTGATCGCGGTGGCGATGGTGGTCTCGGCGATCGCCGAGCCGGGCAAGATCGCCCAGATTCGCGGCGACGCCCTCGCCTCGCTCTTCTACTTCGCCAACTGGCACTTCATCTTCGCCCACACGTCCTACTTCGAACAGTTCGGGCGGCCCTCGCTGTTCACCCACCTCTGGTCGCTCTCGGTGGAGGAGCAGTTCTACCTCTTCTGGCCACTGGTCTTCGCCGCCGGGATGAAGCTGTTCGGGCGCGGCCGGCTGTTGATCGGCGTGCTCGCTGGCGCGGCGGGGTCGGTCGTCCTCGCCTGGATCCTCTTCCACCCCGGACACGATGCCTCGCTCGTCTACTACGGCACCGACACGCACGCGGTCGGCCTGCTCGCGGGCGTCGCGCTGGCCCTGGTCTGGAGCCCGACCGAGCTGCGGAGCCATAAGTCCTTCGGCCCGCTGGTCGGCCCGATCCTCGACGCCGCCGGCGTGATCGCGCTCGCCTACCTGATCCTCAGCTTCGTCCACGTCCACGACTACGAACTCGCCCTCTGGCATGGCGGCTACGTCTGGATCGCGATCGCGACGGCGGTCCTTATCGCCGCCCTGGCGCACCCGGCGGCGCGGCTTGGCGGCTTCCTCGGCCGCCCCGCCCTGCTCTGGCTCGGCCTGCGCAGCTACAGCTTCTACCTTTGGCACTGGCCGGTGCTGGCGATGACCCGGCCCGGCGTCGACATCAACCTGCCGCGCGGCATCCTCGTCCCCCTGCAGCTGATCCTCTGCCTGGTCCTCGCCGACCTCTCCTACCGCTTCGTCGAGCTCCCGTTCAGCGGCAAGGCGAAGCTGCCGCGGATGCCCGACGGATGGCTGAAGGTGGCGCGCCCGGCGCTGATCGTCTCGGTCCTCGGCGTGATCGTGGTGGTCGGCTGGAGCGGCATCGTCAAGGCGGGCGGGAGCAATCCGGCGTCGGCGGCGGCCTCGACGGCGGCCGCGGTCCACATCCAGGCGAGGCAGCGAGGCGCGCAAGCCGCGCCCGGGAGCGGCGGCGGGTCCGGGACCGCGGGGTCGAAGGCGAAAGCGAAACCGAAGGCGAAAGCGGAAGCCAAACACCACCCCAGCCACCGCCACGCGCCGCCGCCCTCCAAACACTGGCCGCGGATCATCATGCTCGGCGACTCGGTGATGATCGGCGCCCAGGAACAGCTCGCGGCGCACCTCGGGCCGGGCTTCTCGATGGACGCGAAGGTCGGTCGGCAGGCCGAAGAATTCATCCAGATCATCCGCAAGATCAAGCGCGAAGGCCACCACCCGCAGGCGATGGTCATCCAGTGGGGCAACAACGGCCCCCTCTACGGCGAAGACATGGAAGCGCTCCGCGCCGCCACCACCAACGTCGGCCAGCTCTTCCTGATCTCCGACCACGCCCCGGTCTCCTGGCAGGAAGAGTCGAACCACGCGATCGCCGAAGCGGCCGAAGACTGGCGCAACACCACCGAAATCCCGTGGGCCCAGGCGGCCGAAGAAGGCGGCGAAAGCCTCTTCTGGGACGGCATCCACCTGACCCCGAAGGGCGCCGGCGTCTACGCCCGCCTCGTCTCCGAAGTCCTCCACGAAACGATCCCGTTCCCGCGGGGATAGGCGGCTGGCGCCCGGGGTCGGCGAGCCCCGGCTGTCGAGGAACCCCCCGGTGAGTTCGCAGTTACCCACACATAGCGTGGACAAGTGCGAACGCACAGGCGGGTGCGGCCCAACCCCATGTCCTTTGTCGCCCACAGGGTTACAAAGGACATGGGGTTGCGATCAGGGCTTCCTGACCGGCGCACACGACCGTTCCTGCGGCCGCTCGCCCCGGCCAGGCGCAGACCAAGGCGCGGCCATCCCCCTCATAACTGCCCAAAGGATGAGTGGGATGGCCGCGCCGCGAGGCGCCAGCCGTCCCAGGGGCGCCAGCCAGCGCACCGCCTCTAGGCTTCGACCCTTGCCCGCCCCCTCGCCCGCGTCCCAACCCCCCGCCGAGTGCGACCTTGTGGTCGTCGGCGGCGGGATCGTCGGGCAGGCGGTGGCGCGGGAGCTGATCTTGCGGCGGCCGGGGGCCCGGGTGGCGGTGCTCGAGGCGGAGGCGGGGATCGGGGCGCACCAGACCGGGCGGTCGAGCGGGGTCGTCCACTCCGGGATCTACTACGCGCCCGGGTCGCTGAAGGCGCGGCTCTGCGTCGAAGGCGCCCGGGAGCTCTATGCCTACTGCGAGGAGAAGGGGGTCCCCTACCGGATGTCGGGGAAGCTGATCGTCGCGGTCGAGGAGGGGGAACTCGGGCGGCTGGAGGAGCTCGAGCGGCGCGGGATCGCCAACTCGGTGCCGGGGCTCCGGCGCCTGCGAGCCGACGAGATCGCCGCGGTCGAGCCGGAGGCGCGCGGGGTCGCGGCGCTGCACTCGCCCCACACCGGGGTCGTCGACTTCGTCGCCGCGGCCCGGGCCTACGGCGCCGACGTCGCCGCGGCAGGCGGCACGCTCCACACCGACACTCGCGTGCTCCGGGCGCGCCCGCGCGGGGGACGACTCGCGATCGAGCACTCGCGCGGCACCACGCTCGCCGCGCAGGCGGTCTTCTGCGCCGGGCTCTGGTCGGATCGCCTCGCGGTCGCCTGTGGCGCGCCCGCCGACCCGCGCATCATCCCCTTCCGCGGCGCCTACCTGAAGCTGCGCGAACCGGCGGCCGCCCTCGTCCGCGCCAACGTCTATCCGGTCCCCGACCCCGACCTGCCCTTCCTCGGCGCCCACCTGACCCGCAACCTCGCGGGCGAGGTGCTGATCGGGCCGAGCGCCCTGATGGCGCCCGCGCGCGACGCCTACGAGCTGCGCCGCGCCCGCCGTCGCGACCTCGGCGAGACGCTCCGCTGGCCGGGCACCTGGAAGGTGATGCGCAGGCACTGGCGCGCCGGGGTGGTCGAGCTGCGGAACGCCCTCCACCCCTCCTCCTTCGTCGCCGAAGCGGCGCGGATGGTCCCCGCCCTCGCCGGCGCTCACACGGCCCCGGGCCCGGCCGGGATCCGCGCCCAGGCGGTCGGCCGCGACGGCACCCTGGTCGACGACTTCGTCGTCCACCGCACCGAGCACGCGATCCACGTCCGCAACGCGCCGTCCCCCGCCGCGACCTCCTCGCTCGCGCTCGCGCGCCTGATCGCCGACCGGCTGGACGAGTCGGGCTAGAGAGGCGAGCTAGAAGCGGACCGGGGTCCGCACCACGATCGCTTCGAAGCCCGCGATCACGCCGCTGCCGTTGTTCGGCGCGCCGGCCGAGAGCGCCGTCATTTCGCCGCTCGCTTCGGCGCAAGCTTCGTCGCTCGCTTCGATCACCTGTTCGCCGCCCAGGTACCCGCCGATCTTGCAGGTCCCGACTTCTTCGCCCGCGGCTTCGACGATCCGCAGCCGCAGCACGTTCGGCTTGGTCGGTTCCTGCACCGCTTTGACGTTCTTCTTGATCGCCAGGTAGGTGAGGCCCGCTTCGGTGATCTTCACGAGCTGGACCTTTTTCTGGGCCGGGAAGACGCGCAGCTCGAGCTTGTTGCCGCCACCGACCCGCAGCTGCAGGCCGAGGAAGGCCTTGCGCAGCACCGAGGTCGGCGCGACCGTGAGGATCCGCCCGGTGGCAGCGATTTCGAGGTTCGCGCCGATCACCGGCGTGCGGTACGCGCACTCTTCGGTCAGCTTGCCGACGGTGATCTGCAGCGACGTCTTCCCCCCGCCCCGGGAACAGCTCTTCCCGCTCACCTTCAGCACTTCGCTGCGCTGGGCGGTCGTTTCGAGCGCGTTGCGGTAGATCGCGACGAAGGCGCCCGAGGCCGCCCCGGCGGCGAAGAGGCCGACGCAGGAGGCGATCGCGGTGACGAGGAGGAGCTTGGCTTTCATGACGGTCGCCAACCTAAACACAGCAGGCGCCCAGTGTTGCGTTCGGGCATCCGCCTGGGCGGACCATCCCAAATAACATCTGCGACATGACTCGACACCGACTTCCCGAGCCCGACCGCCCATGGGTGATGCGCACCTACGCCGGCCACTCCGACGCGAAGCGCTCCAACGAGCTCTACCGGCGCAACCTCGCGAAGGGCCAGACGGGCCTCTCGATCGCCTTCGACCTGCCGACCCAGACCGGCTACGACCCCGACCACATCCTCGCCCGCGGCGAGGTCGGCAAGGTCGGCGTCTCGATCGCCCACAAGGGCGACATGCACCAGCTCCTCGACGGCATCCCGCTCGATGAGATGAACACCTCGATGACGATCAACGCGACCGCGGCCTGGCTGCTCGGCCTCTACGTCACGGTCGCCGAGGAGAACGGCGTCGCCCGCGCCGCCCTCTCCGGCACGACCCAGAACGACATCATCAAGGAGTACCTCTCGCGCGGCACCTACGCCTTCCCGCCCGAGCCGAGCCTGCGCCTGATCGCCGACATGGTCGCCTTCAGCGTCAACGAGGTGCCGCGCTGGAACCCGATCAACATCTGCAGCTACCACCTGCAGGAGGCGGGCGCGACCCCGGTCCAGGAGATCGCCTACGCGCTCTCCACCGCGATCGCCGTGCTCGACGAGGTGAAGGCGCGCGGCCAGGTCGCCGAGCAGGACTTCCCGAAGGTCTTCGGTCGCATCTCCTTCTTCGTCAACGCCGGCATCCGGGTGATCGAAGAGATCGCCAAGCTGCGCACGATGGGTGCGCTGTGGGAGGAGATCGGCCGCGAGCGCTACGGCGTCACCGACGAGAAGATGCTGCGCTTCCGCTACGGCGTCCAGGTCAACAGCCTCGGCCTGACCGAGGCCCAGCCGGAGAACAACATCCAGCGGATCGTGCTCGAGGCGCTGGCGGTGACGCTCTCCCGCGACGCCCGCGCGCGGGCGCTCCAGCTGCCCGCCTGGAACGAGGCGATGGGCCTTCCCCGCCCCTGGGACCAGCAGTGGTCGCTGCGCATCCAGCAGGTGCTGGCGAACGAGACCGACCTGCTCGAGTACCCCGACATCTTCACCGGCTCCGTGGTCATGGACGGGCTGGTCGAAGAGCTCTCCACCGGCGCCCGCGAGGAGATGGCGGTGGTCGCCGAGCGCGGCGGCGCGGTCAAGGCGGTCCCCTACATGAAGGCGAGCCTGGTCGAGTCGAACCGCGAGCGCCTCGCCCGGATCGAGCGCGGCGAGCAGAAGGTGGTCGGCCAGAACTCCTTCACCGAGACCGAGGAGTCGCCGCTCACCGCGGGCGCCGACGGCGGCATCCTCACCCCCGACCCGGAGGTCGAGCGGGAGCGGATCGCGGCGCTCGAGCAGTGGAAGGCGACGCGTGACCAGGAGGCCGTCGACGCCGCCCTGGCGGAGCTCGCCCGGGTCGCCGGCGACGAGGACGAGAACATCATGCCCGCGACGATCGCCGCGGCGAAGGCGGGGGCGACGACCGGCGAGTGGGCCGCGGTCCTGCGCGAGGCCTTCGGCGCCTACCGGGGACCGACCGGCGTCGACGGCGCCGCCCCGCCCGCCGACCGCTCCCAGCTCGAGGCCACCCGCCGCCGCGTCGACGAGGTCTCCGAGCAGATCGGCCACCGGATCAAGATCCTGGTCGGCAAGCCCGGCCTCGACGGCCACTCCAACGGCGCCGAGCAGATCGCCCTGCGCGCCCGCGACGTCGGCATGGAGGTGATCTACCAGGGCATCCGCC
>JAFDWB010000042.1 GCA_018268675.1 Actinomycetota bacterium
ACACCCGGTGATGCTCTTCTCCGGCGGCAAGGACTCGGTGCTGATGCTGCAGCTGGCGCGCAAGGCGTTCGCGCCGGCGCCGGTGCCGTTCCCGATCATGCACGTCGACACCGGGCACAACTTCCACGAGGTGATCGCGTTCCGCGACAAGGTCGTCGCCGATTACGGGCTGCGGCTCGAGGTCGCCTCGGTCCAGGAGCTGATCGACCAGGGGATCATCAAGGTCGGCCACGAACTGGAAAGCCGCAATCGCCACCAGACCCGGGCGCTGCTCGACGCGATCAAGGACGGTGGCTTCGACGCCGTCTTCGGCGGCGGCCGGCGCGACGAGGACAAGGCGCGGGCGAAGGAGCGGATCCTCTCCTTCCGCGACAAATTCGGCCAGTGGGACCCGAAGAACCAGCGGCCGGAGCTGTGGCGCCTCTACAACGGCCGCCACCGCAAAGGCGAGCACATCCGCGTCTTCCCGATCTCCGACTGGACCGAGCTCGACGTCTGGCGCTACCTGGCGCGGGAAGAGATCGAGCTGCCCTCGATCTACTTCGCCCACGAGCGCGAGGTGGTCGACAACGACGGCCTGCTGATGGCGGTCAACGAGTACTTCCCGCTGCCCGAGGGCGCCGAGGCGAAGATCGAGATGGTCCGCTACCGGACCGTCGGCGACGCCACCCTGACCGGGGCCGTGCCCTCGCGGGCGACCGACTACCGGTCGGTGATCGAGGAGACCTCGATCTCGCGGATCACCGAGCGCGGCGCCACCCGTGGCGACGACCGCTTCTCCGAAGCGGCGATGGAGGACCGCAAGCGGGAGGGATATTTCTGATGCCCGCCACCGAGATCCTCCGGATCGCGACCGCGGGGTCGGTCGACGACGGCAAGTCGACCCTGATCGGGCGGCTTCTGCACGACACGAAATCGATCTTCGAAGACCAGCTCGAGTCGATCGAGATGACCTCGGCGAAACGGGGCGACGAACAGACTGACCTGGCGCTGCTGACCGACGGGCTGCGGGCCGAGCGCGAGCAGGGGATCACGATCGACGTCGCCTACCGGTACTTCGCGACGCCGAAGCGCAAGTTCGTGATCGCCGACACGCCCGGCCACATCCAGTACACGCGCAACATGGTCACCGGCGC
>JAFDWB010000043.1 GCA_018268675.1 Actinomycetota bacterium
CTCGATGTGGATCGAGGTGAGTTCGTCTTCCTTGACCAGGCGCTCGGAGAGGATGATCGCGTCCTCGAAGTTGTAGCCCTCCCAGGACATGAAGGCGACCAGGCAGTTCTTGCCCAGCGCGATCTCGCCACCGCCGGAGGAGGAGCCGTCGGCGAGCACGTCGCCCGCCTTGACCCTCTGGCCGGTGTTGACGATCGGGCGCTGGTGGATCAGCGTCCCCTGGTTCGACCGCATGAACTTGTTCAGCGGGTGGTCGTCCTTGCCTTCGCCGTGGCTGACCTCGATGCGCTCGGCGTCGACGAAGGTGACCTCGCCGTCGTGCCGGGCGATCACCACGTCGCCGGAGTCGATCGCGGCGCGGCGCTCCATCCCGGTGCCGACCAGCGGCGGGTCCGGTTTGAGCAGCGGCACCGCCTGGCGCTGCATGTTCGAGCCCATCAGGGCGCGGTTCGCGTCGTCGTGCTCGAGGAACGGGATCAACGAGGTCGCCACCGACCAGATCTGCGACGGCGAGACGTCCATCAGGTCGACTTCCTTGGGGGAAGCGGTCGCGTACTCCTGCTCGCCGGCGCGGACCAGCACCTGCGGGCCCTTCAGCTTGCCGCTCTCGTCGACCTCGGAGTTCGCCTGGGCGATGATCTTGTCCTCCTCCTGGGTCGCGTCGAGGTGGACGATCGTGTCGGAGACGACGCCGTCCTCAACCAGGCGATACGGAGTGGTGACGAAACCGTGCTCGGAGATCTCCGCGTAGGAGGCGAGCGAGCCGATCAGGCCGATGTTCGGTCCCTCCGGGGTCTCGATCGGGCACATCCGGCCGTAGTGGGTCGGGTGCACGTCGCGGACCTCGATCGGGGCCCGCTCACGGGTCAGACCGCCGGCGCCCAGCGCCGAGAGGCGGCGCCGGTGCGTGAGCCCCGAGAGGCTGTTGGTCTGGTCCATGAACTGGGACAGCTGCGAGGAGCCGAAGAACTCTTTCATCGCCGCGACGACCGGGCGGATGTTGATGATCGTCTGCGGGGTGATCGCGTCGGAGTCTTCCGTCGTCAGCCGCTCGCGGACGACCCGCTCCATCCGGTAGAGGCCGATCCGGAACGCCTCCTGGATCAGCTCACCGACCGTGCGCAGGCGCCGGTTGCCGAAGTGCTCGTACTCGTCGAGGTGGTCGTAGACCGCCTCGCGCGGGTAGGTGAGCGCTTCCGCGGCATAGTCTTTGATCGGGTTCTCCTCGTCGACCTCCTCGGGGATCCCGAGCAGCTTCGGCAGGGAGACCAGCTCCTTGACCAGGGCGATGATGTCGTCGTGGGTGAGCACCCGCGTCTCGAGGTCGATGTCGAGATCGAGGCGGGC
>JAFDWB010000044.1 GCA_018268675.1 Actinomycetota bacterium
AGGGTACCGGGACGGCGGCGAACACCGGCGGCCCGGAAGAGTGGGGCAAGACGGGCACGACCGAGGAAGAGGGCGACGCCTGGTTCTGCGGCGGAGTCGCCACCGAAGTGACCGCCTGCGTCTGGGTCGGCTACCCCGACACGACGACGCCGATGCTCACCCTCTTCAACGGCGGCCCGGTCATGGGCGGCACCTACCCGGCGCTGATCTGGAACCGGGTCATCACCGCCTGGGAAGAAATCAAGAAAGAACACCTGGCGGAAAAGAAAGCCAAGGAACGGGCCAAGGAAGAAAAGGAAAACGAAGGCAAATCCGGCGAAGAAGCCGAAGAAGAAATCGAAGCCGGCGAATACGAAGAAGCCGAATACGAAGCGCCCGTCGAAACCGAAAGCTACGAAGGCGAATACGAAGAAGAAGCACCGGTGGAAGAAGTCGAAGAAGGCCGCGGAGAAGCCCCGACGGAAGAAGAAGCACCGGTCGAAGAAGCAGCTCCCCCAGCCGAAGAAACGGCACCGCCCGAAGGTGGCGGCGCCGCTGCGGGCGGCGGGGTCACGGCGGGCTAGCGCCCCGCGGGGCCGCGGGGCAAAGGGACGCAAGGGCCTTCGGCCAACACGGCCGTCTCGGCCACGGCCCTGTTGCTCCTATGTCAAGCCGTCACCGCCGAAAGCGGGGTCGGCACGCCTCTCTGAGCGTGGACGGTGTCCTCGGATCTCCCCCTCTCGATCTCGAGGAGGAGACGCCAGACCCGGCGCGCCAGGTGACGCTTCAGGCAGCGCAGGGCTTCGCGCCTTGACTTGCCCTCGGCCTGCTTTCGGGCCAGGAACTCCCGCGCCGGGGGGTGGTGGCGCCCCTGGGTCACGGCGATGCGGTGGAGGGCGCAGTTCAGCCGGCGGTTGCCGCCGCGGTCGAGGCGGTGGCGGGTGCGCTCGCCCGAGGAGGCGGGGATCGGGGCGACTCCCGCCAGTCGGGCGAACTTGGAGTCGGTGGCGAGGCGTCCGGCGCCCGCCGTCTCGGCGATCAGCCTGGCGGCGCTCAGCGGCCCGCAGCCCTCCAGGGCGAGCAGGGCCGGGGCCCGGGCCTCGACCAGGGCGGCGATCTCGCGGCCGAGCTCCTTGATCCGGCGGGTGCGACGGCGGATCTCGACCACCAGCTCGCGGGCGATCCGCACCCGGGTCCCCCGACCGGCCCGGGAGAGCCTGCGGGAGAGGCGCTCGAGCCAGACCGCGCGGTCGAGGGCCCCGGCGGGGATCTCGAGGTCGGGCCAGAGGTCGTGCAGGTGCCAGCGCAGCCGGCACTGGTCCTCGGTGCGCGCCCCGACCAGGTCCTCGCGGTGGTCGAGCAGGAGCTTGATCTCGAGCGCCTCCTCGTCGAGGTGGGCGGCAGGCAGGGTGTCGGGGCCCTCCCGCAGGGCGGCGCGGGCGACGGCCAGGGCGTCGATCGGGTCCGACTTGCCCGCCCTGCGTCCCCCGCGGCGGCCCTGGCCGGTGAGCTTCGGGGGGACGCGGACCACGCGCTCGCCCGCGGCGACCAGGAAGCGCTCGAGGGAGCCCGAGACGTGGCGGCAGTCCTCGATCGCCCAGATCCGCTCCTCGTCCAGTCCACGGCCCCAGGCGAGCAGCTCCCTGAAGCCGGGCTCCCTGGCCGCCGCCGTCAGCTCCCCGGCGAGCCTGCCGGTCGCCGCGTCCACCGCCGCGCAGGTGTGGGTCCGCTTGTGGGTGTCCGTCCCGATCACGATCATCCGTCCCGTCCCTTCGATTGTTCTCTTTCTCGTTCGGACGGACCCCCGGTCGACGGGCCTCACTCGGGGCGGTGCCACGCTCCTATCAGGTCAGGCCGGGGATCCTCGGGCGGCGGCGGGCGACACAACGGGGCCTGGTCAGACCCTCGGGGTCGACGGGCAGGCTGTGGGTCAGCCCGTCACCTGCCCGGGAACCAACCGACCCGGTCGGACGGTCGGCCGCCGACCGTGGGGGGCGACGATGACAGTGAGGCAGGCTGTGACCTCCATGAGACGCCCAGGACGGAGGGAGTGCGGTGTTCCTCCAAGAGTCCGTGCGTGATCCGCCACACCCGGCGGACCCCGGAACGCGCTGCGTGTATTACCCGGGCCATGGCACGGGTAATACACGCAGCGGCTGATCGGGCGTTGTAGGACACGCACGGGAGCGTGGACTTCGCGACATCTCCCGCGCATCACCCGCAACGCAGTCGCACTTCCTCCTCACCTCTCATACCCCGGCCGTCTCGGCCACGGCCACAGCCAGCCAGGGTCGTGGCCGAGACGGCCGTGATCGCCGCAGGCCCTTGCGTCCCTATACGCCAACGTATTATACGTTTGCGTATGGTACTATACGGCGTGGTATAATGCGGCAGCGTATGAAGGATCTGGTGACCAATCCCTTCCGTTTCGGGGCGCTCGCTTTGGACGAGTCGTTCACCGACCGGGAGCGGGAGCGGGAGGGGCTGGTCGGCGACATCCGCAACGGTCAGGATGTCGTCCTCTACGCGCCGCGTCGGCTCGGCAAGTCCTCGCTGGTCTGGAGCGCGTCGCAGGCCGCGGCCGCGGAAGGCGTCCTCGTCGCCCAGGTCGACCTGATGATGACGCCGACCAAGGAGCGTCTCGCCGCCGCCCTGGCCAACAGCATCTTCGAGCAGATCGCCTCGCCGCTCGAGCGGGTGAAGGAGACGGCGCTGGCGCCGTTTCGCCGCCTCCGGGTCCAGCCGACCGTAACGGTGGAGGACGACGGCTCGTATGCCTTCAGCTTCCAGTTCGGACAGCGGGCCTCCGACATCGACGCGACCCTGGAGCGCCTCCTTCGCCTCCCCGGTGAGCTGGCCGGTGCCCGGAACCGCCGCGCGGCGTTGGTCATGGACGAGTTCCAGCAGATCGTCGAGATCGACGCGGGCCTGCCCAACCTGATGCGCTCGGTGTTCCAGCAGCAGCCGGAAATCGCGCACGTCTACCTGGGGAGTCG
>JAFDWB010000045.1 GCA_018268675.1 Actinomycetota bacterium
CACCCTCGGCGTTCTCGAGAACGGTCGGCTCCCCGCCCTCCATAACGGCGACGCAGGAATTGGTCGTTCCCAGGTCGATTCCGATCGTTTTTGCCACTTTTGCTGCTCCCTCCAGGGGTTTCGTTGTCTGTACCTAAGAAATCTAAGTGGCAGTATGGCAGATATTGCGCGGCGTCTCAAGGCGGTTTCGAGACTTTTCGCGGGCGGATAGGTTGAGGGTGGGCAACGGGGCGGGAGAGCCTCGCAAAACCGGGTCCGGCAGGGCCCGCAAACAGGAGGGAAATGTCTTGATCCACGCCCATC
This sequence comes from Actinomycetota bacterium, assembly GCA_018268675.1. Classification (GTDB taxonomy): domain Bacteria; phylum Actinomycetota; class Thermoleophilia; order Solirubrobacterales; family 70-9; genus VAYN01. The sequence continues at coordinate 304 of JAFDWB010000045.1, forward strand.
CGCGCCTGCGCCTTGCCGCGCTCGCGCTGCTCGGGGCCGCGCTGCCGGCGCTGGTGCTGCTGGTCGCCGGGCACGCGACGGCGAAGCCGAGCGCCTCGGCACCGAAGCCGACCGAGGTGAAGGTGATGACCCGCAACGTCTACCTCGGCGCCGACCTGACGCCGGCGATCCAGGCGAAGGGGGTCGGTGCCTTCACCGAGGCGACCGGCCAGATCCTCCGCGAAGTCACCGCCAACGACTTCCCGGTGCGCGCCAAGGGCCTCGCCAAGGAGATCCTGGCGAAGGAACCGGACCTGGTCGGCCTGCAGGAGGTCGCCGAGTGGCGGACCGGCCCGCCGAGCCTCGAAACCTTGCTCTCCGGCACGCCGCCGAAAGCGACCACGGTCCGCTATGACTACCTCGCCGAGCTGCTCGGGCAGCTGAACAAGGGCAAGAAGCGCTACCGCGCGGTCGTCGTCAACCCGGAGTTCGACTTCGAAGCGCCCGCCGACGAAAACGGCGTGCCGGGGGACGGGCCGAACAACCTGATCCCGAACGCGGAGATCAACGGGCGGCTGACGATGCGCGACGTGATCCTCGCCAAGGTCGGCGCGGGGGTGAAGGTCAGCGACCCGCGGAAGGGCCACTTCAAGAGCCTCTACTCGGAGGAAATCTCGGGCGCCAAGGTGATCGTCACGCGCGGCTGGGCCTCGGTCGACGCGAGCGTGAACGGCTCGACCCCGTTCCGCTTCGTCGACACCCACCTCGAATCGTTCGACCCGCAGACGGTCGTGCCCAGCATCCGCGCCCAGCAGGCCGCCGAACTGGTCGCCCCGGGCGGCCCGGCGACGAGCAACCTGCCGGTGATCCTGGTCGGCGACCTGAACTCGGACACGAAGACCGCGGTCCAGCCCGGCGATGGCCAGGCCTACGAAACCCTGGTCAAGGCGGGGATGCGCGAACGCAGCACCTACAAGCCGCTCGGCTGCTGCCTGGAAACCTCGCTCCTCCCGGTCGGCGACGGCGGCGCCGCCTCCCAGTTCAACCACAAGGTGGACCACATCATGACCCGCGACCCGAAGCAGGTGAAGCTGGTCAACTCCTCGGTCACCGGCCGCTCCCCCCAGAACGGCTTCTGGGACTCCGACCACGCCGGGTTGTTCAGCACGCTGAGGATCTACCCCTGACGCGAGACGCCCACGCCGGTGAGTTCGCAGTTGGCCACAACAGTTGTAGATAAGTGCGAACGCACCGGAGGGCGCCGATGGTGCGGCAGCCGGCCCGCGCTCGAAGCGGCGGGGAGGCTCAGCCCTCGCCCGCCACGGCGCCGACGAATTCGGCGACGATCTTTTGCTGCGCCGGATTGAGGATCGCGGGGGGCATGCGGCCCCGCATGCTGCTGTCGACGCCTTCCCTCTGCGCGTTGAGGACGCGTTCGGCGGTCGATTTGGCCTGTTTTTCGCCGGCTTCGCCCGGTTCCGGGGGGCCGGTGGGGGCGAGGAGCAGGTCGAGGTCCGGGCCGAAGTTGCCGGTCGTGCCCGCCGCGTAGAGCGTGTGGCAGCGGCCGCAGTTCGTCTGGAAGAGGGCCTGGCCTTCTTTCAGCTTGGCGGGCACCGCCTCGGCCCCCGTGTTGGCGTCGCCGCTGCCCCGGAAGGCCAGCCACGGGATGACCACCGCGAGGACGAAGACGAGGACGCCGAAGGTGATGAAAGTGCGCTTGCTCATGGAGAGGCGGCGCGGATACTAACCTGCGGCACCCTGGGAGGCCGTCCCGGCGTCGATCGCGGCCCGCGGCGGTCTCAGCCGGCGATCAGCTCGCGGTGGTCGAGGTCCCGGTACCAAGGGCACATCCGGCGCAGGTCGCACTCGCCGCAGCGCGGTTTCGGGCGGCAGAGCGTGCGGCCGTGGCGGATCAGGTTGACGTGCAGCTCGAAGGCGTCCTCCGCCGGCACCACGGCCAGCATCTCGTCGTGGGCGCGCTCGAAGGAGGCGTCCGGCGGGATCAGCCCGAGCCGCCCGCCGACCCGGTGCACGTGCACGTCGACCGGGATCTCTGGGATCCCCCAGCTGAAGAGCAGCACGCAGGCCGCCGTTTTCCGCCCCACCCCCGGCAGCGACAGCAGGTACCCCCGCGACTCCTCCACCGGCGCGCTCTCGGTCCAGTCGAGGCTCGGCTCCGGGCCCAGCTCGCGCAGGATCGCCTGGATCCGCGGCGCCTTCTGCTGCGCCAGCCCGCCCGGCCGGATCGCGTCCTCGAGCTCCCCCACCGGCGCGTCGCGGACCTCTTCCCAGGTCGGCAGCCGCTCCCGCATCGCCGCGTAGGCGCGGTCCCGGTTGCCGTCGTTCGTGTGCTGGGACAGCACCGTCTTGATCAGCTCGTCGATCGGCCGGTGGTGCGGATGGTTGACCGGCACCCCGTACATCTCCCGCAGCCGTTCACGGATCGCGCGCACCCGCCGCCGGTCCGGCCGCCGCCAAGGTTTCTTTTCGCGCTTCTTCGGGGAGGTCATCGATATCGTCAGGTTCCCTGCTTAATGCAGGATTACAATCAAGATTTCATGTCCCGTGTCTTCTCCGTCGTCACCGCTTGGCTGCCCAAGGGTTGGGGGGACGCGGGGCGCCAGCTCGGCATCCTCGTCGGCGTCGACCTGATCTACGAGCTCGGCCGCGGTCTCGCCGACCACAGCCGGCTCGACGCGCTCCACCACGGCGCCCAGATCATCGAATTCGAGCGTGCCACCCACACGCTCTTCGAGCCCGCCCTGCAGCAGTTCTTCCTGCCCGCCCGCTGGCTCGTCGAAGGCACCAACTACCTCTACCTGAACGCCCAGTTCTCGGTCGCCCTGGGCTTCCTCATCTGGCTCTACCTCTTCCGCAACGAGTCCTACTACTTCGTCCGCAACATGTTCGTGGTGGCGATGTGCCTGGCGCTGATCGGCTACGTCGGCTACCCGACCGCGCCGCCGCGGATGTTCCCCCAGGACGGCTTCATCGACACGATGGTCAAGTACTCCTCGCTCAACCACGACTCGGCGATCGCCAAGGTCTTCATCAACCCCTACGCGGCGGTGCCGAGCATGCACTGCGCCTTCGCGCTGATCATCGGGGTCACCGGCGTCGCCGTCTGCCGCCGCTGGTGGGCGCGGGCGTGGTGGGCCTTCTGGCCGATCCTGATCGCCTGGGTGGTGATCGTCACCGGCAACCACTACTGGGTCGACTGGGCGCTCGGCTGGCTGGTCGCGCTGGCCGCGTTCGCGATCGCCAAAGGCGCGCTGGCGCGCTGGAAACCGGAGGCGTGGGACTGGCGCTCCCCGGCCCGGCGCCCCGGCGGCACCCCGCAGGAGGTGGAGGCCTAAGGGTCGACGGCGCTCCCCGGCGCCCGGGGCGGGCCCCGGGGCCGATCCGGCCGGCGGGGCGCCCCCCGAACCTCTAGCCTCATACCGAGATGGCATCGACGGCGCCCCCCAGGGCACCCGGAGGCCGCAACGGCCGCCCCGCCCCGCCCCGCAACAGCCAGGAGCTGCGCGCGTACGCCCGCGACCGCCTGATCGAGTCGCGGCTGACCCCGAACGCGATCTCGCTGATCGGCCTCTTCGGCAACCTCGTCGCCGCCTTCCTCGTCACCCAGCGCCTCTTCTTCCTCGCCGGCATCGCCTTCATCCTCGGCTCGATCATGGACACGCTCGACGGCCGCTACTCGCGGATGTCGGGCAAGGGGACGCTCTTCGGCGCCTTCCTCGACTCGACCCTCGACCGGGTCGAGGAGGGGATCGTGATCGCCGCCGTCGCCGGCTACTTCGCCTCGCGCGGGGAAGACTTCGCCGCCGCGATCTGCGTGATCGCCGTGCTCGGCTCGTTGATGGTCTCCTACACCCGCGCCCGCGCCGAGGCGCTGGGGGTCGAGTGCAAGGTCGGCCTCGCCACCCGCCCGGTCCGCGTGGTGCTACTTTCGATTGGCTTGATCTTCGCCAAGGGCGCCGGGATCGGGGACTTCGAACTGCTCGCGCCGGCGATCTACGTGCTGGCGGGGCTGACGATCTTCACCGTCTTCCAGCGCGTCTGGCACGTCCGCAACGAACTCAACCGGATGGACGCGAGCGCGTCGGAGGACGGCGAAGGCGGCGCGCCGGGCCTGTAACCAGCAACGGCGCCGGGTGTCCTTTTCCCACTCAGCGCGCCAATCCCGAGGAGGAACCACAGAACTTATGAGTGACAGCAGCGGTCAGCACGGAGGCGAGGCCAAGGTCCGCGTCGCGATCGTCGGGGTCGGCAACTGCGCCAACTCCTTCATCCAGGGCGTCCACTACTACAAGGACGCCGACCCGGCGGAGGAAGTCCCGGGCCTGATGCACGTCGACCTCGGCGGCTACCACGTCCGCGACGTCGAGTTCGTCGCCGCCTTCGACATCGACGTCGAGAAGGTCGGCAAGGACCTCTCCGAGGCTATGTGGTCGGGGCAGAACGACA
>JAFDWB010000046.1 GCA_018268675.1 Actinomycetota bacterium
CGCCTCGAGCGGACCTCGCAGCTGAACGTCGGCGGCAACATGGACTTCTACAACATGCTCGAGCGCGAGCGGCTGGACTCGAAGAAGATCTCGAAGACCAACGCCGTCACCTCGATCATGGGGCACGAGCTGCCCGACGAGAACGTCCATGTCGGCCCCTCCGACTACGTGCCGTGGCTGACCGACCGCAAGTGGGCGCACATCCGCCTCGAGGGCAAAGCCTTCGGCGACGTGCCGCTGACGGCGGAGCTGAAGCTCGAGGTCTGGGACTCGCCGAACTCGGCCGGGGTCGTGATCGACGCGGTGCGGCTGATCAAGCTGGCGCTGAACAACGGGATCGCGGGGCAGCTCGACGGGCCGTCCAGCTACCTGATGAAGAGCCCGCACACGCAGCGGCCGGACGACGAAGCGCGGGAACTGACCGAGGAATTCATCGAGGTGAATGCGCGAGGGGCGCGGGCGTCGGTCACCGAGGTGCCGCAGGACTGAGGGGCTGAGCGGGGGAGCGGGGGTGACCCCTCTCTCACGAACTGCGGGAGGTTCGTTCGGGGTCACCCCCGCTCCCCCTCGATCGCTTCGTAAGGGCTCGCTTCGGCGGGCTCTTATTGTTTAGGTGGACGTGCCTTCGCCCGAGAAACTGACGATCGCGCAGGTTTCGCCGCACCGGCGATCGACGCGTAAGCCGGTCAACGAGTTCGTTGCTCAGCTGAGCGAGGAGCTCGCGGGGCGGGGGCACAAGGTGGTGCGGATCGGGAGTGGGGAGCCGGTCAAGCGGCCGCTGACGGCGCGGCAGTACGACATCGTCCACGTGCACGAGCCGTTCGCGCCGAGCGTCTCGGCGGCGGCGCTCCGGCACTCGCTGGCGCTCAACGTCGCCACCTTCCACGCGCCCCAGGAGCGGGTGCTCTCGACCCAGGTGGCGCGGCCGCTGGTGGAGGTCTTCTTCGGCCGGATCGACGCCCGGACCGTGACCAGCGAGGCGACCGGGACCCTGCTCGACCGTTATTTCCCGGCGAGCTACGAGCTGGTCGAGCCGACCGGTGGGGGGCGCGACTGGGCGGCGGTCGCCGACTCCTTCGAAGCGGTCTACCGGCGCGTGCTGGCGCGTCGCCACGACCCGGACGGGGACCCGAAGCTGCGCCGCAGGCTCGCGTCGCGGCCGCTGATCGAGGTCGACCTCCACATGCACACCGACCACTCCAAGGACTGCGCGACGCCGGTCGAGGTGCTGCTGCAGACGGCGCGCGACCGCGGTCTCGGGGCGATCGCGGTGACCGACCACAACGAGGTTTCGGGGGCGCTCGCGGCGCGCGAGATCGCGGCCGGGATGGACGGCCCCAAGGTGATCGTCGGGGAGGAGGTGAAGACCGCCGAGCAGGGGGAGGTGATCGGCCTCTTCCTCGAGGAGAAGATCCCCAAGGGGCTCTCGATGGCGGAGACGATCGCGGCGATCCGCGCGCAAGGGGGGCTGGTCTACGTGCCGCACCCGTTCGATCGCTTCCACTCGGTGCCCGACTACGAGCACCTGCTCGACATCGTCGAGGAGGTCGACATGCTGGAGGTCTTCAACCCGCGGGTGATGCTCACGGCCTTCAACGAGGAGGCGGTGCGGTTCGCGGGCAAGTACCGGATCATCCCCGCGGCCGGGTCGGACTCCCATGTCGCCCAGGGTCTCGGCAGCGTGCGCCAGCGGATCCACGACTTCGACGGGCCCGCCGAGTTCCTCGAGGCGATGCGGGACGCCGACATCACCCGCAAGCACAAGAACCTGGTCTACGTCCAGACGCTCAAGTTCCTGCAGACGACCGGGCGGCCGAAGGCGGCGAAACGGCGCGTCGCCAACGCCAAGCCGGCGCGCGGGGGGCGGCCGCGGCGGCCCGTCTCGGCCCGCGGCGGCAGCGGCAAGAGCTGATGCACTCCTCGCGCCGCGAAGGAGGCGCGCCGACCTCGTCAAAGATGTCCGGACCGATGCACTCGACCGACGACGAGATCCGCGAGAAGTACCTCGAGAGGGCGATCCGCGAGCTCAACCAGATGAGCCGCGAAGTCCTCGACTGCCCCTACTGCCCGCGCGGGAAGCTGATGCCGGTGCTCGGCTCCGGCCACCCGCAGGCCGACGTCTTCATGCTCAAGCACTCGCCGCTCTCCTCCGAGATCGAGGAGGGGGTCGCCTTCTACGGCCGCTCCGGCAACGCGCTGATGAAATCGTTCAAACGGCTGGGGATCGACCCCCTCGTCGTCTACGGCACCCTCTGCGTCAAGTGCCCGGTGGCGGAGCCCGACCTCGCCCCGCAGGAGTGCGTCGCCCGCCTGGTCGAGGAGATCGCGATCGTCCAGCCGAAGATCGTCGTCGTCATGGGGGAGCCGAGCCTCCGCATCCTGAACGGCCTCCAGGTCCCCCTCTCCCGTCCGATCGAAGGCCGCGAGGGCGTGATCCAGGCCTTCACCCCCACCATCGACGCCCTCTACGTCCCCGACATCGACGAAAGCCTCGACGAAGAGGGCGCCAAGCAACGCTTCTGGCGCGCCTTCCGCATGCTCGGCACCTGGTACGAGGATCTGCCCCCGTACTAGCTCTGCCGCAGCGCCCGACGCCCCGGTGAGTTCGCAGTTGGCCACAACAGTTGTCGAGAAGTGCGAACGCACCCGGAGGGCGGTGCCTTGTCGGCCGGCGACGCTGGGCGTGGGATCGAGCCGGCTACGGGGCGGCGGCGTCGGCTACGGCGGTCATGCCGTCGACGGTGGCGCTGGCCAGGCCGCGGACGACGATCGTGTCGAGGGCGGTGTACTCGGCGAGGGCGGCCTGGACGGCGGCCGGGTCGGCGCCGGCGACGCCGACCGTGCCGGGAGGCTCGGCGAGGCGGGCGAAGTGGGTGCGGTAGCCGTCATGTAGGTCGCGGTAGAAGGATTCCTCCTTCGCCAGGCGCCCGGCCGCGTCGGGCCCGACCGCGGTGCGCACGTAGCCGAAGACCGGCGGTGTCTCGTGCCGGGACTCGGCGGCGCCTGCTTCGACGTCCTCGCGCTTGCCCGCCGCGAAGGCCGGCGTCATCCAGTTGAAGAAGGCGCCGTCGTAGGAGGAGCCGGCGAGGCGACACATCTTCGGCCCCATCGCGGCGAGGACCAGTTTCACCTCGGGCAGCCTCTCGCGCAGCTCCGGCAGCGCCTCGCGCATCGCGGTCAGCGGGCGCTTCGAGAAGCCCGCGCCGATCCCGAGCCAAAGGCGCCCCGGGTCGAGGCCGAGGCGGTCGATGTCGGCGGCGATCGTCTCGGCCGACTGCCGGTCGAGGGCGATCACGCCGACGCCGAAGTCGAGCGTCGGCGCGCCTTTGGCGAACTCGGCGAGCGTCTCGAGCCCCTTCGCGCCGGGGTGGTCGTTCGACCACAGCGAGTCGTAGCCGAGCTCCGCGCACCGTTCGGCGAGCGACGCCGCGACCACCGGCTCGAGCCCGGCGGCGACCCCGAACCCGCGGCTCAAGCGACCTTCTCCAGCAGCGCCACGCACTCGATGTGCGGGGTCTGGGGGAACATGTCGACCGGCCTCACGCGGCGGAGCCTATAACCGGCCTCGCCGAGCTGCGCCGCATTCGGCGCCAGCGTCGTCGGGTTGCAGGAGACGTAGACGATCCGCTTCGCCTCGCACTCGATCAGGCGGCGGACGATTTTCTGCGACAGCCCGGCCCGCGGCGGGTCGACGACGACGACGTCGGGCTTCCCCGCCTCCTCGAGCAGCGGCCGCACCCCGGTCCGTGCGTTTCCGGCGACGAACCGGGCGTTCTCGATCTTGTTGCGGCGCGCGTTGCGCTCGGCGTCGGCGATCGCCTCGGGGACGATCTCGAGCCCCCACACCTCGCCCGCCGACCCCGCCATCGTCAGCCCGATCGTGCCGATCCCGCAGAAAAGGTCGAAAACCCTCTCCCGGCCACTCAGGCCCGCGAACTCCCGCGCCACCGCGTAGAGGCGCTCCGCCATCTCGGTGTTGGTCTGGAAGAAGGCGCCGTGCGACATCTCGAGCCGGAGGTCGCAGAGCACCTCGCGCAGGCGCTCCTCGCCGAGCGCCCCGGTCGGCCCGTCCGTGCCCCCCGAGTCGCCCTCGATCGTCGTGTGGAGATCGACCGGCGGCCGCGGCAGGCGCTCCGGGGTCGTCACCAGGCGGGTCTGGATCTGCCCGGTCCGTCGCCCCTCGCGGACGACGAGGTTGCGGAGCACGCCGCGCCGCGCCCTCGCGTCGTAGGCGGACACGTCCTCGAGCCGCGCCCATTCGCGCACCCCGTTGCGGGCCGCGTTGCCCGCTTCGCTCGCCAGCTTGCAGTCGTCGACGTCGACGATCAGGTCCCAGCGCCCGCGCGCGTGGAAGCCGAGCGCGACCCCCTCGTCGGCGGTCCCGACCGCGCCCGCCCCGAAGGAGTACTCGAGCTTGTTGCGATACCGCCACTGTTCGGGCGCGGAGACGATCGCCTCCATCTCGAACCCGTCGAGCCCGCCGATCCGCCGCAGCGCGTCCTCCACCTGGGCCTGCTTCTCGGCCAGCTGGCGCTCGTACGGGAGGCCCTGCCAGGGCGCCCCGGGGCAGGGCTCGCCGCCGTGCGTGCAGCGGTCGGGGACGCGGTCGGCGCCCGGCCGCAGCAGCTCGACCGCGCGCGCCTCGGCGAAGCGCTTCTTGCCTTTCGTCACCTCCGCGAGGACCCGGTCGCCCGGCAGCCCGCCCGCGACGAAGACGACGAAGCCGTCCATGCGGGCGACCCCGCGGCCGCCGAAGGCGAGCGATTCGACCTCGACCTCGAGCCGCTCGCCGCGTCGCGGCGCCCGCGCCGGCGCCGCATCGGTGCTGATCGCGTCCGTCACCTAGGGGAGTTTCCTGCGCGCCTGGCGGACCAGCTTCTCCAGCTCGGAGAGCAACGCGTCGGTCTGTTTGCGGCCGCGTTTCAGCAGCTCGCCTATCATCTTCTCGGCGTCGCCGTGGGTCATCCGGCCGCGTTTCACCGCGTCGTCGACCACCTCCTGGATGCGGTCGCGGCTCAGGGTGACGCTGTGCTCGAGCGACTCGCGCAGCTGGGCGAGGCTCTTGTCGAGGCCGACGCTCGGGCGCGCGGCGCGTTTTTTCGCCGCCGATTTTTTGGCGCCGGCTTTGGTCGATTTCGATTTCGCCGCCGCGGCTTTTTTCGGTTCCCCTTTGCCCGCGGACGATTTCGCCGACGCTTTTTTCGCCGCCGGTTTTTTGGCCGCTTTCGGTTTCGCTTTCGTGTCTTTGGCGTTGCCTTCGGTGTCTTTCTCGTCAGCCATCAGGCCCCCTCTTGTCACCGTTGCCGAGTCCGAGACTTCTACCCACGCGCCGAATATCTCAATTTGTGAGCACCGGTGGGTCCTCTTTGGCGAACCGCGCCTCGACCGGGGCGTGATCGGAGAGGCGCAGGGCCTTGCCGTCGAGCCGCAGCTCGCGTCGCTCGGCCGGCCACTGGACGGGTGCCACGGCGACCTCGAGCCCGCGCACCAGTATGTGGTCGATCGCCTTCGATCCGGTGCTCGGCGAGTCGAGCCCGAACTCCGACGCGAGGCGGGCGAAGACCTCCGGGTCCTCGCCCGGGCGCAGGTTCAGGTCCCCGCCGAACACCAGCGGCGCGTCCCCGGCCCACTCGCTTGCCGCCGCGGCGCCGCGCAGCACGTCCTCGGCCGCGAGCCGCGGCGCGTCGTTGGTCGCGTGCAGGTTGGCGACGCAGAGGCCCGAGGCGGTGCGCGTGAACGCCATCGCCCGCCGCTCCGGCTCGTCCGCGTGGATCTCGAGCTCGCGCCGCTCGGCGATCCCGCCCAGCCTCCCCGGCACCCGCACCAGCGTCGTGTTCGAGCCACCCTCGCCGCTCGCCATCAGATCCGGGTTCTGCCGCGCGAGCAGCGCCCGCCAGAAGCCGAGCTCGTTGCGCGAGGTGAAGACGCGGTGGTACTCGGCGCCGCTGGCCCGCGACAGCGGCCCGGCGAAGCGCGGCGGGCACTCCTGCAGCATCGCCACGTCCCAGGCCGCCGAGGAGAGAAGGGTCGCGAACTCCGCGGTCAGGTCGCGGTTGACCTGGACGTGGGTGTCGTTGGACTCGTCGAGGCGCAGGAGGCGCGAGCGCCAGGTGCGCAGCTCGGGGTCCGGCGGGAAGTCCCGCCCGTGGAAGAGGTTCCAGCAGAGCACCGTGATCTCCATCGCCCGTAGTATCGGCGGCTTGAAGCGAGACTTCCTCACCGGTGAAGAGCTGGGCGCGTTCGAGCTGGAGCGCCTGCTCGACCGCGCCGCCGCCCTGAAAGCGGGGCGCGACCCCGGGCGCGAGGGCGGGCGGCTCGGCGCCGACTCGCTCGCCGGGCGGAGCGTCGCGCTGATCTTCGAGTACCCCTCGACTCGCACCCGGATCTCCTTCGACGTCGGCGTCCACGAGCTCGGCGGCCACCCGGTGGTCCTGCGCGGCGACGAGATGCAGCTCTCGCGGGGCGAGTCGGTCGGCGACACCGCCAACGTCCTCTCGCGGATGGTCGACGCGGTCGTGATCCGCTCGGCGTCCCAGGAACGGATCGTCGACCTGGCCGCGACCGCCACGGTGCCGGTGGTCAACGCCCTCACCCCGCTTCACCACCCCTGCCAGGCGCTCGCCGACCTGCTGACCCTGCGCGAGCGCTTCGGCGACCTCGCCGGGCTGCGCCTCGCCTACGTCGGCGACGGCAACAACGTGGCGCGCTCGCTGGCGGTGCTGGGGGAGCTCGCCGGGGTCGAAGTCGTCGTCGCGGCGCCCGCCGACTACCAGCTGGAGGAGGCCCACGGGGTGAAGCTGACCGGCGACCCGCGCGCCGCGGCCGACGGCGCCGACGCCCTCTACACCGACGTCTGGGTCAGCATGGGCGACGAAGGCGAGGACGGCGTCGCCGAGCGCCGCCGCCGCGAGCTCGCCCCGTTCCGCCTCGACGCCGACCTCCTGGCCGCGGCCAAGGACACCGCGATCGTCATGCACGACCTCCCCGCCCACCCCGGCGACGAGATCACCGCCGACGTCCTCTACGGCCCCCAGTCCGCGGTCTGGGACCAGGCCGAGAACCGCCTCCACGCGCAGAAGGCACTGCTCGAGTTCCTGCTCGCGGGCTGAGGGACGGCGGCTGGCCGCGGAGGGTGGCGGTGTGTGGGGCGGCGCCGGCCCGCGGAGGGTGGCGGGTTGAGGGCCGCGCAAGGGAGCCGCGGATGCCGATCCGACCCGGGCTGGCTGAGGTCGGCCCGGCATCCGCGGCTCCCTGTGGTGAGGTGTGACGGAAGGCGCGAGAAATCACGCTTCCGTGCGTGAGGCGCGCGTCTTCCGGCCGATCTGAAGGCCCCCGGCCCGACGCTCGTCCACATATCGAGGACAAGCGTCGGCCTGGCGAGGGGCCCGAGGTCGACGGGCCGAAAACCGCTCCATATCTGGAGTTTTCGGCCCATCACCTGGACGGCCCACGGAACGCGCACCGAAGCTGCGCACCTCGTCACGAGCTCCCACGCAAAGCGCCCCGAAGCCCGTCCCCATCTCGGGTGCCGGCCGGCGTCCCTGTCGACCCCCCAATCCAGCCCGCTATCCTGATGGGCCGCCGCGGAGGCTTCGGCCCGTCGGCGGCGAACGGATCTTGCGACGCCCTGCAATCCGCTCTTGGAGCGGAAAGCTCGGTACCATGTAGAGCATGCGCAAGAGTTTTGGAGCGGTCAAACAACGAGAGGATAGGCGGGAATGGCGCCTGTAGACACTGAGAAGCACGAGGGACCGTCGGCGCGCACCGTGAGCGCGCTGGTGGATGATGCGGCGGAGCGTCTGGCCGCGGTGGGGATCGACACCCCGCGCGAGGACGCCGAAGCGATGGTCGCGGATGCGATCGGCGTCAAACCCGAGGAGCTTTCGGTCGATAGCGCCGACGACGTCTCCCCCGATGTCGCCGCCGACATCGAGGAGAAGGTCCGCAAGCGGGTCGAACACCAACCGCTCGCCTACGTGCTCGGCCGGGCGCCGTTCCGCGACCTCGAGATCGCCGTCGACCCCCGCGTGCTCTGGCCGCGCAAGGAGACCGAGCTGTTGGTCGAGGTCGGCACGAAACTGCCGCAGGGCGCGCGCGTCCACGAGGTCGGCACCGGCTCGGGGGCGATCGCGCTGGCGCTGATGTCGGAGCGGCCGGACCTGAAGATCACGGCCTCGGACCTCTCGCCGGAGGCGGTCGAAGCCGCCCGCGAGAACGCCGAGCGGCTCGGGCTCGACCTCGACGTGCGGGTCGGCAAGGGGTTGCCGGCCGATCTCGGCGAGGTCGACCTCATAATCGCCAACCTCCCCTACATCACCGACGAGACGATCAACGATCGCTCACCCGAGATCCGGGCGGAGCCGCTGATCGCGATCACCGGCGACTGCGGGGCGGACGGTCTCGGCGTGATCCGCGGCCTGGTCGCGGAAACGCCGTCGGGGACCCGGATGGCGCTCGAGCACGACACCCACCACGGCCCGGCGATGCGCGAGCTGCTGCGCGACGCGGAGACGCTGCGCGACTACGAGGGCAACGAGCGGGTCAGCGTCGGCCTGGCGCCGTGACGGAGGACCGCTCGGCGGATACGTCGGGCGCGAGCGAGGCGAACCGCCGGGCCAAGGTCGCGCGCCTGCGCGAGGAAGGGATCAACCCCTACCCGCACAGCTTCCTGCCGCGCGACCACGCCGCCGACATCCTCGCGGCCCACGACCCGGCGGCGCTCGAGGAGGGCGAGCACCCGGAGTTCCGCTACCGGGTGATGGGCCGGGTGACCGGCAAGCGCGGCCACGGCAAGATCGTCTTCTTCGACATCCGCGACGTGAGCGGGACGATCCAGGCCTACGCCCGCCGCGACAAGCTCGGCGAGGAGGCGTTCGCGCGGATCGAAGAGCTCGATCTCGCCGACATCGTCGGGGTCGAGGGCGTCCTCTACGTGACGAAACGCGGCGAGCTAGCGGTCAGCGTCGAGACCTGCACATTGCTGGCGCCGGCGCTGAAGGACCCGCCCGACCTCTTCCACGGGATCAAAGACCCGGAGGTCCGCTACCGCCAGCGAGAGCTCGACCTGATCGCCAACGAATCCTCACGGGAGATCTTCAAGAAGCGCTCCGACCTGACCTTCGCGATCCGCGAGTACATGCACGGCCATGGCTGGGTCGAGTTGGAAACGCCGATCCTGCAGCGGCTGACCGGCGGCGCCGCGGCGCGCCCGTTCGTCACCCACCACAACGCACTCGACCGCGACCTCTTCCTGCGCACCGCGACCGAGCTTTACCTGAAGCGGGCGATCGTCGGCGGGTTCGAGGACGTCTACGAGTTCGGCAAGTTCTTCCGCAACGAGGGGATGTCGCCGAACCACAACCCCGAGTTCACGATGCTCGAGATGTTCGTCGGCGGGGCCGACTGGAACGGGGTGATGGAGTTCGTCGAGCTGCTGGTCGCGAGCGTGGTCGAGACGGTGATGGGGACGACGGTGATCGAGCGCGACGGGGTCGAGATCGACTTCACGGCGCCCTGGCCGCGGGTGGTGCTGCGCGACGAGCTGCTGCGGGAGACCGGCGTCGACATCTACGAGGCGAGCCGCGACGAGCTGGCCGAGGTGGCGGGCGCGGATGCCGAGGAGAACGACGACTGGGCGGGCCTGGTCGACACGCTGCAGGGGAAGCTGGTCGAGCCGAAGCTGATCCAGCCGACCTTCATCACCGTGCTGCCGATCGACATCTGGCCGCTGGTCAAGCACCACCCGGATGACCCGAAGGTGTGCGAGGCGTTCGACGGGATCGTCGCGGGCCTCGAGATCGTCGGCGGCGGGACCGACATCAACGACCCGGTCGAACAGCGCGAGCGCTTCGTAGGCCAGCGCGAACGCCAGGAGAGCGGGGCGGAGGAGGACCCACACCCGACCGACCTCGAGTTCGTTCGCGCGCTCGAATACGGGATGCCGCCGGCGAGCGGCTGCGGCCTCGGGATCGACCGCCTGCTGATGCTGATGACCGGGTCGAAGACGCTGCGCGACGTGATCATCTACCCCGCGATGCGGGAGCTGCCGGGCGAGCAGTAGGCGCGGCGCCTCAGACCGATCTCAAAAGGCCGCCGTCGATCGGGATCACCGTGCCGTTGATGTAGGCGGCGCGCTCGGAGGCGAGGAAGGCAACAAGGTCGCCGTACTCCTCCGGCAGGCCGAGGCGCGCGGCGGGCACGGTTTCGCGCGCGTTCTGTGCGGCTTGCTCGAGGGATCCGGCGTGCTCGGCGAGCCGATCGGTGGCGAATTTGCCGGTGGCGATCGTGTTGACGGTGATCCCGTCGGCGGCGACCTCGCGCGAGAGCGTCTTCAGGAAGCCGACCGCGGCGAGCCGGTTGGCATTGGAGAGGGACAGCTCGGGGATCGCCTCGACGGTCGAGCTGGAGCCGACGTTGACTATCCGTCCCCAGCCCCGCTCGCGCATGCCGGGGAGGACGGCCTCGACCAGCACCCGCAGCCCGAGGACGAGCGAGCGGTAGGCCTCTTCCCACTCGGCGATCGGGTTGTCGAGCGCGGCGCCGGGCGGCGGCCCGCCGGTGTTGGCGACGAGGATGTCGATCGGGCCGAGCGCGGCCTCGACCTCCCCGGGCAGCGCGGCGAGCCGTTCGAGGTCGCCCGCGTCGGCGACGAAGGCGCTCACCTCTCCCTCCAGCTCCGCGATCGTCGCGTCCAGCCGCTCGCGGCTGCGACTGGCGATCGCCACCCTTGCGCCCTCACGGGCGAGCGACTCGGCGGCGCCCCGGCCGAGCCCCTTGCTGGCGCCCATCACCAGCGCGACGCGATCCTTGATCCCGAGGTCCACATCCGTCAGCCTAGAGACCGTGGATCAGCCGAACGCGGACGCGGCCCTGCGGGAGCTCGAGCCCCTGGTCGGGGAGTGGGAGCTGGAGATGGTCCCGCCCGGCGGCGAGCCGGTCGGCGGTGCGGCGCGGTCGGTGTTCGCCTGGCACGAGTCGGGCGCCCTCCTCGTCCAGCGCACCACGATCGACCTGCCCGAGGCGCCCGACAGCGTCTGCGTGATCGGTTGCGACGCGGCCAACGGCGCCTACTCGCAGCTGTACACGGACGAGCGCGGCGTCTGCCGCATCTACGCGATGAGCATCGGCGGCGGCGAGTGGCGGCTCTGGCGCGATGGCGAGCCGTTCGCCCAGCGCTTCGTCGGCCGCTTCGAGGACGACGGGCGGACGATCCGCGGTCGCTGGGAGGCGGCCAAGACCGGCGGCGATCTCGAGATCGACTTCGACCTGATCTACCGCAAGGTCGGCTGAGCGCGCGGCGTCAGGGCGCGAGGCGCTCGAGCACCTCGCCGTCGTCGGCGACCGCGAGGACGGTGGGGACGACGGCGATGCCGTACTTGCGGGCGAGGTCGGGGCGCTCGCGCACGTCGAGCTTGACCAGCACGCCGTCTCCGGCGAGCCGCTGCTCCCACGCTCGGCACTCGGAGCAGAGCGGGTGGGTGAACTCGACGAAGAGCCGCGGGGGCGGGTCGGCGGGGAGGTCGGCGGCGTCGATCCGGTCGTGGTGGCGTGGCGAGATCCCCCGCAGCCGGGCGGAGAGCTTGTAGATCTCGCAGCCGGTGCAGAAGTTGGTGGCGGCGGCGAGCAACGCCAGGGCGGCGACGAGCGCCCCGAGCACGGTGCCGACCGTGGGCGCGCCCAGCCACCACGCGAGCGCCGCCGCGCCGAGGAACGCGGTGCCCATCATGTTGGCGAGCCGCGGCGGCCGCGAGTCCTCGAGCTCCCCCTCGCCGAGCCGCGGCTGGATCAGCCCGAAATAGACGACGCAGCTGAGGCACCACCGCCGCCCCAACGTCAGTCCCAGCGCCAGCTGCGCCGCCATCAGCGCCCACAACACCGGCCACCCGAGCACCACTCCGCCCAACGCCACCACGCCGACCACCGCCTGGTTGAACCGCGGCGCCCGCGCGTCGATCACGTCGGTGTCCGCCCAAGGATCCGCCGTCCGCGACCCTCTGATGTCATCAAAAGCCTCCATCCCTTCCCGAGCGTACCGATCAACAATCACCGGCCCCACCCGACCCCCACGACCCACAGCGCTCAAACTCCGCTGCGCAGCTATCGTTCCCTTTCCGAGCGCCCGTAGCTCAGTGGTCAACGGGTCCCTACGGGGGCCCAAAGAGCGTCGGTCTTTCAAGCCGAAGGTCGCCAGTTCGAATCTGGTCGGGCGCATCTCATTCCGCATTCCAGAGCGGTGATAGGGGTTAGGGGTCTCGGGAAAAACCTTTCGGTTTGAGTCCTCCATTTAGACCGATGCTGTCGTCTGTCTCGTGCCTGGCCCGGCATCAAAGGCGGGCCGATCTGGGTGCCTTCCTTCCCTTCCGTCATCCTTGGGTGAGGTCGAAGGCCACCGGCCGGCAGAGTCACCCGATCCAGCATTCCGATCTCCGCACGGCGGCACCGCCGCGGGCCCGTCGCGCGCCATGATGCCCAGATGCGCGGCCATTCAGCCGCAGGCTTATTTTTCGACCTCCGCTGCGGAACTCCCGCACCGAAGCGGAATCCGGCTGCACAAGCGGCCAGCGCCGTCATGAGCAGTTCCTGCGCGGAGGTCAACGCGTGCCAGCGCAAGTCCCCGAAAGTCCTGACCTGGTGCATTCATTCCCTAGGCATTCCCTAGATGTAATTCCTGACCACGTTGTTCATCCGGGTCTCCTTGGAGGCTGGGGGTGTCGATCCACCCAGCACCAAGGAGAACCCGGATGAAGATTCACGCTAATGCCCCCTTCGGTCCGAAG
>JAFDWB010000047.1 GCA_018268675.1 Actinomycetota bacterium
AGCAGATCGGCGATGTCTTCGCCGCCCGCCAGCTTTTCCATGTAGACGCAGGGGCCGGGGTCGAACATCGAGCCCCGCTCGGCCAGCGCGATCACCGCCAGCGCGCTCGGCATCCCGAGGGCGCAGAGGCGCGTCCCCTCGAGCGGGTCGACGGCGATGTCGACCTGCGGCGGGCTGCCGTCGCCGATCTTCTCGCCGTTGAAGAGCATCGGGGCTTCGTCCTTCTCCCCCTCGCCGATGACGACGACGCCGTCCATCGCGACCGAGTCGAGGACGAAGCGCATCGCGTCGACCGCGGCGCCGTCGGCGGCGATCTTGTCGCCGCGGCCGACCCAGCGCGCCGCCGCCAGGGCCGCCGCCTCGGTGACCCGCACGAGCTCCAGCGCGAGGTTGCGATCCGGCTTTGCCTGGTCGGGCGAAGACATCGGAGCGCGGACCCTATAGGGTCGCGGCGTGGAAGGACGTTGGGGCCTGACCCTCCCGCTCGCCGGGGTGCCGCTGGCCGCGCACGGCGAGTACGTGAAGCGCGCCGAGGCGGCCGGGTACACCGACCTCTGGACCGGCGAGACCGCCGGGCCGGACGGCTTCACCCCGCTCGCCCTGAGCGCCGCCTGGACCGAGCGGATGCGGCTCGGGACCGGGATCGTCGGCGTCTTCCAGCGCGGTCCGGCGCTGCTCGCACAGGAGGCGGCGGCGCTCGCCGACGCGTCCGGCGGGCGCTTCGTGCTCGGCATCGGCTCCTCCTCGGACCGGATCGTCGAAGGCTGGAACGGGATCCCCTTCGAGCGGCCGCTGTCGAAGGTCCGCGAGACGCTGGAGTTCCTGCGCGTCGCGCTGGCGGGCGAGCGCACCGCGACCCGCTTCAAGCTCGAAACCAAGCCCGCCCACGAGGTGCCGATCGTGCTCGCCGCCCTGCGCGGCAAGATGCTGCAGCTGGCGGTGGAGAAGGCCGACGGCGCCTTCACCAACTTCCTCCCCCTCGACGGGTTGCCGCAGGTCGTCGCCCAGCTCGACGGCGCGCCGGAGCACTTCGAGCTCCTCTGCCGCTTCTTCCTCCTGCCCGGGCCGCGCGAGGAGGTCGAGCCGGTCGCCCGCTACATGTTCTCGACCTACATCACGGTCCCGGTCTACACCGAGTTCTACCGCTGGCTCGGATGGGGTGAGCGGATCCAGCCGATGCTCGACGCCTGGGCGACGGGCGACCGCCAAAAGGCGGCGGCCGAGGCGCCCTGGGAGGCAATCGAGCAGATGTTCGTCTTCGGCACCCCGGCGGAGATGAAGGAGCGCCTCGAAGCCTTCGTCGCGGGCGGCGTCACCACCCCGATCCTCACCCCCGTCGTCCCGCCCGAGCGGCTCGCCGAGACGATCGACGCGCTGGCACGTTGAGGGTTGGTCCGTGCTGGGCGCGGCAAGCGCTATACGGGCCCGGTAGGCCTCGATGTCGATGGGCCGAAAACCGCTGATATAGAGAGGTTTTCGGCCCATCGACGCGGCGGGCGCCGGAGGATGGGGCGCCTGCGGGGGCCCCGGTGAGTTCGCACTTGACCACAACTGTTGTGGCCAAGTGCGAACTCGATCCCGGGCGCACCCCTCCCCGCGCGGTGCGTTCGCACTTATCCACGATATGTGTGGCTAACTGCGAACTCACCGGGGGATCCACGGAAGGCGGGGCGCGCCGTCGGGCGGCAGCCGGCTCGGCTACGCCAGCTTGGCGAGGCTCAGGGCGTAGTCCTCGGCCTGGTCGGTGAACCAGTGGGCCATCGCCAGGCCGGTGCCGGCGTAGGACTCCTCGAGGCGGGGGCGGGTGAACTTGGTCGAGATCTCGGTGCGCATGACCTCGTCGGCGGCGAAGTGGACGGTGAGGTCGAGGGCGGCGAGGTGGACGTCCTGGGAGATGCGGGATCGGAGGCCGATGTCCATCCACTCGTGCTCGGCGTCCCAGCGGGCGAGGTGGTCGAAGGCGTCAGGGTCGAAGTCGCCGCCCAGCTCCCGGTTCAGGACCGAGAGCACGTTCTTGTTGAATTCCGCGGTCACCCCGGCCGGGTCGTCGTAGGCGAGCTCGAGGCGGGCGGTGTTCTTGACCAGGTCGGTGCCGAGGAGGAGGTGGTCGTCGACGTCGAGGAGGCTGGCGATACGGCAGAGGAAGGCGGCGCGCTCGTCGGGGTAGAGATTGCCGATCGTGCCGCCGAGGAAGGCGATCAGGCGGGGCCCGGCCTCGCTCGTGGTCGGGGTGCGCTCGAGGTGGGCCTCGAAGTCGCAGACCAGCCCGTGGACGTCGAGGCCGGGGTACTCCTCGACCAGTGCCGACGCGGTTTCGCGGGTGATCTCCTCGGAGATGTCGACCGGGACGTAGGTTCGCAGGCAGCCCGCGTCGCGCATCGCGTCGAGCAGGTGGCGGGTCTTCGCCGCCGAGCCGGAGCCGAGCTCGATCAGCGTCGCCGGGTTGCCCGCCGCGGCGACGATCTCGGCCGAGCGCGCTTCCAGGATCTGGCGCTCGCGACGGGTCGGGTAGTACTCCTCGAGCTCGGTGATCGCCTCGAAGAGCTGCGAGCCGCGCTCGTCGTAGAAGTACTTCGGCGAGAGCTCCTTCGGCGTCGCGCCGAGCCCCTCGCGCACATCCTGCTCCATCGCGGCGGCCTGGTCGGCGGGCAGGTGGACGTCGATCGCGATCGTCATGCGGGCTCCTTTGCGAGGCGGATTCCGGCGAATATCTGGCGGCGCTGCGGCAGGTCCCAGTTGCGGAAGGAGGGACGGGCGACCCGCGGGTGGGTCGCCCAGGAGGCGCCGCGCAGCACCTTGTAGGCGTCCCCGAAAAAGACCTTCGAGTACTCCTCGTAGGGAAAGGCCTCGAAGCCGGGATAGGCGAGGAAGTCAGAGGAGGTCCACTCCCAGACGGCGCCGACGCCCTCCAGCCGCGGCCGCGCCGCCTCCCACTCGAACTCGGTCGGCAGCCGCCCGCCCGCCCAGCGCGCAAACGCCTCGGCCTCCTCGAAAGAGACGTGGACGACCGGGCGCGCCGGATCGACCGGCACGGTGACGCCCATCGCGGTCCGCGCCCAGCCGCCGCCATCCGGCTCCCAATACATGGGCGGCTCGGCCCCGGTGTCCTCCATGTAGGCGATGTACGTGGCGTTGGCGACCGGGGTTCGATCGATCTCGAAGGCGCACAGCTCGACCGCGTGGCGGGAGCGCTCGTTGTCGTAGGCGAAGGTGCCGTCGTCAGGGGCGCCGATCTCGTAGGTGCCCGCCTCGACCAGGACCGTCCCGGCAGCGCCCTCGGGGAGCGGCGCGGGCGCATACGGCGTCGGATCGGCCTCCGCCGGCCGGTAGGGCACGTCGAGCATCTGCAACAGCTGCAGCATCGTCTCCTGGTGCTGGAGCTCGTGCGCGACCAACATCTCGTAGACGAAGCCGCCGCGCAGCAGGCGGTCCTCGGCATCGGGCCCGACCTCGACCTCGCCGAGCACCTCGAGCGTCCGCTCGCGCACCTCAGCCATGTAGGCGCGGAGCTCGGCGTCGTGGAGGATCGGCAGCGCGCCGCGGTCGCGCCGCGGATTCTCGATCGCGTCGTAGTACCGGCCGAGGTCGCCGTGGAGAGGCGGGCGGCCGCCGACCGTCTGCACGAGCCAAAGCTCCTCGAAGTTCGCGATGTGGCCCAGGTCCCAGGCCAGCGGGCTCAGCAGCGGCGAGTACACGCGGTTCAGGAGCTCGTCGCCGAGCGGCGCGATCATGGCGATGGTGCGCTCGCGCGCCTCGGCGAGGTGCGCCTCGATCGACTGCCGGGTCGGACTTGGCGTCACCTCGGTCGCGATGGACACACAGTACCCGCCCCGCTCTGTCGGCACACGGGGGTCATCCGGTCCCGGCGGCCTCGGGGTCGCGCCACACCTCCTTCAGCCAGGGCGGGGTGACGGCGAAGGTGGCGTGCTCGCCGGCGGCGATCGGCTCGAGCGGGATCAGGTGGACGCGGCGCCCGGGCGTGAAGCGACTGCCGCGCGCCTCCCCGGCGGCGTTCCCGGCGTGGCTGCCGCCGGAGACGAGAAGCAGGCCGGTCTCCGGCCCCCAGCCGTTGGGGTGGCGCGCGCCGAGGTCTTCGGTGAGTTCCTTGAGGACGTCGATGCCGGCGTCCGAGCCCCAGTCGAGGTCTTCGAGCGAGTAGTTGTAGCCGTCGTGGGAGGAGGCGCGCTCGTCGGCCGAGCCGTCGGGGTTGATGCGGACCGCGACGCTTTCCCAGTCGTCGCGGTGTTCGCCCGCGTCGCCGACGATCGGCACGTCGCGGAGCGTCGCCGAGTTGGCGTAGTAGAGCCAGTACTGGATGTAGAGGCGGCCGGCCCGCGCGCCCGAGCAGTCGACGCCCGCCGCCTCGCTCGCCTCCCTCTCCCCCGCCCGGCAGTCGATCACGTGGACGAAGGCGGTAACCGGCAGCCGTTCGTCGGTGCGGTGGACGAGGCCGTCGTCGGCCGCGTCGCCACAGCTCGTCTCGCGGCAGCGCCGGTAGTCGATCGGCACCGCGCGCGAGCCGTCCTCGAAGCCGATCGTCGGCATGTGCCGCCGCACCAGCCTCCCCACTTCGTCGCCATAGATCGCGATCAGGCGCGGCTCGTCGCCGCAGCCGTCGGCCAGCTCGGCGGCGCAGAGGATCCGCTGCGCCACCGCCCGCGCCAGATCGATCCCCGGCACCCGGACCCCGGCCGCCAGGAGGCCCAGGAGGAGCAGCGCGACGACACAGACCAGCCCGACCCACTCGACCGTCCCTTGTCCACGCTCGGAGCCCACGGAGGTCCAAGCCCTGGCGGACCTCCATACTTCCCCCCTCGATGTGGGGAAGGCGGCCGGGAACCACGCGCTGTGCGGCGATCGCGTTCGCGATGGCGGCGCTCGTGGCCGGCGGCGCGCCGGCGGCCGGGCTCGGCGACAAGACCGTGCCCGCCGTGCCCGCGGTGCCCGCGCCGTTCTGCTCCGCGCCGATCGTCGACGACTACTGGGCGCCGGTGGCGAGGCTGCAGCCGATCCCGGCGGTGCCGGAAGGCGGCGCGCTGCGGTTCGCGCCGGCCGGGGTGACGCTCACGGCGACCGGCCCGCGGGGGCTCCTTGTCGGTGGCTCGACCATCGGCTTCAGGCTCGCCAACACGGCTCCGGCGACGGCCGCGAAGCCGCGACGCCTCGACTGGACCGTGCTCGAGCGGCTGATCCGGCTGACCAACAAAGGCCGCACCCTCCACCCGGCAGGCCTCCAGCGGATCAACCTGAGGCAGCTGCCGGCGGGCAAGCACCGCGGCCTCACCTTCGCGATCCCGGCGACGCCTGCGATCTACTCGCTCGAAGTCACGATCCAGAACCGCCGCGGGCGCCTCCTCGGTCGCTACGGCGAGTACGTCCGCGCCGTCGAACGGAAGGTCGAAGTCGGGCTCACGCTCGCCGCCTACGACAAGGTCGCGCCGGGGTCCTACCTCGAAAGCTGCTTCGAAAACCACGGCACCGCCTCGGTGACCCCGACCCTCACCAGCCTCGAACGCTTCGGCAGCGGCACCTGGCACCCGGTCGCGGTCGGCCCCCTGTACGCGCCCGCGCAGACGCCGATCCAGCGGACCCTAGGTCCGGGCGAAGCCGAACGAATCGGCACCCTGGTCCCGCCGGACGCGCCGCCAGGCCTCTACAGGCTGAACGCGACGGGGATCACCGAACTCGGCGAAGCGGTGGTGGTGAGCGCGGAATTCGGGGTGCTGTAGAAGCTGGCGCCCGGGGGGCAAGGGACCCGGCCGTCTCGGCCACGACCCTGGCGGGCTGTGGCCGTGGCCGAGACGGCCGGGTGTTCGGGGAGAGGAGGAAGGGTCGCGGGGGAGCCACGGGAACGTCGCGGCTCCGTCACCGAAGTGGGAATTCGCCGTCGCCTCGAGGACGCCTCTCCCTCCAGCTGTTCCTTATGCCGACCAGTCCGGCAAAAAGAACAGCTGACGGGGGTCGGCCGGGGAAAGGGAGGTCCGTCACCCTTCCTCCCGTCTTCTTCAGACGTCGGGGAGGCGCTGCAGCGATAAGGGTCGCTGGGGCGACACTTATCGCTGCAGCGGGTGTCGGGGCCCCGATCTCGGCCTTGAAAGGGCACGGAAGTGTGACGTCCCCGACGTCTTCGTCACGATCCCGTGCCCTCTTCCCCACGCACCCCTCACGTCCCGGGCGCCTCATGGGGGTCACAGCCTGCCAGGACCCCCATGA
>JAFDWB010000048.1 GCA_018268675.1 Actinomycetota bacterium
CAGGCGGTCGAGGAAGACGGGAGGAACCGTGACGGACCTTCCCTCTCCCCGGCCTGACCCCGTCCAGCTGTTCCTTATGGCCGATATACCGGCATAAGGAACAGCTGGACGGAGGGCGTGCTTCTGACGGCGACGAGTCCCCGGCCTTCCCGACTTCTTCGTCACGAGATCCCACATCGGTGACGGTCCTGTTGCGCTCCCGCGCCGGTCTCGTCACACCCGCGCGACCCTTCCTCCGCACCCGGCGTCCCGTCCCCGGTGAGTTCGCACTTCACCGCGCTATGCGCGGGTTTCTGCGAACTCACCGCGACGTGCGCACCCGGTGCACCGTGCCGATCCTTCCTCTCCCCACGGACCCGGCCGTCTCGGCCACGGCCACAGCCCGCCAGGGCCGTGGACGAGACGGCCCGTCCCTTGTGCTTCGGGCGCCGGCCGGCAAGCGCCCGTCCCTTCCCGGGCGCCAGCTTCCCGACCCATCCCTTCCCCCCGCGATCGTCGCTCATCCGGCTCACACCTTCTTCACATAGGCTTCACTGATGCCTGAGCTGAACCTTGTCCTGCTCGGTCCTCCCGGCTCCGGAAAGGGGACCCAGGGGGAGCGACTGAACGACGACCTGCGCCTGCCGTACTACGCGACCGGCGACATCCTGCGCGGCGCGGTTCGCGACGAGACGGAGCTCGGGAGGAGCGCCAAGGAGTACATGGACCGCGGCGATCTGGTGCCCGACGAGGTGATCGTCGGCGTGATCGCGGAGCGGATCGACTCCGAGGAGGCGCGCGACGGCTTCATCCTCGACGGGTTTCCACGCACGACGCCGCAGGCCGAGGCGCTCGACGCGAAGCTCGGCGAGATGGGGCGGGAGGTGAGCGCGGTGCTCCTGATCGACGTCTCCGACGACGAGGTCGTGAGGCGGCTCGGCGGCCGGCGCACCTGCAAGGCGAACGGTCACGTCTTCCACGTCGACTTCAACCCGCCAAAGGTCGAGGGCGTCTGCGACATCGACGGCTCGCCGCTGATCGTGCGCGACGACGACAAGCCCGAGGTGATCCGCAAGCGGCTCGCGACCTACCACGAGAAGACCGAGCCGCTGGTCACCTACTACGACGACCGCGGGGTCCTGCGGCGGGTCGACGGCGAGCGCGATCCGGACGCGGTGACCGAGGAGCTTCGCCGCACCCTGGCCACGATGCGCCTGGAGAGCGACGGCGCGGTCTAACCTTTAGCCGGGTCTAACGTGTACCGGATGATCATCCAGAAGACGCCCGAGCAGGTCGAGCAGATGGCCGCCGCCGGCGACATCCTCGTCCGCACCCTGAAGATGCTCAAATCGAAGGCGCGGCCGGGCGTGACCACGCTGGAGCTCGACGAAGCGGCGGAGAAGTTCATCCGTTCGCAGGGGGCGACGCCCTCCTTCAAGGGCTACCGCGGCTTCCCTGGATCGATCTGCGCCTCGCCCAACTCGATGGTCGTCCACGGCATCCCCGACGGCTACGAATGCAAGCGCGGCGACGTGCTCTCGATCGACGTCGGCGTCACCAAGGACGGCTGGGTCGCCGACGCCGCGATCACGGTGCCGATCGGGCCGGTCTCGACCGAGGCCAAAAACCTCCTCGAGGTGACCCGGAACTCGCTCTTCGAGGGGGTCGAGCAGATGGTCGCGGGCAACCATCTCGGCGACGTCTCCCACGCGATCCAGCGCTCGGTCGAGTCCAACGGCCTCTCCGTCATCCGCACCCTGGTCGGCCACGGCATCGGCCGCGAGATGCACGAGGAGCCGCAGGTACCGAACTTCGGCGAGCCGGGCCGCGGCCCGGAACTGGAGGAGGGCACCGTCCTTGCGATCGAGCCGATGGTCAACGCCGGCGGCCCTCTCGTCACCATGGGAGACGACGGCTGGTCGGTCTTCTCCGAGGACGGCAGCCTCGCCGCCCACTTCGAGTTCACGGTTGCCGTCACCCCCGACGGCCCCCGCGTCCTCACCCCCTGGCACGAAGCAGAGTAAGAACCTGGCCGGCGCGCCGGCTTGCGGTGGTCCGACGGTGGGCATATATTGCGCGGGCGGCTCGGGAGGCTGCCAGGGAACTGTTGGAGGAGGTCTGCTTTGGTCGGTCACCGTTCGCTGCGCGTTTTCCTCTCGTCGCTCGCCTGCCTCCTGCTGGGCGCTGCCGTCTTTGCCGACGCCGCCGCCGCCAACGCGGTCGAACCGTACGGAGCGAACGACGCGGGCGGCTTCCGCAACGTGCTGCCTCCGGGTGAGAACGGCCTCGACAACGTCGAACAGGTGCTCGGCTTCAAATCGTCGAAGACGATCCCGCCCCACTACGCCGACCAGCAGCCGCTCTACGAAAACCTGCTCTACGCGGCGCCGACCCTGACCGACGAAACGGTCGGCAACTACTTCAAGGACGCGACCTTCGGGGTGCCGGCCGGGGAAGTCGAATCGACGATCGAACCGAAACCGGGCGTCGCGATCCTTCGCGACAAGGCGTACGGAGTGCCACACATCTACGGCGAAACGCGCGCCGACACGATGTTCGGCGCCGGCTACGCGGGGGCGGCCGACCGCCTCTTCCTGATGGACGTGCTGCGCCACACCGGGCGCGCCGAACTGGCCTCCTTCCTCGGTGGGTCGAACGCCGCCGCCGACGCGACCCAGTGGGGCTTCGCGCCGTACACCGAAGCCGATCTCGAAAAACAGATCCGGATGATGGAAACCGAACACGGCGCGGCGGGCAAACAGGCGGTCGAAGACCTGAACAACTACGTCGAAGGGATCAACGCCTACGTCGCCGCCGCCAACCTCAACCCGAAACTGAAACCGGCGGAGTACTCCTTCGTCAACAAACCCATGGAACCGTGGAAACCGACCGACATCATCGCGATCGCTTCGTTGATCGGCGGCATCTTCGGCCGCGGTGGCGGCAACGAGCTGAACTCGGCGCTGACGATGGAGTCGATCGTCGAACGGATGGGGAAGAAGGCGGGGCGCCAGGCGTGGCTCGGGTTCCGCTCGAAGAACGACCCGGAAGCGCCGACGACGATCGCCAAGCGCTTTCCGTATGAGACCGAAAGCGCCTTCGCGAAGCGCGGCCTGGCGCTGCCGAAGCCGGGCAGCGTCTACGAACCGCCGATCGCCACCGGCAGCTCGGCGACGGCGGGGACGGGGTCGGGCCTGAACACGGTCGGCGGCCGCCTCAGCCGCGGGCTCGAAGAAGCGGGCCACGCGTCGAACTGGGAGCTCGTCTCGGCCAAGAAGTCGGCCGACGGGCACCCGATCGCGGTGATGGGCCCGCAGGTCGGCTACTACGTGCCGCAGGTCCTGATGGAGGAGGACCTGCACGGGCCGGGGATCGCCGCGCGCGGCGCCTCGTTCCCGGGGATCAACATGTACGTCGAGCTCGGGCACGGCACCGATTACGCCTGGAGCGCGACGACCGCGACCTCCGACAACGTCGACACCTTCGCCGAGGTCCTCTGCAAGGACAAGTTCCACTATCTCTACAAAGGCAAGTGCCGGCCGATGGAAAAGCTGGTCAAGAAGGAGAGCTGGACGCCGAACACGATCGACGAAACGCCGGCCGGGTCGCAGACGCTGACCGCCTACCGGACCGTGCACGGGATCGTCTACGCGCGCGGCGTCGCCGACGGCAAGAAGGTCGCCTTCGTCCACGACCGCAGCACCTACTTCCACGAGGCCGAATCGGTGATCGGCTTCGGCGAACTGAACGAACCGGGGAAGATCACCGGGGTCAAGGGCTTCAAAAAAGCGGTCTCGAACATCAACTTCCTCTTCAACTGGGGCTATGTCGATTCCGAACACATCGCCTACGCCCTCTCGGGCGCGATGCCGCAGCGGGCGGCAGGGACCTCTCCCGACTTCCCGATCCTCGGCACCGGGCAGTACGACTGGAAGGGCTTCAACCCGGGCAAGCAGACGGCGACCTGGCTGCCGTTCTCCAAACACCCGCAGGCGGTCGACCCCGAATACATGGTGTCGTGGAACAACAAGCAGGCGCCGGGATGGGCCGCGGCCGACGACAAGTACGACTACGGGCCGGTGCAGCGGCAGCAGATGATCGTCGACCACATCCGTGCCGACCTCAAGGGCGGCAAGAAGATGACGATCGCCCAGCTGGTGCAGGCGATGGAGGAACCGGCGACCCAGGACCTGCGCGGGGTGAAGATCCTGCCGCTGCTGTTCAAGGCGATGGGCACGCCGAAGTCGGCGAAGCTGCGGAACGCCCTGGCGGAGCTGAAGACGTGGCACAACCACGGCTCACATCGGCGTGACCTCGGTCGCACCGGCGTGGACGAAGAAACGCCCGCGATCGAGCTGATGGACGCCTGGTGGCCGATCCTGCTGCAGCGCGAGTTCAAGCCGGCCCTCGGCCCGAACGCCTACGAACACCTCGTGGGCATGCTCGAAACGGGCAGCTACACCGGTGGCTCGCCGACCGAACCGAGCTTCGACGACGGCTGGTGGGGCTACGTGTCCAAGGATCTGCGCGACATCTTCGGGCCGAAGCCGAAGGCGCCCTGGAGCCGCGACTACTGTGGCGGCGGCAACAAGAAGAAGTGCGTCGCGGTGCTCGAAAAGAGCCTCTCCGAAGCGCTCCAGATCAAGCCCTCGACCCTCTACGGCGGCGGCGACGGCGCCTGCGCCTCGAACCCGCAGCCATCCTGCTTCGACGCCAACCGGCCCACGGAAACCTCCGGCATCGCGCTGGGCGCGTTCCCGTTCCAGAACCGGCCGACGTTCCAGCAGGTGGTGACGCTGATGCGGAAGGTGCCGGTGCCGTAGCCGGGGGAGGACGAGCTGACGCACGGGCGGGAGGGGCCCGGCCGATTCGCGCGTTACTCGCCGACGAGGGCGAGGGTGAAGCCGTCGTGGCCCTTGGCGCCGACGGTCTGGATCGTCGTCGCTGTCACCCGTGGCTCGTCGGCGAGGTATTCGTGGAAGGTGCGCTGGGCGGCGGCGTCGGGGTCGGCATCCGGGTCGATGATGCGGCCGTGGCGGATGACGTTGTCGGCGAGGATCAGGCCGCCGGGGCGGGTGCGGTCGAGGGACCAGGCGAAGTAGGCGGGGGTGTTGGCCTTGTCGGCGTCGATGAAGACGAAGTCGAAGTGGCCGGCGCCCTCGGCGGCGAGGAGTGGGAGGCTGTCGAGAGCGGGGCCGACGCGGAGGTCGACCATGTCGGCGAGGCCGGCGCGCTCGATGTTACGCCAGGCCACCGCGGCGTGGCCGGGGTCGAACTCGAGGGTGGTGAGGAGGCCGTCGGCCGGGAGGGTGCGTGCCATCACGATGGTGGAGTAGCCGCCGAGGGTGCCGAACTCGAGGATGCGGTGGGCGTTCACGGCGCGGCAGAGGATCGCCAGCAGGCGGGCCTGGGGCGGGGTGACCTGGATCTGCGGCATCCCGGCGCCGGCGGTGTCGGCGAGGGCGACCTCAAGGGCCGGATCCGGCGCCGCGAAGAGGGTCTCGAGGACGAAGGCGTCGACGGCGCGGTAGGTATCCTGGTCGGAGCGCTCCGGCACGGGGCCATCCTGGCATGGAAGAGGGCGGAAGCGGCAGGGAATCGGTCCCTGCTATCTTTCCTGGTCGGCCCAGTGGGCCAGGTTTTACCCTGCCGTCCGACTCATGGGGCGTGCGGGAATCCTGTATTCGAGAGAGAAACCGGAGCGATGAAGGTTCGAGCTTCCGTCAAGCCGATGTGCGAGAAGTGCAAGGTCATCCGCCGCAACGGGGCGGTTCTCGTCATCTGCTCAAACCCGCGACACAAGCAGCGTCAGGGCTAGCAGATGGCACGTATCGCGGGCGTCAACATTCCCGACAACAAGCGGATCGAGATCGGGCTCACCTACATCTTCGGGATCGGTCACTCGACCGCCCTGAAAATCCTCGAGGAGACCGGGATCGACCCCGGGATCCAGGGCAAAGACTTGACCGAGGACGAGACGATCAAGCTGCGCGACGCGGTCGAGAGCCGCGAGGTCGAGGGCGACCTCCGGCGCGAGCGCTCGCAGAACGTCAAACGGCTGATGGAGATCGGCTCCTACCGCGGCCTGCGTCACCGCCGCGGCCTGCCGGTTCGCGGTCAGCGCACCAAGACCAACGCGCGCGGCCGCAAGGGCCCACGGCGGTTGAGCATCGCCGGCAAGAAGAAACCACGGTAGGAGAAGAGAGTGGCGGAGAAACGACCCGCGAAAGGGCGCGCTCGCAAACGCGTCAAAAAGAACGTCAGCTACGGCCAGGCGCACATCAAGACGTCGTTCAACAACACGATCGTCACGCTCACCGACACCGACGGCAACGTGATCGCCTGGGAGTCGGCCGGCTCGGCCGGGTTCAAAGGCTCACGCAAGTCGACTCCGTTCGCCGCCCAGGTGACCGCCGACGCCGCCGCCAAAAAAGGCATGGAACACGGGCTCGAAAAAGTCGAAGTCTTCGCCAAGGGCGCCGGCTCCGGCCGTGAGACCGCGATCCGCTCGCTGCAGGCCGCCGGCCTCGACGTCACCACCGTGAAGGACGTCAGCCCGCAGGCCCACAACGGCTGCCGGCCGAAGAAGCGGAGGCGCGTCTAGTGGCCCGCGACACCTCCCCGCAGTGCAAGCAGTGCCGGCGCGAGGGCCAGAAGCTCTTCCTCAAGGG
>JAFDWB010000049.1 GCA_018268675.1 Actinomycetota bacterium
CTCCTCACCGCCACCGACACCACCTTCACGAGCGGCTACGCCGGGATCGCCGGGGCCGGCAACGCCACCCGCCTCACCGAATTCAGGGCCGGGCCGCTGGCGCCGTTCTGAAGGGCCGGAGGGGAGACCGGAAAGGCGCGAGCTCCGCGGGCTCTTCTGCTCTCCCGGTGAGGGTCGTATCTGAGGGTGCTGATCTGCGAGCCCACACCGACGGCGCGATCCTGATCCGCGGACGGTTTTCGGTCCCGGCTAGGTCGCGGTGCTCCGCTGACCTGGTCATCAAGGCGGGGCTGATCAAGTGGGGACTTTGGGACCCTGCTTTCTCGGCTCTCCAGGGCGAGGTCCCTGGGCGGGCATGCAATTGGAGATTGGGCGGGGTCGGAGCGGACGAGCCACGACGCGAGATCGCAACTGGAGGGCCGGTTTGCCGAGGGTGCTTTCAGGCGATGCGCCTCGGTTTTCGTTCCACGTTTGGTTAGAGGACGCCGTCCTAGGCCAGGGCCGAAGCGTCCGGCCTTCCCGACCGGCGTAGGTGGGGGCCTGGAGCGGGAGCGCCACGCCCGATCCCTGCGACGAGCGCTCCCGCTCGATCCCTCTCACTCAGGCGTTCTTGACGATGTGCACGCTCGACAGGACCACGTCGGCGACTCCGGTCACCTTCATGCCTTCACCCCCTTTCCCCGTCCGCCCGGCGCGGTTTCCGCCGGGGTGGGCCGACGCTAAGGAGGATCCGAGCGAAAGGGAAATCCCTCGCGCGAGGATTCACTTGTTTGCAGATATTTGTATGCTCGGTTCTCGTTGAGTACCAGAGGGGAATCGAGCGGAAGTGAGAGTGAGGGCCAAGGGCAGACTGAAGGCGGATACCGGCCGCGACGTGTCGGCGGCCTCCTCCGAGATGGGTGACGCGGTCTCCTACGCGCTCGGCCACCGGATCAGGCTCGATGTCCTCGTCGCCCTGAACGAGAAGGAGCAGAGCCCGGCGGAACTCTCCCGCCGCCTCGGGATCACGATGAGCAAGATCCAGCACCACGTCGACGAACTGGCCGCCAGGGCCTCGATCGAACTGGCCGAGGTGCGGCAGGGGCCGGGCAACGTGCTCGAGCACGTCTACCGGGCCGTCAGCCGCTCGCAATACTCGGCGGGGGACATGGCAGGGCTCGATGCCCTGGGGCAGCGTGTGGTTGTCGGGGCGACGCTCCAGAACTCCTTCGCCGAGCACCTCGCGGCCTTCCGCGAGGACGCGATGAGGGGGGACGACCCGGACCTGGTCCTGATGTGGAACTGGTTCCACCTCGACGAGGAGGGACGGAGGGAGGTCAGGGCCGAGCTCGAAGCGTCCTGGAGGAGGATGCAGGCGATCGAGGCCCGCTCGACCGCGCGCTCCGTGGAGGAGGGCAAGGAGGCGCGGTCGGTCGTGATCTCTTCGATCGCCCATCCGAGGGTGCGGCCCGCTCCGGCGGATCGCCCGCCGTTCGGCTCGCGGTTGTACTGAGGGGACCGGTGGCTCTCCGCCCGGAGTCCGGGCCGGGGATGGCATACGCCTCGCGTCCGGGAATCGCTTGCGCCGGGCGATCACCGTTCGAAAATTCGTGTGGACAGACGGGTCGCGCCCTCGGAGCGTTCGCCGCCGGAGGCGACCGGACCATGACGGCCAGGGACAAGAAGAGGATCGACCAGGATCTCGTGCGGGCGCTGGCGCACCCGACGCGGGTGATGATCCTCGAGGCGCTGCAGGGGAGGACGGCGAGCCCGACCGAACTGGCGCGCCGGTTCGGGGAAAGCCTCGGCGTGA
>JAFDWB010000004.1 GCA_018268675.1 Actinomycetota bacterium
CCAGTCGTGGATGTAGCCGACCCGGAAACCCTCGGGGTGGATCTTCTGTCCCATGATCTAATCGTTCCTCAGTCGTCTTCGACGGGGGTCAGCGCCACGGCGATGTGGCTGGTTCGCTTGTTGATCGGGGTGGCCCGGCCGAGCGCCCGCGGGCGGTAGCGGCGCAGGGTCGGCCCTTCGTCGACCGTGATCGAGGCGATGCGCATCTCGTCGCCGACCAGGTCGTGGTTGTTCTCGGCGTTCGCCGCCGCCGAGTCGATCAGCTTGTGGATGTCGCGGGCGGCGCCGCGGGGCGAGAAGGCGAGCAGCGCGCGCGCCTGCTCGATGTGCAGGCCGCGGACCTGGTCGGCGACCAGGCGCGCCTTGCGCGGCGCGACCCGCACGTATTTGGCGCTGGCGCGGACGACCGGCACCTCTTCGGGAGTGCGCGAGCGACGTTTCGCCGGTTTCTCCGCGGCTTTCTCGGCTTTTTTGCGCGAGCGTTTGGCCGGAGCTTTTTTCTCGGCTTTCTCGTCTTTGCCTTTGGCCTCTTTTTTGTCGGCTTTCGGCTCGGCTTTTTTGGCCGGTTTCTCTTTCGAGTCTTTTTTGGCAGCGGGTTTCGACTCTTTTTTCGCAGCCTCTTTTTTCTCGGCTTTCGCCTCGGGCGCGTCGACTTTCGACTCTTTCGAGTCGGTTTTCTCTTTGTTGTCTTTCTCGTCTGCCATCAGTCAGTCCGTGTGCTCAGTCGCGGCCGCCGTGCGAGCGGAAGGTGCGGGTCGGCGCGAACTCGCCGAGCTTGTGCCCGACCATCGACTCCGAGATGAAGACCGGCACGTGTTTCTTGCCGTCGTGGACGGCGATCGTGTGGCCGACCATCTCCGGGAAGATCGTCGAGGCGCGCGACCAGGTTTTGGTCATCTGTTTTTTGCCGGCCTCGTTCATCGCTTTGATCCGCCCCATCAGGCGCTCCTCGACCCACGGGCCCTTTTTCGTCGAGCGCCCCATCAGCGACCGCCCTTCTTCTTGCCGCGGCGCCGGCCACGGACGATGTAACGATCGGACTGCTTGCCCTTCTTGCGGGTCCGGTAGCCGAGCGTCGGCTTGCCCCACGGGGTGACCGGGTGGCCGCCCGGGGTGTGGTGGGCCTCGCCGCCGCCGTGCGGGTGGTCGACCGGGTTCATCGCCACGCCGCGGCTCTGCGGGCGCTTGCCCTTGTGGCGGCTGCGACCGGCCTTGCCGACCTTGAGGTTCTGGTGCTCGGCGTTGGAGAGGACGCCGATCGAGCCACGGCACTCGGCGCGGACCATCCGCATCTCGGTGCTCGGCAGGCGCAGGGTGACCATGTCGCCCTCCTTCGCCACCAGCTGGATCGCGGTGCCGGCGGAGCGGCCCATCTTGCCGCCCTGGCCCGGGATCATCTCGACGTTGTGGACGATGGTGCCGGTCGGCATCTGGCCGAGCGCCATCGCGTGGCCCGGTTTGATGTCGGCCTCGGGGCCGGATTTCACCGTGTCCCCCACTTTCAGCGCGGCCGGGGCGAGGATGTAGTCCTTGTGCCCGTCGGCGTAGTGGAGCAGGGCGATATAGCAGGAGCGGTTCGGGTCGTACTCGATCGTCGCGACCTTCGCGGGCACGCCGTCCTTCAGCCGCTTGAAGTCGATCTTGCGGTAACGCCGCTTGGCGCCGCCGCCGCGGTGGCGGGCGGTGACCCGGCCGTTCGAGTTGCGGCCGCCGGACTTTTTCAGCCCTTCGGTGAGCTTCCGTTCCGGCGAGGAGGCGGTCACCTGCTCGCGCAGCGGGTACGTCGCGAAGCGGCGGCCCGGGCTCGTCGGTTTGGTTTTGCGGTTCGGCATCTGGGTCTCTTCCTAGGCGGTCTGTCCGCCTTCGAACAACTCGATCCGCTCGCCGGGAGCGAGCTGCACGACAGCCTTCTTCCAGGCGCGGGTGCGGCCTTTGGTGAGGCCGCGGCGCTTCGGCTTCGACCGCACCTTGGCGGTGCGGACCGCGGCGACGTTGACGCTGAAGACCTCTTCGACCGCCTGCGCGATCTGGGTCTTGTGGGCGCGGTCGTCGACCCGGAAGGTGTACTTGCCCTCGGCGATCAACGCGTAGCTCTTCTCCGAGATCACCGGGCGGATCAGGATCGTGCGGGCGTCCATCAGGCCACCGCCTCCTCTTTCTTGGCGGCGCCGGCGAGGCGCTCCTCGAACGCCGCGAGGGCCGACTCCGAGAGGACGATCGAGGCGGCGCCGATCACGTCGGCGACGCCGGTCGCGCCGACCTCGAGCACGGTGACGCGGGGCAGGTTGCGGAAGCTCTTCATCGCCCCGGTCTCCTCGGCGGTGAGCACGATCAGGGTCGGGCTCTTGGCGCCCCATTTGGCCAGCGCCGCCGCCGCCGATTTGGTCGACGGGGTGTCGAAGTCCGACGCGTCGAGGACCGCGATCGAGCCACGCTCGGCGTGCACCGAGAAGGCCGAGCGCAGCGCCCGGCGGCGCGCTTTGCGGTTCACCTTGACCGTGTAGTGGCGCGGCTTCGGGCCGAAGGCGACGCCGCCGCCGAAGCGGTTCGGCACGCCGAGCGAGCCGACGCGGGCGCGGCCGGTGCCCTTCTGCCGCCAGGCCTTGGCGGTGGTGAAGGCGACCTCGCCGCGGGTCAGGGTCGAGGCCGTGCCGCGGCGCCGCGAGGCGAGGTCGGCGCGCGCCGCCTCGTGCACCAGCGACTCGTGGAACGGCTCCGCGAAGACCGCGTCCGAAAGGTCGGCTTTGGTCGTCTTGCCGAGGACCGGCGCTTTGTCAGCCATCTGTGCGGACCTCGACGATCGAGTTCTTGGCGCCGGGGACGGAGCCTTTGATCAGCAGCAGGTTGCGGTCGGCGTCGATCTGGGCGATCTCGAGGCCGCGCTGGGTGCGACGCTTGTTGCCCATCTGGCCCGGCATCCGCATCCCTTTGAAGACGCGGGCGGGGAAGGCGCTGGCGCCGATCGAGCCCGGGGCGCGGACGTTGTGGGAGCCGTGGGTGACGGGGCCGCGGGAGAAGTTGTGGCGCTTGATGCCGCCCTGGAAGCCCTTGCCGATCGTGATCCCGGCGACTTTCACCTTCTGGCCCGCCTCGAACCCGGCGACGGTGACGTCGTCACCGATCTTCGGGCCCTCCTCGGCGCCGAGGTCCTCGTCGCGGAACTCGACCAGGTGGCGGAGCGGCGGGGCGCCCGCCTTCTTCAGGTGGCCTTCCTCGCCCTTGGAGAGCTTGCCCTGCTTGACCTCGCCGAACGCGAGCTGCACGCCGGCGTAGCCGTCGCGCTCGGTCTCGCGCACCGCGGTCACCTTGCAGGGGCCCGCTTCGATCACGGTGACGGGCACCACGGTGCCGTCCTCCTGGAAGACCTGGGTCATGCCGAGCTTCTTGCCGAGGATC
>JAFDWB010000050.1 GCA_018268675.1 Actinomycetota bacterium
GAGCAGGGGATCACGATCGACGTCGCCTACCGGTACTTCGCGACGCCGAAGCGCAAGTTCGTGATCGCCGACACGCCCGGCCACATCCAGTACACGCGCAACATGGTCACCGGCGCCTCGACCGCGAACCTGGCGCTGCTGCTGATCGACGCGCGCAAAGGCGTGCTCGAACAGACGCGCCGGCACGCGCTGCTGTCGTCGCTGCTCGGGGTGCCGCACCTGGTGCTGTGCGTGAACAAAATGGACCTGGTCGATTACGCACAGGGGGTGTACGACGAGATCCGCGAGGAGTTCACCGCGTTCGCCGCGAAGCTCGACATCACCGACCTCGGGTTCGTGCCGATCTCGGCGCTGGAAGGCGACAACGTGGTCGAGCCGTCGGCGAACATGCCGTGGTTCCACGGGCAGCCGCTGCTCGGCCACCTCGAGGACGTCCACATCGCCTCCGACCGCAACCTGGTCGACAACCGCTTCCCGGTCCAGTACGTGATCCGCCCGCAGTCGGCGGAGTACCGCGACTACCGCGGGTTCGCGGGCTCGGTGGTCGGCGGGATCTTCAAGCAGGGCGACGAGGTGATGGTGATGCCCTCGCGCAAAGCCTCGCGGATCGCGGCGATCGACACGCCCGAAGGAGAGGTCGCGCAGGCCTTCCCGCCGATGGCGGTGACGCTGCGGCTGGAGGACGACGTCGACGTCTCGCGCGGCGACATGATCTGCCGCCCGACCAACCAGCCGACCGCGAGCCGGCGGCTCGAGGCGATGATCTGCTGGTTCGACGAGACCTCGCAGCTGCGGACCGGGGCGCCGTACCAGTTGAAGCACACGACGCGCTGGGTGGCCGCCGAGGTCGAGGAGCTGCGCTACCAGCTCGACGTCGACACGCTGCACCGCGACCTCTCGGCGGAGACGCTGGAGGTCAACGACATCGGCCGGGTCGCGATCCACACCACCTCGCCGCTCTTCTTCGACGAGTACCGGATCAACCGGACCACCGGCAGCTTCATCCTGGTCGACCCGGCGACCGACCTGACGGTGGCGGCGGGGATGATCATCAGCGCCGGGGGCGACCCGGGCGTGGCGACCGACACCGCCTCGATCGTCGCCGAGAACATCACCTTCCACCCGTCGAAGCTCTCGCGCGAGGAACGGTGGGGGGCGCTCGAAACGGGCGGCGCGACGATCTGGATGACCGGGCTCTCGGGTTCGGGCAAGTCGACGATCGCGACCGCGATCGAGCACACCCTCGTCTCTGCCGGGCGCGCCGCCTTCATGCTCGACGGCGACAACCTCCGCCACGGTCTGAACGCCGACCTCGGCTTCTCCGAGGAGGACCGCAACGAGAACGTGCGCCGCGTCGGTGAGGTGGCGAAGATCCTCGCCGAATCGGGCACCGTCGCGATCGCCTCTCTGGTCAGCCCCTACCGGGCCGAGCGCGACCGCGTCCGGGCGATCCACGAGGAGGCCGGCATCCCCTTCTACGAGGTCTTCGTCGACACCCCCCTCGAGGAGTGCGAACGCCGCGACCCGAAGGGCCTCTACGCCAAGGCCCGCGCGGGCGAGATCAAGGACCTGACCGGCGTCGGCGCCCCCTACGAGGCCTCGGAGCGCCCGGACCTCGTGACCTCCCCGGACCTCGAGGAGGCTGTGCGGCAGGTTCTCGCGTTGTTGCGGTAGCGGCCGGCTGACGCCCGAGGCGGGCTGACGCCTCGGCCTGCGCCGGGACCGGCGAGCCCCGGCCTTCCGGTGTGAGTTATCCGTCCATATGGCGGATTTCTCACACCGCCACGAGGCACCCCCCCGGGTGAGTTCGCACTTATCTACAACTGTTGTGGTCAACTGCGAACTCACCGGCGTGGCGCACACCATGGCGCGGCCATCCCCCTCATAACAGCCGAAGCATGAGGGGGATGGCCGCGCCGCGAGGCGTCAGCCGGCACACGGCCTACGGCCGGGGTGGCACCTGGGGCTCGCCTAGGCCGTAGGTCTCGTAGGCGCCGAACCTGGCGAAGGTCTTGTGGGTCGGGCCGTGGTAGTCGGAGGAGGCGGTGGCGATCAGGTCGAGCTCGGCGCAGAGGTCGAGGAGATGGGCCGTCTGCTCCTTCGTGTGGGTCGGGTAGAAGGTCTCGATGCCGTCGGCGCCGAGGGAGCGGATCAGGTCGTCGACCTCCTCGGGGGCCGAGATGTCCCAGTAGGGATGGGCGATGACGGCGACGCCGCCCGCCTCGCGGATCAGGCCGATCGCCTGCTCGGCGTCCGGCCAGCGGCGGGGCACGAAGGCTTT
Source organism: Actinomycetota bacterium (assembly GCA_018268675.1). GTDB lineage: Bacteria > Actinomycetota > Thermoleophilia > Solirubrobacterales > 70-9 > VAYN01. The sequence continues at coordinate 2,282 of JAFDWB010000050.1, forward strand.
GGCGCCCGGCACCAGGTACTCCTCGAAGAAGGGGCCCAGGTCGCCGGTCGCGCCCGCCGCCTTGGCGATGTGGGGCCGCCCGATCGAGTCGGCGCCGCCCGCCTCGCGGATCGCATCGTCGAGTGTGAGATCGAAGCCGAACCCGCGCAGGTTCTCGACGATCTCCGCCGCCCTGGCCCGTCGCTCCTGCTGCGCCCGCTCACAAGCAGGCTCGATCCGCTCGAGGTCCACCCAGTACCCACAGATATGCAGATCTTCCGCGTACGCGTGCACACAGGACATCTCCACCGCCGGCACGATCCCGACCCCGAGCTCCCGCCCCGCCTCCAGCGCCTCCGGCACGCCCGCCACCGAATCATGATCGGAAAGCGCCAACGTGGTGACGCCTGCCTTGGCAGCTTCGGCAACCACCCCCGCGGGTGCCAATTCCCCATCGGAGTGGGTGGAATGGCTCTGCAGCTCGACCAAAGTCATCGCCGCAGCCTAGCCACGGCCCGTGAGGGAGGGCGGGCGGACCCTCCCGGGACACTCACGCGAGCGCCGGCGAGCGGTCCCGGGAGGGTCCGCCCGCCCTCCCCCCGCGAACCTAAATAGACTGCGCCGCCGATGTTCCAGAAGGTTCTCATCGCCAACCGCGGCGAGATCGCGATCCGCGTCGCCCGCACCCTGCGGGAGATGGGGATCGGCTCGGTTGCCGTGTACTCGGAGATCGATCGGGACGCGCCGCACGTGCGGGCGGCCGACGAGGCCTTCCTGCTCGGCCCCGCGGTCCCGGCGGAGAGCTACCTGAACATCGCCAAGATCATCGCGGTCGCCGAGGAGGCGGGCGCCGAAGGGATCCACCCCGGCTACGGCTTCCTCGCCGAGAACGCCGAGATGGCGCGCGCCTGCGCCGAGGCCGGGATCACCTGGATCGGCCCGCCGCCGGAGGCGATCGAAGCGATGGGGTCGAAGACGCGGGCCCGCGAGATCATGGCCGAGGCCGGCGTGCCGATCGTCCCCGGCGCGACCGAGACCGCCGACGACCTCGAGGCGGCGCGCCGCCAGGCCGACGACGCGGGCTACCCGGTCGCCTGCAAGGCCGCGGGCGGCGGCGGCGGCAAGGGCTTCCGCGTGGCGATGACCCCCGCCGACCTCCAGGACGCCTACGAAGGCTCCTCCCGCGAAGGCGAGAAATTCTTCGGCGACCCGCGCGTCTATATCGAGCGCTACCTGGAGGACCCGCGCCACGTCGAGGTCCAGGTGCTGGCCGACGCGCACGGCAACGTGATCCACCTCGGCGAGCGCGACTGCTCGATCCAGCGCCGCCACCAGAAGGTGATCGAGGAGGCTCCCGGACCCCACGTCGACGCCGAGATGCGGGCACGGATCGGCAAGATCGCCACCGACGCGGCGGCCGCGGTCGGTTACCGCGGGGCGGGCACGATCGAGGGCATGCAGGTCGGCGACGAGTACTTCTTCCTCGAGATGAACACCCGCGTGCAGGTCGAGCACTGCGTGACCGAGATGATCAGCGGGATCGACATCGTCCGCGAGCAGATCCTCGTCGCCGCGGGCGAGCCGCTCTCCATCTCCCAGGACCAGGTCGACCTGCGCGGCTGGTCGATCGAGTGCCGGATCAACGCCGAGAACGCGGCGAAGAAATTCGCCCCCGCCCCGGGGCCGATCGGGCCGTCCTACCGCGAGCCCTCGGGCCCCGGCGTGCGCGTCGACTCCGGCGTCGAAGGTGGCTCTGAGGTCACCCCGATGTACGACCCGATGGTGGCCAAGCTCGTCGTCTGGGACGTCGACCGGGAGAAGGCGACGCGGCGGATGCTGCGGGCACTGGGCGAATACGACTCCGGCGGCCTGACCACGCTGATCCCCTTCCACCAGGCGATCCTGCAGACCCGCCAGTGGGCCGACGGCGAGACCTGCCGCGACCTGATGGAGGACGCCGACTGGCTGAAGTCGACCGCTCCCGCGGCGGTCGACCCGCCGGTGCCGGCGGAGGACGGCGCCGCGGTCGTCACCCGCGACTACAAGGTCGAGGTGGCGGGCAAGCTCTTCGACGTCAAGGTGATCGGCGAGGCGGTCGCCGGCGCCGCGGCCCCCGCCCCGGGCGGGCGCAAGCCGCCGAAACGCGAGCGCGCGGCGGGGGGCGGTTCCGCCGCCTCGAGCGAGGCGCTGCCCTCACCGCTCCAGGGCACGATCCTCAAAGTCGCCGTCGCCGAGGGCGACGAGGTCGCCGAGGGTGACCTGATCACGGTGATCGAGGCGATGAAGATGGAGAACGAGATCACCGCCCACCGCTCGGGCAAGGTCACCGCCCTGAACGTCGCCGAGGGCGCCGCGATCGGCTCCGGCGACGTCATCGCGGTCATCGTTTAGCGCGCGGGGCGGGGGTCGCGGGCAGGGGGTTCGGCTCAACCCTTCGCGCGAATCGCCGGAAGCTGTCGCCAGGAGCTTTGGAAGCTCAGGGTACAAGCCGCCTCACCCCCTGCCCGCGACCCCCGCGAAGGGTTCAGAGTGTCCCCGTGTAGGGCCGGGCCAATCGGTCTTTGATCAAAGCTGCCGGAGCTTTTCATCTCTTCTCCCTGTGCCCCGGGAGACCTCACGGCCCACTACCTGACCGGTGGAGAGGGAATCCGACAGGGGTCGAACGGCTTGTACCCTGAGCTTCAAATCTCCCGGGCGACAGCTTGCGGCCACCCGCGCGAAGGGTTGAGAGAGACCCCTGTCGGATTCCCTCTTGGCAGACCCCTCAGTGCTTGTGGCCCTTCCCTCCGCGGCGCGCTTCTTCCCGCTGCTTGCGTTCCCGTTCCTGTTCCCGCTGTTCCCTTTCCTTTTCCCGCTTGGCCTGCAATCGTTGCCGGCGGGTCAGGGGGATTTCCGGGGCCAGCTGGGAGCAGCCGCGGCCTTTGCAGGTCTCGAGGCGGACCAGTTCGTTGTGCAGGAAGGCGCGGACCGGGGCGTAGTTCTTGTTGCGGATGACGTTGTTGAGCTCGTACGGGTCCTTTTCGAGGTTGTAGAGCTCTTTCTCGCCGTCCGGCCACTCGATGTACTTGTAGGGGCCGAGCAGGATGCCGTAGTAGTTCTTCGGCGGCGCGACCTCCGAGGCGTGGGCGGCCGCTCCCTTGACGCCGAGCTTGCCGTTCGCCCCGCCCGCCGAGGTCGTTTCGCCGGTCGAGGCGTTGCCGCCTTGTTCGACGTCGTTGCTCTGCACGAAGGACTCGAAGAGCAGCGGCCGGTTTTCGCGCAGTTCCGGGTCTTTCATGAAGGGGACCAACGAGGTGCCGTCGATGCTCTTGTCCGGCGTCACCCCGGCCAGTTCGAGGATCGTCGGCGCGATGTCGATCGTCGAGACCTGCTGGGCGGTCGAGCTCCCCGGCTTGATTCCCGGGCCGCGGATGATCAGCGGCAGGTGGGTGGAGGGCTGGTAGGCGAGGAACTTGCCCCCGACCAGCCGGTGCTGGCCGAAGAAGAAGCCGTTGTCGGAGGTGAAGAGGATGTAGGTGTTGCGCAGCCGCCCCAGGGCGCCGAGCTCGTCGACGATCTGTTTCACCCCTTCGTCGACCGCGATCAGCGAGGCCAGGCAGTTCTGGTAGTAGACGCGATAGGTGTGGATTTCCTGGGCGCTCAGGTAGGGCGCTTCGCGGATGAAGCGGGGCTTGTCGTTGACATTCCCCTCGTTGAAGCCTTCGGCGCGGTTGTCGGGCAGCGGTGCCCCGGCGAAGCGGCCGAGGTCGCGGGTCGCCGGCTGCGGCCCGGCCGGTTTGCGGAAGTCGCCGTGCGGGGCCGTGTAGTCGACCTGCATGTAGAACGGCTGTTCCGGCGAGGTAGCCGCGAGTTCTTCGGTCGCCAGCTGGTTGAATTTGTCGGTCTCGTAGAAACAGGGTTTGCCGTTGAGCGGGGCGTACGGGCAGCCGGGGTCGTCGATTTCGCCGTATTCGCGGGTTTCCCAGCTACCGGAGTTGCCGAACGGGCCTTCGACCGTCCCGTTGTTGTTCATCGTGTAGCCGTAGAAGAAGTGGTTCGTGTCCGAATTGAGGACGCTGCGCCAGGAGCTCCAGCCGGGCGGCACTTCGGTGCCGGGGCTGTAGGGGGAGTCGCCGTAGCCGTTGAGGTACTTGCCGACGTGGATCGTCCGGTAGCCGGCGCCCTGCAGCCAGGTGGCGATGTTGTGGCTGTAGCCGATGCGCGACTGGAGGCCGGTGAAGCCGCCGTTCGGCGGCACGTTGCCTTCGACATGGTTGTTGTGGGCGTAGCGGCCCGTCCAGAGGCTGACCCGGGAGGGGGCGCAGAGGCTGTAGGGGGTGTAGTACTGGGTGAAGGTCTCGCCCCGTTCACCGAGCAGCTGCAGCGTGTTCGGCATCGCGAATTCTTCGCCCCCGGACGCGGTGCGGACGCCTTTGTAGAGCTCTTCCAGCGTCTCGTCGTCGGTCTGGATGACGACGAAGCTCGGTTTCTGGAGTTCCGAGGATTTGGCGCGGGCCGCGTTGGCTTCGTCGGTCGCGACCAGGACCAGGCCAAGGATCAGCGCCAGCACCGCGAACGCCGCGGCGAGGCGCGCGGTCGCGCCGCCGCGCCAGGGCTGGGTTCTGAGATCAGGCGAAATCATCGACAAAGACTGAGTGGCGTCCTCCGCGAGGAAAAACCGCCCGCGGCCGCCGGAGTTGCGCTCGGAAAACTAGAAGACGCTCAGGACGCGCCGAGCTTTTTCGCAGCTTCGCGGAAGTTTTTGACCGTCGCCGACGGGGCTTTGCGGCCGTCGAGTTTCTCGCCGTGGCGATTCACCCAGATCGCCGGGACGCCCATCTTGAGGACCGGGGCGATGTCGGTCGTGTAGTCGCTGCCGATGTGGATCCAGCCTTTTTTGCCGCCGATCCGCCGTGCGCACTCTTTGAAGTGGACCGGGTCCGGCTTGTAGCTGCGGACCTGCTGCGCGGTGACGACGAGGTCCAGTTCGGTGCGCAGGTGGCGCCGCGAGATCCCGAGCAGTTTGTCGTCGATGTTGGAGATGATCCCGATCTCGTACTTTTTGCCGAGCCGGTCCATCGCCGCGTTGGCCTCGCGGAAGGGCAGCCAGTAGGCGACGCTGTTGGGCAGGAACTGGGCGCGGGAGGGCTCGATCTCCCAGCCGAGCTCGCCGGCGACCTTGACGATCGTGCGGCGGAGCACCTCGGCGTAGAGCTCGTACGATCCGGCCATCACTTCGGCCTGGACCTCGAAGAAGCGGTCGAGGAACGGCTGCTCGTCGAACGAAAAGCCGTCCTTTGCGGCCTCCTTCTGGCAGGCGTCGAGGATGCCGCGCTCCCAGTCGATCAGGGTGCCGTAGCAGTCGGTGGTGACCCAGGTGATGCTTTTCAGTGCGGGCAGAGCCATCGGAGAGCGCGGGATTATGGCATTCGGATAGGGTGCGCGCCGCGCCGTCTGGCGCACCACCCCCATGGACCTCCTCGAATACCAGGGCAAGCAGCTCTTCGCCAAGCACGGGATCGCCGTGCCGAGCGGCGAGGTCGCCGACAACGTCGAGGACGCGGTCGCGGCGGCGGAGCGCATCGGCTATCCCTGCGCGATCAAGGCCCAGGTGCTGATCGGGGGCCGCGGCAAGGCGGGCGGCGTGAAGATCGCCAAGGACGTCGAGGAGGCGCGTCAGTACGCCTCCGACATCATCGGCATGGACATCACCGGCCCGCACGGCGAGGGTCCCTTCCGCGTCGACTCGGTCTGGATCGAGGGCGGCTCCGACATCGCCGAGGAGTACTACGCCTCGATCATCCTCGACCGCGGCGAGAAGAAGCTCTTGGCGATGGTCTCGGCGAAGGGCGGGATGGATATCGAGGCGGTCGCCGCGGAGAGCCCCGAGGCGCTGGTCAAAGTCCACATCGACCCGACGGTGCCGTTCGACGCCGCCGCGGCGCGGCCGATCGTCGCGGCCGCGGGGCTGGCGGAGGACGCGCTCGACGAGGCCGCCGACGTGCTGGCGAAGCTGGCCGAGGTGGCGCGCGGGGAGGACGCGACGCTGATCGAGGTCAACCCGCTGATCGTCACCGCCGACCGCAAGGTCGTCGCCCTCGACGCCAAGGTCACGATCGACGGCAACTCGCTCTTCCGCCACGAGGACCTGGCCGAGATCGCCGACACCGCGGACGATCCGCAGGAGCAGATGGCGAAGGAAAAGGGCCTCACCTACGTGAAACTCGACGGCAACGTGGGGATCCTGGCCAACGGCGCCGGGCTCTGCATGTCGACGCTCGACGTCGTCGCCCAGGCGGGCGGCGCGCCGGCCAACTTCCTC
>JAFDWB010000051.1 GCA_018268675.1 Actinomycetota bacterium
AGGAAGGCGGCGGCGAAGAACCAGAAGATCCAGCGCTGGCTGCCGACCGGCACGCCCTGGTGCTGGATCGCTTCGATCGAGAAGGTGATGTGCCCGCCGTGGGCGGAGATGATCGCGGTGGCGATCGCGCCGACCAGCATCAGCAGCGAGCCGATCAGCGTGTAGATCATCATCTTCAGCGTCGCCTGCGGCGCGGTCGGGCCGCCTTCGGCCGAGCGATCGACCCCCCAGCCGCCGAAGAGGAAGTAGAACGGCACCAGCATCAGGTCGAAGAAGAGGACGAAGAGCAACAGGTCCTGGGCGAGGAACGAGCCGAGCGTCGCCGTCTCGGCGGCGAGCATGAGGAAGAAGAAGAGCTGCGGCCGCTCCTGTTCGCGGAAGGCGGCGAAGGCGATGCCGCCGACCCAGAGCAGCGCCGTCAGCAGGACCAGGAACAGGTTCAGCCCGTCGATGCCGAGGCTGTAGTCGACGCCGAGCCCCGAGATCCAGGTCGTGTTCACCGTGTCCTGCAGGCCCGCGGCGCCGCTTTCGAAGCCGAAGGCCATGATCACGCCGATCGCCAGCGTCGCCACGGCGCCCGCGGTCGCCCACCAGCCGACCGCCCGCTTGGGCAGGAAGAGGCCGACGAAGCCGAACGCCAGAGGGACCCAGAGGAGTGCGTTGATCATGACTGTTGGATGAGGAAGTAGAGGGCGAGGCCGACAGCGCCGAAGACGACGAAGAGGCCGTAGGTGCGGACGATGCCGTTCTGGAAGGTGCGGACGATCCCGCCCGCGCGGTCGACGGTGTCCTCGGTGCCGCCGGTGATCGCGCCGTCGATCACGTAGCGCTCGAAGACCCGGTTGGCGAAGCGGCCGATCGCCAGCGCCGGCCGCACGACGAGGAAGTCGATCGCCTCGTCGAAGTACCACTTGTTGTAGAGGAAGGTGTGGACCGCGGCGAACCGCTGCTGGAGGCGGCGCGGCGTCTCCGGGCTGACCACGTAGAGCCAGTAGGCGATGCCGATCCCGCCGAGCGAGATCAGGCCGCCGATCAGCAGGCCGACCCAGGCTTCGGCGGTCGTCGGGTGGATCGCCGCCAGTGGCGAGTCGGCGAAGACCGGATCGAGGAAGTGGGTGACGGTCTCGTCGACGCCCGGAACCTGGATGAACCCGGCGAACAGGGCGAGGAAGGCGAGGATGCCCATCGCGACCTTCATCGGCGGCGAGCCCTCGGCGATGTGGTGCTCCGGCCCCGGGAAGCCGACCTCGGTGTCCTCCTCTTCACCGGTGGCCGGGTTGAACGGCGCGGCGTGGTGGACGTGGCCGGTGTCGATCAGCTCCTGGGCCTCGGCGCAGGGCTCCCCGCGCAGCACCCGGAAGATCAGCCGGAAGGTGTAGATCGCGGTCAGCAGCGCGCCGAAGTACCCGAGGACCGTGAAGATCAGGTACATGCCGCCGCGCGCGGTGGCGTAGGCGAGGATCTCGTCCTTGGAGAAGAAGCCCGAGGTGAACGGGAACGCGGCCAGCGCCAGCGCCCCGCAGAGCATCGTCACCGAGGTGAACTTCATCGCCTTGCCGAAGCCGCTCATCTTGTCGATGTTCTGCTCGTTCGCCATCGCCGCGATGATCGAGCCGGCCGCCATGAAGAGGAGCGCCTTGAAGAAGGCGTGGGTCATCAGGTGGAACATCCCGGCGCTGTAGGCGCCGATCGAGACGCCGACCACCATGTAGCCGATCTGGCTCATCGTCGAGTAGGCGATCGCCCGCTTCAGGTCGGTCACCACCAGGGCGATCGAGCCGGCGACCAGCAGCGTCGCCAAGCCGGTGAAGGCGGCGATGTCGGCGGCGGTCGGAGCCAGTTCGAAGAGGACGTGGGTGCGGGCGATCAGGTAGACGCCGGCCGTCACCATCGTCGCCGCGTGGATCAGCGAGGAGACCGGGGTCGGGCCCTCCATCGCGTCCGGGAGCCAGGTGTGGAGCGGCAGCTGCGCCGACTTGGCGACGGCCCCGACCAGCAGCAGCAGGCAGATCGCGATCACCGTCCACTGGTTGGTGTGGAAGACGGTCGACGCCCTGGCGAAGACTTCGCCGTATTCGAAGGTCCCGAGCTGCTGGAAGATCAGGAGGGCGGCGAGGACGAGGCCGATGTCGCCGACGACGTTGATCACGAACGCCTTCATCCCGGCGCGCGTGGCGGTCGTCCGCCGGTACCAGAAGCTGATCAGCGCGTAGGAGGCGAAGCCGACGAAGGCCCAGCCGACGATCAGCAGCACGAAGTTGCCGGCGAGGACCAGCAGCAGCATCGAGAAGACGAAGAAGTTGAGGTAGCTGAAGAAGCGGTGGTAGCCCTCGTCGGACTGCATGTAGCCGAACGAGTAGAGGTGGATCAGG
>JAFDWB010000052.1 GCA_018268675.1 Actinomycetota bacterium
AGAGCGGCGTTAGCGTGAACCTTCATCCGGGTCCTCCTTGCTTGGGGCGTAGACACCACCAAGCCTCTGGGAGGGCCCGGATGCTTCTCAGGCGTTCACAACGTGTGTGGGCGGGTCAGCTAGCGATCACCCTCTTGCTCGGCCACGACGACGACCCCCGGTACGGGAAGGCGGCCCGTCGCTTCCTGGACCGGGCACCAACTATTCGGTGCCCCTGGTGCAAAGAAGCAGGACCCAGCGAACCTCTACGGGCCTAATGGCGTCTTCCAAGACTAAGTTGGGATGATGTTGCGTCGAGCGTACTGGTGTTCGGTCGGACTTCTCGGCTTCACCTTGTTGGTGTCTGGCTGTGGGGGGTCAGCCAGCGGGGACAGCTCAACTCACGTTCTCGGAACCGACGAAGCCAAGTAGCTGCTCCTGCGGCTTCCTTACCACTTTGATTTTCGTCATACTCCCCTTCCGGAAGGGGGCGACCGGGGCGCTGTCGGGGAGGGTAACTAGCCGCCGCGGTGTAAGCATCAATTTTGGAGTGGCGCTGGGTCGGTATCCGAAGGGCGTCCCGGTTCCAAACGCGGGCGCGGGTGAAGCTTACGGCTACCCAAAGGGCGGGTTCGTCTATACGGATGATTTGCGCGTCCCAGACGGGGAGGGGAAGTGGAAGTTGAATCCGAGATTTCATACCACGTCTGAATGGCATGAAGCCGCTGACATGAACATCGGGATCGAGGAGAAGCTGTGCAGGGCAGCCACCAGCGAACCGTGCCCGCCGTAGGATGCGCTAGCGACTCGAGTAGGACGAACGTCGAAGCCAGAGTTCCCGCAATCGCGTCGTAGGGGATAGGCCTGTGCGAACGTCTAGCCGACAGGGTCGCGGGGACGCCGTGGACGAGCGCCCTGCTGCATCACCTTGTACTCAGGCCATGACTCCTCGGCAAGTTCGGACTCAAGGTCACGGCTAAAGGGTGCTTAACCCGAGGTCGCGGAGCCTACGGTGTCGGCGTACGTGCTCATCAGGGCAACGTCAGCGGGCTTGGCCGAGCGGCGCCGCGGCCTACCCCACCACAGAATCGGAAGCAGGTACGACGTCGGCGAATCTCACCGTGTCCACGAATTGACGAAAGCGCACAATCTTCCCGTCCCGGATGTCCCAGATGTGCACAACCGGCAGGTCCAGCGGCTTGCCGGAGACCTTGCCGGTGCCGGTGTATCTGACGACCACGGCCACGGTGTCGCCTGCCTCCATGAATTCCTCAGGGGTCACCGCAAAGGCTTCGACATCCTGAGACAGGGGACCGAAAACGTTTTGCACGACCGCCTCGCCACCGAGGTGTACTCCGCCATACGGCATTCCCTCAGCCTCGTGCCATTCGATGTCCTCGGCGAAGGTCCCGAGAACTGCGGGTACATCGCCCTCTGCGAAGGCGGCATATGCTCCCTTGACGACATCGACGCTCTGCTCGCTCATGACTCTCCTTCGTTTGCGACCCGGGTCCGAGGCACGAACCTACCCCACGGGGAGCAGGTGCGCGCGCATTTTGGAGTGCCGAGTCGATCGACCGACGGCGGGCTGAAGGAGGCGGCTCAGCAGGCCCTCCCTGCGATCCGCCCAGATTTCACATCGGCGGCGCCACGGCGCGTGCTCACAGATTCCCCTACAACGACTACGAGTCCACCTCCGCAATCGACTCAAGCTGGCCTTCGGAGACTTGAAGCCGCGCCAGATCACCAGGGCGAAGATCGAGGCCTACCTCGCCGAGCGTGACGCCGCGGACAAGCTCAGCGGGAAGACGCTGAACGACAGCCTGATCCCGCTACGTCAGATTCTTGGTGCGGCGGTCCGGGGGGCGTCCTCGCCACGAACCCGGCGAAGGGCGACCACCCGCGGACCGTGCATGTCGCCCCGTACCTCCTCGAGGTCCTTCGGGAGCACCCGAAGGGGCAGGCCGCCAACGGCGGCCTCGACAAGCTCGTGTTCCGCAGCCCCGGAGGCTTCATGCCGAACCCCACAACGTCCGGCGACGGGGCCACGACGCCGCGCTCAAGGACGTGGCCTGCCGCCTCGCGTTCGGCTCCACGACCTTCGCGACACCGCGGCAGCGCTCTGGCCGGCCGCCGGCGAGTCCATTTACTTCGTCCAGCAGCAACTCGGCCACGCCGACATCCAGACGACGATCGACCAATACGGGCACCCGGACCGGAAGGCGCACAGCGAAGCGGCTGCCCGTGCTGTTGCCTGGTGGCGAGAGCCCGCCTCCGAATAGCTCGTGGTACCGCGCCTGGCACCCAATCGCCGCGGAGCCACCCGCCGTGAGCGGTCGCCTTGGCTTCCGAAGCGCCTTCGCCGCCCGTCGGACCGGCTGCGTGACCACTCGGGAACTCACCGAATGCAGCCTTCAGCCGGTCGAGCAACGTGGGATGCCCACCGGGCGACCCCTCATTTGCGGCCCAAGTGCGAGAGGCCGTTCCGAGCCTGCGGGCCGCACGCTTCATCGTCGTTGCGCCGCCGCCCGTGTAACTAGATTGACGTCATGGGCGTGCAACTCGGTCCCACGATAGATCCAGAGGTTGAGGAGCTGCTCGTCCGGTTCGCCGACGCCGCGATGACGGTTGCGCGCCCGCAACGGCAGTTCTTCGTCTCAAGAACCTTCGGGGCGGGTGTGACCGTCCAGGGCGCTGGGATCGAAGGCGAAATCGAAGTCGCCCCGCAAGATCTGTCGGAACTCGATCGCTCCAACCTAATCAAGATCACGAATCTCAACGTCCGTGGCACCTACGAGTTCTTCATCACCTCGGATGGGTATAGCCACGTCCAGCGCATCAAGGGCCGCGTCGATCCCATCACGGCGATCGGCCAGACCGCGGTCGACTACATCGATAGCGCTGATTTCGCAACTCGCCACCCGACCGCCCGTGAAAAGTTCAGGGTCGCGACTCGATATGCCTCCGAGGATCCTGAGGGCCACGCGACGAGGATTGGCCATGACTGCCGGGAGGCATTGCACGCCTTTGCCGAAGACTTCGTCCGCGAACGCGGGCTCACGCCTGACAAGGCTGGAACGTTCGCAGCGATTGACGCCGCCATCGACCACCACAAAGAGGACCTCGGCAGCCGCAAGGCAGAACTCCTTCATGCGCTGGCTCAACTCTGGCGGGCGGCGAGCGGGCTTGCACAGCGTCAGGAGCATGGCGATAGCAAAGAGCAGCCGCTGGACGCGGAGGACGCGCGTCGCGTCACCTGGTACGTAGGACTGGTCATGTACGAGCTGGACCGGACTCTGCCGCGCATCTAACGCCTGGGGTCAAAGTGAGTGGTTGAGGGCGCCGACACCACAGACCACGAATGCCTCTCGGTGCCCTCACATTGACCAGCCGAGCGCAGCCCTTGGACGGGGTCGCGGGGCGGCGGGGACGCGCTGTAGCCGACTGCTGATCAAGGGGACCGAGTGCAACCTTCCGCTGGGGACGCGGGGCCGCCGGGGAGCACAACTACCGACCCCCTAGGAACGAACAGAGAGCAGCGCCTCGGCTCCTCCAGTTCCCACGGTCAGATCACGACTTCTGCGGCTGGTCGGTCGGGGCCCCGCGGGCGGCGAGATCAGCGAGGATTCCCCTAGAACGTTCCTCGCTCGGTGGTTCCTGGCGCAAAAAGGCTTCAAGGACAAGACGACCCATGTCGTGTTTGAAGCGCTCCTTCTCTTGGTCATTCGCGATCTGCTCGCTGTACGCAAACATGGTGATGAGGGCCACGGAAAGGTCGCGGTTGCGCTGGCGGTTGCGATCCCTGCTACGAGCCCGTGCGAGGAACACACCGGACACTGCCGCGAAGGCAACTGCTACCGCGAGGTGGGCAGAAACGTTGCTTTGGCCTTCTAACGCGTGATGCTGAGGATTGACATAGTTGAGAATGAGCGGCAGGACGGCAACACACGAAGCAGCGATCAGAATGATGAGCCCGGCCGTCCAGAAGAATTTGCTTTCCTTCTCGTAGTCTTCAGCCTGCTTTTGAAACTCGACCTCTGCCGCGACATTGGTGAGGTCATCGAGAAACTTCGTGAGGGTGCTCTCTCGAGTCTCGAACCCTTCCCTGACCCGCTCAAGCTGCTCGGAGGCTGCCTGATAGGCCTCGTGCTTTTCGTCAATCTGTCGTTCGACATCTTCAAGACGTTTCACTAGCCCGCCGGCGGCGGAATTTGCATCATCTGGCGGAAGCTGTCCCGCCATCACCTGGGCGGTCCCAGTCAACAGACGGTCGGCCGAGCCGATGAGATCCCCGCCGCCCGAATCAACGGCCGCCCGGATGGCATCTCGGGCCTGCACCGACGCATCCGCCAACTCAGCCGCTGCATCCAACCGCGTGATCGTGGGGTCGATGAGGGGCAACAGCTTCCGAGCATGCTTGGTCGCACTCTCCAACCGATATACGTTCGACCACTGGGATCGATGATCGGCAGTGGTTTCCTCGGCGAAGATGCATTCGGCTTCCGACAGACTCTCTTTCGCCTCTTTGAGGCGCGCCTCGGTTTCGAGACTGGTGGCATCTCCGGAGTCCGGCATCAGGCGGCAAGGTAATCGTGCATTCGGACATCGTCGCGGCACTCAGCTGAGCGCCGAAACGTTCGGGCTTCGCTGACGTTCTAGCACTTGCTCAGAAGACGTGGCCACGTTGACCCTCCGAAAAGCCGGCGATAGAACGCAAGATCGACGGAACGCGGAGGACCGACCTCCCATGGGTCAACCGAGTGCGGGTCGGGAGTGGTCGCGGGGACGCAGGGGACGCCACCCGCTCCAACTCCCTGGCAAGCGCCAGCCGTAGGCGTGGGTTAGTCGCTAGCAGGAGATTGGTAGGTCGAGAAAACCTGGTCGACCGCTGCTTCCAGAACGCACCTTCGTCAGGCACGTCAGGCCACTGCGCTTCGCGAGTTCATAGAGCCGGGGCTAGGAATGCCTTTATGTGGTCCTCCCGCGTTGACCACCACCGCAGACGGGAGGACTTCCTTCTCCTTAAGGCCCAGGACGAAATCTCGCAGAGGATGTCGGTCAAGAACTGGCTGTTGGGCGTCGCGCTCGATTCCATGGCCGCCAGGCTGGATTCTGGCGGCGATCTGAAGGAGAATCGCCGCGTGACCCTAATAATCCTCGCCATCAACGAAGACCAAGCCATCTCCACGGCAGACCGACGCCTGACCTTCAACGGGAAAATGAAAGACTTGGGGGAAGGTAAGGAGAGTTCTACCGAGAAGGGCTTCGCTGTCTTCAGCGAATTTGGCCGTTTCATCGTCGCGTTCACCGGTCTCGCCCAGGCTGGTTCCTTCTCGACTCGGAAATGGCTTATGGAGACGATTGTGGCGATGAGTGGTCTGACCCCATGGCAGATCGCTGAGCGGGTCAGAGATGAGGCTACGAAGACGATCGAAGGCCTGGCGCTCCCGTGGGAGCTGCGCAAACTCTCGAGTGCGATCGCCGGATACTCGTTCCACGATGATCCGCTTCCACTTCGGGTAAGCCTGCTCGCTCACATTTCGAATCACGCTCAGGTTCAGGTTCCAGGCGTTCCACCACCACATGGCTCTTCTCCTCCCGCGCTCGGAGAAGGGTTCAAGGCCGAACTTCTGAGACCACCTCAAGGTTCCGAAAACGCCTTCATTGTCGTTGCGGTCGGGGCGACTAAACATCTTCCAGCCGCCGAGCTAGAAGCGATTGAACAACTAACCCTCGAACGCAAGAGCGCTAAGGCCATCATTGGCAGATCGGTTCACGCCATCCGGGCGGCGAACGATAAGTGCGAGCTGGTGGGCCGAGAATGCATGGGCCTTGTACTCCCCGAGGATCCGGCGAACCCGTGGGAAAGTGGATATTACTCCGACGATGATCGGGCCATTGTGGTCCATCAGTTCGGGTACGTGGAAATGCAAAACGGCATCGCGATGATTCACGACGAACCAAAGATGTGGTCGACCAAAGAAGACGGAACTCCGATTGCGGTCGGTGGTAAGCGACACGGGTCAAAGAATCAGAGAACAGCCGTTGAGATTCGGTGACGTCCTGTAGTTGATCTTTCTATTCGACGAGTTGGTTTCCGGTCCTTCGAGATCGCAGAGCGCTCTTACCGCCTGCGGCAAACCCGAGGATCGCCAGCCACGCGGCCGGCGCCAGCCCTGCGACATCTAGCTCAGCGAACATCTCTAAGTCGTCCCAGGAGCAGTCATAAGGGCGAACTTGGTACCACGAGCGGTACCACGGGGATGCCCAAACCCCCACGTGACCGCCTGAACGAGGCGCGAGCCCGCCTCCCAAGCCGGCTCTGCGATATCGGGGAGACAGGATTTGAACCTGCGACCGCTCGGCCCCCAGCCGAGTGCGCTACCAGACTGCGCCACTCCCCGTTGGGGTGATCCAGATCATTCTGACGGATTGGCGAGGCGTCGGCCAGCCGGGGGCCGCAGGCGCGCCGTCGGCTCGATGATAGAGCGCCAGACGAGTGATCCGGCCTGTGGCTTGGGGGTGCGCGCATGGCGCTCTATGGCCAGGATGTCGTGCGTCTCCGCGTCAAACCCCGTGCCCACGGGACGCGACGAGACCGGTCGGCCCGACGGCCGATCGAGCTCACTTCCCTCGTTCCCCCAGTAGATGTGCCTCGCCGAGGGCCGAGCCTTCCTGAGCGCGCGAGTGTTCTCGGTGCATGGCGGGTATCGGGGGGACATGACCGGCGGGTGGGGGATGGCATCGCGGGTCGCGGCGATCGTCTTGGGCGCGGTCGTGGTCGGGATGGGCGTCGTACTTGGGGCCGGCGCGGCCGCTGGTGCGGGTGCGTAGTTGCGCGGTCTCGACCCGAGCTTCGGCGAAGGGGGCGGGTCGCCGTGTCGCTGCCGCCCGCCGACGGCGAAGGATCGTTCGCCGGGATCGCCGCCGGAGCCGACGGGCATCTCTACGTCAGCTATGTCGTGAAGCCCAAGGAACGGGCCTGGTTCGGTGAGATCGGGCGCCGCGAAGCAAATGGGGCACCCGATCCGACCTTTGGCGAAGGGGGCTGGGTCAGGGCGGGTAATGGGGTCGGCGCTTTCGCGGTCGATTCGGCGGGCGGGGTCGTCTACGCAGAAGGCGGGACCCTAGGTCGACTCGAGCCCGATGACCTCGGGACGACGCCTTCGACGTCCACGCCGCTCCTCTCCCGGCGTATCTGGAAATCGAAAGCATCGCCTTCCATGCGCAGGGCAGGATCCTGGTCAGTGGCACCAACCCTGAGGGTCCTCGCTTTCACTCCCACGCGGGCGAAATCGGGCTCATGCGCCTCGGTCCTGGCGGCACGCCCGACGGCGCGTTCGGTTCGAAGGGCGTCGTCTACCTGGGTCGGCGGGAAGTCCCGAGCCAGGTCGACGACCTGCCAGACGGCTCGCTTCTCGTCGGCGGCGTGAGCAAGCTGAGGCACGTCACGGCCGACGGGACAGTGGTCCCGAGCCTCGAAGCCGCGGGGGAAAATCTCGCCGTGTTCCCGGACGGGAGCTTCGCCGTCGCGCGAGGCCCTACCGAGAACCCGGCTGCACGGTCACCCGTATGAGGCGAACGGCTCCCTCGACCGCAGCTCGCCCAGGACGGCGTCTTCAGCGACCCCCGGCTCTCCCAATGCGGACTGACGGTCGCACCCGGATTCGGCCTGCTCATCCATGGGCTGATCGGAACGGAATGGAAGGGACCTTCGCGACTGGTCCTTCTCACCGCCGCGGGCGCTCCCGCTCCCGGCTTCGGCAACGGCGGCTCGACCATCGTCTCCGTGCCGACGAATCCGACCGCCTCCGCGCCGCTGGAGGCGGAAGGTGTCGTCGTGGCGCCCGACGGCCGCATCGTCGTCGCCGGTGGTGACGGTGATGCGGTCCTGGCCGGGCTCGCCGCGAACGGCGCCGTCGATCCCAGCTTCGGCACCGGGGGAGCCGTCGTCGAACCGGGCCTGCTGCCGAGCTGGAGCCGTCCCCGGGCGATGGCCGTCGAGACGAACGGCGAAATAGTCGTCACCGGGTCGACCGACTCCGGCACCACCGAATTCCGGCCCTTCTGGATGCGCTTCGGCGCCGACGGCGCGCTTCTGCCGACCGCGGCCGGGGCCCCGTTCGCGCCCGCCGCCGTACTCGGCACCCAGTTGAGCCCGGCCGGCCGGCGCTACCTCTATTCCTTGGTTGACGAAGACGGACGCCCGGATCGCCAGGCTCAGACGCGACGGGTCGCTCGTCCGTGGCTTCGGCAGGGGTGGACTGGCGCAACCGCCGCATGGGTTCACCGTGTTCTCCTTTGTCGTCGACGCGGACGGCGGGGTGACGCTGCTCGGCTCGGTCGGGGGAGGCCGACGGATGGCGGCCTACCAGATGACCCCGACGGGTCGGCCCGACCGCGGTTTCGGGCGCGACGGGCTAGCCACGGTGCGGGTAGGCGGCGCGACCTCCGTCAAGGCGTTGGCGGGTGCGCTCCGACTGGGCGGCGACATCGTGCTCGCCGGAGCGGCGGACAAACGCCTGCGCTGGCGGAGCTCGGGTCGGACGGGCGTCTGCAGCGCGGCTTCGGCCACCGAGGGATCTTCAGATGCGGCTGCGGCGGCGCCCGTCCGAACCTGATCGATGTCGCCGTCCGTGGCGACCGCATCCATCTGCTCGATCGAAGGGAAACCTTCACTCACGAGGCGGTCGAGTTGGTCGCGGTGAATGGCGGCGGGCGACTTGCACTCTCCTTCGCCGGCCGCGGCTACCGTCCGGCGGGGGTCGGCGCCCCGATCGGACTTTTCGTCCGTGGCGATCGTCTCCTCGTCGTCGGCCAGAAGCGGCCCTATTTCCAGGGGCCGTCCCAGGTGCGCGGCTTCCGCCTCGACGGGCGGGTCGATTCCGCGATCGGGACGAGCGCAGCCGTGGTCGCTGGGGTGTTCGTCCAGTCAGGGTCACTTACCGCGGCGCTGCAACCGAATGGCCGACTTGTGATCGCGGGCGAACAGCCCGGGGCGCCGGAGGCCGATCCGAAGCCGCTCGAACTGCTCGGAATGCGCTTCGACCGGCCGGGGCGCGGCTAGACGGGCCGGACCGGGATGGTCAGCTTGCGCGTCGCCTTGCCGCCTTCGGCGGTGGCGTAGGTGGCGGTGACAAAGATCTTGGCGCGGGCGGTGGGGTTGGCTTCGAGGTAGGCGCGGACGCGGTGCTGGAGGGCGGGGCTGACCCGGAGCTTGATCGCGCCCTGCTTGCCCGCCTGCCAGTGGCTCGGCGTCTTCGGGCCGGGAAGGGTGCCGAGGAGCTTGGCCCCGACCTTCACCTGGCCTTCGACCGAGACGTTGCAGGCGACGGCCGGCCCGCAGCCGGTGGAAAGTTTGATCGAGGAGCGGTCGAGCAGCGGCTGGCCTTTGGGCGCACCGCTGTTGCTCTGCTTGAAGCGCAGGATGGGGGAGAGCTTCCCGGGCGGCGGCGACACCGTGGGTGGTGCCGGCGCGGGCGGCGGGATCGGTGACGGCGGCGTGTTGTCGAAGGTCGCGTCCGGCGTCGTCGTGACGCCGCCGTCGCTCGACGCGACGACCGAGTAGTGCGTGATGGAGTTCGGCGGCAGGCCGGTGAGTTCGACCTGGACGTTGGCGGGGGTGGTGGCCGCGGGCAGGACGAAGGTCGGGGTCGAGCTGCCGTACGCCGCGCTCGGCCCATATTCGAAGTGGTAGTAGGTCTGCCCGGAGTTCGGGTTGATCGCGGCGCTCAGGCTCACACTCGTGGGCGAGATTCGGGTGGCCGATGGGGTGCCGGCCGAAGGCGGCTCCGGGACGAACTCGTAGGCGCCCAGGTCGGTCTTGGCACCGATCTTGCGCAGGTTCCCGTTCAGGTCGAGTTCGCCGGGTTCCACGGTGGTCGCGCCGGCGTCGATCGAGGGCGAGTTGGCGGCCTCGCGGTAGTCCCACGCCCCCGGGTTGAGGAAGATCGGTTCCTGGGTCAGCGGTTCGACCTGGCTCAGGGGCGTTCCCGACTGATGCAGGGCATAGGTCTGGAGCAAGTTCGTCGCGCCCGAGCCCAAGGAGGCGTCTTCGCCCGAGCTCGCGTTCCTCATCGCGATCGAGTCCGAGATCGAGACCACGCCCGCGGCACCCGAATAGAACCCGATGTGCCCGATCATGGTGACGTTGCGGACGGTCATCGGGCCCGAGCCGCCTCTTTCTTGCGTCGAGAGGCCGCTGAAGAAATTGCTTTCGGTCGCGCACACCGAGTTGGCGATTCTGCCGCCGCTGGATTCGATCTGACAGCCGTCCACTTTCTTGGCGACTGACATCACCCGGTTGGCGGAAGCCCGTTCGCCGAGCCTGAGCGCCTGCGGGATGCCGCCGGAGTAGATCTCGACGTCGCTGATCCGGGTGGCGGCACCGGTCAGGACGAAGTTGCCGGTGACGACCGGCCGCCCGGTCCCGATCACCGCGCCCTCGATGGTCAGGCTCTTGCCTTCGTTGCTGTAGGTCGCTTCCGGTTCGTAGGTCCCGGCGCCGATCACGACCGTGTCGCCGCTGACCGCCGTGCTCAGGGCGTGCGAGAGGCCACACGGCGATTCGGCGGCGCAGGTGGCGCCGAGCGCGGGGCTCGGAGTCGTGTAGAGGTCCTGGGCGGTCGCGGCCGCGGGAGCCACGGCGAGCCCGAGCGCCACCAGGAGAGTCACGACGAGACCTCGACCCATCAAGCGATCCTATCCTTTGGGTCCGGCGAGGCGCGCTACCGTTCGACCATGTTCGGTCGGGACTGGAAGCACGGGCTGGCCACGGTGGTCGCCGTGAACATCCCGAGCCGCGGTCGGATCACCCCGCACCTGGTCGCGGACATCGAGCCGGAAGATGGCTCCCCGAGATTTCGGGCGAAATTCTCGGTGAGCTTCCTGAACGACGGGGACATGGTCGCGTTGACTCCCGACGTCGGGCAGCGGGTGCCGGTCCGGTTCACCGATGCCGACCACGTCAAGCTCGACATCAAGGCGATGAAGGCGGAGGACCAGCAGGCCCGGAAGGCCGATCTCGAGGCGCTCGACGCGCTCGCCGAGATGCCGGTGGACTCACCGCCCGGGTGAGGCCCATAGGCCCGCTTGACGCCGCTACGCTGGCGCCATGGCCGAGATGCCGCAGACGCGGTACGCGGGCAGCGGTGACATCAGCATCGCCTACCAGGTGTTGGGCGAGGTCCCGCGGGACATCGTCCTCGCGCTCCCTTGGGTCTCGAACCTCGACCTGCAGTGGGAGAGCCCGCTGCTCGCCCACTTCTTCCGCCGGCTCGGTGCCTTCGCCCGGGTGATCGTCTTCGACCGCCGCGGCGTCGGCCTCTCCGACCCGGTCGACGGGGTCGCGACGCTCGAGGAGCGGATGGACGACATCCGCGCGGTGATGGACGCGGCCGGGTCCGAGCGGGCGGCGCTGCTCGGCATGTCGGAGGGCGCGACGGCCTGCATGCTGTTCGCCGCGACCTACCCGGAGCGGACCTCTGCACTGCTCCTCTGGGGCGCGATGGCGCGCTCGACCGAGGACGACGACTACCCCTGGGCGGCGTCAAAGGAGGCGCTGATCGAGGCCGGGGTGGAGCTGATCGGCCCGATGTGGGGACAGGGGGCGACGATCGACATCTTCTCGCCGAGCCTCGCCGAGGACGAGGGGGCGCGCCGCTACACCGCCCGGATCGAGCGCGGCGCCGGCAGCCCGCTGCGGGTCTGGCAGATCCTGAAGATGTTCCTCGAAACCGACGTGCGCGACGCGCTGCCGTTGATCCAGGCGCCGACGCTGGTGATGCACCGCCGCCACGACCACGCGGTCAATGTCCGCGCCTCGCGCTGGCTCGCCACGCAGATCGCCGGCAGCCGCTACGTCGAGTTCGAGGGGGTCGATCACTTCCCCTGGGTCGGCGACGCCGAGGAGCCGCTGGCGACGATCGAGGAGTTCCTCACCGGCGTGCGTCCCGCGGTGCGGCCCGAGCGGGTGCTGGCGACGGTCGTCTTCACCGACATCGTCGGCTCGACCGAGCGCGCCACCGAGGTCGGCGACCAGCGCTGGCGCGAGCTGCTCGATCGCCAACAGGCGCTGGTCCGCGAGCGGATCGCCCGCCACGAGGGTCGCGAGATCAAGACCACCGGCGACGGCTTCCTCGTCACCTTCGACGGCCCGAGCCGCGCCGCGCGCTTCGCCCGCTCGGTGGTGCTCGACGCGCCGACGATCGGGATCGAGATCCGGGCCGGCGCCCACACCGGCGAGGTCGAGCTGATCGGCGAGGACATCGGCGGCATCGCCGTCCACGTCGCCTCGCGCATCTGCGGTCTCGCGGGCGGCGGCCAGGTGCTCGTCTCGCGGACCGTGCAGGACCTGACCGTCGGCTCGGGCCTCCCCTTCGAGCCCTGGGGCAGGCGCGAGCTGAAGGGCGTCGACGGCGAGTGGGAGCTCTACGAGGTTCGCTGAGCGTCGGATGCTTCGGCCGGTCGACCTGGCGACGGCCGCTCAGCCGCGCATCGCCGGGCCGGGAATCCTGAAACCAGGACCCGGGATCCACTTGTGTTGGTACTCGTCGTAGAAGTCGATTTCGCCCGACCAGAGTTCGGCCAGTGGGTCTTCGGACTTGACGTCGAGCTCGTGCTCGACCCGCCGCAGCGCCGCGTCGACGAGGCTCTTTGCTTTCTCCCGGCTGGCCGCGAAGAGCTGCTCGATCACCCGCCGCGGGTCGCCGGTCGGCGTCGCCAGCACTTCCTTCATCGCCCCGCCGTGGCCACTGTGCGGGGTGCCGTTGCCGAGCCCCTCGTGCTCGCGGACCGCTTTCACGAACCCGGCGACGTCCCGCCCGGCGGCGAGGTTGTGCTGGTAGAACGCGCTGCCGGGCAGGATCGAGGGATTGATCAGGGCCGCGCGCTTGACCGTGATCGCGGGGGAGACGACGTAGAAGTCGCCGTCGAAGGGACCGTTGGGATCGTTCACCCGATCCAGTTCGTAGCCGCTCCCGAGCCAGCTGTTGCTCCCTTTTTCGAGCAGCGGGCAGAGGATTTCCGCACTGGCCGATTCGCGGCCGCAGTCGGAGACGTTGAGCCCGCCGAAGAGCGAGAAGGCGAATTCGCCGCCGCCGAGGGCGGTGGCGCTCGGCGGGTTCGTCGGCGTCCGCGGGTCGCCCTTCACTTCGCGTTGGGAGAACGGCGTGCGCCAGGTCTTGCCGCCGCGTGGGCGGACTTCGACGGTTGTGCTCGCCGTGTCGCGTTCACCGTTCTTCGCCACCACGGTCAGCGTCGCCTTGACCCCGCAGAGGGCGACGATGCTGGTCGTCTTCCCTTCCTTGTGGGCCGCATCGCCGGAGACGCCGGCGGGGCAGTCCGCGGCGATCGGCTTGAAGCTCCACTTGTACTTCTCGATCTTCGCTTTCGGCGTCGAGCCGGAGCCGTCGAGCTTCACCTTCCCGGCCCGCCGCACCGAGTAGGGACCGCCGGGGACCGCCCGCAGTTCGCCTCCGTTCGCCTTCACCGTCATCGTCACGTCGTAGCTGACGGTGATCGAGGCGGGCCGGCCGAGGTTGTCGCTTGCGAGCATCGTTTCGCCGGCGACCGTCAGCGTCACCGGTTTGCCGCTGAGGAGCTGGTCGGCGGGGACCGTGCTCGAGGGTTCGACGACGTTGGCGGAGATCGGCCCGCCGCAGAGTCCGGTGGTGACATCGCCGACTTCCGGTGGGCCGATCGCGGTCGAGATCTTCACCGTTTCGGGGTCCGCGGTCGCCGCCAGGAGCATCACGATGGAGCCGCCGTTCACGGCGGTGGTCCCGTAGTCGTAATGGCATGGTTCGCAGGAATTGTTGATGTAGCTGCTGGAAAACTGCCCGGAGGTCGGCGAGGTCTGGCTGGTCGAGTTGCGGGTGCTGATCGAGCCTTCGCCTCCCGGCCGCGCGACGAACATGTTGCCTTCGTCTTTCGGCACCGCGCCGGTGGTCGACTCGGTGAAGGTGCGTTGGCCGGAGACGCACCCCTCGCTCGCGGTCACGGTGTAGCTCTCGGAGGCCGAGATCACTTCGAAGGTGCGGGCGTTCGACGGCGGTCCGCCGAGCGGCGGCAGGCCGGGAATTTCGGGCAGGCGCGCCGACGCCGGCACCGACGCCGCGAGGAGCGCCAGGCAGGCCAGAGAGGCGAGGACGAGCACTCGACCCTTCATGGGCGGAGCCTAGCCGCGCCGGAGGTGCTTGGAAAGGGAAACCGGGAGTAGGAAAATCCCGACCTTGGCTCGCGGTCCGGAGGTCCAGGATGGCGGGTAGCCAGTACACAACCAAGGAGGTCGTCGTGTCCGACACAGCGGTGAAGCACCGAGACGATTTCGAGACGATGGCCGGGAGCGGCGGCTGCACGTGGATGCTCGCCCGCAAGGCCTTGGGCACCACGGAGTTCGGGTTCAATCTGGTCGAGATCCAACCCGATGGGGCGCTGCCCGAGCACGACGAGGAGGGAAGCGGGCAGGTCGAGCTGTACGTCGTGCTCGAGGGGGATGCGGTGATCTCCATCGACGGCGCCGAGCGTCCCGCCCCCGCCGGGACCTTCGCCTCGATCGACCCCGCCGATCGCCGCACCCTGCTGAACCGCTCCACCGCACCGGTCACCGCCCTGCTGATCGGTGTCCTCCCCGGCGAAGGGTACGAGCCTCCGTCCTGGGCCTAGGCGACGAAGAGGTCGGGAACACGCCCCGGCCTGACCCTTGACAGCGAAGGGAACGGTGAGACGCTGGGTTCCCGACTGTAGGAGGAGAGATGAAATACCTCGTCGCCGCGACGCCCGGTCCGCTTCCGCCCAGTCCCGAGGTGTTCGATGCCGCGCTCGACTGGCTTGACGCCAAGGAGGCCGACGGCACCTTCGACTGCCTCTACGGATTCGTCGAGGGCGGCGGCTTCAGCGTCGTCAACGTGGAGTCCCACGCCGCCTTGCTCGAGCTGATGGCCGAGTACCCGCTCTACGGGATGGTTGTCTGGGATGTCAAGCCGCTACTCGCGTTCCGCGAAGGAGTCGACACGGTTCGCGCCAAGCTGGTCGAGGCGCAGGCGGCGATGGGAGGAGGGTAGCGCCGGAACGGGCTCCGGCCTGAGTCAAGCCTCGCCGGGGGGAGTGGGGTCCAACGGTTTGCCTACCGCCTCTTTGGACAGTAGAGTTTTGGCTACTCAATCGCATACGAGTAACCTTGGGACAACCTCGTCCCTTTGATGTGTAACCGCCACCGTTGGCGAACCAGTGTGTGTTTAACCCAGCAGGCTTGACCGTGCCACGGTGGCTCGACCCGAAAGAGGAGGCGGGTGGAGGATGGGCAAGGCGGTACCGGGAGCCCCATGACCCCTCCCGCGCAGCCGATTCAGGGGCCGGGAGGAGCGGTACTGCTCCTGCTCAGCTACCGGCCGGTTGCGACCGTGTTGCCCGAGCTGGCGCGTCGTCGGCGTCGGCCGAGTCACATCGAACGCGAGCACCAGGTTGCCTCGACCACCTTTCACGCCCGCGCCGGTGAGCTCCTCCAGATCGGCGCGATCACCCGAGGGGTGGAAACAGGGCCGCCACGCCAGGTCGTGTACGAACTGGGCCCGACGGGCATGGAGCTCTGCGAGTTGATCGGCGGTTGGCTGATGCTGCTGAGCCAGACTACGGGCGGCGCGGTCGACTGGCGGACGCCACGCCGCTGCGCCGAAGCGTGGGCCGCGGGCGTGATCCCGGCGCTGCTGGATGGCCCGCGCCCGTTGTCGGAGGTCGAATTCGCGGTCCGCTCGGCCAATCCCCGCCTCACGGCACATCAGATCAAGCGCCTGGTGGACAACCTGCTCGTCTCGGGCATGGCGGAGCGCAGCGACGCGGGGATCTCGATCACCGACCTCGGCCGCCTGGCGATCGGCGAGCTGGCGGCAAGCGCGCGCTTCGAGCGCCGCCACATGGCCGATGTGGCCGCGCCGATCGCACCCGAGGATGGCGCCAACGCCCTGCGCGGCACGCTCCCCCTGATCGCCCTCCCCGAACATCCCGGCGGCATCTGCGAGTTCGTGGTCAAGGCGGCCGACAAGGAAGGCGCCGCCCTGGCGATGACCTGGGCCGACGTGCGGGAAGGCCGCGTGGTCGCGACCGGCCTCGGCCCGGCGCCCGCCTCGGCCACCACCTGGGCGCAAGGCACGATCGACGACTGGCTCGATGCGGTCATCGACCACCGCCCTCGAGTCCTCCGCGCCGCCGGCGAGCCCCGCTTGAGCCGAAAGATGATCGACCACCTCCACACCCGTCTCTACGACCGCGACGGAGGAAGCTGACCCGCACCCTCCCGCCGCCCCTCAGTAATCCCGCCGGGAGTTCGACGCAGACGGGAGTACTGGACGCAGAGCCATTTTCCACCCCCATTTCACCCTGTCGGTCGTTCGTATCCCGAACCCGACTTTCCCGCACCCGTAGACCTCCACACTCACAGGTGCTAGAGGTAGTCAGGAAAGTCGATGTGGATGCCGGGAGAGCGCCACCGCAGCGGAACCCAAGGCGTTCGGCCGCCATCCCCATCGGGCCGCACCGGGAGCCTCGTGTACCGGACTCACCGACGGCAAAAACCGGGACGCCTCCGGTGAGAGGCATCCCGGTAATACAAACCGGCGGCCCACTGGTGGGACGCCACAGACAAGAAGAGGTTAGAAAGTGAATACGAGAAAGTCAATCGGGCTTCTGGCCCTGGTGGCGGCGTTGGGGGCGCTCGCGGTCTCTGCGGCGAGCGCGTCGGCAACGGTCGTCACGCCCGCCGCGACGGCCGTCACGATCACCCAGAAGGGCCAGTCACCGGGATTCGTGACGGAAAACGCCTTCGCGACCACCTCGGTGCAGTGCAAGAAAGCATCGGCGACGTTCACGACGCCGTCGGCCACCAACCCGCCGGCGAACAACAAGAACCAGGTCGGCGTAGGGACGCAATCCACCGCCAACGGTTCGGTGACGTGGGACTCTGGCAAACCCGCATTCGAAGAATGCGCGGTCTACTCGTTTGCCGGAGGAAAATGGACTGAAACCGCACAGAAAGCGGTTGTGGCTACGAACGAAACCAGTGGCAAATGGACTGTCTCGGCGACCAACGGCTACGCGGGATCGGGTGCGTTCTTCATCACGATCCCGCCGAAAGGCGCGACGATCGAACTCACCGGGACCGGCTGCACCATCACGGTCTCGGAAGGAAGACCGACGGCAGTTGGTGGGATCTACCTCAACCTGACCAAAGAACTGCAGGTCGATGGGCAGGTTCCGTTCACGAGCACGTCGCCGATCGGTTGCGGTGGAGTCAGCCCGGCGCAATTCGAGGCGCAGTTCACCGCAAACAGCGGGTTTGAAATCAACTAGACGCACAGGTGCGCATCAGGTCAGGGACCGGTTGACAGCCGGTCCCTGCCTGTCTTGAAGACTAGGAGGGAGCGACCGTGTTAGTTGCCGATGGCTCGGTCCGATCGACTTTGAAATCGCTGGAGACGCTCAACATCCGTCGATATCGGACGACGGTACGTTGTGTGGCGATGTTGGCGTTGCTGGGGTCGCTGCTGGGCGGCTGCGGCGCGTCCTCGAGCGCAACGCAAGGCGGGACTGCGACGCGAGGAGGAACCTCGCACTCAAGCACGAGCGCCGGCGCTGTGGAAGGGGCAGGCGTGTCCTGGTGGGTTCCCGCTCATCCGATCAAGGGCCTCGGACAGCGAATCGTCGGACACGGTGCCCGGGCGGCGGTGCTGTTGTGGCGGGAAGGTGCGCCGCCGCCAAAGAAGGCCGTCGTCTTCCTCCACGGTTGGGAAGCCCGCCCGCCCTGGACCTATGCGAGCTGGCTTCGCCACCTGGCGACGGAGGGCAACGCGATCGTCTATCCGGTCTACCAGCAACCCGGTGAGCAAACGGGTGAATTCCTACCTAGTGCGCTCGCAGGCATTCGTCTCGGACTTCACGCAGACCACGCGAACCCCCGTTCGGTGGTCGCGATCGGTCACACCACCGGCGGTGCTCTCGCCTTCGACTACGCCGCTTCCGCCGCCGCGCACGGTCTTGAACCTCCACGCGGGGTCCTTGCCGTCTATCCCGGCAGGAACCCTCCGGAAACTGTGATCCCAGCGGCGGACCTTTCCAGCATTCCGGCGTCGACCTGGTTGGCGGTGATCGCGGGCCCCGGCGACCGGATCCCCGATGGCAACCAGCAGGCGAAGGAAATGCTGCGCGACGCCGCGCGCGTTCCGCCCGGCCAACGTCGATTTCTGCGTGCGGATCCGACTTCTTCGGGTCCTATCGCAGCCACCGGGGAACCAAGCCGCGAAATGTGGGGTTGGGCGGATCGCCTGATCGCCGAGGCCAGAGGAAACTGAGGTGCGGTTCCGCGTTCGGCCGCCGGAGTCAATTGGTGCGAGCAGAGATCGATTCGAGGCAGCGCGGTGGACGACCTCCTCGATCCAGAAAGCGCGTATTGCCGATCCACCTATCCGAATCTAGCCTGACCACGATGATGCCGTCTCGGCCCTCCTGCCTGATGCCTCACCGGGTCGTTGGCCTGGTAGCGACCGTGGTCGTGGTGTTCCTGGTCATCGTGCCTGTGGCGCGGGCTGAACTCACCGTCAACGTCGGCATCACCGGAACCGGCCACGGTACGGTCACGAACACCGGCGAAGCCGAAGGGGCGATCGGCTGCAGTGGACCACCCGCGACGCCGAACCCGCCTGGCGCCTGTTCTGCCGCGTTCGGATTCGGTTCTACCTTCCACGCCGGCCCTGACCCTGGCTCGAACTTCAACGGATGGACCGTGATCCGTAACGGAGAACCCCAACCCGAAACCTGTGCCAACGCCGCGGAACCCTGCACTGTCTTCGCGTTCTCAAACGCGAGTTACGAAATCACTGCGGCCTTCGTGGTGCTCCTGCCTGCCCCCACGGTCACGATCCAAGGGCCGACCGGCATCGGCTCCGAAGGGGCAACTTTCCAGGGCGCCGTCAACGCCAACGGAAACGACGCCAGATGGCGCTTCGAATACCGTCCGACCGGTTCTTCGTCCTGGGAGAAGGCACCGATCCCCGACGGCGATGCCGGAGCCGGCGAAGCGGCCGAACCGGTCGAAGCGACGGTGCAGGGGCTCGAACCGAACACCGAATACGAAGTTCGCCTCTGGTCCGGCAACGGGACCTCGTCCGCGACTTCCGCCATCGAAACCTTCAGCACCCATGCGCTACCGCCCGGTGTGAGCACCGGGGGCGCCTTCTCGATCTCCGATACGACCGCGACCCTGACCGCCACGGTCGACCCCCATCACGCCACGCTGACCGATTGCCACTTCGAGTATGGAACCGGCGAGGGCTACGGCCAGATCGCGTCCTGTTCGCCTGGCCCGGCGGGCATCACGAACCCGGACGAGGTCCAGCAGATCGCGGTCCGGGCGACGCACGGGACCTTCGCCCTGTCATTTCTCGGGGTCCAGACCGGCCCGATGCCCTTCAATGCCCCGGCGTCCACCGTCCAGGCCGAACTGCGCACGCTTTCCTCGATAGGCGCTGCGGGCGTCAGCGTGATCGGCGGGCCAGGCGACACCAGCGGCTCCCATCCCTACCTGGTGACCTTTGAAGGAGCGCTTGGCGACCGCAACGTCGAGGCACTGGTGGCGAGCGAAGAACATATGACCACCGGCGAAACCGTCGTTGTCAGCACCGTCTCGCCCGGTGGCTTTCCGGTCCAGGTGACCGCCGACGTCTCCGGGCTGAGCCCGGAAAGCGTCTACCACTACCGGGTCGTCACCGCAAATGCGTGCGGCGGGGGATGCGGCGGCACCGTGGGGGCGGATCGGTCGTTCGAAACCCGGCCCCCTGTCCGATTCCCCGCGCGCCATTACGAGCTGGTCAGTGCTGCTGACACCAACGGTGAAGAAGCCATCCCCAATCTGTCCTCCGTCGACGGCGAACGCTTCTCGTACTCAAGCTTCTTGCCAAGCCCGCCCGACCCGGTCAGCGGGTTCTTCTCCACCTACGTAGCCTCGCGCAATCCTGATGGCTCATGGACGCAGAAGGGGGTTGAAGCACCTCCCGGCCCCGGTGAACAGGACCTTGGCACCGCCAGCATCTTTTTCTCCGCGGACCTGAGCAAGGCCGCGGTCAGCACCGACAACGCACTCGATCCTGCCGATCGCAACGGTGCCTACGACACCTACTATCTGGACCGGCCGGAAGGTCGACACTTTGCCTGGGTGTCGCGAAACACCGCGATCGAGGGACCGCAGACCGAAGGTGGGGACGCCAAACCGGTATATGTCACCCCCGACGGGGCCGATGTCCTCCTCGAATCCCGACGCGCCTTGCTGCCGTCCGCGACCGCCGGTGTCAAGGAACTCTACGAGTGGGAAAGCGATACGCATGCGCTCGCTCTTGTCAGCCGCGTTCCTCCGCCGGGCTCCCGACGCTGCGACGACACCACCGATATGCCCGCCTGCCTTCCCTCCGCGGCCGAATCGGTCCTGGGGTCCGGTGTCGAAGCTGGTGGGGCAGGAAGCGTTCTCGCCCCCGGGACCAACTATGGAGCGGTCTCCCCGGACGGGCGCCGTGTCGTGTTCGAGGTCGTCGGCTCCCAACCAGGCGCTCGGCGCATCTTCGAGCGTATCGACGGTGAACGGACCGTGGAGGTCTCCGCCGGCCAGGGGGTCACCCCGCCGATCGCGGAACCTCAGAATGTGAACTATGCGGGTACGGCCGAAGGCGGCGCGGTCGTGTTTTTCACCAGCTCGTCGGCGTTGACGCCGGACTCGTCGGCGGAAACCGGCGGCGGAACGTCGGCGGGATGTGGGCCTGGCGAATCCAGCAGTTGCGACCTCTATGGGTACGGGCTTGAAGGCGACACGCTGGTGGATCTGACGCCTTCGTCGGGGGGCGGCGGTGTCGAGCGTGTCTACGCCATCTCGAACGACGGCACCCGTGTCTACTTCAGCTCGAGCAAGCGCCTCGATCAGACCGGTCACCTGACCGAAGAAGGGAGTGGGCTCCAGGGGTCCCCCGGGGGGCCCAACCTCTACCTCGCCGAAGTTCACGGATCGAGCGCCGTCCTCACCTTCATCGCGACGATCGACCCGACCGAGTCCAGTCCGGCCTGGAACGCCGGCCTCTATCGTCCGCAAGCGCAGCGCGAGGTTGCTGCGACCCCCGACGGCTCGCTGCTCGCCTTCCGTGACCGGCTCGCGGCGGTTCCCGGTCGCTCCACGGGCGGGCGCCCACAGGTCTTCGTCTACGACGCTCTACGCAAGGAATTGAGCTGTGCCTCCTGCCTTGGCGGAGGCTCGCTGCCCGCTGCGGCCAACCTCGTCGCCGCGAAAGGCTATGGCGAAGTAGAACCAGGCGAGGGCCTGGCGGGAGACAAGGCCACCGAAGGCGCCGGCCCCCATCCCCGCAGTGTCAGCACGGACGGTGCCGTCTTCTTCCAGACCAAGACGCCGCTGCTGCCCACCGACACCAACGGCAGGATCGACGTCTACGAATGGCGCGGCAACAAGGTTGCCCTGATCTCGACTGGTCTGGGTGTCCAACCCTCAACCTTCGCGAGTGCGTCGGCCGACGGCTCCACGGTCTTCTTCCAGTCGGCAGACTCGCTCGTCGCAGGAGCCCAGGCGGGCATTCTGCACATCT
This sequence comes from Actinomycetota bacterium, assembly GCA_018268675.1. Lineage (GTDB taxonomy): Bacteria > Actinomycetota > Thermoleophilia > Solirubrobacterales > 70-9 > VAYN01. The sequence continues at coordinate 21,606 of JAFDWB010000052.1, forward strand.
ACGCCGCCAGGGTTGGTCCCGCCCTGGAATCGCCCACCCCGGGGCCTCCTTGCGTCGGTGCCGACTGTCGGGGCCCGTCGAGCTCACCCGCCGCGGGCGCCGGCCCGGGGAGCGCGGTGTTCCAGGGTCCGGGCAATCCGGCGGCCAAGCGCGGCGGCGCGAAGCGGTGCGCCAAGGGCAAGGTTCGTAAGGGTGAGCGCTGTGTCCCCAAGAAGCGGCTGCACGATCGGGGCCACAAGCGAACCGGTGGCCGCAAGGGGGCCCGATGAGACGCCTGCTCGGCACGGCCTCCGCCGTCGCAGCCCTGAGTCTCACTTTCTTCACGGGTGCCGCGCGGGCCGACTTCGGCCTCGAAGCGGGGAGTTTCTTCGCCAAGAGCCACCCGACCGTCCCCCTGCTCACCATTCCGCAAAGGCTCGGCTATTACGAACAACGGGAAGTCGACCGTGCCTCCATCCAGGCTGCCTCGCCGATGACCCAGGCAGGAGCCCACCCCGATGCCAGCGCAGGCTTCGTCTTCAACCAGGCTGGAATAGACCCCGAAGGCAACGTCAAGGATGTCGTGGTCGGCCTGCCGGCAGGCTTCCTCGGCGACCCCGAAGCGGTGCCGCCGTGCAGCCGCCCCGCCTTCGTCGAAACTCTTTTCGAAGGCCCCGAAGCATGCCCGCCCGCTTCGCAGGTCGGCGTCGTCACCCTCCATGTACAGGGGAACCTTCCCCTCGCTACCGTCCCCGTCTACAGGCTCACCACCGCCTTCGGGCGCCCGGCATCCTTCGGCTTTCCGGTCCTTGGCAAGGGGATCCTTCTGCAGACCCAGTTGCGCAGCGACGGCGACTACGGTCTCAATGTCGTCTCCCCCGACGTTTCCGACTTCTACCCGCTGCGCGACGCGACCGTCACCTTCTGGGGAGTCCCCGCCGACCCGATCCACGACCCCGAACGGCTCAATCCCCGTGGGATTTCAGGAGGTGCGGAATGGGGTGCCGGCTCGGAAGCGACGCAGAAGCCGTTCCTCTCCAGTCCAACCTGGTGTGATTCGGGGCCGCTCGATACGACGATCAGTGTGCGCTCCTGGCAGGAACCGGGTACCTGGTTGCCGACCGTCCCCACCGATCCCGGCTACAACTTCGCCGCGCCGACCCCGAGCGGCTGTGCCGCGCTGCGCTTCGGCGGCTCGGCGGCGCCGACCTCGTTCACCTTTCAGCCGGTTCTCCACGCCGCCGACACCCTTTCTGCCTATTCCGCGACTCTCACTCTTCCCTACAACGAAAACCCGAACGGGCTTGCCAACCCGACCCTGCGCGACACCACCGTCACGCTTCCCGAAGGCGTGGTTGCGAACGCGTCCTCGGCCAACGGGCTGGCCGCCTGCACGACGCAGCAGATCGGCTATCTGGGTAACGAATTCCCGCTCCCCAACCCGATCCGCTTCGACGAAGAAGAACCGCGCTGCCCCGACGCCTCGAAGATCGGGACGGTGACGATCCACACGCCGCTGCTGGAAAAGGCTCTTGAAGGGTCGGTCTACCTGGCGAAGCAGGGAGACAATCCCTTCGGCTCGCTGTTGGCGATCTACCTCGCGGTCGACGACCCCCAGACCGGGATCGTCGTGAAGCTCGCGGGCAAGGTGACGCCGGACCCCCAGACCGGGCGGCTCACCGCCACCTTCGAAGACAACCCGCAGCTGCCGTTCACCGAACTGGAGCTCTCCTTCTTCGGCGGGCCAGGGGCCTCGCTCGCCAATCCGCCCACCTGCGGTACCAAGACGACGACCTCCGTCGTCACTCCCTGGTCGGCCCCGTACACGCCCGCGGTCACCTCGACCGACTCCTTCCAGGTCACCTCCGGCCCCGCGGGCGCCCCTTGCGTGACGAGCGAAGGCGAGATGCCGAACCGGCCGAGCCTCGAAGCCGGCACCGTCAGCCCGCTCGCCGGCACCTACAGTCCCTTCGTCCTGCGGCTCTCGCGCGAAGACGGCAGCCAGCGGCTGGCCGGGCTCGACCTGACGCTGCCGCCGGGGCTCACGGGGAGGCTGGCGGGCGTCCCGTACTGCCCGGAGTCGGGGATCACGCAGGCGGCGTCGCGCGACAAACCCGGCGAAGGGGCGCTCGAGCAGGCGAGCCCGAGCTGTCCGGCGGCGAGCCAGGTCGGGACCGTCTCGGTGGCCGCCGGCGCCGGGTCCCAGCCCGTCCACGTCCAGGGCAAGGCCTACCTCGGCGGTCCCTACAAGGGGGCGCCGCTCTCCCTGGTCGCGATCACCCCGGCGGTGGCCGGGCCGTTCGACCTCGGCGTGGTGGTCGTGCGGACGGCGCTCCAGGTCAACCCGCAGACCGCCCGGATCAGCGCCCGGACCGATCCCCTGCCGACGATCCTCGAAGGCATCCCGCTCGACATCCGCCAGATCGCGATCGAACTGGACCGCCCCGGGTTCACCCTCAACCCGACCAGCTGCGAAGCGATGTCGGTGACCGGGCAGGCGATCTCGACCACCGGCGCCGTGGCGCCGCTCTCCAACCGCTTCCAGGTCGGCGGCTGCAAGGGCCTCGACTTCTCCCCGAAGCTCGCCCTGCGCGTCTTCGGCAAGACCGGCCGCAACGCCAAACCGCGCCTACGCGCCGTCGTCCAGATGAAGGAAGGGGAAGCGAACATCGCGCGGGCGCAGGTGAACCTGCCGCACTCGGAGTTCCTCGAACAGAACCACCTGGACAAGACCTGTACGAGGCCGGTGCTGACGGAAGGGAAGTGTCCGGCCTCGAGTGTCTACGGCAGGGCGAAGGCGTGGACGCCGCTGCTCGAAAAGCCGCTGGAAGGGAACGTCTACCTGGTCGGTGGGTACGGGTACAAGCTGCCGGCGCTGGTCGCCGACCTGAACGGGCAAATCCGTGTGACGCTGGTGGGGAAAGTCGACGCGGGGCCCAACCAGGGGATCAGGAACACCTTCGAAGTGGTGCCCGACGCGCCCGTCTCCAAGTTCATGCTCGAACTCAAGGGCGGCAGGAAGGGCCTCCTCGTAAACTCCGAAGATCTCTGTGCGAAGGGGGCGAAGACGGAGGCGATCGCGCGCTTCACCGGCCAGAACGGGGCGGTGCGCTCGTTCAAGCCGAAGGTGGCGAACGACTGCGCGTCCGGCGTGAAGGGAAAGGGCGCGAAGAAGAAGTCCAAACGGTAGGAGCTTCCTCAGACTGCCGACGGCCTGTTTTCCCTGGCGGGCCACGGCACGACCGTCCCGCCTGCTCCCGCGGGGCGTCTGGTCATGGAGGTACGGGCGGCGGCGGGTTCCCTGTGCCCGCCCCGCCCGGCTTCCGTCCCGCCGGGGCGCCGGGCGAGGATCCGGGCCGCCCGCCTCAGCTTCGGCCGTGGCCGACGACCGGGGCGGCCGGTGCCAACTCGGCGGCAATCGCGTCGAGAGCGCGCTCGGCACCCACGATCGGCGCCAGCGCCAGGTAGGACGCGTAGCCGGCGAGCGACGGCAGGACGCGGGCGCGGTGGTGGAGCACGTGGCAGTGGGCGATGCTCCAAACCGACCCGACGATCGCCTCGGCGACGACCGCACTGGGCTTGGCGCCCTCCGGCGCCTGGCGGATCAGGATCGCGGCGAAGGCGCGCATGAGCTCGGCTCGCCGAGGCGTGCCGGAGGGGCCGATGGAGTAGACCGCGACGAAGGCGGCGCGGGCGAAGACGGGATCCTCGGCGATATGGCAGAGCATCGCCTGGATCGAGCGACACACGGTCGCCGGCCAGTCGGCGGCGCCCTCGCCCGTGCGCATGGCGCGGGCGAGGGATTCGGTGCCCATCAGCTCGAGGGAGGAGAAGAAGCAGTCGGCGACGTCCTCGAAGTGACGGGAGAACGCGGAGGCCTCGAGCCCGGCACGCTGGGCGATCTGGCCGGGGACCAGGCCGGGCAGCCCGCCCGTCGCGGCGAGCTCGGCCACCGCACGCAGCATCGCGGTCCGCTCGTCGACAGGTCGACGGGGGAGGGCAGGGCGGGTCGGGACCGGTGCCGGCACCTGGCGCGTGAGCTTCTCGACGGCCGGGTGTCGATAGGCCAGCATCCACCGGAACAGCTCCTGACCGGACTCGAGGACGGTCGAGGGGCGGCCTTGGAGCAGGCGGCTGCGGGTGACGAACCAGACGCCGCCGACGAGACTGCGGAGGAGGAGCAGCGGCATCGCCACCTCGTCGGGTGCCTGGGCAAAGCTCTGGGCGAGCATCTGGGCGAAGACCCGTTCGGCGAGTTCGGCGCGCTCGTGGCCATTCGGTCCGGCCGCGAGTATCTCGAGCAGCGCGAGGCGCGAGGGCTTGGGGCGCTCGATGATCTCTGCCGCGAATACCTCGAACGCGCGGCAGAGCCCGGCGTTCCAATCGCGCTCATCGCCTTGCCCGGCGCGATAGGCGGCCGAGATCCGACTCATGCCTTCCTCGACCACCCGGTCGTACGTGGCGAGGAAGTACTCCTCCTTGTTGGGGAAGAGGTCGTAGATCGTCTTCTGGCTGACTCCGGCGATGGCGGACAGACGGCGGACGGTGACGGCCGCATAGCCATGCTCGGCCACCGCCTCGACCATCGCCCCGTGCAGGCGCGCCCGCTGGTTGGCGCGGACCTCCTCCCGGCGGGCGCCAGGCCGCGCCTTCAGCTTCGGGTAGAGCGGCCCCTGGCCCCTCGTCGGCCCCGCGTCAGCGTTCCCCCGATTCCCTCTGCTCATCCCATTGCCCCTGGTTGCTCGTTCCCGGCAAGCGACCGCATGGTAATCGTCAAATACAATGTTTTGTCTGAGTGTGGGGAGGTACCTGTGCCACTGCTGATCGATCGAGAAACCGCACCGTTCGGTACCGTCCGGTCGAGGCGAGCATGACCACGGACCCCGAGGCGATCGATCCGGCCGACTTCCGCGCGGCGCAGCACCGGAACTGGGACTCGGCCGCGGTGGGGTGGATGGAGTGGAGTGAGTTCAACGACCGGGCGGACCGGCACATCAGCCGGCGGCTGGTGGAGCTTGCCGGGGTGCGGCCGGGGAGCCGCGTGCTGGACGTCGCCGCGGGGTACGGGGAGCCATCGCTGACGGCCGCGCGCAAGGCCGGACCGGCGGGCCGCGTCGTCGCCACCGACATCTCCGCCGAGATGCTCGCGTTCGGGCGCGAGCGCGCCGCGGCGGCCGGCCTCGGCAACCTCGAGTTCGTCCAGGCCGACGCCGCGGGCCTCGATTTCCCGGCCGCGAGCTTCGACGCCGCCGTCTCGCGCTGGGGGATCATCTTCGAGCCGGACGCGGAGGCCGCTGCGGCGCGCGTGCGCGGCTTCCTCGAGCCTGGCGCGCGGATGGCGATCAGCTCGTGGGGCGAGCCCGACGAGGTCCCCTTCCTCTCGATCCCGATGCGGACGACGATCGAGCGGCTGGGTTTGTCGCCGGTCCCGGCCGGGACGCCGGGGCCGCTTTCACGACCCACCGCGGCCGCGATCGGCGGACTGCTCGACGGCGGCGGGTTCTCCGACATCGCCGTGGAGCGGGCCGAGGTCACCTTCGAGTTCGACTCCGCCGCGCACTTCACCGCCTACGTCAGGGCGATCGCCGCCCCGATCCGGGCGCTGATCGCGCGCCACGCGGGCGACTCCCAAGAGGAGGCCTGGGGCGCGATCACGCGGGCCGCCGAGGAGGCCACCGGCGGCTCGACCCCGCTGCGCCTCTCGAATGTGGTGCTGCTCGCCGTCGGAACCGCGTAGCGGATCGCCGCGCATCGGTTAGGTTCGTCACTGTGTGTCTCGAGGAGTAGCCTCGCGCGGCTGACGACCATCGGCAGCCTGCCCAGCGACTCGGCGGAGCTGCGACTGCGCAAGTCGGTCCTGGTGCTGTCGTCGAGCCTGATGGCGACGCTGGCGTTCGCCTGGGTCGGGACCTACGCGGTGCTCGGGCTCTGGCTCCCGGCGGCGATCCCGTTCTTCTACCAACTGGCATCCGCGGCGAGCCTCTACACCTTCGCCCGCACGCACCGCTACCGCCTGTTCCGGACCAGTCAGCTGCTGATGAGTCTGGTGCTGCCCTTCGCCCTGCAGTGGAGCCTCGGGGGCTTCGCCGCCTCCTCTGCGGTCTCGCTCTGGGCCCTCACCTGCCCGGTCGGCGCGCTGCTGTTCGTCGGCGCCCGCCAGGCCGTGCCTTGGTTCGCCGCCTTCGCCGCCCTGATGGCGATCTCGGGAGTGATCGACCCACTCATCTCCGGCAGCGCCGCGAGCCTCCCCGAAGGTGTGGTGGTGTCGTTCTTCGTCCTCAATCTGCTCGGGGTCTCCGGCACCGCCTACTTCCTGCTCCAGTACTTCGTCCGCGACCGCGAGCGCGCCCTCGCCGAACTCGAGGTCGAGCGGGCGAAATCCGAGCGCCTGCTGCTGAACGTCCTGCCCGGCTCGGTGGCGGCCCGGCTGAAGGAATCCGACGCGGTGATCGCCGACGGCTTCGGCGCCGCCACTGTCCTCTTCGCCGACATCGTCGGCTTCACCCCACTCGCCCAGGCCCTGCCGCCTGCCGACACCGTCGCCCTGCTCGACCGTGTCTTCGCGGCCTGGGACGCCCTTGCCGACCGCCACGGGGTCGAGAAGATCAAGACGATCGGCGACGCCTACATGGCGGCCGGCGGGCTGCCCGCCCCGCGCGCGGACCACGCCGAGGCGATCGCCGACCTCGCCCTCGCGATGGGCGCCGAGCTGGAGCGCTGCGCGATCGCCGGCGGAGCTCCGCTGGAGGTCCGGATCGGCATCGACAGCGGCCCGGTGGTCGCCGGCGTGATCGGCCGCGCCAAGTTCAGCTACGACCTCTGGGGCGACACGGTGAACACCGCGAGCCGGATGGAGTCCCACGGCCTCCCCGGAGCGATCCAGGTCACCGAGCGAACCTACGAACGCCTGCGTCCCCGCTTCGACCTCCGCCGCCGCGGCGCGATCGAGGTGAAGGGGAAGGGGACGATGACCACCTACCTGCTCCTCGGCCGCCGGCCGTGACGGCGCGACCCAGGTCTGCGACGGTCGCGGATCCTGTGTCGACCCGCGCACGGATCGTTCCCCACGCTCGTTCGCCTGAGGCGCCGATGACCGGCTCAAGTGAACGAGCGCCGTTCCGCCGCCGGCGAAACCCCTACGAAGCCGCCAACAGCTTCTCCTTCGCCCGGTCGTACTCGGCCTGGGTGAGGGCGCCCTTTTCGACGAGTTCGTGGAGTTTGTGGAGTTCGTCGGCGGGCGAGGTGTGGGCGGTGGCGCGGATGTATTGGTCGGTGGCGTGTTTGGCTTCGGCCTGGGCGCGGAGACCGCGTTCGCGCATCTCGGATCCGTAGACGATCAGGTAGACCAGCGCGGTGATGTAGGGGATGAAGACGAGGAGGAGGATCCAGAGGGCCTTCAGCCAGCCCGACATCTCGTGGTTGCGGAAGAGGTCGGTGATGATCGTGAAGAGGATCCAGATCCAGACCACGAAGAGGAAGATCTCGAAGACCGTCAGGAGGATGTCCCCGAAGGTGACGTTGGCGAGGGGCAGCAACGTGGTTCCTTTCTGTCAGGTAGACCGGAGCTCGTCGAGCGAGACGACCTCGAGGTCGAACGGCTCGTCGGCCGCCCGGCGGCGGCGGTAAGGGGACACGGTGACGCGGTGGACCTCACCGCAGGAGCACGGGATCTCGATCGGGCTCGTGTCGGAGGCGGGATCGGTGTCGACCTTCAGGCGTTTGAGCTCGCCGGTCTCTTTGCACCCGAACGAGATCACCCACCCGTAGTCGGGGCGCTCGGCGCGACGCGGACGGGACGGGCTCATGCGCGCATCCTCCCACGTACGGGAGGATGCCGGCGCGGATTCACGGGCCGAGGCCGACGATCTGCAGGTTGAGCGGCAGCTCCGCGTGCCGCGGGCCGCGCGGCGACCCCGCCAGTCGCGCCGCCGCCCCGCCGACGAAGAACTGCGGGAAGTCGGCGAGCGTCCCTTCGGCGGTGAAGGACGAGAAGCGGTACGGGATCCCTTCCGACCCGAGCGGCGAGGGGCCGTCCATGAGCTGGAAGTGGAGGTGGGGCGCGTTCGAGTTGCCGGAGTTGCCGAGCAGGCCGAGCACCTGGCCCGGACGCACGCGCTCGCCCACCTTGACCCGGACGCTCCCCGGCACCAGGTGCGCGTAGAACGCATACCGTCCGCCGCCCATCGCGACCACCACGTGGTTGCCGCCCGCGTCGCCCGCGGTGATCGGCGGCAGGGCGAAGTTGATCGGTCCGTCGGGCAGCCGGTCGACCACCCCGACCACCTTGCCCGCGGTCGCCGAGAGCACTTCGTCGCCGTAGAACGGGTAGCTCGCGAGTTGGTCGGCCGGCCCTTCGGTCAGCTGCCCGGCAGGCGTCATCTGGACGAAGTCGATCGCGTAGCGCTCGCCGGCGTGGAGGCCGCCGTCGATCGCCAGCAGACTGCGCCGGTGCGACGTGTTTTGTGCGCAGCAGCCGTTGATCACGACCCAGCCGGGGCCGCGCAGCGGCGGCGCGACGATCACCGCCGGGCGCTTGCGGACCGCGGTCGGCGCCGCCGTGAACCGGCTCAGTTCGACCGCGGCGGGCGGCCCGGGGGAGAGGACGATCTCGTGGTCGAGCCTGCGGGGGATCGGGGCCCCGGCCGGGTAGCTGACGTCCATCAGCACCTTGGCGGTGCCGCCGGGCTGGATCGTCGTCCGCGGCGTCCGTTCGTTGACGACGCCGAACGGTTCCATCATTTCTTCGAGCTCCGCCCCGGCGAGCGTCTCGACCGGCTTCCCGGCCGCCCTGGCGATGATCCGACGCACCGTCACCGGGCCCGGGGGAAAGGCCGAGTCGTTGGCGAGCACGAGCTCGTAGGCGAGGTGCATCCGCCCGTCGCCGCCCCGCACCGGTTCGGGGGCGTGCAGCACGCGGGCGCTGAGCGGCGTGAAGTGGTCGGCGGCGATGGCCCTCCCCGGCGCCGCGATCAGCGCGAGCGCCAGCAACGCCGCCCCAAGGATCGAGATCTTTGAGCGGTGGACGATGGCGGCATCGTAGAGGCGCGTGGAGCGGTCCGGACGAGCGTCCGGCCCGCTCCCTGGACGATCGGCCGAGGCCGCCGGCAGGCATGCGCAAGAATGAGGCCGCATGAGCACCGAGTTCCCCGCCTCCCACCGCGACCTGCTCGACGCGAAGTTCGCGACGCTGGCGACGCTCGGGAAGGACGGCGGGCCGCAGCTGACCGAGGTCTGGTTCCTCTTCGAGGACGGCGAGTTGAAGGTCTCGCTGAACGACTCGCGGCTGAAGACCAAGAACCTGGTGGCGCGGCCGCAGTGCAGCCTCTTCATCCTCGACCTGGAGAACCCGTTCCGCTACCTGGACGTACGGGGGACCGCCCGGATCGAGCCCGACGACGACTACGCGTTCGCGGACCGCGTCGGTGCCAGGTACGGCGCCGATCTGCGCGATCACGACGGCCCTGGCGTCAAGCGGGTCGTGCTGACGATCGAGCCGACCAACGTCTTCGCCGTCGACATGGGCGCCTGAACCGACGCATGAGGCCGCGGCGCGCCCTCCTCGTCCTGGTGGCGGCCGCGATCCTGGCGTTCCCCGCGGGCGCCGCCGCGACGCCCCGCGGCGACGTCGTCGGGCAGGGCGCGCCGAGGCTCGTGCCCCACTCGGTGCTGCCGGGCGCGGGCGCGTTCGAGGGGCCGGTGCACCAGATCGCCGCCGACGGGATCGAGATCGGCTACCGCCAGTTCGGCAGCGGCCCGGACCTGGTCATGGTCCAGGGCGACACCGCCCCGATGAGCCTCTGGATGCCCTACCTGCTGCGCCCGCTGGCGCGCCACTTCCGGGTGACGATCTTCGACAACCGCGGGGTGGGGTACACGACCGACGACCTCTCGCGGGCGATCACGGTGCCGCTGATGGCGCGCGACACCGGCGCGCTGATCGAAGCGCTCGGGCTGGTGAAGCCGACGCTGGTCGGCTGGTCGATGGGCGGCGAGATCGGCCTCACGCTGGCCGAGCGCAAGCCCGCCCTGCTGGGCGCCCTGATCACCACCGGCGGCGACGCCGGCGGCCCGCACACCGTGCCGCCGCCGCCCGGGTTGATCCGCAAGCTGGCCGACCCGCACGCGGGCGTGGACGTCTTCCTCGAGCTCCTCTTCCCGCCGACCAGGGCGGGCGGCGCGGCGACGGCCCGCTTCGTCCACGGTTTCGAGTCGATCCCGCAGGAGAAGGTGTCGCCGCGCACGCTGGCGCGCCAGGAACGCGCCGAGGAAGGGTTCCTCCGCTACACCGGCACCTGGCGCGGCCTGCCCGCGATCACCACGCCGACGCTGATCACCAACGGTGCCCTCGACCGGGGCGTGCCGCCGGTCAACGCGCGCCGTCTGCATGCCCGGATCCCCGGCTCGGCGCTCTCCATATATGCGGGCGCCGCCCACGGGATGCTCTTCCAGGACGCCGGGCGCTTCGCCGCCGAAGTCGCCAGGTTCGCGGCCACCGGGCACCGGTGATCTGACGCTCGCACGGCTCTGAGCTCTCGAGCCAAGTCCGTTCTTCGGACGTTGCAAATCGATTATCGGCTGATTAGCATCGCGAGCGTGGTTGCTCACGATCGCTTCTTCATCGACGGAGATTGGCGAATCGCCGACGATCCCGGGCGCACGATCGATGTGATCGAGAGCCGCAACGGGCGGCCGATGGCGACCGTGGCGGCGGCCAACCACGCCGATGTCGCCGCCGCCGTCGAGGCCGCCGCGCGGGCCTTCCCCGCCTGGGTCGGGACGCCGGTGGCCGAGCGGGCCGCGATCCTCGCCCGGCTCGGAGACGCGCTCGCCCGCCGGGCCGAGGAGCTCGCCGCGCTCGAGGCGCGCGAGATCGGGACCCCGCTGACCGCGAACCGGCGCTTCCACGTCGACGCGACCGCCGACTACTTCCGTCGGCTCGGCGCCTACGCGGACGCCGTGGAGTGGGAGATGCGGCTCCCGGAGTCGCGCAGCATCCGGGTTCCGCTCGGCCCGGTCGGCCTGATCACTCCCTGGAACAACCCGCTGCTGATCACCGCGATGAAGGCGGGGTCGGCGCTGGTCGCCGGCTCGACGGCGGTGATGAAGATCAGCGAGCTCGCCCCGCTCGGGCTCTTCCACCTCGCCGACGCGGCGAACGAGGCCGGGCTGCCTCCCGGCGCGCTCAACGTCCTCTCCGGACACGGCGCCGAGGCGGGCGAGGCGCTCGTCGCCCACCCCGCGATCGCCGCCGTCTCCTTCACCGGGTCGATCGCCGCCGCGCGCCGCGTCGCCTCGCTCGCCGGCGAGCGAATCAAGCCGGTCACGCTCGAGCTGGGGGGGAAGTCGGCGAGCATCCTGCTCGACGATGCCGATTTCCACCCGGCGATCGAGCGATCGGTCGAAAGCGCGTTCCACCACAACGGTCAGTACTGCCTTGCCACCACGCGGGTGCTCGTCCCCCGCAGCCGCCTCGCCGAGGCCGAGGAGCTGGCGGCGGCCGTTGTCGAGGAGTGGCAGCCGGGCGACCCGCTGGACGGGTCGACCCGCCTCGGGCCCGTGGTCTCGGCGCGGCACCGCGACCGGGTCGTCGCCTACATCGAGGCCGGCATCGCGGAAGGCGCGCGGCTCGTGGTCGGTGGGTCCGACCGACCGGCGGGATTCGAGCAGGGGTTCTACGTCCGGCCGACCGTCTTCTCCGAAGTCGACAACGGGATGGTGGTCGCGCGGGAGGAGCTGTTCGGGCCGATCCAGGTCCTGATCCCCTACCCGGACGGCGACGACGACGCCGCGATCGCGATCGCCAACGACTCCGAGTACGGCCTCGGCGGCGCCGTCTGGTCGGCGGATCAGGCGCGGGCCGAACGGGTGGCCGGCGCCATGCACACCGGCAGCATCGAGATCAACGGCGCGATGCTCGGTCTGGACGCCCCCTGTGGGGGATTCAAGAACTCCGGTTTCGGGCGCGAGAGCGGCCGGGTGGGGGTCGAGGATTTCCTGACCTGGAAGGCTCTGCACGGGGCCGTGCATGCCTAGGTGTAATTCCTGACCACGTTGTTCATCCGGGTCTCCTTGGAGGCTGGGGGTGTCGATCCACCCAGCACCAAGGAGAACCCGGATGAAGATTCACGCTAATGCCCCCTTCGGTCCGAAGGGGCGAC
>JAFDWB010000053.1 GCA_018268675.1 Actinomycetota bacterium
AGGTCCACCACGAGGACAAGACGATCACCTTCCTCGACACCCCGGGCCACGCCGCCTTCACCGCGATGCGTGCCCGCGGCGCCAAGGTCACCGACGTGGTGGTCGTGGTCGTCGCCGCCGACGACGGTGTGATGCCGCAGACCAAAGAGGCGATCGACCACGCCCGCGCCGCTGACGTGCCGATGCTGGTCGCGGTCAACAAGATCGACAAAGAGGGCGCCAACCCCGAACGGGTGCGCACCGAGCTCGCCCAGGAGGGGATCACGCCGGAGGAATGGGGCGGCGACACGCTCTTCTGCGACGTCTCGGCGAAGACCCACCAGGGCCTCGACGAACTGCTCGAAAGCATCCTCCTGGTCACCGAGCTCGAGGAGCTGACCGCCAATCCCGACGCGCCCGCCTCGGGCAACGTGATCGAGTCGCAGCTCGACCCCGGCCGTGGCCCGGTCGTCACCGTGCTGGTCCAGCGGGGCACGCTCCGGGTCGGCGACTCGCTGGTCGCCGGACCGCAGTGGGGCCGCGTGCGCGCGATGCACGACTTCCGCGGCGAGGTGGTCGCCGAAGCGGTCCCCGGGATGCCGGTCGAGGTGCTCGGCTTCGACGGGGTCGCCGACGCCGGCGAGTTCGTGCAGACGGTCGCCAACGACCGCGAGGCGCGCCGCCAGGCCCAGGAGCGCGCCGACCGCCTCCAGCGCGAGGCGCTCGCCCGCCGCAACGCCCGCAAGGTCAGCCTCGACGAGGTCTTCGCGCGCGCCCAGGCGGGCGACATCAAGGAGCTCAACATCGTCCTCAAGGCCGACGTGGCGGGCTCCCTGGAGGCGCTTCAGGACGAGCTTGCGAAAGTGCCCCAGGAGCGGGTCGCGATCAACATCATCCACTCGCAGACCGGCGGCATCAACGAGTCCGACGTGATGCTGGCCTCGGCTTCCGAGGCGATCATCATCGGCTTCAACGTGCGGCCGCTGGCCGACGCCCGCCGCGCCGCCGCCCGCGAGGGCGTCGACATCCGCACCTACTCGGTCATCTACAAAATCACCGAAGACCTGCGCAACGCGATGGAGGGTCTGCTGGAGGCGGTCGAGGTCGAGGAGACGGTCGGCGAGGCGATCGTCAAAGAGACTTTCAAAGCGTCCAAAGTGGGGCGGATCGCCGGCTGTCAGGTGGTCGAGGGCAAAGCCGTGCGGGCCGCCAACGTGCGGCTGCTGCGCGAGGGCACCGTGATCTGGACCGGCAAACTCGCCTCCCTGCGGCGCTTCAAAGACGACGTGCAGGAGGTCGAGGAAGGGCAGGAGTGCGGCATCGTCCTCGACGGCTACGCCGACGTCAAGGAGGACGACGTGCTCGAGTTCTTCCAGACCAAACAGGTCGAGCAGACCCTCGAGTAGGTGATTGGTGCCATGGCCGGCGCCCGGATGCGGCGGGTCGACGAGGCGGTGCGCGAGGTGGTCGCCGCGGCCATCGCCGACCTCGCCGACCCCCGACTCGGTTTCGTCACCGTGACCGGGGTCGAGACGAGCCCCGACCTGCGGACCGCGAAGGTTTTCGTGAGCGTTCTCGGCGACGAGACCGAGCGCGACGCTACGCTGGAGGCCTTGCGTTCCTCCCACGGGGTGGTCCAATCGCGGATCGCCGCCGCGACGCGGATGAAGCGCACGCCGACCTTGACCTTCCACTACGACGACACGATCGAGCGGGGAGTGCGGATCTCCAAGCTCCTCGACGAGGGCGTGGAGGAGGGTCGCGATGACTGACTTCGCCGCCCCCCTCGTGCCGACCGACGACCTCACCGCGGCGGCGCCGACCGACCTCGACCGCATGGTCGCCGAGCTGCGTGACCACGAGCGCTTCCTGCTGACCGCCCACGAGGGCCCCGACGGCGACGCGCTCGGCTCGCTGCTCGGCATGCACCGCCTGCTGCAGAAGCTGGGCAAGGACTCGGTGATGTTCCTCGCCGCGAAGGAGTTCCCGCTGCCGATCGAGTACCGCTTCCTGCCGCTGGAGGAGGTCTTCCACGAGGCCCCCGCGGACATGGCCGACCGGGTCATCGTCTTCCTCGACTGCGGCAACATCGACCGCATGCCGGTCGACTTCGTCACCAAAGGCGCGAACCGCAAGCTGAACATCGACCACCACCACGACAACACCCGCTTCGGCGACGTCGACCTGGTCGTGCCCGGCGCCTCCTGCACGGCCGAGATCGTCTACGACATCGCCCACCGCATGGGCGTGCCGATCGACGCCGAGATGGCGATGCCGCTTTACGTCGGGCTGATCACCGACACCGGCAAATTCATGTATGAGAACACCAACGCCCACACCCACCGGGTGGCGGCGGAGCTGATCGACGCCGGGGTCGACGTCGACGACACCTACCGGCGGCTCTACGAGCACGTGCCGATCGAGAAGCTGCGGCTGGTGGCGCGGGCGCTGGACGGGATTGGGCGGCACTGCGACGACCGGCTCGTGGTCAGCTACATCACCGCCGAGGACTACGCCGCGACCGGTGCCGGCGAGGAGATGACCGAGGGCGTGATCGACCACCTGCGCTCGATCGAGGGGACCAAGGTGGCGGCGGTGATCCGCGACCTCGGTAATCGCGGTCGGGCTGCCCGCAAGGTCAGCCTGCGCTCGAGCGAGGGCGACGTCGACGTCTCGGCGATCGCGCGCAAGCAGGGGGGAGGCGGCCACAAGCGGGCCGCCGGCTTCTCGACCGACGACGACCTGCCGACGCTGGTCGCCTTCCTCAGCGCCGAGGTAACCGCGCAACTCGGCGACTGACCGATGGCCGGGACCGACGCCGCCGGGGCGGTGCTGCTCCTCGACAAGCCCGCCGGGAAGACCTCCCACGGCGCCGTCGCCGCGGTGCGCCGCGAGCGCCGGGTGAAGGCCGGGCACGCGGGAACGCTCGACCCCTTCGCGACCGGGCTCCTTCTCGTGCTGCTCGGGCGGGCGACCCGCCTCCAGCGCTTCCTCGTCGGGCTGCCGAAGACCTACCTGGCGACGGCGCGCCTCGGCTGGACCTCGACCACCGGCGACCCCGACGGCGAGCTGACCGAGACCGGCCTCGTCCCCGCCTCGCTGGAGCTGCCCACCGGGACCGTGCGCCAGCGGGTGCCGATGACCTCGGCGGTGCGGATCGGCGGCGAGCGCCTCTACAAGAAGGCGCACCGGGGGGAGACGGTCGCGACCCCATTGCGCGACGTGCAGGTGTACCGGGCGGAGCTGCTCGCGACCGGCGAGGAGCGCGACGGAAGCGGCCGCGTCGCCCACTACGAGATCGAGTGCAGCGCCGGGACCTACGTGCGGACGCTGATCGAGACGCTCGGCGACGCCTACTGCTCCGATCTGCGCCGCGTCGCGATCGGCCCGTTCCGGGTCGAGGACGCCGGGCGGGAGCTGCCGATCGCCGCCGTGGCCGAGCTGGTCCCCGCCGTCGGCGACGCGCTGCGATGATGCCGACTTCCTGATGTCGATCAAGGTCACCCCCCTCGAGCAGGCCGAGCCGCGTGCCCGCGACGTCGCGATCGGCACCTTCGACGGCGTCCACCTCGGCCACCGGGCGGTGATCGAGGGCATGGACACCGTGCTCACCTTCGAGCCGCACCCGCTCGAGGTGCTCCATCCGGAGTCGGCGCCGAAGCTGATCAACTCCTTCGCGGTCAAGCGCGACGTGATCGAGGGCCTCGGGGTCGAGGAGCTGGTCGTGATCCACTTCGACGAGGATTTCTCCCACCACAGCGCCGAGAGCTTCATCGAGTACGCGTTGGTGGAGAAGCTCGGCGCGCGCCGTGTCGCGGTCGGCGAGAACTTCCACTTCGGCGCCGGGCAGCGGGGGACCCCGGCGATGCTGGCCGCGCACCCGGAGTTCGAGACCCGGATCCAGCAGCTGGTCGAGGTCGACGGCGAGACCGTCTCCTCCTCGCGGGTCCGGGCCCAGATCGAGGCCGGCGAGATGGCGGGCGCGCGGCGCTGCCTCGGCGTCCCCTACATGCTCCAGGGCGAAGTCGTGGGCGGCGAGCGGCGGGGGCGGGAGCTCGGCTTCCCCACCGCCAACATCGTCCCCGACCCGCGGCTCGTCACGCCCGGCCACGGCGTCTACGCCGCCTTCGCCAACGGCCACCCGGCGGCGGTCAACGTCGGCACCCGGCCGACCTTCGACTCCAAGCTCGGCCTCCTGGTCGAGACCTTCCTGATCGACTTCTCCGGCGACCTCTACGGCCAGGACCTGCGGGTGGCCTTCGTCGAGCGCCTGCGCCCGGAGCTCGCCTTCGACGGCGTCGACGCGCTGGTCGAGCAGATGCACGCCGACGTCGAGGAAGCGCGGCGGATCTGCGCCGACTTCACCGAGGCCGCCGCGCGGGGCGGCTGAGCCCGGCGCTGTGCTACCTTGCTGCGAGCCGCGACCCGAGAGGGCCGCGCTTTTTACGAGATGAGCCTCACCAAAGAGAAGAAAAGCGAGCTGATCGGCAAGTACGGCCGCGGCGACAAGGACACCGGTTCGGCCGAGGTCCAGGTCGCGCTGCTGACCGAGCGGATCAACGAACTCACCGATCACCTGCGCACCCACGCCAAGGATCACCACTCGCGCCGCGGCCTGCTGATGCTGGTCGGCAAGCGCCGGCGGATGCTCCGCTACCTCGAGCGGACCGACCTGGAGCGCTATCGCGCCTTGGTCGCCGACCTCGGCCTGCGCCGCTAGCTCATGATCGCGGTCGGCGACGCGGCACCTGACTTCACCCTCAAAGACCAGGACGGGGAAGAGGTATCGCTGTCGGACTTCAAGGGCCGCAGGGTCCTGATCGCCTTCTACCCGCTCGACTTCAGCCCGGTCTGCTCCGACCAGCTCTCCGTCTACCAGGACGGCGTCAAGAGCGAGCTCGCCGACGCCGGCATCACCCTCGTCGGCCTCAGTGTCGACAGCCCCTACGCGCACAAGGCCTTCCAGGAGAAGCTCGGCATCGAC
Organism: Actinomycetota bacterium; assembly: GCA_018268675.1. Classification (GTDB taxonomy): domain Bacteria; phylum Actinomycetota; class Thermoleophilia; order Solirubrobacterales; family 70-9; genus VAYN01. Next base: position 4,964 of record JAFDWB010000053.1, read on the forward strand.
ACCGTCCTCCTCTCCGACTTCGAGCCCAAGGGTGCCACCGCCAAGGCCTTCGACTCCTACCTGGACGGTCCCGGCATCGCCAACCGCACCCTCGTCCTGATCGACGAGGACGGCAAGGTCGCCTGGACCTACGAGTCCCCGAGCCCCGGCGAGTTCCCCGGCCCGGACATCGTCCGCCAGGCGCTCGGCGCTTAGATCCGCCGCCTCGGAGGGTGGACGGGCGCGCCTCATGCGTATCCGGTGACAGAGGCCACAGGCCGGGCCCCGGCCCTGCCCCCGATGAGTTCGCAGAAACCCGCGGATAGCGCGGCAAAGCGCAAGCTCATCGGGTCCTCACGCCGCCCCTGGGCGCCCGCCAGGTTGATGGGCCGAAAACCCGCCTATATGTCAGGTTTTCGGCCCATCAACGTCGGGGGATGGGGAAAGGGTCACGAGGTACGGGCAGTCGTCGGTAGGACGCACACGGTCTCTGGCATCTCTGTGACGGCAGCGCCTGGCCCGCGCCGCCGAGGCGGCAGCCGCCCCAGCCCCCGCCACTTCTGCCCCACGCAGGGCTTTCCCGCGTCCCATGCGGAGCCGGTCCGTTAACCTTCGAGCGGAAAGAGAACGAGAGTTCTGAGATAAGCGATGGCCGTCATCCGGGCGGCCGGAGGTTGAAAAATTCAATGAGCATGTTTGACGTGACCCGTGTCTCGGTGGACGTCGGCGACGGCGCGATTTCCTTCGAGACCGGCAAACTCGCGAAGCAGGCGAGCGGCGCGGTCGTGGTTCGCAGCGGCGACACGATGGTCCTCAACACCGCCACGATCGGCGGGCTTCGCGACGTGGACTTCCTTCCCCTCACCGTCGACGTCGAGGAGCGGATGTACGCCGCGGGCAAGATCCCCGGCTCGTTCTTCCGCCGCGAGGGCAAATCCGGCGAGAAGGCGACGCTGACCGCGCGGATGATCGACCGGCCGATCCGCCCCCTCTTCCCGAAGGGCTGGCACTACGAGACCCAGCTGATCGCGATGCCGATGTCGGTGGACCTCGTCCACCCCTACGACATCCTGGCGATGAACGGCGCCTCGGCGGCGCTGGCGATCTCCCCGGTCCCGGTGGCCAAGCACGTCGGCGCGGTCCGGATCGGCAAACTCGAGGGTGACTTCGTCGTCAACCCGCCCGAGGAGACCCACGACGAACTGGACCTCGACCTGATCGTCGCCGGCACCGACGAGGCGATCCTGATGGTCGAGGCGGGCGCCCAGGGCGTCACCGAGGCCGAGATCCTCGACGCCCTCGACATCGCCCACGGCGAAATCAAAAAGATCACCGCCGCGATCGAGGAGCTGCGCCAGAAGGCCGGCAAGCCGAAGCTCGAGCACGAGGAGCCGCAGCTCGACCAGGCCCTGCTCAGCTCGATCCGCGACGCCTATGGCCAGAAGCTGGTCGACGCGATCGCGACCGAGGGCAAGCTCGAGCGCTACGAGGCGATCGACCACGTCAAGGACGACGTCGTCGCCCACTTCGCGCCCGCAAGCGGCGACGAGGAGGCCGTCGCGGCCCGCAAGGCCGAGGTCGGCGAGGCCTTCGACGCGATCGAGAAGGAAACCATCCGCAAGGCGATCGCGGTCGAAAAGAAGCGCCCCGACGGTCGCGCCCAGGACGAGATCCGGCCGATCGAGACCGAGGTCGACATCTCCCCGCGCGTGCACGGCTCGGCCCTCTTCACCCGCGGCGAGACCCAGATCCTCTCCAACGTCGCCCTCGGGACGACGCGGATGGACATGCGGATCGACACGCTCGGCCTGCAGACCACCAAGCGCTTCTGGCACCACTACAACTTCCCGCCCTTCTCGGTCGGGGAGGCGGGCTTCATGCGCGGCCCGAAGCGGCGTGACATCGGCCACGGCGCGCTCGCCGAGCGGGCCCTGGCGGCGACGAT
>JAFDWB010000054.1 GCA_018268675.1 Actinomycetota bacterium
ACGTCTTCGTCACGATCCCGTGCCCTCTTCCCCACGCACCCCTCACGTCCCGGGCGCCTCATGGGGGTCACAGCCTGCCAGGACCCCCATGAGGCGCCCGGGGCGTGACTCGGACGGCCGCGCCCGGCCTAGAGCTTCTCGATCTCCGCCGCGATCTCCCCGGCGGCCGCCTTGGCGTCGCCGAAGAGCATCGAGGTGTTCGGTTCGTAGAAGAGGTCGTTGTCGATGCCGGCGAAGCCGGTGGAGAGGGAGCGCTTGATCACGATCACCTCGCCTGCCTCGGAGACCTCGATGATCGGCATGCCGGCGATCGGCGAGTCGGGGTCGTTCTTGGCCGCCGGGTTGGTGACGTCGTTGGCGCCGATCACCACCGCGACGTCGGTGCGCGGCAGCTCGGGGTTGATCTCGTCCATCTCCTTCAACTGCTCGTAGGGCACGTCGGCCTCGGCGAGGAGGACGTTCATGTGGCCCGGCATGCGGCCCGCGACCGGGTGGATCGCGTAGTTGACCGTCACCCCGCGGGCCTCCAGCTGGTTCGCCATCTCCTTGACCGCGTGCTGGGCCTGGGCGACGGCGAGGCCGTAGCCGGGGACGATCACCACCGAGTCGGCGTAGGCGAGCTTGATCGCCGCGTCCTGGGCGCCGATCGAGGTGACCGGGCGCTGCTCGCCGGAGCCCGAGGCCGCCGCGGGGGCGCCGCCGAAGCCGGAGAAGAGGATGTTGGCGACCGAGCGGTTCATCGCCGTCGCCATCTCCATCGTCAGGATCGTCCCCGAGGAGCCGACCAGGGTCCCGGCGACGATCAGGGCGACGTTCTGGAGGGCGAAGCCGGCGGCCGCGGCGGAAAGGCCGGTGAAGGCGTTCAGCATCGAGATCACCACCGGCATGTCGGCGCCGCCGATCGGCAGGACCACGAGGTTGCCGAGGATCGCGGCGAGGACGAGGATGAGGATGAAGAGCGCCTGCGAGGGCGGTTCGTTGTCGATCACGATGATCACGGCGAGGACGATCACGCCGATGCCGAGGACCGCGTTGATGATCTGCTGCCCGGGCACCGCCATCGGCCGGGTCGGGATCACTTCCTGGAGCTTGCCGAAGGCGATGTTCGAGCCCCAGAAGGAGACCGAGCCGATGATCGCCGCGAGCAGGGTCGGGATCAAGTCTTCCAGCGGCATCGCGCCGCCGAGGTGGATGCCGTGGCGGATCTCAGACCAGGCGATCAGGGCCACCGCGCCGCCGCCGACCCCGTTGTAGAGGGCGACCATCTGCGGCATCTCGGTCATCTTCACCTTGATCGAGGCGTAGGCCCCGACCGCCGAGCCGATCGCCAGGCCGATCGCGATCAGGCCCCAGTTGCCCATCCCGTCGAGCAGCAGGGTGGTAACGACGGCGACCGCCATGCCCGCGGCGGCGATCAGGTTGCCGCGCTTGGCCGTGGTCGGGTGGGTGCCCTGTTTCAGCCCCAGGATGAAGAGCGAGAAGGAGACGATGTAGAGCGCCGTGGCGACGGAGCCGCCCGGTTCGAGCACCGCAGCGGGGATCATTTACCGGCGCCGCCCTTGTCGTCGTCGGCCTTCGGTTTCGGCTTTTTGGCGAACATGCCGAGCATCCGGTCGGTGACCATGAAGCCGCCGACGATGTTGATCGCGCCGAAGGCGACGGCGATCGTGCCGATCACGTACTCGAGGCCGTCG
>JAFDWB010000055.1 GCA_018268675.1 Actinomycetota bacterium
ACGCCTCGCGGATGTTCGAGCACACCACGGTCGGCTTCCACGAGGTCGAGCTGGAGGAGAACCTCTGGGCGATCTCGATCGACCCCGACGAGTCGATGCGCGAGTACGTCCTGCTCCAGCTCAAGGTGCGGGCGATGCGCGACATGCTCTTCCGCAGCCGCATCTTCAACTACCTCGCCGCGGCGACGCCGGGACTGAAGGAGCTGGTGACGATCGGCAAGATCTGGGAGCTGGCCCAGCTCGACCGCAAGGTGAAGTCGGGTTCCAAATACGACACGGTGATCGTCGACGCGCCCGCCACCGGCCACGGGGTCGGCTTCCTGCAGACGCCGCGGACGTTCGCCAACATCGCCCGGGTCGGGCCGATCCACTCCCAGGCCCAGACGCTCGACAACTTCATCACCAACCACGAGGACACCGGCGTGGCGATCGTCGCCCTGCCCGAGGAGATGCCGGTGAACGAGTCGGCGGCGCTGGAGCGCGACCTGGTCGAGGAGGTCGGCGTCGCGGTCGACCGCGTCTACCTCAACGGGCTCTACCCGGAGCGCTTCTCCAAGGAGGACGCGGAGAAGCTGGCCGCGCTGGTGGCCGCCGAGGACGGCGCGCCGAAGGCGGCGGCGCGGGCGGCGCTCTCGGAGTTCGGTCGGGCGCGCTCGCAGCGGGCGCAGCTGGCGCGGCTGCGGCGGCGCGCCCAGGCGCCGGTCAAGACGCTGCCCTTCCTCTTCGAGCCGGACCTCGGGCCCGAGGCGGCGCGCCGACTCTCGCGGAGGCTGTCGTGAGCCCGACCTCCCCGACGCTCGCCGACGTCCTCGAGGGCAAGCAGGTGGTGATCTGCGCGGGCTCCGGCGGGGTCGGCAAGACGACCACCTCGGCGGCGATCGCGACCGGCCTCGCGGCGCGCGGGCTGAAGGTCTGCGTGCTCACCATCGACCCGGCGAAACGACTCGCCGACTCGCTCGGGCTGGAGGAGCTCGGCAACGAGGCGCGCCGCGTCGACCCGGCGCTCTTCGAGGAGCAGGGGATCGAGATGGAGGGCGAGCTGTGGGCGATGATGCTCGACCCGAAGGCGACCTTCGACGAGCTGATCGCCCGCCAGGCGCCGGACGAGGAGTCGCGCGACCGTGTGCTGCAGAACCCGATCTACCAGCAGATCTCCGGCGCCCTGGCGGGCTCACAGGAGTACATGGCGATGGAGAAGCTCTTCGAGCTGCACACCGAAGGGGACTTCGACATGCTCGTCCTCGACACGCCGCCGAGCCGCAATGCGCTCGACTTTCTCGAGGCGCCGCGCCGCCTCACCCAGTTCATCGAAGGCAAATCGCTGAAGGTGTTCATGAAGCCGACCGGCTTCGCGGCGAGGGTGGCGGGGCGCGGCGCGACCGTGGCGCTCTCGGTGATGAAGCGGATCGTCGGCTTCGACCTGATCGCCGACCTGGCCGAGTTCTTCAACGCCTTCAGCGGCATGGTCGACGGCTTCCAGGCCCGCGCCAAGCGGGTCAACAAGCTGCTCGCCGCGCCGACCACCTGCTTCCTCGTCGTCTGCGGTCCGCAGGGCGAGCCGATCGACGAGGCGGTCTACTTCCACCGCAAGCTGGTCGAGGCGAAACTCCCCTTCGGCGGCGTGATCGTCAACAAGGTCCACTACCCGGCGGAGAAGCTGCGCGGCGAGGCCGACGACCTCCCCGGCAGCCTGGCCGACAAGCTCGGCGACGAGGACCTCGCCCAGCGGGTCGCCGCCAACTTCGCCGACTACCAGGCCCTCGCCGAGCGCGACGCCCGCAACATCGAGCACCTGGCCCGCGAGATGCGAGCGACCGGCGTGATCCGCGTCCCCTACCTCGACGAAGACGTCCACGACCTGGCCGGCCTGGCGCAGATCAACCGCTATCTCTTCGCGACGGGCGAAGAGCGCGTCGCGATGGCGGCGGGTCGGGCCTGACGGGGCTCAATTCGCGGCACACCGCGGTCGATAGGTCCTTGTGGGCCGCGCCTACCGCAATCTGATCCTGCCCGGGACCCTGGCGGGCCTCGGTGCCTGGCTGGCGTTCGCCAACTCCTCGACCGGTGATTATCCGATCGACGCGCGACCCGCGGTGACCGCCCTCGACCACGGCCACATCGGCGCCTACCTCGGCGCGCGATTGCTTGTGGGTCCGGTCGGGACCTTGGTCGAGGCGCCGTTCGCCCTGCTCGGACACGGCGAACCGGCGCACTACCGCTGGGTCTGCCTCAGCGGCGCCCTGGCGGTCGCGGCGCTCGGTTGGTATCTGTTCACGATCGCCCGCAGCCGCGGCGTCTCGAACCTCGCGGGCAGCGTGATCGCGCTGCTCTGTGTGGTCAATCCGATCACCGTCGAAGCCTTCCGCACCGGGCACCCCGAGGAGCTGCTGACGGGAGCGCTGGCGATCGGCGCCGTGCTCGTCGCGGGCCGGGGGCACAGCCTGCGCGCCGGCCTCCTGCTCGGCCTCGCGGTCGCCTCGAAGCAGTGGGCGGTGCTCGCGATTCTTCCGGTGCTGATGGCGCTGCCGGGGCGGCGTCGCGCGGCAGTCGGCGTGGCTGCAGCGACCGTCGCGCTGCTTACCCTGCCTGCCCTGATCGCCTCGCCGGGCACGTTCATGGACGTGCAGAGCGTCGCGGCCTCGGGGGGCGGTAGGGCCTCGACCTGGAACGTCTGGTACCCGCTCGCGCCGATCGAACACCGGCTCCTCCCGGCCCTCGGAATAACGGTGCAGGTCCATGCGATTCCGCCCGCGCTCCGACCTCTCACCCATCCACTGATCGTCGCCAGCTTCCTGCTCGTGCCGCTGGCGCTCTGGGCCTGGCGCGGCGAGTTCCACCTCGCGTTGGAGAAAGCCGTCGCCCTCGTCGCCCTGTTGGCGCTGTTGCGTTGTGCACTGGACCCGGTCGACAACCTCTATTACCACGCCCCGTTGTTTCTGTCGTTGGTTGCCTGGGACGCCGTGCGACCGATCGACCGACTTCCGGTCCGAAGCCTGCTCGGCCTGGCGCTGGTGGTTGTTTTCTGGCGCTGGTCGAACAATCCACCCGGCAACCCCGACCTGTTCAACCTCGTTTACGTGGTCGCCGCGAGTGGCGCCGCGGCGATGATCGTCGCCCGGCTCTTCGGCAGGCGAGAGGCACGGACGGTGGCGACGCGGAGGACCGACCCGGTCGGGATCGCCTAGCAGCCGAGCCTGCCGGCATTATCGCCGCGAGTAGTCGAACTCGAGGCTAGAGATCTCCCAGTCCGAGTCCGGGACCGGGAAGAGATGACGAACGCGGGGGGTGTCGATCCGCTCGCGGTGCTGGAGGTCGCGCTCTTCGGCGGCGGGCCACTCGAGCGAGTCGCCGGGGCGCTCCTCGGAGACCTCGTCGAGCCAGTGGGCGGCGGTGACCTTGATCTCGCCCGGAGCCGGGATCGGCTCCATGATCCGGGTGTCCATGCCTTCCTCCTCCTCCTCGTCGAGGTAGCTCTCGGCTTCACGGATGTCGGCGGCCGGGCCGTAGTCGGGCTCCTCGTCGCGCACCTCGGCGATCGGCAGCTGCTGGACCTTGAATTCCTCCGCGCTCGGCTCCTCGATCGGCTCGAAGTCGGCCTCGACCTCCTCCTCGTCCTCGACCGCGAACACGGTGATCTCGGCGTCGCCGGCTTCGAGGCCTGTCGCGATCAAGGTCTCGTCGGCGGTCGCCGAGAGGTCGGAGCCAAGCTCGCCCAGCGCCGCCTGGCGCAGGAGGCGGCGGACGCCGTCCTCGATCCAGGTCGCCAGCTCGATCGCCCGGTCGAGCGTGCGGCCGTTCATCAGCGCGCGCTCCAGCTCGAGCACCTCCTCGCAGCGTTCGCGGGCCTCGATCCGGTCCAGGCTCTCGTCCGCGATCAGCGCTGACGCACGCAGCGGCAGCGAGGCGCCGACCGGCCCGTGGCCCTCGAGGACCGCGCGCAGCGCCAGCAGGTGGTCGGAGAGGCCTTCCATCGCGCTCTCGCGCTCGCAGCCCATCTCGAAGCGGCCGACCGCCCAGGTGAGGGCGCTGTCGGGGTCAGGTCGTTGCTCCAGCTGCGCGGCGAACTGCGCCAGCTCGGCGCCCTCCTCCTCGAACAGCCGGTAGCCGCCCGGGCGGGCCTGCGGCGCGCCGGTGGTGATCCGGCGCCAGGTGTCATCCCCGGTCGGCGCGAAGGCGAACGGCCCGAGGCCGATGCCGCCGACCTTGAACATCCGCATCACGCTGATCAGCTCGCGCAGCTGGTGGAGCGCCGCCTCGGCCCCGTCGTGACCCTGTTCGGCGACGGCGAGGAACTGCGGCTCCCAGGCCGCGCGGCCCATGCCCTCGCTGCGCATCGCCTCGACCGGCGCGGCGATCGAGTCGGCCCGCACGATCCTCACTCCGTTGGGCAGGTGCAACCGGTTCATCGACATCCGCAGCCCGACGATCGGCACGACCAGCAGGTCGGCGTCGTCGGCGCTCCGCGCTTCGGCGTCCAGCGTCGCGACCTGCAGCTCGAGCTTGTCGCGGTCGAGCGCGAACCCCGAGCTGCCCTCCCACATCTCGACGAAGAAGACCTCCAGCATGCGCTCGGCGCGGGCGCCCGGTTCGGGCGGCACGATCTCGCCCCGCCCCTCCAGATAAGTCGACGCGACGCCCGCCTCGACGACCGCCTCGCGCGCGGCGTTCCAGCTCGGCAGCGCCCGCAGCTCCCCGACCCGCTCGGCGACGTAGCGGCCCGTCTGCGGCACGTAGCTGTAGAACGGCGACTCCTCCGCCGTGTCCGTGGCGACGTCGAACGGGATCTGTTCCCCTTCGGCGACCATCGCGTTGAAGCGGGTCGCGGCCTCGGTGGCCAGCCGCCGCAGGGATTCGTTCAGCAGAAAGTCGCGCACGTGGCCAGGCTTCCGCCTCGCCGCCCGCCCTCCTGCGCCTGCACGAGGCCTTGCAGCCCGGGGCCCGCCCAGCCCTACGCCGCGGCGGCGGGTTCGCCGGCCACGCCCATCAGCCAGCGGGTGCCGTAGGCGCGCATGTCGTCGATCAGCGGCACCAGCGCCTCGCCTTTGGCGGTGAGCGCGTACTCGACCCGCGGCGGCACCTCGGGGTACGTGTGCCGCTCGACGATCCCCTCCTCCTCGAGCGCTCGCAGGCGCAGCGACAGGGTCCGCGGGCTGATGCCCTCGAGCGAGCGTTCGAGCTCGCAGAAGCGGCAACTCCCCTCGGACAGATCGCGGATCACGAGGAGCGTCCACTTCCCGCAGACGACCTCCGCGGTCGCGCAGACAGGGCAATCGGCGTTGGTGATGGCGCTCATCCGTTCTTCTCCGGGAACGGCTTGAGGTGGGCCGTTTCCTTACTTCACGAAGTGTAGCGCTGTCGCTTCACTTACTGAAGCGGGGCAGACGGCGGCTCGGGATCAGTTTTCGGTCGGATCCTTCACCCGGACCATCTGGGTGGAAATGATGTTGAACTTCCAACGGACGTGCTGGGGGCCGTATTCGAAGGTCGCAGGGGATCCGGGCTGGATCTCGACCATCTCACAGCCGGGGGTGGTGGTGAGGCATTTTCCTTCTCCGTACATCGCCGTAACTTCTTTGGAGACGACGAAGACGGCGCCTCCGGTGCCGGTGTCGACACCGATGAAGGTCAGGATCGGCCTCTTCTGACCCGGCAGCGGGGTCAGGGTCTTGACCGATTCGCGCAGTTCGGGTTCGCTCAGCTGGGTCGAGCCGTCCGGCGCCGTTTCCGTATGGGCGATCCTTATCTTGGCGGTCCAGGAGTAGTAGTGGATTTCGCCCGATCCGCCTTCGGGGAGCGGAGACGACTCGTGCGAGCCGCCGCCCCCGCCTTCGGACTTTGCGCCACCGCGTTCCGCGGGCGCGCTCGGAGCGCCGGGTGCGGAAGGCGCGTGAACTTTGGCTTCTTCGGCTCCGCCTCCTTCGGTCGAGGTTTCGGGAGTGGAGACGACCGGGGGCGATTCTTCACCGCCGGTCGCAGCGGAGCTTGAGCTGTTGTGAGTCGTCACGGTCACGGACTTCACCGCGTTCGCTTCGGCCTTGGCGGTCTGGGACCCGGTGAAGCGCTGCTTGAACGGGTCGGTCGGCTTGCGGTGGGCGAACCGCTGATTCGGGCTTCGCAGGCCTGGCTGGGCCTGCACGACGGTCAGCTGCGTGCCCTTGGCGGTGTTGCCGGCGGCGCCGACCACCGGCGCGGGCCGCGGGCCGGGCGAGCTCGATCCCCCGCTGAGGAGGATCGGCGCGGCGACGATCGCGACCACCAGGAGCGCGACGATCGGCAGCAACCGCCGGTCGCGCAGATCGCAGTAGAGGTCCGAGACCACCGGCGGGACCTTGAGGTCCGAGCGCTTCGGCATCTTCAGCTCCGGCCCGAGCCGCTTCACGGCATCGCTCCCGTCGTCGCGGCCGCCGTCGCTGCGGTGGTTTCGGGACTCGCCGGGGTGGCGCCGCCGGTGAGGCCCTGGCCGGGGGGCACGAGGTAGGTGGTGACGGAGAAGCTGCCGTCGAGGGTCGGAAAGCCGGCGGCCGGATCCCCGGCGAGGCTGAAGCTGTTGATCGTGATCAGGCGGCCGGTCACCTCGACTTCGGCGTTGTTCGTCTTCACCAGCGAGTCGAGCCCGCGGATGAAATCCGCGATGTGGAAGAAGTCGCCCTTGAATTTGAGCGTGTACGGCATCACCGCGAGGCCCGCGGGGCCGATCGAGGCGCCGAGCGGCATCGTCGCCGCGGCGACCTCGGTCGCGGAGGGGTAGGACCCCGATTCCGTGCTCCCGACCGCCCCGCTTTCGGTCGGCGGCGCGGCTTCGCTTTCGCCTCCGCTCGACTCGAGCTGGAAATTTACAAATTTGACGTGGGAGCGTCCGGCGACCTGGTTCAGCTGCACCAGCAGCGAGGCGGTTTCGCTTTCGGCGGGGGTCGCTTCCCCAAGCACGACCAGTTGCCGGTATTCGTTCGGGAACGCCTTCTGCGCGTTCAGTCCGGCGGCGACTTCCGCCTGATTGTGGGCGAGCGAGGCTTTCTCGACGGCGACGCGGGCTTCGAGCCTGCTCAGTTCGTCGCGCTTCGGGCTTAGCAGAAGGATCCAGAAGGCCCCCGCCAGCACGACGACGGCGATCATCGCGGTGATGATGCGGTTCGACGAAGTCATCCGCCGCTGCTTCCCGAGGTTTCGGTCGATTCCGAGGAGGTGCTTTCCGAGCTGCTCGATTCGGCTGCTTCCGCCGGCGGCGGCGCGACTTCGCCGCCGCTTTCGGACGGCGGGACCGGCGCCGCGTCGAAGGCGACCACGAGCGAGAAGGTCGAGATGAATTCGCGGGTCCGACATTCGCCGCCCGCGCCGCCTTCACTGCCTCCGCCCGAGGAGGATCCCGTTTTGCCTTCCGGCAGTTCGGAGTGTTCGAGTCCGACCCGGGTGACCCCGTCGATGTCCTTCAACACCGTGACGAACCCGGCCACCGCTTCCTGGCCGGTCGCGCACCCGCTGAGCGCCAACGCCGGTCCGGGGATCGAGGCGCGGAGCGCGGCACCGCCCCCTCCGCCCCCGTGGGAGTTGGCGGAAGCAGATGCTTCGAGGTTGGTGAGCCAGACATCGTGTGGAAGGACAAGCGCCAGTTCGCGCATGACCCGTTCCCAGTCGAAGCGGCTGTTGGCGAGGCTCGCGATCGTCTCCATGCGGGTTTCGCGCAGCTTCTGAAACTGGACGTAGGCGGCGAGCCGTTTGGCCTGCTGTTCGGCGGCCTTGTTTTCGCGCGTAAGTTGCACCACTTCGGCCTTGGCTTCGGACACCTGCGACGAGGTGGTCACGAGCAGGGCGACGCCGATCAGGGCGGCCACCAGCGCGCCGACCACGATGTAGGGGATCGGGCCGGTGCGCATCGGCGGACGGGCGCCGAGCCGCAGCTCCTCCGGGGTCAGATCGATCGGCCGCATGTCAGGACTCCAGCGCCAGTCCGAGGGGCAGGACGAGCCGGGCGGCGCTGGGTTCGTCCAACGCCGCCAACGGGCGCGGTCGGGCGATGGAGATCGGCAGGCCGATCTCGGCTTCGAGCGCCGCGGCGATCCCCGGGATGGCGCTTCCGACGCCGCAGAGGCTCAGGCTGGAAACCTGCGCCGCGTTGTCCAGGGCTCGGTAGTAGTCGAGCGAAAGCCGCAACTCCTCGACCAGCGCCATGGTGCCGGAGCGGATCGTGCGGCGGGTCGCCGCCACGACCTCTGGATCGCCCTCGAGCTCCTCCTCCGGGCGCTCGAGGCCGACGTAGAGGAGCCACTGCTCCGCGTGCTCGGGCGTCATCCCGCACTCACTCGCCAGACGGGCGGCGATCGCCTCGATCCCGGTGCCGGACACGCGGGTGAACAGGCAGGTTCGACCCCTGGCGACGGCCAGGTTCAATACGTCGCCGACGTTGCAGTAGAGGATGGCCTCCCCGGTCAGGTCCGCGTCATCGCGCGCCAGCGCCCGGATCATCGCGAAGGCCGAGAGATCGATGCCCACCGTTTCGAGCCCGGCGCGGCGGAGCGGCTCGAGGAACGACATCACCATGTCGCGGCGGGCCGCCACGACGACGACATCGACCTGCGGGCCCCCGCTTTCGGTCGGCGGATACGTCGCCACGATCTGGTGCTGGAGCACCGCTTGGTCGAGGGGCATCGGGATGTGCTCCTGCGCCTGGAAACGGATCGCCGCCTCCATCTGTTTGGGGTCGGCGATCACCGGCAGCCGGAGGGTGCGCACGACCACCCGCTGGTTCGCGATGCCGACCCGGACGCGGCGAGAGGTCGCGACCTCCCCGAACGCCTCCTTCAGCGCCGCGGACAGCCCGTGCTGGTCGACCACCTCACCCTCGTGGAAGACCGCCGGTGGGAGCGGCCGCACCGCGGAGGCCGCGACGGAGTCGATGCCGCCTGGCTGCGCCAGGGCGATGCTGCCGCCCTCGATGCTGAGGCCGGTGACCGCGGCTGTCTTCTTCGCACCGAAGCCAGGCAGCGTGATCGAGGTGGTCAGTTTTGGTTTGGTGAGTTGCATGGGAACGGAACTGCTCTTCAATCGGCACCCGGCACCAGAAACTTTCGTCCGGGGCTGCGATTCCCGCAGTACTAGGTAAAGGTCGTCAGGTACAGGTGTATGAGCTGGTCGCCGAGCAGCAGCCCGACCACGCCGCCGAAGGCGAGGAACGGGCCGAACGGCAACGACTGCTTGCGGGCCGCCGCGCCCTCGCGGGCGATGATCGCGATGCCGACCAACGAGCCGGCCAGGAGGGCGACGATCAGCGCCGGGGCGATGTTTCGGCCGAGGAAAAGACCCATCACGGCGGCGAGCTTGACGTCGCCGAGTCCCATCCCCTTCGGGTGCGCGAGGGCCGCGACGAAGAACAGGCCCCCGGCGGCGACCGCGGCGATCGCCCTTTCCGGGAAACTGCCCGGGTCGCCGATCGCGACGATCACGACGGCAGCCGCGGCGGCGACCAGCAACACCTTATTGGGGATGATCCGGCGGTCGAGATCGGTGAGCGTTATCGCCATCAGCATCGTCACGAACACGAGGCCGAGCGCGATCTCCAGCGCCTCGCCCCAGAAGACGGCGACCACGGTGGCGTAGAGGATCGCCAGGCCGATCTCGGTCACCGGGTAGCGGGCGGAGATCCGATCCCCACAGCACCGGCTCTGGCCCCTCAGCAACAGCCAGGAGAAGACCGGCACGTTGTCGTAGGCGGCGATCTTGGCTCGGCAGGTGGTGCAGTGGGACCGTCCGCCGACCACCGATTCGCCGCGCGGAAGGCGGTAGCCGACCACGGTCACGAAACTCCCCAACATCAATCCGGCCAGCGCCGCCAATGCGATCCCGGCACCCATCTCAGCCTCCGTTGATCGGCGTGTTGGTGTCGACCTCGATCCGGCTTGGGTAGCTCGGGTGGTCGTACATCACCGAGATCGCGTTTGCCGCCGTGGTCGCTTCCTTTTCCGTGCTGACGGCGAACCCGAGGCGGTCGCCCACCGGGATTTCCCCCGCTTGCTTCAGTTCGAGCGTTCGCCTGACGCTCGTCCACTGCGAGCTTGGCCACGGCGCACCGGCTACGTAGGTCCAATATGGCGTGCTGCCTGAGTTGTTGAGGAAGTAGGTGTCGGTGTAGCCGGTGGACGTCTTGTGTCGATCGAAGAGATACATGCAGATTCCCGCCCTATAGCTGGCGCCGTTCGTCGTTCCGGTGAAGAGTTCGACACTCACCCGCCCGTTAAGAACGAACCGTTCCGCCATCGGATCGCTCACCCAGCGGTGGATCTCAGACGCCGGATTGGTTCCGGTGGTCGGGTTGTAGTTGCAGCCGTTGGCTTCCTGTTTGACGAGCTGAAGGCCGGGTTCGGTGTAGAGGTTGTTGGAATACTCATGGACCGGCGGGACCACTGATTCTTCGGACGACGGAGGGCTGCCGAGAAGCAGGGCGTCAGGTGCCCCGGGGGTGGCGCCGGTCTGCAAGCCGGAAGCGCATTCGCCGAGGGTGTTGTGGAGCGGGTGGTCCGCCGTGATTTCCTGCCTCACCGTCGTCCCGCCGGCGGCACAGGGCGTGTCGCTGAGGAAGAACTGCTGCGCCGTGACGACCCCTTCGGCCCCCTTCGGCAGCGGATCCTTTTCCGCGTTCTTGGTCGGGTCGATGAAGTTCGACTGCACTTCGAAATAGCCCGTTTCGCCCGGCAGGCTCGCGGTCTTGTTGACCTTGGCGACGACGATGATCTGTTTGTAGTCCTGCTTTCCGGGACACTGGGTTTCCGAGCAGCTTTCGTCGTTGTGCCAGACGATGTATCGGTAGATCCTGCCTTCCACGTTGCCGCTGACGAACGGGGTCGGCCCCGGTTCGATCGTCCCTCCCGCGATTTCGCCGCCCCCATAGAGGCTGCCGCCGTTGATGACCAGGTTGCGATAGTTGCCTACCGGAGACCGATTGAGCGCGAACGTGCTTTCGGAAACCCGGTAGTTCGGGCTTTCGGGATTGGCCGAGTGCGGAGGCGCCACGGTCAGTGCCAGCTTCTTGTCTTCCAGGCTGCGCAGGTACTCGAGTTCCTGTTCGGCGTACTCGATCGCGATCTGCTCGGACTTGGCCCGCTGGGCGTTCCGGGCCGCGTCCGAGAGCAGGGTGAAGGTTGCCATCGAGGCGATCGAGACGATCAGGATCGCGACCAGCACTTCGATCATCGTGAACCCGGACTCGGTGTCGCTACGAACGCTCATCTCACAACGCCAGGGTCGCGTTGCGCAGGCTGGCACCGTCCGAGACGGTGAGCGATCCCGAGCCGCGCGGATTGGGCATCTGCAGCGTGACCTTGACGTAGGTCGGTTCCGCCGCGTTCGGGCCGTAGCTGAACACCTGGTTGGTGTTGATGCCGCTGAAGATCTTGACGGAGGTGCCCGTGGTCACGCCGGGCGCCGCTTCGATGCGCGAGCACGTCGTCGCGGTGCATTCATAGGTCACCTGACATTTGATCGCCGGACTCGAACTCGCGGGCGCCGTCCCGGTTCCGCAGCTGGTGGTGCGCACGTAGGTTTCAAACGAGACTCGGCTTGGCGTCGCTTCCTTGACGTGCACGCCGTTCCGCAATTCACGAGTCATGCGCGCGAGAACCCATTGAGCCGTGGTGACGTTGTCGGCTTCCTGGCTGATCCTGGGTTGCTCCCGCACAGCGCTGATGACCAGCGATGCGACTGCCCCCATCACAACCACGCCCATGGCGGACGCGACCAGGAGCTCGATCAGCGAGATCCCGAGCTCGTCGCGGCGCAGATGCCGCAGCAGGCGAACAGCGTGTCGGTGCCAGATCGTCATCAGACTCGTGTATCGACGCGAGGGGTTGACTCCACCTGTTCGGGGCGTTGGAACACACAAGGGGCGGGCTGATAGCCCGCCCCTTGTGAACTCATGTCCTAGGCATGCCCGATCCGACGGAGCTAGCCAGGCTCAGCCTTCACCCCAGGTCCCAGGGCTTCCCTTAGTGCCAGAGCAACCGCCTTCACCACCAGACTGACACGTGAAGGTCAGTCCGCCCCCTTCTCCGCGGATGATTTTGAACCAGCCACTAGAGCCTTTGGTTTCGATGGTGTAGCCCTTCGCCGACGGAGTCGCGGTGAACGTCTGACCAGTTAGGGCCTGTTCAATTTCAATCAGCTTCGTGTTTCCGCAACCGGTGTATTCACCTTTGGTGCTTTCGGTCGAGCAGGTCTCCATCGCCACTTGAACCGTGTGCGCGGTCTCCTTTGCCTTGGCATCGCCGGCCTTTTCTTTCTGGTTGAAGAAGGCGGGCAACGCGATCGCCGCGAGGATGCCGATGATGAGCATGACGACGAGGAGCTCGATCAGGGTGAAACCTGCCTCGCTATCGCCGTTGAGCCGAGCGCCGATCCGGGCCCGGATATTCTGGAGCAACATAGGTACCTCCTATTGGACCTATCGTTTGCGCAGAGCCCGGATTCTTTTCCTCTATGACTCCTGGCGCTGGCTTTACTTACCGAGGACTCATCGGCGAAATCGCGCTGCACTTTAGGTCTGGAGGGAAGCTATTTCGTCCAGGACTTTTTGGCTGGGACAGAGATGAAAAGTGGGGTCGCCAGCACCCATTTTTCGGATCTTGAAGGCACGCAACACCGTGTGCGTAGAACAGACGGCCAACGACTCGAGGGTTCAGCGGATGTGTTCGTAGATGCTGAACAGCGGCAGGTACATCGAGACGACGATGAACCCGACCATGCCGCCGACGAAGCAGATCATCACCGGCTCGATCAGGGACGTCAGGGCTTTCACCTTGGCGTCGACCTCGGCCTCGTAGAAGTCGGCGATTTTCGTCAGCATGGTCTCGAGCTGGCCCGTTTCCTCACCGACCGCGATCATCTGTCCCACCATCGGCGGGAAGATGTCGTGCTTCTCGATCGGCGCCGCCAACGAGCCGCCGGTCTTGACCGACGCGTAGACATCGTCCATCGCCCTCTCGACCACGACGTTCCCGGCCGTTTCGCCGGTCAACTGGATCGCTTGCAGCATCGGCACGCCGGAGGCCACCGATCCGGAGAAGGTCCGCGACCACCGGGCGAGGGCGATCTTCTGAATCACGTCGCCGATCTTGAACGGGAGGCGAAGGATGATCCGGTCCCACTGGTCTTTGCCGGTCTCCGTCTTCTTCCACCGGAAGAACAGCCAAGAGCCGAGCACGATGCCCGGCAGGAGGAAGTACCAATGCTGGGTGATTAGATTCGACACCCCGACGCAGATCTGGGTCGGGGCCGGCAGGCCAGCCGCTTCTTCAGGATGTTCTTCGGCCAGTTCTTTGAAGATGTTCGTGAACACGGGGATCACGAAGATCACGATCGCCAAGAGGACCACGATCGCGAAGCCGAAGATCAGGGACGGGTACATCAACGCCGATTTGACCTGGCGCCGCAGCGAGTCGGCCTTCTCCACCTGGTAGGCGATCCGATCGAGCGACTCCTCCAGGCGCCCCGACTCCTCGCCCGACCGCACCATCGCCCGGTAGAGGCGGTCGAAGACCCGGGGATGGCGCTGCATCGCCTGCTCCAGCGTGCTGCCTGCTTCGACGTCGGCGCGCATGCCCGAAACTGCCTCTTTGATCTCCTCGTCGGTGGTCTGCTGTTCGAGCGTCTGCAGGGTGCGCAGCATCGGCATCCCCGCGGCGACCAGGGTCGCAAACTGGCGTGAGAAGATCGAGAGCTCCCGCATGTCGACGCTGCGCCAGCGCCGGGTCAGATCCTCGATCTTGAAGGGCGTGTTCTTCTCGGTGACGTCGAGGACGATCAGCCCGCGCTGGCGCAGCTGCTCGGAGACCTGCGACTTCGAGTCCGCTTCGACCTCGCCGGCGGTCGAGATCCCGGCGAGATCCATCGCCTTGAAGGTGAAGGTGCTCGCGCCCGCCACGCGCTACCCCCCGGGGACGTAGGACGGTGCCTGCGGCGGCCCGGCAACCGCGCCCGCATATGGCGGCCCGGCGGCCTCCGCGGCGACCATCGGCATCACCGGGGCCTCGCCGCCGAGGACCCGCTTCAGCTCCTCCGGGACCGAGGACCGCTGTTCGGCAAGTGCGCGGTTGATCTGTCCGGCGCGGACGAGGCGGGCCAGGTCGGCGTCCATCGTCTGCATCCCGATCGCGCCGGAGGTCTGCACCGCGGCGTAGATCTGGTGCGTTTTCCCCTCGCGGATCAGGTTGCGGATCGCGGGCGTCGGGATCAACACCTCGCAGGCGACCACCCGTCCGGTGCCGTCGGCCGTCGGCAGCAGCTGCTGGGTGACGATTCCCTGCAGCGCGATCGAGAGCTGCGTGCGGACCTGTCCCTGCTGGGCCGGCGGGAAGACGTCGATGATCCGGTCGACGGTCTGGGCCGTCGACTGGGTGTGGAGGGTGGCGAACACCAGGTGCCCCGTCTCCGCCGCGGTCAACGCGGTGGAGATCGTCTCCAGGTCCCTCATCTCGCCGACCAGGATCACGTCCGGGTCCTCGCGGAGGGCGGCCCGCAGGCCGAGCGAGAAATCCTCGGCGTCGGCTCCTACCTCACGCTGGTTCACGATCGAGCGTTTGTGTGGGTGCAGGAACTCGATCGGGTCCTCGATCGTGAGGATGTGATCCTGGCGCTCGTTGTTGATCACGTCGATCATCGCCGCCAGGGTGGTGCTCTTGCCCGACCCGGTGGGGCCGGTGACGAGGACGAAGCCGCGCGGTTTCTGGGTCAGCTCGCGCAACACCGGTGGCACGGCGAGGGACTCCAGAGTCGGGATCTCCTGCGGGACCAGTCGGAAGGCGGCGCTGACAGAGCCGCGCTGGAAGAAGCAGTTGACGCGAAACCGGGCCACACCCGGGATCGCGTAGGCGAAGTCGAGCTGCTTATGCACCTCGAAGCGTTTGCGCTGATCGTCGTTGAGGATGCTGTAGACGACCTCGCGCGTCTGTTGACTGCCGAGGACCGGGAAGCCCTCCATCGGAGTGATCCGCCCTTTGTCCCGCATCGCGGGTGGAAAGCCGGCGGTCAGGTGAACGTCGGACGCACGGGTGGCGACCATACGGGTCAACACCTCGGAGAAGTCGAAGTCCATGCGATCCTTTTCGGCGTCCCGTACGGTTTCCTCGATACCTGAAACAGATGACTGCGCTCAAGCGGTGACGCGCAGCACCTCCTCCATGCTGGTCAGCCCGGCGCGGACCTTGTTCAGCCCGTCCTCGCGCAGCGTCCACATACCCTCCTGGCGGGCGACCGTCGCGATCTCCGCCTCGTGTGCCGACCCCACCGCCATCTCCTTGATCCGCTCCGACATCGCCATGACCGAGTAGATCCCGATCCGGCCCTTGTATCCGGAACCGTTGCAGCGGGGGCAGCCCAGGGGCTGGTAGGCCTCGAGATCGGCGGCGCCGCGGACCCCCGCGTCGGCAAGCGCCGAGACCGGCACGATGGTGCGCCGCTTACAGTGCATGCAGAGCTTCCGAGCAAGGCGCTGGGCGACCACGCAGTCGACCGCCGAGGCGGTGAGAAAAGGCTCGATCCCCATCTTGGTGAGACGCGTGATGGCGCCGGGCGCGTCGTTGGTGTGCAACGTCGAGAGCATCATGTGCCCGGTCAGGGCCGCCTCGATCGCGATCCGGGCCGTCTCACCGTCGCGGATCTCCCCCACCATCACGATGTCCGGGTCGGCGCGCAGGATCGACCGCAAGCCGGTGGCGAAATCCAGCCCCGCCTTGCGGTTTACGTTGATCTGGTTGACCCCCTCGAGCCTGTACTCGACCGGGTCCTCGATGGTGATGATCTTCTTCTCGACACTGTTCAGGCTCTGCAGGGACGCGTAGAGCGTGGTCGACTTGCCGGAACCGGTCGGTCCGGTGACCAGGACCGCACCGTAGGCCTGCCGAAAGGCGGCCTCGAAGCGCTCGCGGGCGATCCCGTCCATGCCGAGCTCGTCGAGCGAGCGCTGGGCGTTCTGCATATCGAGGATCCGGATCGTCGCCCCCTCGCCGCGCTGGGTCGGCAAGGTGGTGATCCGCAGGTCGACCCGGCGGTCCTCCACCGCCACACTCACCCGACCATCCTGTGGAACCCGCTTCTCGGCGATGTTCAGGTCGCTCATGATCTTCACCCGCGAGATCACCGCGCTGACCATCCGCCGCGGCACGTGTGCCGCCTCCCTCAGTACCCCGTCGACGCGGAAGCGGACGCGCATCTCCCCATCGGCGGCCTCGAAGTGGATGTCGGAGGCCCCCTCCCCCACGGCCTGCCCGAGGATGCTGTAGACGAGTTTGATTACCGGCGCGTCTTCCGCGGTGACCTGCATGTCGGCGACTTCGGCCGGGTCCTCGTCTTCCGCCTCGTCGGTGACCGTTTCGGTGACCGCGCTCTGTAGCGTCTTCAGCCGCCCGATCAGTGCCTCGATGTCCTCATCGGCGGCCACCGCCACCAGACAGTCGAGCCCGGTGGCCATCTGGATGTCGTCGACCGCGAGGACGTTGCTCGGGTCCGCCATCGCGACCAGCAGGGTCTGCTTCGAGATGAAGCCGACCGGCAGGGCCCGGTAACGGCGCATGGTGTCCACAGACACGAGGTTGGCCGCGGCCATGTCGACCGGGTAGACGGTCAGGTCGATGTGATCGAGCCCGTAGCGCTCCGCCGTCGCCCGCGACAGCTGGTCGCCGGTGATCGCCCCCTGCTCGAGCAGCAGGCGCTCGGGCGGCTTGCCGGCGGTCCGCGCCTCTTCGATCGCCTGGCGAGCGCGTTGGTCGTCGACGAAACCGAGGTCGACCACGACGTCGGTGACGAAGTCGCCGGAGCGGACCCTCGACCGCGGGTGGGTCAGACCGGGGACCGACTGGCCGGGGTCGGGCACCGGACGCAGGTGGCCGCCCAGCTCCCGTGCCTCCATCGTCATGGGTGATAGGCGAGGGTGCCGCCGTGATACCGGGCGTCGACTATCGCCTGCGCGACGCTCTGCGGGTTCTGGAATCCGTACTGGATCGAGGCGGTGGCGACGTGCTTGTCGAGCTGCTTCGGGCGCAACACCACGAATGCCGGCAGGCGGTTGAGCTGGAGCCCCTGGGTGATCGACACGTAGCGCGCCACCTCCTTGGCCGGGACGACGAACGTCGCCACATCCGGGAAGCTTTCGAGGCGGCGGACCGAGCGCGCCGCGAGCCGGTCGTCGATCCCACCGTTACGGACGAACAGGATGGCGACGGTTTCCCCCGCGTTGAACGCGGCGACGACCCGCCTCGGCGGCGCCGGGACCGCGCCTGGCCCGGTACCCGGAGCAGGCAGCGCGGCGGGGGTCCCTGCCACCAGTTCACTCGTAGCGACCGCCACCGGTTCGGTGCCTTCGACTTCTTCTTCGCCGCCGCCGAGTTTGCCCAGCATGAAGATCGCGGCCGCGACCAGGAGAACGGCGACGAGAGCGACCTGGGCCTTTGGATTCTCGTTGAGCTTCTCTCTCATTTTCGTCCGCCCTGGGAATCGACAGTGGTGCCGTCGGCCTTGAGGATGGGTAGGTATTTCCCGATCGCGACGTCCTCAGCAGCCAGAGTTCGGCGTGGTCGGGGTACCGCTGCACTCGACGTAGCGGGTTCGCTGCAGAAGCGGTTCGTAGGTGACCGGCGGTTCCTGGAGCTTTTCGCTCGAGGTGAATTCGATGCTGCCGTTGATCTGGATTTCGTGGGCCGCGATCTTCCCGTTCCATTTGGCATTGCCGAGCATTTCGACACTGCCCAGCGGCGCGTAGAGCATCAGTTCGTTGAGGCCCTTCGGGGTCCCGTGCAACACGGCGGTGCCGTTCCCGAGCATGTAGATCCCAGGAATTTCGTAGAAGCCTTGTGCGGGGATGAATCCGCTCGTGATCGAGCCTTGGCCGCCGATTTCGAACTGGGTCGCCCCGGCGGGCAGTTTGCAGTGTTCCGGTGTGTCCAAGAAGATCCGGACGTGGGCGCCGACCGGCATGATGATCGTTCCCGACTTCACGATCAGCTTGCAAAGCCAGTAATTTTCCCCGCCCATCGTCAAGGTGGTCGAGGCGGAGGACACCGTCAGTTCCCTGGTTTCGGCGTTGAAGGTAACGCCGGTCTTCGAGCTCCCGTTTTCCTTGCCGATGATGTCGACTTCGCCGTTCGCACAATTGCGGGCCAATCGGCAATTTGAGTTCACGGTCGCGATGTTGGCCGGAGGGGAGACGAGCGGCAGTTTCTTGGTGCCTTCCGTGATCGTGCCGTTACATTCCGGGGGAGGCGCTTCCTTGCCGTAGCCTTTTCGCTCGTTGCCGCAGATCTTGGGGGTCGAATTGCCCGCCGTACTCGCGCTCCCGTTCGTCCCGATGGTCGTGTCGATGAACGGCGCGCCGCCCTTGAAGTTGATTCCTTCTTCACCGATCAGGTTCTCGTTTTTGAAGACACCTTCAGGGGGTTGGAGGAGGAGCGAGACGTCCACTCGACGCGCCACGCTGCCGGAAGTGCCGCGCGAGACCACTTGGACTCCCGCGGTTCCGCTGTATGCGCTCACTTCGTAGTAATAGGTGGCTCCGCCCGCCGTTTCGATCGGTGAGCGCGGGCACCAGCCACCGCTGGGCACCTGCGCTTCGCCGTTCGCGCCGACACATTGATAGCTCGCGAGCTCCTTGGCGAAACGGTTGAGGCGCAACATTGCGATGTTGGCGCCGGCGTCGGCCGCGGCGATCGCTTCCTTGGAGGAGTGATCGCGTTTGGTGCTCTGCTGGACGTTCACCGTGGAGAGCACCGCGACGCTGGCCAGCCCAAAGGTGGCGAGCAACGCCATCAGCGCGGTCGGGACCGCGAGGCCGCTTTGGTCGCGGCCGAGGGAGCGGAGGAGGCGGAGTCGGCGGCGGAATCGCACGCGAATTGATCGTCAGGAGCGACGGGCGGCTTTAGGCGGATCGTTCGCACCCGGCGCGTCTGGCCGCGCGTACTACGCAGAAGCGGGTGCGGGTTCGCCGAGCTGCTCGATGGCGCTCGCGCGGCGGCCGCCGGCCGCGAGCATCAGTTTGAAGTCGTGGGGGCTCGAGGCGTAGTCGAGGGCGACCTCCTCGGCGATCTTGCCCTCCATCACGTAGGTGAGGAGGGATTGGTCGAAGGTGCGCATGCCGTAGTACTCGCCTTCGGCGATCACCTCGGTGATCTTGCCGGTCTCCTCCGGGTTCATGATCAGGTCCTGGACGCGGCCGGTGACGACGAGGATCTCGGAGGCGGGGACGCGGCCCTCGCCGGTGAGGTCGGGGACGAGGCGCTGGGCGATCGCGCCCTTGAGGGTGGCCGCGAGCATGACGCGGGCCTGGTGCTGGAGGTGGGGCGGGAAGAAGTCGATGATGCGGTTGATCGTCTCGGTCGCGTCCAGGGTGTGGACCGTGGAGAGGACCAGGTGGCCGGTCTCCGCCGCCGAGAGCGCGGTCCGTACCGTCTCCTCGTCGCGCATCTCGCCGATCAGGATCACGTCGGGGTCCTGGCGCAGCACGCGGCGCATCGCACGCCCGAAGCTCTCCGTGTCCGACCCGACTTCGCGCTGGTTGACGATCGAGCCTTTGTCTTCGTGCAGGTACTCGATCGGGTCCTCGAGGGTGATGATGTGGTGGGTCCGGGTGCGGTTGATGTGGTCGATCATCGCCGCCAGGGTCGTGCTCTTCCCCGACCCGGTGGTGCCGGTGACGAGGACGATTCCGCGCTGCTCTTCGGCCAGGGTCGTGACCACCGGAGGCAGGCCGAGCTCCTCCACCGAACGCACCTTGTACGGGATCGCCCGGCAGACAATCGACACCGATCCGCGCTGCTTGAAGACGTTGACCCGGAAGCGCGAGACGCCGGGGATCGAGTAGGAGAAATCGGCCTCACCCGCCTCCTCGAACTCCGTCAGCGACCGGACCTCGGCGATGTCGTGGAACGCCTTCTCGGTTTCTTCAGGCGTCAGAACCTCGTACCCGGCGAGCGGGGTCAGGTCGCCGTGCAGCCGGATGGTCGGCGGCACGCCGACCTTGACGTGCAGGTCGGAGCCACCGCGCTCGCAGAGCGTCCGCAGCGCTGAGTCGATCTCGAACATCCCGACCAATATCGGCCGGGACGTTCGATCTCTTTACGGCTTGGGACTACGCGACCTCGCGCAGTTTCTGCGCCTCACCGAGGGACTGGAGCTTTTTCAGGCTCTGGTTCTCGATCTGGCGGATCCGCTCGCGGGTCACGTTGAAGGTACGGCCGACCTCGTCCAGGGTCCGCGGGTGCTCGCCGCCGAGCCCGTAACGGAGCTCGAGCACGCGGCGCTCGCGGTAGGAGAGGTTCTCGAGGGCCTCCTTCAGGGCCTCTTTGGTGAGCAGGTCGGCCGCCCGGTCGAACGGGGACTCGGCCTTCTCGTCGGCGATGAACTGGCCGAACTCGGACTCCTCCTCGTCGCCGACCGGCTTCTCCAGCGAGACCGGAGCCTGCGCGGAGCGCTTGATCGAGTCGACCTCCTCGGGGTCGATCCCGGTGACCTCGGCGATCTCCTCCGGGGTCGGCTCACGGCCCAGCTCGGTGACCAGCTTGCGCTCGGCGCGGCCGATCTTGTTCAGCTTCTCGACCACGTGGACCGGGATG
>JAFDWB010000056.1 GCA_018268675.1 Actinomycetota bacterium
ATCCTGGTCGGCAAGCCCGGCCTCGACGGCCACTCCAACGGCGCCGAGCAGATCGCCCTGCGCGCCCGCGACGTCGGCATGGAGGTGATCTACCAGGGCATCCGCCTGACCCCGGCCGAGATCGCGGCCTCGGCGCTGCAGGAGGACGTCGACGTGGTCGGCCTCTCGATCCTCTCCGGATCCCATCTCGAGCTGATCCCCGAGGTCGTCCGCCTCCTCGGCGAGGAGGGCCTCGACGTCCCGGTCGTGGTCGGCGGCATCATCCCCGCCGCCGACGCCGAGCGCCTTCGCGCCGCGAGCGTCGCGGGCGTCTACACGCCGAAGGACTTCGACGTCAACCGGATCATGGGCGAGATCGTCGACCTGGTCGGCGAACGGGCGGGGGCGCGGGCGGCCGCGTAGGGCGGCGGCGCCTCGCTCGACCGCCGGCGGGGCCCGCGGGGCGGCACCAGGTGGAGGTAGACGGCGAGCACGGCGCAGCTCCAGGCGCCGACCACGCACAGGGCGCCGAGGATGTCGCTCGGGAAGTGCCATTCGAGCACCAGCACGGAAAGGCCGACGAGGACGATGTAGGCGCCGCCCGCCCAGGCGACGAGTCGCCGGCGGGCGGGTGGCGCGAGCCAGACCAGCGCCACGACCATCGCGGCGGCGGCGGTCACGTGGCCGCTGGGGAAGGTCGCCTGATTCGGCGGGTGGGCGAGGAAGCTCTGGTAGCGATCGTGGGCGAGCAGGTGCTTCAGGACCTGGGTGGTGAGGTTGGCGCCCGCGACCACGGTGAGGGCGGCGATCGCGTCGGCGAGGCGCCGGGAGCGCAGCGCGAGGACGGCGGCGAGGCCGACGATCAGGAGCATCGGCACCGGCTCGGCGAAGAAGGTGATCGCCTTGGCGGCGTTCCCGGCGGTGGTGTACACGTAGGAGGTCGGCGTCGTGTACTCGAAGGACGAGAACCAGGCGAGGACGTGGGCGTCGGCGAGCTTCAGCGGCTCCACGTAGTAGGCGAGCGCCATCACCACCGGCAGCGCGAGGGCGAAGCCGAGGGCGCCGAGGGCGGCGGTGCGGACGTTGCGCGGCACCGCAAAACCGTAGCGGTCGCCCCGCCGCCGAAGGGCGGACCGGAGCCCGGCGGGCGGGGGCGCCACAATAGGGGCATGAACGAGATCGACGGAGAGCGCGCGGCCTGGCTCCGGTGCTACCGGTGCTGGTCCCAGGATCTCGAGATCCAGCTGCACTACGACGCGATCCGGCGGGTCGACCCGGAGACCGGCGCCCTTGCCGAAGGGGTCGACGAGGTGCAGGAAGCGGTCGTCCAGTGCCTCGCCTGCATGCACGACCAGCCGCACCTCGCCTTCGAGGAGGACCGGGTCGTGCCGCTCGAGGGCCGCTGGGAACGGATGGTCGCGGGCACCCCGTGGGTGGCGTCCTGCACGGTGACCGTGGACGCCGACCGGGTCGAGAGCTGCTCCGGCCCGGAGGCGAGCGAGTTCCTCACCTACGGCGCCTTCGGCGACGACGGCGTGCGCGAGTTCTTCACCCACGTCCGCTTCCACAAGCACGAGGACGAGCGGATCGTCGTCCACCTCCTGGTCGAGCTCTACGCGCGCTCCGCACAGGAGGCGACCGAAGTGCTGGAGGAGGCGGCCCAGGGCCAGCTCGAGATCACCTCGCTGGCGGAGGAGTCGCGCCCGCCCGCCCACGCCTCCGGCGAGGCGCATTAGGGGCCCTCATGGCGTGGTTGAGGCGGAAGGTCGGGAGGTCGAGGATGCTCACCCTCGACTTGATCGCGGAGACCGCTGTCCTCCACCTGCCGGCCGGGCGGATCGGCTGGCGGCTGAAGCTGCTGGCGCTGCGCGCCGCCGGGGCGGATGTCCAGTGGCCGCTGCGGATCGACCCCAACGTGTGGATCCGCCAGCCCCACAACTTCAGCGCCGGCCCCGACACGGTGATCTCGCGCGGCGCGGTGCTCAACTGCTCGACCTCGCTGCGGCTCGGGCCCGGGTGCCTGATCGGCTACTACGCCTTCCTCGGCACCGCCTCGCATCGGGTCCCGGCGCGCGACCGGCAGATCACCGCCTCCGGGCACGACCACGAGCCGATCGAGCTCGGCCGCGACTGCTGGGTCGGCGCCCACGCCTGCGTCCTCCCTGGCGTCCACCTCGGCGACGGCGCCGTGGTCGGCAGCGGCGCGGTGGTGACGAAGAACGTCAGCGACGGCAACATCGTGATCGGGACGGCCGCCCGGGTGCTCGGCTCGCGCCCGCCGACGACGGGCGGGCCAATACAGTAGGCCGCCATGTGCGGCGTGGCAGCGATACTCGATCCGCGGGCGCCGCTGGGCGAGGAGGCGGCGGCCGCGATCTGCGCGGCGCTGCGCCACCGGGGGCCGGACGGCGAGGCGGTCGGCCGCTACGGCGCGGCGACGCTGATCCACACCCGCCTCGCGATCATCGACCTGGCGGGCGGCGACCAGCCGCTCGACTCCGAGGACGGTCGCTGCCACCTGGTCGCCAACGGCGAGATCTACAACCACCTCGAGCTGCGGGCCGAGCTCGAGGCCGCGGGCCACCGCTTCGCCACCCACTCCGACTGCGAGGTCATCGTCCACGGGTACGAGGAGTGGGGCCCCGACTTCGTCACCCGCCTCAACGGGATCTTCGCCTTCGCGCTCTGGGACGAGGGCCGCCGGCGGCTGCTGGCGGCGCGCGACCCGTTCGGGGTCAAGCCGCTCTACTGGTTCGAGCGGGAGGGGAAGCTCGGCGTCGCCTCCGAGGTGGGAGCCTTCCTCGCCGCCGACCTGATCGAGCCCGCCGTCGACGAGGTGTCGCTCGAGCACTTCCTCACCTGGCGCTTCACCCCTTCGCCGCGGACGATGTTCAAGGGCGTCTCGCGCCTGCCCGCCGCCTCCCTGCTGCTCGCCGACGGCGAGGGGGTCGAGGTGCGCTCATACCGCGCCGCGCCCGGGGAGCGGCTCGGCGGCAAGCCGGAGGCGCTGGCGGAGGAGCTGACCGGGCGTTTCGAGGCCGCGGTGGGACGGCAGATGATGTCCGACGTCCCCTACGGCGCGTTCCTCAGCGGCGGCCTCGACTCGGCGGCGATCGTCGCGGCGATGCGCCGGGAGAGCGACGAGCCGCCGCTGACCTTCACGATCGGCTTCCCCGGCCACGGCGACTCCCTCGACGAGCGCTCGGCGGCGGCGGAGACCGCGGGGTTGATCGGCACCCGCCACCACGCGACCGCGATGGAGCAGGGCGACTTCACCGCCGAACTCGACGCCTGCGTCCGCCACCTCGAGGAACCGACCGGCGCCGCCTCGGCCCCGGCGGCGTTCCAGCTCTCCCGCTTCGCCGCCCAGTCGGTGAAAGTCGTCCTCTCCGGGCAGGGCGCCGACGAGCCGCTCGGCGGCTACGAGCGCCACCAGGCCGGGGCGATGCTCGACCTGATCGCCAGGGTCCCCTCGGCGCTGGCGCGGCCGCTGGTCGCCGCGGCGGAGGCGGTGCCGCGGAACGAGCGGCTCAAGCGGGCCGCCCGCCTGGTCGGGCCCGACGACCCGCTCGACCGCGTCCTGCAGATCTTCGAGATCGCCGACGCCGCCACCCGCGCCCGCCTCACCCGCGGCCCGGCGGCCGCCGCGGCGGCGGAGCGGCGCGGGCTCGCCGCGGACGTGCTCGCCGACCTCGGCGACACCTCCGACCCGCTCTCCCAGGTCCTCTACCTGGACACCCACATGTTCCTGCCCGACAGCCTGCTCCTCTACGGCGACAAGACCTCGATGGCGGCCAGCCTCGAGCAGCGCGTCCCGTTCCTCGACGTCGAGCTGATGCGGTTCGTCGAGCGGATTCCGGCCCGGGTACGGGTCCGCGGGCTGAAGCGGAAGTGGCTCTACCGCAAGGCGCTCGAGGGTTTCGTGCCCGAATCGGCGCTGAACCGCCGCAAGCACCCTTTCGCCACTCCTTATGACGACTGGTTCCGCACCTCGCTGGGGGCCGAGCTCGATCGCCTCTACGCGCCGGGGAGTCCGATCGCGGAGCTGATCGATCCCGCCGAGGTCCACCGGCTGACCGACGAGCACCGGCGCGGGCGGGCCGACCACAAGCGCATCCTCTACTGCCTGCTCGAGTTCGCCTACTGGCACCGGGCGTTCATCGCGCGGCCGTAGGGCGCGGGGCGCCCACCGCGACGCAGCGCTCGACGAAGGCGGCCAGCTCGCGGCCGACGGTCGCCCAGGAATCGGCGGGCGGCGGCGCCAGCTCGGCCGCGGTCCACGGGTGCTCGACGTGCTCGGCGATCAGCCGCGCCGCGTCGGGATCGCCGGGCGCGACGGCGAGCCAGGCGGTGTGGTCGCGGGCGAAGTCGGTGAGCGCGTCGTCGCGGGAGGTGTCGGTGACGGCGATCCGCGGGACCGGCAGGGTCAGGTACTGGATCGCCTTGCTCGGCAGCAATTCGCCCAGCTCGTTGCCGAGCACCACGGCGGCGTCGAACTCGCCGGTGCGGGCGACGACCTCGGCCCAGGGGATCGCGGTGTGGTTGCGAACGTCGATCCCGGCGGGCGCGTCGGCGAGCATCCCCTCGGGGTCGGCGCCGAACTGGTCGAAGCGGATCGTCTTCCAGCGGCCGCTGTCGCGGAGGCGGACGAGCAGCGGCATCGGGTCGAGCCGCGCCGCGTAGATCACGCCGAGGTGGACGAGGCGCAAAACGGCCGGATCGGGCGCGGGCCGCGCGGCGGGGGCGGCGGCCTCCGCCGGGGCTTCGAAGCCGTTCGGGCGGGCGAGGATCGCCAGGCCGGGGTACTTGGCCTGCATCCGCGCCGCCTGCTGGGGCGTGGTCAGCACCGCGCCGGCGGCGCCGTCCCAGATCGGCCTCTCGGCCCGCAGGCCGCGGCGGGCGGCGATCGTCCGCTCGCGCTGCGCCAGGCCGACCGCCCAGGGATCGCCGGCGTCGATCACGTAAGGGACGCCCGCGGTGCGCAACCGCGGCGCGGCCCTCGCCGCGAGCGACCAGGGCGCCACGATCAGGACCGCCGCGTCGGCCTGCGGCCGCCATCCCGAGAACCGCCGCCGCGACCACGGCTCCCAGCGATCGAACAGGGTCTGCTGCACCGTCCAGCTGGCAACCTGCCTGGCGAGGCTCCGTCCCGTCGTCCCGCCGCCGCCCCGATGTCCCTGCGCCGGCATCGAGATCAGCTCGACCTCCCAGTCCCCCTCCAGCGCCTTGATCAGCTGCTGCGTCCGCTGCCCCCGCGGCGTCATCGCATCCCCCCCGAACCCGGACACCACCACCATCCGCCGACGTCGCGAAGCATCAGTTTGGGCCGAGCGATCCGCCATCCGGTGGCCGGCGAGGATAGTCGATCCACAGGGCCTTCCACACTGGGGCCGGCTGACGCCCGTCGCCGCCCGGCCCGGCATCTACACTCGCCGCGTTGAGCTCCTACCGGCGCAGCCCCGAGGCGGTGATCAGGCGGTTGCGGACCGCGGGGCCGCGCGGGGTCGCGGAGGCGGTGGGGCGGCGTACCTTGGAGCCGGCGCGGGCGCGGGTGCGGGCCCGGCGGCTGACTCGAAAGCCGCTCGCGGTCGGCCCGGACGAGGTGCGGCGGGCGCTCGGGGGCGTGGGGCTCGCCGAGGCGCTGCGGGGCTCGGCGCTGCGCGCGCTTCCCACCGTCGCCGCGTTCGAGGAGTCGCTGGCGGGGATGGACGAGGAGACGCGGCGCGACCTCCTGGCCCGCGCCGACCAGATCGTCGCGCATCGCTTCGACCTGCTCGGCTCGGGGCCGACCGACCTCGGGCCCGAGATCGACTGGAGCGCCGACTTCCTGCACGGCTACCGCTGGCCGCCGCGGCACAGCCCGCTGCTGCCGTCCGCGGTCCCCGGGGCCGACGTGAAGATGCCGTGGGAGCTGTCGCGCTGCCAGCACCTGCCGCTCCTCGCCGCCGCCTACCGGGCGAGCGGCGAGCGCGCCTACCTGGACGAGCTGGGCGCGCAGCTGACGAGCTGGATCGAGGCGAACCCGGTCGAGTTCGGGGTCAACTGGATCTGCACGATGGACGTCGCGATCCGGGCGGCGAACTGGGTCGCGGCGCTGGTGATCGCCGCCCCCGAGGCGGCGGCCGAGCCCTGGGCGGAGCGCGTCGCCGGCAGCCTCCTCCTCCACGGCCGCTTCATCCGCGCCCACCCGGAGTGGGCCCCGGTCCGCAGCAACCACTACCTCTCCGACGTGGTCGGCCTGCTGGTCGTCTCCGCCCTCTTCGCGGCGGGCGCGGAGGGCGCCGCCTGGCGCGACTGGGCGGGCGCCGAGCTGCTCGCCGAGATGGAGCACGAGGTGCGCGCCGACGGCTGCGGCCACGAGGCGTCGATCCCCTACCACCGCCTGGTCACCGAGCTCTTCCTCTGCGGCACCCAGGTCCTCCAGGCATCCGGTCGGCCGCTCCCGGCCTCCTACACGAGCCGCCTCGACCTGATGCTCGACTTCGTCGCCGCCTACACCCGGCCCGACGGCCTGGCGCCGCAGCTCGGCGACAACGACGACGGCCGCTTCCTCCCCCTGGACGACTACGGGCGGGCCGATCCCCGCTCCCACCTCCACCTCTTCCGCCAGGCCGGCCGCGCGGTGCCCCCGCCACCGCCTTCGACCGCCTTCCCCGACGGCGGCTACTACGTCCTCCGCGCCGCCGGCATCTACCTGCTGATCCGCTGCGGCGACACCGGCCTCGGCGGCGAGGGCGGCCACGCCCACAACGACCAGCTCTCCTTCGAGCTCTGCCACCGCGGCGAGCCGCTGATCGAGGACCCCGGCGCCTTCCGCTACGCCCCCGACGCGCGGCTGCGCAAGCTGTTCCGCTCGACCGGCTTCCACGCCGCCCTCTCGCCCGACGGCGAGGAGCAGAACCCGCTGCCCGAGCCGCCCCGCTTCCCGCTCGGCGACCGCACCCACGCCGAAGCGCTCGAGTGGCGGCCCGACGACCCGCGCCCGAGCTTCGTCGGTCGCCACCACGGCTTCGAGCACCTGCCGGAGCCGCTCGAGTGCCGGCGCCGCTTCGAGCTCGACCCGGCGGCGGCGCGCCTGACGATCGTCGACCGCGTCGCCGGCCCCGGATCGCACCGCCTCGAGTGGGCCTTCCCGCTCGCCCCGAGCGAGGGAATCGTCACGGGCGCGGGCCGCACCGAGGTCGATTTCGCCGCGACGCGGCTCGTGATCGAGGCGCCGGGGGTCGAGTTCGAGGCCTTCGAGGGCCTCTACTCACCCCACTACGGAGCCAAGGAACCGCGCCCGTTCCTGCGCGGCCGCGCCCGCTCCACGCCCGGCGAGAGCGAGTTCCGCTTCGACCTCTCCCTCTCCGATCGCCCCACCCGGCGCCTTTGAGAGCGCTTTAGGCTTCCCGCCTAGACTGGCCCGGTGCCGCGTCGCCAACGGTCGTCCCCCCGCTGGGCCTTCATCCTCGGCCTTGCCGCCTTCGCCGGTGTGATCGTGGCGGTCGTCGTCGCCCTCTCCTCCGGCGCCGAGAGCGGCGACATCCGCTCGACCACCACCGCGCAGGTGGTCAAGGCCCCCCCTTCAGGCCTCCCCAAGCTGCCCGGCCACGTCGTCTTCACCAGCAAGTTCGAAAACCCGAAGTTCCCGGAATGGTTCAAGCAGGCGCTCCCCGGCCGCATCCGCCTCGTCCACAACAGCCCCTACGAAGGGAAGGCGAACGCGCTGTTCGAAGTCCGCCCCGGCGACATCGAGCCGCAGACCGGCTCCCCGCGCGCCGAGTTCACCGGCCCGACCTTCGAAGAAGGCGACGACATCTACGTCCGCACCGCCTTCCGCGTCCCCGAAGCCAACACCTTCGAAGGCCCGTGGCAGCTGATCCAGCAGTTCCACGAGGCCGAAGAATGGAGCGGCTCGCCGGGCACCGCCGTCTTCCTCACCTCCAACCGCCGGATCCGGATCGGCCACGGCGACAGCACCGAGATCGACTGGCAGTCGAAGCCGCTGGTCGACGACCGCTGGTACGTCCTCACCTACCGGGTCAAGTTCTCCCGCAACCCCAAGGTCGGCTTCATGGAAGTCTGGCTCAACGGCAAGCACCAGCGCCTCCGCGACGGCCACTTCCGCCAGTACGGCTTCACCCAGCAGAAGCGGCACTCCTACCTGAAGACCGGCATCTACCGCTCGGTCTACAGCAAGGGAGTCAGCCTGATCGAAGACGACTCGCTGACGATCAGCGAACTCCCGCACTGAGCCGGACATCTGTCCGATCGCGGACAACCGGGTTCAGGCGGGTCGGGAGGCCTCCGATAGCGCCGCCATGAGGTCGTCCCGGACCCTCGCGGCCGTCGCGCTGCTCCTCTGCATGCTGGTGGCGCCGACCGTCGCGGGCGCGCAGCCGCGCCCCTCCAGCCACCCGAAGATCGGCGAAAGCCGGGTCGTCTGGCGCCATCGCGGCCATCGCCACCACCGGGTGACCCTGACGCGCCGGCCCGCCCCGCCGCCCGTCCCCGCGCCGCCCGCGCCCACCGCCGCCGCGACCGAACCGCCGGGAAAGGTCCTCTTCGAAGGCAGCTTCGACGGCAGCTTCGCGGGCTGGTACGTCCTCCAGTCGCTCCCCTCCCGGGCGACGATCTCGACCGCCCACCCCTACATGGGAAGCGGCGCCGGGCGGTTCGAAGTGCAGCCGGGCGACATCGAGCCCGCCACCGGCTCGCAGCGCTCCGAGGTCACCGGCCCGACCTTCCACGAAGGCGAAGACATCTACGTCCGCGACGACATCCGGGTCCCGCTCGGCTACACCTTCCAGGGGCCCTGGCAGCTGATCAATCAGCTCCACGAAACCGCCGTGGGAGGGTCGCCGGGGAACGCGACCTTCCTCGACCAGAACCGCCGCATCAGCTTCGGCCACGGCGACTCCTCGACCATCTATTGGCGCGGCCCGCAGCTCGAACCCGAACGCTGGTACGACCTCGTCTACCGCGTCAACCTCTCCCAGAATCCGAGTGTCGGCTTCGTCGAACTCTGGTTCGACGGCGTCCAGCAGACCCTCTCCAACGGCCAGACCCGCATGTACTCGCAGACGATGCAGACGCCCGAAACGTACCTCAAGGCCGGCATCTACCGGAGCGCCACGAGCACCGGCACGAGCATCGTCGAACACGACAACATCGTGGTCGGCACGAGCCTCGCCGCGGTGATGTCGGCCTAGACCGATTCCGCGTCAGCGGGAGAGCTGGCGCCCGAGATGCCGGGAACCTCACGGTTCCTCCCGTGTTCTTCCGACGTCTGAAAGACGCGCCGCACATTGGGGCGCTCATGGCGCCCGAATGTGCGGCGCGTGTCCCGGGGCCCGATATCGGCCTCCCGAGGGCCGGCAGGTGTGACGCCATCGTCAACGACCGCAGACATCCCCCGCGTTGGGACCCTCCGCTGAAGCATTTTGGCTCCATGACAACCACAATGCTTCAGCGGTGGGGATCGGGAGCTCGGGGGCGCGAGTCGGACGGCGGCCGAGGGATGAAGGGCCACGCCTGGCGGAGGGGCGTCGACTCTTGGGTGCTAAGCAACCGAAATGAAACACGGAGATTCTTGACCATCGGGAGGGCCGGGAGGAAGTGTGACGTTCTCGCCATCTCCGTCACGGACCGCGCCCTCTTCCCTACGAACCCCTTACGTCCCGGGCGTCTCGTGGCGGCCACAGCCTGCCCGGACCGCCACGAGACGCCCGGGACGCACCTCGGACGGCCTCCCAGGCCCCGAACCCCGCTGCCCACCCCCGGACACCCGCGTCAATGTCGCTTTGGTCTCGACTTCCCGCGCCCGCCGGCTCGAATCTCGCGTAATCGCGGGCCGGCGGCTAAGGTTGGTGGTCGCCTGCTTTCATGTTCAAGGCATCGTTCGGCCAGGACGATATGTACGAACATGAGAGTCCTTGCGCAGAATGACCCACCTGCGCCACGTTTGAGGAAAGAAACCAGGTGATGGAGAGTTCGACCGCAACCAGCTCGGGGCCGAAGGCCAGGGAGCTGCGCATCTCGAACTCCGCCCTGCGGGCGCGCCGGCGCGGCGTCGTCCTCGGGCACCGCCTGGCGATCGCCGACGCCTCCTCGGCCCTGGTCGCGGGCCTCCTGGCGGCGGTGATCTTCGAGCCGGGAGCCGGCGCCCCGGCGATCCTCGGCTTCGGCCTGATCACGGCGGCGCTCTGGAGCTTCATCTCCTTCAGCGTCGGCCTCCACAGCGGCGATCGACTCGCCTCCTGGGCCTCCTCGCTGGGCGAAGTCGCCCCTTACTGCGTCGGCCTGATGCTGCTGAGCTGGCCGGTCTTCGCCGCCGCCGCCGTCCTCAACCTCGGCGAGCCCGCGATCACCAGCCTCTCCTGCGTCTTCATCCTCGCGCTCATCGACACCGCCGCCCGGACGGCCGTCCGGGGTCGCATCCACCGGGTCTCCGACCTGCGCCAGCAGACCCTCATCCTCGGCTCCGG
The DNA here is from genome assembly GCA_018268675.1 of Actinomycetota bacterium. GTDB lineage: Bacteria > Actinomycetota > Thermoleophilia > Solirubrobacterales > 70-9 > VAYN01. The sequence goes on from JAFDWB010000056.1 coordinate 10,449, forward strand.
GATGGTCGCCGGACAGCTGGCGGAGAAGCTCCAGAACAACGACCAGTACGGCCTCGTGCCGGTGGGGATCGTCGACGACGAATACCACCCGGTCGGCGAAGTGAGCCTGCCGTTGCTGGGGGGCTTCTCCGAACTGCCGCAGATCCTCAAAACCCGCCAGATCGACCGGGTCATCATCGCCTTCTCGCGCTCCAGCCACGAACAGCTGCTCCACGCGATCCGCACCTGCAGGGACGCGGGCGTCGCGATCGACGTCGTCCCGCGCCTCTTCGAGTTCCTCGACGGCGCCCGCGCCCTCGACCAGGTCGGCGGCCTGCCGCTGATCTCGCTCGGCCCCGCCCGCCTCACCCGGACCGCCGGCGCCGCGAAGCGGATCCTCGACTTCTGCGGCTCGGCGCTCGCCCTGATCGTCCTCTCGCCGCTGCTGCTCGCCGTAGCCGTCGCGATCAAGGTCGAGTCGCGCGGCCCCGTCTTCTTCCGCCAGCGCCGCGCGGGCCGCTACAACGTCCCCTTCGAGGTCCTCAAGTTCCGCTCCATGTACGCCGACGCGGAGGAGCGCAAGGCGGCGCTCGAGCGGGAAAACGAATCGACCGACGGAGTCATGTTCAAGATCCGCGACGACCCGCGGATCACCAAGGTCGGCAAGCTGATCCGCCGCACCTCGATCGACGAGCTGCCGCAGCTGGTCAACGTGCTGCGCGGTGAAATGAGCCTCGTCGGCCCGCGGCCGATCATCTTCCGCGAGGCGGAAGCGCTCGAAGACTGGCACCTGCGGCGGGTCGAGCTGCGCCCCGGACTGACCGGCCCGTGGCAGATCTACGGCCGCTCGCAGAGCCCGTTCCAGGAGATGGTCCGCTTTGACTACCAGTATGTCGCCGGCTGGTCGCTGAGCCGCGACATCGAGATCCTCCTCGCCACCCTGCCTGCCGTGCTCTCCGGACGGGGCGCCTACTAGGGCCTGCCTACCCGGAGTCCACACCCATCTCACCGTTCCCTAATCCCCCCGTTATAAGCCGAGACTAAGATGCCCGCGCCCCAGATGACCTCCGACCACCCAGAGCAGACGCCCGCCCTCAAACGCGAGCTGGCGACCCTGCGCCGCAACTGGCTCATCGTGCTGATCTGCGTCGTGGTGGCGCCGATCGTCGCCTACGTCTACTCGAAGTCGCAGACGCCGGAATACACGGCGTCGGCCTCGATCCTCTTCACCCACGAGTCGGTCGAATCGCGGATCCTCGGGGTCGAATCGTCGGTCGTCGCCGAACCCGCGCGCGAAGCCGCGACGAACCTGAAACTCGCCTCGCTGACGGCGCTCTCGGTCCGCACCGCGAAAGCCGTCGGCCACGGCGTCACCGGCATCGCGGTGAGCGAAAAAGTTTCGGTCAGCCCGGAGGGCGAATCCGAACTTGTGTCGGTCTCGGCCACCGACCCCTCCCCCGCGTTCGCCACGCTCCTGGCCAACGAATTCGCCAAGCAGTTCGTCGCCTTCGGCCGCGAACTCGAAAGCGCGAAGGTCGAACGGGCGCAGAAGCTGGCCGAAGCGCAGCTGGAAAGCCTGCCGGAAGCCGAACGCGAAGGCGCCGCAGGGCGGACGCTCAGCCGCCGCATCCTCGAACTCAAGGCGCTCTCGACGATCCAGACGGGCCGCGCGGAAGTGGCCCAGCGGGCGACCCTGCCGGAATCGCCATCCTCGCCGAACACCAAACGCAACGTCGCCCTCGGCCTCGTCGTCGGCGTCCTCCTGGCGATCGCCGCGGTCTTCCTGCGCGAGCAGTTCGACCGCCGGATCCGCGACCCGGAGGAGATCGAAGAGCTCTACGGGGTGCCCAACCTGGCGACGATCCCCGCCAGCAAGTCGGCCTCGCGCGGCGGCCGCGACCCGTTCGTGGTCGAGGCGATGATGATGCTGCGCGCCAACCTCCGCTACATCGACGCCGGGCGGTCCCGCCGCTCGCTGCTGATCACCTCGGCGGCGCCGAAGGAGGGCAAGACGATGGTCGCCTGGAACCTCTCCCGGGCCGCCGCGGCGGCGGGCGAGAGCGTCCTCCTGATCGAGGCCGACCTGCGCCGGCCGACCCTCGCCCAGGTCGCCGGGACGACCGACGGCGTCGGCCTGGCGATGGTGCTCTCCGGCGCGACGACCCCCGAGGCGGCGATCCGCGCCGTCGGCGGGGTCGACCTGCTGCCCGCCGGGCCGCTACCGCCGAACCCGGCCGAGCTGCTCGAGGGCAGCCGCATGACGGATCTGCTCGAGTGGGCCGAAGAGACCTATGACCGGGTGATCCTCGACACGCCTCCCGCCTCCCTCGTGGCCGACGCCCTGCCGCTGCTCGGGATGGTCGGCGACGTCCTCGCGGTCGCCCGCCTCGGCGTCAGCACGCGCGACTCGACCGAGGAACTGCGCGACCGCCTCCGCCGCCTCGGCGCGCCGCTGGTCGGCGTCGTCATCAACGGCGCCGGGCGTCCCAGCGAGCGGAGCTACTACCGCCCCGCCGCCGCGGCCCCGGCGCCCGCCCCCGCCCGCCGGGCGAAAGGGCAGGCACAGGAGCAGGCGGCCGAGACCGCGGCCAAGCCCTCCAACGGCCGGCCGCGCGAGCGCGGCGACCGCGCCGCCCGCGGCTGAAGCTCGCCGTGGCCGGCACGCCCAACCTCGGGGAGCGGGTGCACCTGCTCGGATCGCCCGTGGACGTCGTCGAGATGGACGAAGCGGTCGCCCGCTGCCGCGCCGCGATCGACTCGCGCGGGTACCTCCAGCACATGAGCGTCAACGCCGCCAAGCTGGTCGCGATGCGGACCGACGACGAGCTGCGCGAGTCGGTGGAGGCCTGCGGCCTGGTCACCGCCGACGGCCAGAGCGTCGTCTGGGCCGCCCGCCTGCTCGGCACCCGGCTGCCCGAACGGGTGGCGGGGATCGACCTGATGCACCGGATGCTCGCCGAGGCCAACGCGCACGGCTACCGCGTCTACTTCCTCGGCGCCAAGCCGGAGGTGCTCGAGGCGGCGATCGCCAACCTGCGGGAGCGGCTCCCGAACCTCATCGTCGCCGGCTCCCAGCACGGGTACTTCCGCGACGAGGAAACCGACGAGGTGGCGGCGGCGATCCGCCGCTCGCGGGCCGACATCCTCTTCGTCGCGATGAGCTCGCCGCGCAAGGAGCACTTCCTCGGCCGCCTCGGCCGCGACCTCGGCGCCCCCTTCACGATGGGCGTCGGCGGCTCGGTCGACGTCGTCGCCGGGGTCACCACGCGCGCCCCGGTGCCGCTCCAGCGGGCGGGGCTCGAGTGGCTCTACCGGATGCTGCAGGAGCCGGCCCGGCTCGGGCCGCGCTACCTGAAGACGAACTTCAGGTTCATCCGGATGGTGTTCGCCGAGATGGCTACTCGGCGTTCGAGTGGACCTGATGGCGCCGCAGCTTCCGCACCAGCGGGCGCAGCTGCGAAAAGAGCGCCGTCCGACCCGCCACGCTGACCTTCGCCCGGAACCGCGGCACGCTGTCGCGGTCGTCGACCGTGAGCCGGGGAATCGAGAGCGGGCTCGCCTCCGCCTGGGAGTCGATCGGCAAGGTGAAGGCGTAGCGGTAGCCGACCTCGGCGGCGACCCGCTCGACCCGGGCGTCCCAGGCCCCGAACGGGTAGGCGAGGGTGTCGCAGCGGACGAGCCGCGCCTCGACCAGGCGCCGCGACTCGGCCAGCTCCTCGCGCAGCGCCGCGTCGTCGAGCCCGGTCAGCCGCGGGTGGGTCAGGGTGTGGCTGCCGATCTCCCAGCCCGCCGCGGCCAGCTCGCCGGCCATCTCCCAGGTCATCGAGCGCATCACCTCCGGGTGACGGCGCACCTCGCCCGCCACCTCCGGCCAGGCCAACGCGCCGCCGTCCTCGACCTGGCGCGGGAGGACGAAGACGAAGCCGGTGAAGCCACGCTCGGCGAGCATCGGCGCGGCGACCTCGAAGGTGTCGAGGAAGCCGTCGTCGAAGGTGAGGAAGGCGCGACGGCCGGGCGGGCGGCGGCCCGCGGCGAGCGCGTCGAGGTCGGCCCGGGTGCCGCTCTCATAGCCCTTGGCGACGAGGAAGTCGAGTTGGGCCTCGAACGTCCGCGGGCTCATCGAGAGGAACTCGGGGCCGTCCTCAGCGAGCGCGTGGTAGCCGAGGAAGACCGCGTCGCGGGTGCGGCCGAGGCGGCGGGCGCGGCTCACGCGGCGAGCTCCTGGTAGAGGGCGTCGAGGCGGCCCCAGACCGCGGCCTCGCTGAACTCGGCGGCGCGCCGCTCGGCCGCCTCGGCGAGGCGCCGGCGCAGGCCCGGGTCCCCGAGCAGGCGCCGCAGGGCGCCGGCCAGCGCCGGCGCGTCCCCGGGCGGGGCCAGGAGCCCGTCCTCGCCGTCGGCGATCAGGTCGAGGACGCCGCCCATCGCGCTGGCGACGATCGAGCGTCCCCAGGCCATCGCCTCCAGCAGCGCCATCGGCAGGCCCTCGGAGATCGAGGGCAGGACGAAGACCGTCGCCGCGCGGAAGGCGTCCTCCTTGGCCGCGGCGTCGAGCCAGCCGCCCCAGCGGACGTTCTCCGCCCGCCCGGCGAGGTCGAGGAGCGCGGCGGGCGGCTCGCCCGGGCCGAAGAGCTCGAAGCGGTCCGCCGGGCGCTCGACCGCCAGCGATCCGATCGCCTCGACCAGGGTCGCGCCCCCCTTCGCCGGGTCGGAGAAGCCGCCGAGGTAGAGCACCCGGCCGGGGTCGGCGCCGACGTCCACCCCGCCGCCGGCGACCGGCGGCACCGGGTTCGGCAGCACCCCGACGTGGGCGACGCCGAAGCAGCGCTCGACCGCGCGGGCGCTCTCGCTGGAGACGGCGACGGTGCGGGTGGAGCGGCGCAGGGCAGTGGCGAAGACGGCGCGGCGGACGGGATCGAGGCGGGCGACGAAGTCCTCGATGTCGCCCGGGCCGGCGTGGATCTGGAAGAGGACCGGCCGGCGCAACGCCCGGGCGAGGAAGACGCAGAGCGACTTGCGATAGAGGCTGCCGCGCACGGCGCCCTGGATGTGGACCAGGCGCGGCCCGGACCCGAGGCACCAGGCAGCCAGTTCGACCAGGGCGGCGGCGAAGCGGAAGAGGCGCCGGGGCGGCGAGACGAGGGCGTAGGTGACGATCATCCGCATCCGGTATTGCTCCGCCAACGGCGAGGCGAGCAGCGAGCGGAGCACCTCGGCCATCCCCCCCTCCCCGGTCGGGTCGAGGCTGACGCAGGCGACGGCCGGCCGGCGCGGTTGCTCGCTGGAGGGAGGTATCGTCGCGCCGGACAAGACTGGAGCCCGATCATAATGGGCGACTTGGCCACCGCGAAACAGACCGATCCGGCGATCGTGCCGGAGCCGGCCCTGCCGATCCGGGCGGTGATCGAGGCCAAACGGGCGATCCAGGCGCTGGTCGGCAGCGGCGTCGACTTCTCCCCGCAGCCGCTCGGGCGCCACATCGACCCGGACGGGATCGCCGGGTACTACTGCGACCTCAGCGGCAAGACGCGGCTGCCGGAAGCGCGGATGCGCGGCACCGAATACGACTGGGTGATCCCGATCGCCCAGTTCGCGCTCGGGCTCTGGGAACGGCGGCTCGACGGCGAGGACACCGACGCGGCGTTCCTCGGCGCGGTCGAGTGGCTGCTCGAGCAGGTCGTCGAGGACGCCGACCAGGCCGTCTGGCCGATCGGGCTGCCGGTGGCGAAGTACGGCCTCGAGCCCGGCTGGGTCTCGGCGATGGGCCAGGGCCAGGCGATCTCGACCGTGCTCCGCGCCCACGTCCTGACCGGCGAGCCCCGGTACCTCGAGCTCGCCCGCAAGGCCCTGCGCCCGCTGCTCCTGCCGGTCGCCGAGGGCGGCGCCCAGCGTGAGATCGACGGCGCGGTGGTGCTCGAGGAGTACTCGACCGCGAAACCCTGCGCGGTGCTGAACGGCTGGATCTTCGCCCTCTGGGGCGTCCACGAGGTCGCCCTCGCGGGCGGCGACGAGGACGCGCGCGCCCTCTTCGCCCGCAGCGCCGCCGGCGTGGTCGAGCTCCTCCCCCGCTACGACGTCGGCTGGTGGTCGCGCTACAGCCTCTACGACCACGGCCGTCCCGACCTTGCCAAGCCCTTCTACCAGCGCCTCCACCCGGTGATGCTGGAAGGCCTCGAGCTGATTACCCACGACCCCGTCCTGGGTGAGTACGCCCGCCGCTGGCGAGCCCAGCTGACCCGCCTCGCGATCGCCCGCGCAGGCCTCGACAAGGTCTCCTTCCGCGTCTCCCGCGCGTTGCACCCGAGCTGACGCCGGGAGCGGTCGCGGGCCGGTCAGGCCATCCGTTCCCCCGCCCGGTGCGTTCGCAGTTATCCACGCTATGTGTGGGTAAGTGCGAACTCACCGGAGGTTCCGCGGCGGCCGGCCACCCGGGCGTCAGCCGCTGCTTCGTCGCTGGGTGGCGAAGCAGGCGGCGAGGATCAGGCCGATCATCAGCGAGGAGACGTATTCGAGCGAGCCGTTGACGGCGCCGAAGGCGAGGATCGGGACGAGGATGATCGAGTTGGAGGGCGAGCGGAGGAGGCCGAGCCAGATGGCGACGAAGCCGGCGAAGCCGATCACGCCGAACTGGACCAGGACCTCGACGATGTCGCTGTGGCCGATCAGTTCGACCCCGAGTTCCTTCAGCTCGAAGGCCGGGATCGAGCGCAGGCCGGTGCCCAGGCCCCAGGCCCACGGCCCGGCGTGTTCCCAGCCGTTCAGGGCCGCGGTCCAGATCTCGCCGCGGCCCGAGCCGGCGGTGGAGAGCGAGGAGAATTCGTTCCCCTGGTTGGCGATGCGATGGGTGAGGACGTCGAGCGCCCCGGTGGCGAAGGCGACCGCGGCGATCACCAGCAGGACCAGCGCCGCGCGCATCTTCGCGTCCGATTTGGCAATGAAAGTGACCAACCCCGCGAAGAGGCCGAAGAGCGCCGAGCGGACGCCGGTGAACGCCGAGGGCACCGCGCCGAGGGCGAAGAGCAGCCCCTTGCGCAGGCTGGTGCTGGTGCAGAGGCCGGCCGCGGCGATCACCATCGTCATCAGCGCCAGCGGGTGGGGGGCCTCGCCGGTGAAGCCCAGCCGCTCACCCGCGTGGTAATAGGTGCCGACCTTCCCCAGCCCGGCGACGACGATCACCAGCTGCACCGCCATCGCCGCCACGCAGCTGCCGTAGACGGGCCGCTTGAAGCGCGGCATCAGCCGCCGGCCGCCGGTCGAGGTGGTCGCCAGCGCGACGGCGGCGAAGTCGAGGTACTTGGCCGCCTGGAAGAACTGTTCTTTGTCCGAGGACAACGCCAGGTGCCCGAGCGTCACGCCGACGAAGAAGAACGCGCCGTAGGGGATCAGGCGGGACTGGAATTCGAGCGGCCAGACCAGGGTCAGCAGCACCGCGGCGCCGGCCGAGGCGATCAGGGTCCCGACCTGGTTCGGCATCACCCCTTCGAAGGTCACCATCCAGGGGAGGAGCGCGAAGGCCGACGCGGCGGCCGCGAAGGTGCCGTAGCGGAGCGTCGCGATCGCGACCGCGATCAACCCCACCAAGGCCACCGCGGCGGGCGGCGATTTGACCACGAGGACGCCGACGACGGCCGCCCCGACGGCGGCGAGCAGCGCCGGGAGCAGCTCGACGCGCAGGCGCGGGGCGGCGCGGTTCACGGCGATGGCTGTGGCGTCGAGGTTCTCATCCGACCAGCGAATTATCGGCATCCCTCCAGGAATAGCGAGTCCTGGCCGAAAACCAGCAAGATACGCGGCCGGTGACTGGGAAACGCAGAAAACTCTCGACGTTCCGCCGGGGCTTCGTCTCCACCTTCGTGCTCGACATCCTCGGCCGCGGATTCAGCGCCCTGGCGACGGTCTTCTTCATCCGCGCCCTCACCACCGACTCGTTCGCCTACCTCGTCCTCTTCCTGAACATCGGCCAGTTCGCGGGCGCGGCGCTGACCGGCGGGATCCGCATGCGCTACATGCGGACCGAGGCCGAGCGCGTCTCCCGCGGCGACGAGCAGGCGACCGGCTTCGGCCTGGCGATGGCGACGAGCCTCCTCCTCGTCCTCGCCGTCGGCACCCTGGCCGTGGCCGGGGTGGCGGTGGTCGAGGGCGGTGGGGCCGGCAGCAGCCTCCTCTTCGTCGCCCTGACCGCCGCCTACACCGCGGGCTACGCCGCGGTCGAACTGGGGATCTACCACCACCAGGCGCACCTCTCCTTCGCCCGCGCCGGCTGGATCGGGGTCGCCCGCGGCGCCGCCCTGATCGTGGTCGCGATCGCCGCCGTGGTCGGCGTGGTCGAATCGGGACCGCTGACCGCGGGGGCCGTCGCGGGCGCCACCGCGCTGGTCGGCCTGATCGTCTGCGCGCCGCTGATGCGAGGCAACCTCGGCGCCGCGTTCGGCACCGGCCTCTCGCGCGAGTTCGGCCGCGAGTCGGCCTGGCTGACGCTCTACTACCTCGCCTCGGCGGGCTTCGCCTACGCCGACATCTTCATCGTCGCCGGCTTCCTCGACGACAACGCCGTCGCCAGCTACGGCGCCGCCCTGCGCTACATCGCGATCGTGATGGGCCCGCTGCCCGCGCTGCTCGCGGTGATGCGGGTGCGCACCTCGCAGAGCGACGTGATCGACTCCGCCGCCACCCAGGTCAACATGCTCCGCGACTGGATGCGGCAGAGCATCCTCCCGGTCTCGGCCCTGATCGCGGTCGCCGCCCTCGCCGCCCCGTTCGTGATCCCGCTGGTCGACGGCGGCCGCTACCCGGACTCGGTCCCGATCTTCGAGTTCATGCTCCTGCCGGCCCTGTTCAACTACGCGACCCTGCCCAGCTCCGGCCTGCTGATGTCCCAGAAACGCTACCCGCTGATGGCGGCGATCTACGTCTCGCTGCTGGTGGTCCAGCTGATCGCCGCCGGCGGGGTCGCCACGGTCGCCGGCGTCGTCGCCGTCGCCGGGGTGGCCAGCGGGGTGGGCGCGATCGAGCCGGTCGTCGTCGCGATCGTCGCCGGGCGCCTCGCTAGGCGGGACGCTTCGGCACCAGCACCAGTCGCTTGAACTCGGCCACCAGGACGCCGTCCTGGTTCAGGACCCGGGTGTGGACCTTGACCGTGCCGCGATCGGGTTTCGACTTCGAGGGCTTCACCTCGAGCACCTCGGTCTCACAGAAGAGCGTGTCGCCGTGGAAGACCGGGTTCGGGTGGGAGAGATCCTCGGTCGCCAGGTTGGCGATCGCCTTGCCGGAGACGTCGGAGACCGACATCCCGAGGGCGAGCGAGTAGACCAGCGGGCCGACGACCACGTTGCGCCCCTGCTGGGAGCCCGACGCGTAGACGTCGTTGATGTGCAGCGGGTGGTGGTTCATCGTGATCAGGCAGAAGAGGTGGTCGTCGGACTCGGTGACCGTCTTCGCGGGCCAGTGCTTGTAGGTCGCGCCGACCTCGAACTCCTCCAGGTAGCGCCCGTAGGCATGGGCGCCGCTGGCCTCGCGCTCGGCCTGGTCGGTGGTGAACTCATTCGTCGTCTGCTCGCTCAACTGCGCCTCCTCGGGTGATTTCGGGCGGCCGATGCTAAAGGAGGGGGGCCGCGGTGACGATCTAGACTGCGCGCCATGAAGATCGCAATCGTCGGACTTGGATATGTGGGCCTGCCGTTGGCCGTCGCCTTCGCCGAGGAGGGGCACGACGTCGTCTGCTTCGACCTCGACACGAGGAAGACGACGGCGCTGGCCGAGGGCCGCTCCTACATCGAGGACATCTCGGACGAGACGCTGGCGCCGATCCGCGAGCGCCTCCACCCGACCTCGCGCCACGCCGACCTGGCGACCTGCGATGCGATCGTCATCTGCGTGCCGACCCCCCTGACCCGCTCGCGCGAACCCGACCTGACCTACCTGCTGGACGCCGCGACGGCGCTCTCCCAGGTGCTGCAGCAAGGACAGCTGATCGTGCTCGAGTCGACCACCTACCCGGGGACGACCCGCGAGCAGGTGGCGCCGATCCTCGAGGAGTCGGGGATGAAGGTGGGCCGCGACTTCCACCTCGCGTTCTCGCCGGAGCGGATCGACCCGGGTCGCACCGACTACACCGTGCGGACGACGCCGAAGCTCGTCGGCGGGCTGACCGACGCCTGCACCGAGAAGGCGCGGGCCCTTTACGCGGAGATCTGCGAGACCGTCGTCGTCCTCTCCTCGCCCGAGGCGGCGGAGCTCTCGAAGCTCCTGGAGAACATCTTCCGCTCGGTCAACATCGCCCTCGTCAACGAGCTGGCCCAGCTGTGCGACCGCCTCCACATCGACGTCTGGGAGGTGATCGACGCCGCCTCGACCAAGCCGTTCGGCTTCATGCGCTTCGAGCCGGGGCCGGGGATGGGCGGCCACTGCCTCCCGGTCGACCCCTTCTACCTCGCCTACAAGGCCCGCGAGCACGACTTCTACCCGGAGTTCATCGAGCTCGCCGGCAAGGTCAACCAGGCCCAGCCCGCCTACTGCGTCGAGCGCATCGAGCGGGCGCTGAACCTCTCCGGCAAGCCGGTCAAGGGCTCGAAGGTGATGCTGATCGGCGCCGCCTACAAGGCGGGTTCGGGCGACATCCGCGAGTCCCCGGCGCTGAAGATGATGCGGCTGCTGAAGGTGCTGGAGGCCGACCTCTCCTACCACGACCCCTACGTCCCGGAGCTGAGCAAGCTCGGGCTCTCCTCGGTCGACCTGGAGGCCGGGATGGCCGAGGCCGACATCGTCGCCGTGGTCACCGCCCACAAGGAGATCGACTACGAGCTGGTGGTCGAGAAGGCGCCGCTGGTGATCGACTTCCGCGGCGTGACCCGCAAGCTCTCTGCCGACAACCTGGTCCGCCTGTAGGCCGGCGGCGCGGCGGCGCGGCACCCCCGCGATACTGCGCCGGTGAGCACCACCCCTCTCCCCGACGCGCGGCGCGGCCTCTACGAGACGCTGCTCGTGGTCGACGAGCGGCCGGTGGCCCTGGAGCGCCACCTGGAGCGCCTGGGGGCGAGCCTGCGGGGGCAGTTCGGCGCCGAGCTGCCGGGTGACCTGGCGGGCGGCGTGGTCGCGGCGTGCGCCGGGATCGGGCTCGGCCGGCTGCGGATCGACGTCGCGTTCGAGGGCGCCGAGCCGAGCTGGACGGCGGTGGCGACGCGGATCGACCGCGACGAGTTCTTCCCGCCCTGGGAGCGCGGCGCGAACCTCCGCAGCGTCCCCGCCCCCGACTGGGCGGGTGCCCACAAGTGGGCCGACCGGCGCTGGCTCGAGCAGTTGGAGCGCGACCTCGACCCCGCCGTCCCCCTCCTGATCGGCGCCGACGGCCGGGTCCTCGAGGCCGCCCGCGCCAACGTCTTCGCCGTCCTCGACGGCGTCCTCGCCACACCCCCCCTCGACGGCCGCATCCTCCCCGGCACCGCCCGCGCCGAGACCCTCGAGCTCGCCGCGAGCCTCGGCATCGAAGCCGCCGCGATGCCCCTCACCGCGGCGGACCTCCTGCGCTCCGGCGAGGTCTTCCTCACCTCCTCGGTCCGCGGCATCCGCCCCGCCCGCTCCCTCGATGGCACCCCCCTCCCCACCCACACCACCACCGACCGCCTCTCCACCGCCCTCCGCGAGCGCCGCCTCGAACGCGGCTGATTGCGGCTGCCGCCTCGCGCCGGACCAGCGAGCCCCGACCCCCCGGTGCGTTCGCACTTATCCACAACTGTTGTGGCCAACTGCGAACTCACCGGGGCGGCGCACGCCGAGGCGCGGGCGTCAGCCGGCCCCGCCTACCGCGCGAGGGCCTCGCCCTCGCCGGCCTTCTTGGCCCGCTTGGCCTCGATCATCGCGGTGTCGGCGCGGCCGACCAGGTCCCAGAGGTCGACCTCCTCGCCGGGGAGGGCTTCGGCGAGGCCGAGACTCATCGCGAGCTCGTAGGGGTCCGGCGACGTGGCGTTGCGCTCGGCCAGCGTCGCCTGGACGCGGGAGACCAGGGTCGGGGCGGCGGTCGCGGCGGAGCCGATCAGCAGGGCGCAGAACTCGTCGCCGCCAAGGCGGGCGAGAAGGTCGGAGGCGCGCATCGAGGCGGCGAGGACCGCGGCGGCGTCGATCAGGGCGCGGTCGCCCGCCTCGTGGCCGTAGAGATCGTTGATCGGCTTCAGGTTGTCGAGGTCGGCGTAGATCGCCGAGGCCGGCAGTCCGAGGCGGCGGGCGGCGGCGAGGAGGCGCTCCCCGAGCATCTCGAAACCGCGCCGGTTGGAGAGCCCCGTGAGCTCGTCGCCGATCGCCAGCGAGAGTGAGGCGATCTCCGCCTCGACCATCCCCGCCAGTTCCGCCAGCACCTCCGCGTCGAAGTCGGTGACGTCGCGGGCGCGGTCGTCGAAGACGCAGAGGGTGCCGATCGGCTCACCGCCCGGCGCGGCGATCGGCTGGCCCGCGTAGAAGCGCAGGCGCGGGTCCTCGAGCACCATCGGGTTGTCGGCCAGGCGCGGGTCGAGGCTGGCGTCGCCGACCACCATCGCCTGCGGAGCGCCGAGGATCGCGTGCGCGCAGAAGGAGTCGCGCAGGCCGTTTTCGCGTTCGCCGAGGCCGATCTCCGACTTGAACCACTGCCGGTCGGCGTCGATCAGCGTCACCGCCGACATCTGCGTGTCGAAGAGGCGCTGGGCGAGGCGCGTGATCCGGTCGAAGCGCTCCTCGGGTTCGGTGTCGAGGATCTGCAGCGCGTGCAGGGCGGCGACGCGTCTGGCGTCCTCCGGATGCTTCCTGGCGGTGGGCACGGGTACCGAATATCAGGAAGACGGGCGGAGGACGAACTGCCAGGCCCAGGGCCACAGCCGCATCGGCCCGTGCAGCGCCCGGTAGACGCCGCGGACGCGCTCGGGGATCACCTCGGGCGGGTAGTTGAACTTCCGCACCATCGTCGCTTCGAGGCCCCCGGCGGCGGCGTCACGGCGCAGGTGCCGCGGGGTGACGACGAAGAAATCGTGTTCCCAGCTGACCGGCGCCAGCCTCCAGTAGACCTTCTGCAGGCGGATCGGCAGCCAGCCCATGAACGGCAGCCGGCTGTGGGACTCGATCGGGAAGTACGGGTTGGGGATCTGGCCGACCACCGCGCCGCCCGGTTTGAGCACCCTCCGGATCTCGGCGAACGAGGCGACCCGGAACTCGGGGAAGATGTGCTCGTACACGTTGGCGAGCATCACCACGTCGAAGGTGTCGTCGGGAAACTGGAGCCGGTCGGCGGTCCCCGGGTGAAGGTCGATGCCGTCCGGCGACTTCTGGGCCTCCGTCAGCGCCGGGTCGATCCCGACCCAGTCGAACCCGGTCAGCTTGGCGTAGCGATCGGTGGTCCAGCCGTTCTGGCAGCCGACGTCGAGGCCGCGGGTCCCGGCGGGCTCTTCGCGCCGCACCAGCGCCGTGAGGGTCTCCGAGAGGACCGTGTTGCGAACGTCCCACTCGGCCTCGGACTGGAGCAGCGCGTGGGTGCCCTGACGCGCGCTCACGGGTCAGTGCACTTTTCGGAGGCGGTTGCGCTGCTCCTGTTTCTCCACCACCTGGACGATCAGCTTCACCACGTTGGAGTCGCCGTTGGCCTTGATGTGGCCGGTCTCGGCGGCGCGCCGGTAGCTCGCCAGCGTCCCTTTCTCCGCCAGCTGGTTGAACTGGGGGCGGTCGATCTCGACCAGGATCCGCTCGTCCTGCGCCAGTTCCTTGGTGATCTTGGGACCAGGCAGCTCCACCCGGTACAGCTGGATGTCGTGTTTGGCGCGCAGCTCCAGGCCGAAGACCAGCTTCAGCTTCGCCAGCGCCGGGACTTCGGCCTGGAAGCGCTCGACCGCGGTGCGGATCAGATCAGCGGTCGAGGCCATCGGCGCGCCCGCGTCCTCAGATCTTGTTCCGTTGGAGGACCTTCTTGCCGATCACCATGCGTTGGATCTCGGAGGTCCCCTCGCCGATCAGGAGGAGCGGGGCGTCGCGGTAGAGGCGCTCGATCTCGTACTCCTTCGAGTAGCCGTAGCCGCCGTGGATGCGGAAGGCGTCCTCGACGTTTTCCTTGCCGGTCTCCGAGGCGAGGAGCTTCGCCATCCCGGCCTCGAGGTCGGAGCGCTCGCCCGCGTCCTTGAGGCGCGCCGCCTTGCGGGTGAGAAGGCGGGCCGCCTCGACCCGGGTCGCCATGTCGGCGAGCTTGAACTGGATCGCCTGGTGCTCGGCGATCGGCTTGCCGAAGGTCTTGCGCTCCTGGCTGTACCTGAGCGCCAGCTCGAGCGCCCGCTGGGCGATGCCGACGCCGCGGGCGGCGACGTTGACGCGGCCCACCTCGAGCGCGTCCATCATCTGCACGAAGCCCTGGCCGACGCCGTCGGGGCCGCCGAGGATGCGCTCCGGCGGGCACTTGTAGCCGTCGTAGACGAGCTCGGTCGACTCGACCCCCTTGTAGCCCATCTTCTTGATCTTCGGCGGCACCGTGAGGCCGGCGAAGGCGCCCTCGCCCACTTCCTTCCAGGGCTCCTTCTCGGTGATGAAGCAGGTCATGCCCTTGTAGGGCGGGTCGGCGCTCGGGTCGGTCTTCATCAGGACGAAGACGACGCCCGAGCCGAGCCCGTTCGTCACCCACATCTTCTGCCCGTTGAGCTCCCAGTTGCCGTCGGCGCCCTGCTTGGCGGAGGCCTTGATGCCCTGCACGTCGGAGCCGACCTCGGGCTCCGAGAGCGAGAAGGCGGCGCGGATCTCCCCGGTCGCCATCTTCGGCAGGAAGTACTGCTTCTGCTCCTCGGTGCCGAACTTCATCAGCAGGTAGGAGCCGATGAAGTGGGTGTTGACGACGCCGGAGATCGAGATCCAGCCGCGCGAGAGCTCTTC
>JAFDWB010000057.1 GCA_018268675.1 Actinomycetota bacterium
CGCTAGCTGACCCGCCCACACACGTTGTGAACGCCTGAGAAGCATCCGGGCCCTCCCAGAGGCTTGGTGGTGTCTACGCCCCAAGCAAGGAGGACCCGGATGAAGGTTCACGCTAACGCCGCTCTCGGACCAGCGGGGCGGCTTGCCCTGGTGGAAGCGATCGAGTCGGGGATGACGTTGAGGGCGGCAGCTGCCGCCCTCAACGTCGCGCCGGCCACCGCCCACCGCTGGTGGCACCGCTTCAAAGCGGCCGGAGAGGAGGATCGAAGCCAGGGAAACTGGCTTTGCGATCGCTCCTCGCGACCGCGCCGCCAGCCGCGTCGGTTGACCGCGGCCGAAGAGGAACCGATCCTCCGCGCCCGCCGGGAGACCGGTCTCGGCCCAGGCCGCCTGGCCGGGGTCTGCCGACGAGCACGATCGACGATCTGGAAGGTGCTGCACCGCCACGGCCTGTCGCGGCGGCTGCGCTCGCCACGGCAGACCTACCGTCGCTACGAGTGGTCACGTCCCGGTGCCCTGCTGCACGTCGACGTCGCCCGCCTGGCTCGCTTCGAGCGGCCCGGGCACGCGGTCACCGGCGATCGCACCATGACCGGAGCCGAGAAGCGAGCCGCGGTGGGCTACGTCTACCTGCACTGCGTGATCGACGACCACTCCCGCTACGCCTACGTCGAGCAACACCGGGATCAGGGCGGTGACACCGCCGCCGCGGTCCTGGAGCGGGCGATCGACCACTTCGCCACCCTCGGCATGAGACCGCCCGAGGCGGTGATGAGCGACAACGCATTCGCCTACCGCAGGTCCAACGCCTTCAAGGCGATCCTCGATCGCCACGGCGCCCGCCACATCCTCACCCCGCCCTACACGCCGCGCTGGAACGGCAAGGTCGAGCGCTTCATCCAGACCCTGAAGAGGGAGTGGGCATACGCCCACTCCTGGCCAACTTCAGCCGAGCGGGCCCGCTCGATGCCATCCTTCCTGCGCTACTACAACCGGCGCAGGCCCCACAGCTCACTCGGAGACCGGCCGCCGATCAGTCGTGTTCACAACGTCCGTGGGTAGGACAGCTAGC
>JAFDWB010000058.1 GCA_018268675.1 Actinomycetota bacterium
CGCTTCTGGCACCACTACAACTTCCCGCCCTTCTCGGTCGGGGAGGCGGGCTTCATGCGCGGCCCGAAGCGGCGTGACATCGGCCACGGCGCGCTCGCCGAGCGGGCCCTGGCGGCGACGATCCCCGACGAAGAGTCCTTCCCCTACGTGATCCGGGTCGTCTCCGAGACGCTCGAGTCCAACGGGTCCTCCTCGATGGGCTCCGTCTGCGCCTCCTCGATGGCGCTCCAGGCGGCGGGCGTCCCGGTCTCCGCACCGGTCGCCGGTGTCGCCATGGGCCTGATCAAGGAGGGCGAGGACTACATCGTCCTCACCGACATCGCCGGCGTCGAGGACCACCTCGGCGACATGGACTTCAAGGTCGCCGGCACCGCGGACGGGATCACCGCCCTGCAGATGGACATCAAGATCACCGGCGTCACCTTCGACATCCTGCGCGACGCGCTGGAGCAGGCCAACAAGGGCCGCCAGTTCATCCTCGGCAAGATGGCCGAGGCGATCGACGGCCCGCGCGAGAAGCTCTCGCCGCATGCCCCGGCGATCGAGTCGATCAAGATCGACCCGGAGAAGATCGGCGCCGTGATCGGCAAAGGCGGCGAAACGATCCGCGGCATGTGCGAGGAGTTCGAAGCCGAGATCGACGTCGAGGACGACGGCACGGTGCGGGTCTACGCGCCGACCGGCGAACTGGTCGACGGCGTCATCCAGCGGATCACCGCGATGACCAAGGAGGCCGAAGTCGGCGACCGCTACGAGGGGGCGAAAGTCGTCAAGACGACCACCTTCGGCGCCTTCGTCGAGCTGGTCAAGGGCACCGACGGCCTGCTCCACATCTCCAACGTGAAGCCGGGGGAGAGGGTGGACTCGGTCGACGACGTGCTCGCGAGCGGCGACCTGATCGACGTCACCGTGGTCGAGGTCGACAAGGAGCGTGGGCGGATCGGCCTGCGCCTCTCCGCCGACCCCTCGGTGGCCGGCAAATCGCCGGAGGAGCTGGCGGCGATCGGCTCCGGCGACGGCGGGCGCCGCAACGGCGGCGACCGCGGGCGCGGCCGGGATCGTGACCGCGGCGGCCGTGGGCGCGAACGGGAGCGCCGTTCTTGAGCGCTCGCGTCACCGCCCTGGGCTCGGGCGTCCGGGTCGTCACCGAGGAGGTCCCCTCGGTGCGCTCGGTCGCCCTGGGCCTTTGGGTGCGCACCGGATCCCGCAACGAGACCCCGGCACAGGCCGGGGTCTCGCACTTCCTCGAGCACCTGCTGTTCAAGGGCACCGCCCGGTATTCGGCGATCGAGATCTCCGAGCTCTTCGACGGACTCGGCGCCTCGGTCAACGCCGCCACCGGCAAGGAGACCACCCACCTCCACGCCCGCTTCCTCGACGAGCACACCGACGAGGTCTTCGACCTGCTCGCCGAGATGATGCTGGCGCCGACCTACCCCGACATCGACTCCGAGCGCCAGGTCGTGATCGAGGAGATCGCGATGTACGACGATGAGCCGCAGGACCGCGTCCACGACGTGCTCGCCGAAGCGGTCTTCGGGCAGCACCCGCTCGGACGCCGCGTGCTCGGCGAGGCCGAGGTGATCGCGACGATCCCGATCCCCGACATCGAGAGCTACCACCACGCTCGCTACACGGGCTCGGAGATCGTCGTCGGCGCCGCCGGCCACCTCGAGCACGAGGCGATCGTGGCGCTGGCCGAGAAGCTCGTCCAGCCGCCGGTGGGAGGCGCGGGCGTCGCCCCGGCGACCGCGCTGACCGAGCCGCCGCGGCTCTGCTTCCTGAGCAAGGAGACCGAGCAGTACCACATCTGCTTCGGCGCGCCTGGGATCGACCGCCACGACGAGCGGCGCTTCCAGCTCGCCGTGCTCGACGCGATCTTCGGCGGCTCGACCTCCTCGCGGCTCTTCCGCGAGGTGCGCGAGAAGCGCGGGCTCGCCTACTCGGTCGGCTCCTACAACGAGCAGTTCACCGACCAGGGCCTGGTCGCCACCTACGTCGGCACCCGCGAGGACAACGTCGAGGAGGCCTGCGCGATCATCGGCGCCGAGCTGGCGCGGCTGCGCTCCGAGCCGGTCTCGGCGGAGGAGCTCCACCGCGCCAAGGAGAGCGTCAAGGGCAGGCTCGTCCTCTCCTCCGAGTCGACCGCGGCGCGGATGACGCGGATCTCCCGCGCGGTGCTCTTCGACCAACCGATCGAAGACCTCGACGAGATGCTGGCCAAGGTCGACGCGGTCGAGGTCGACGAGCTCACCGAGCTGGCCGCCGAGCTCTACGCCGCCGACCGGCTCTCCGCCGCCTGCGTCGGCACCGACGAGGACCGCTTCCGGGCCGCCCTGGCGCCGGTCTCGGAGGCCCTGGTCGCGGCATGACCAGGGTCGCCGTCTCCGGCGCCGCCGGGCGGATGGGCGCGACCGTCGTCAACGCGGTCGAATCGGCCGACGACCTGACGCTTGCCGGCAAGGCCGACCCGGCGCTGAAGACCCCGCTCGCCGCGGTGCTGGGCGAGGCCGACGTCGTCGTCGACTTCAGCGTCCCGGCGACCGCGCTGGGCAACGTCGAAGAGTGCCTCGCGGCCGGCGTCCACGTCGTCGTCGGCACCACCGGATTCGACCTCGACGCGGCGCGCGCCGCGGCCGAGGCCTCGACCGCGAACTGCATCGTCGCGCCCAACTTCGCGATCGGCGCGGTGTTGATGATGGTCGTCTCGCAGACGATCGCCAGGCACATGCCCGACGCCGAGATCATCGAGCTCCACCACGACAAGAAGCTCGACGCGCCCTCGGGGACGGCGGCGCGCACGGCGGAGCTGATCGAGGCGGCCGGGGGCAAGGTCCACCAGCCGATCCACTCGGTCCGCCTGCCCGGCCTGGTCGCCCACCAGGAAGTGATCTTCGGCGGCCTCGGACAGACGCTCTCGATCCGCCACGACTCGGTCGACCGCTGGTCCTTCATGCCCGGCGTGCTGCTCGCGGCGCGCAAGGTCGCCGACCTGCCGGACCACTTCACGGTCGGGCTGGAGCAGCTCCTCTGATGGCACCAGTCGGGGCCGCCGTCCGCGCCGGGGAGGTACCCTGGGTGCGATGAAGGAGCTGCGAGGAGTCCTGACCGCGATGGCGACCCCGTTCGACGAGGCGGGGGCGGTCGACCATGGCGCCGCGCGGCGCCTCGCCGCGCACCTGCTCGAGCACGGCTCGCACGGGCTCGTGCTCGCCGGCAGCACGGGGGAGTGCCCGACGCTGACCGACGGCGAGACCGTCGAGCTGCTGCGCGAGGTGCGCAAGGAGGTGGGCGACGACGCCCTGCTGGTCGTCGGCACCGGCACCAACGACACCCGCCACTCCTGCGAACTGACGAAGATGAGCGCCGACGCCGGCGCCGACGCCTCGCTGGTCGTCGTCCCGTACTACAACAAGCCCAACCGGGCCGGCATCCGCGCCCACTTCGAGACGGTCGCCGCAGCCGTCCCGGACCTGCCGATGATCATGTACAACATCCCCTCGCGGGTGATCGTCAACGCCGATCCGGAGCTCCTCGGCGAGCTCGGCGCGGTCGACAACATCGTCGCGGTCAAGCAGGCCAACGACGACGAGCTGGGGCCGATCGACGGCCTCGGGGTGCTGGCGGGCAACGACAACACCTTCCTGCGGGTGCTGGAGTTCGGCGGCCGCGGCGTGATCTCGGTCGCCTCCCACGTGGTCGGCGACCGGATGCGCGCGATGTGGGACGCCGCGCAGGAGAACGACTTGAACCGGGCGCGGGAGATCGACGCCGAACTGACGCCGATCTACGAGGGTCTGTCGGTGACGACCAACCCGATCCCGCTGAAGGCCGCGCTGGAGATGCTCGGCCTCGCCCCCGACCGGCTGCGCCTGCCGCTGGTCTCCGCCGACCCCGGACAACGGGCGGCGGTGCGGGCGGCGCTGGAGGGCATCGGGCTCTCCGTCGTCGCCGGCTGACCGACTTCCAAGACAGAAAGAGATTGATTAGTGCCCAGTAAGACACTGCGAGTGCTGCCGCTCGGCGGCCTCGGCGAGATCGGCAAGAACATGACGGTGGTCGAATTCGACGGCCGCATCGTGATCGTCGACACCGGACTTATGTTCCCGACCGCGGAGATGCACGGCATCGACCTGGTCCTGCCCGACTTCTCCTACCTGCGTGGGCGGGCCGACGACATCGAGGCGATCGTGCTCACGCACGGCCACGAGGACCACGTCGGCGCGCTGCCCTACGTGCTGCGCGAGATCGGCATCCCGCCGGTCATCTACGGCGGCATGCTGACGATCGGCATGGTCCGCTCCAAGCTCGACGAGCACAAGCTCGGCGACAGGGTGCCGCTGGAGGAGCTGCCGGCGGGGGAGAAGGTGCGACGCGGGCCGTTCGAGCTCGAGCTCGTCCACCTCTCGCACTCGATCCCCGACATGCGCGCGGTCCTGATCACCACCGAGGTTGGCTCGATGTTGATGACCGGCGACTACAAGTTCGACCAGACTCCGGTCGACGGGCGCCCGGCCGACATCTCGCGCCTGGCCGAGATCGGCCGCGAAGGCCTCCTGCTGCTGGCGGGGGACTCGACCAACGCCGACCGGCCCGGCGTCGCCCCTTCGGAGTCGAGCGTCGGCCCGGCGCTGCTGCAGCAGTTCTCGCAGTGCGAGGGCCGGATCATCGTCACCTCGTTCGCCTCCAACATCCACCGCGTCCAGCAGGTGATCGACGCTGCCGTGGCGCTCGACCGCCGCGTCGCGTTGGTCGGCCGCTCGATGCGCAAGAACTTCAACATCGCCTCCAACCTGGGCATGGCGCGGGCGCCGCAGGGCGTCTTCATCCAGCCGCGGGAGATCGAGAACTTCCCCGACGAGAAGGTCGTGGTCGTCTCCACCGGCAGCCAGGGCGAGCCGCTCTCGGCGCTGCGGCGGATGGCCAACAACGACCACCGCGACGTGCAGCTGCACGCCGGCGACACGGTGATCTTCTCGGCCACGCCGGTGCCCGGCAACGAGCGCGCCGTGAACGAGACGATCGACCGCATCTACGAGATCGGGGCGAAAGTGATCACCGCGAAAGACGCGCCGATCCACGCCTCCGGGCACGGCTCGCGGGAGGAGCTGAAGCTGATGCTCAACCTGACGAAACCGCGCTACGTGCTGCCCGTCCACGGCGACTTCCAGCGGATCCGCCTGCACGCCGAGCTGGCCGAATCGGTCGGCATCGAGCCGGGGAACATCTTCAAGGGCCGCAACGGCCTGCCGCTCGAGATCGACGCCGAGGGCGCCCGCTTCGGCGAGGACCTCCACGTCGGCACCATGTACGTCGACGGCGTCAACATCGGCGATCCCGACGACGCCGCCCTGCGCGACCGCCGCGAGATCTCCGCCGACGGCATCTTCATCGTCGTCGTCACGGTCTCCGGCGACGACGGCTCGATCGTCGCCGACCCCGAGGTGATCCTCCGCGGCGTCGCCTTCCTCGACGGCGCCGAAAACCTGGTCGAAGACCTCAAGGACCTGGTCGAAGACTCACTCGAAGACGCCGCCGAGGCCGGCACCCGCGAGTCCGACCTGATCCAGGAGGACCTCCACGACGCGATCGGCAAGTTCGTCTGGCAGCGCCTGCGGCGGCGGCCGATGATCCTGCCGGTGGTGATTCAGGTTTAGAGGAGCAAGGGACGGGCGAGGGTTCCGGCCCCGGCGCCCGTCCGAGTCACGTCCCGGGCGCCTCATGGGGGTCACAGCCTGCCAGGACCCCCATGAGGCGCCCGGGACGTGAGGGGTGCGTGGGAAAGAGGGCACGGGTTCGTGACGAAGACGTCGGGGACGTCACGCTTCCGTGCCATTTCAAGGCCGAGATCGGGGCCAGCGTGTCCCGGGCGTCCGAGGAAGACGGGAGGAAGGGTGACGGACCTCCCGTTCCCCGGCCGACCCCCGTCAGCTGTTCTTTTTGCCGGACTGGTCGGCATAAGGAACAGCTGGACGGAGGGCATCCGCCAGGCGACGGCGAATTCCCACTTCGGTGACGGAGCCGCGACGTTCCCGTGACTCCCCCGCGACCCTTCCGCCTCTCCCCGAACACCCGGCCGTCTCGGCCACGGCCACAGCCTGCCCGGGTCGTGGCCGAGACGGCCGCGTCCCTTGTGCCTCGGGCGCCAGCTTCCCAACCACCAGACCCAGGAAAACGGCAAAGAAAAAGCCCGCCGGGACAGTGTCTGGGGAGAATCCCGGCGGGCTAGTGTCTCGTCCACGGGCAAATCTAGGGACGGGAACTTAAGGGGGCCTAAAAGATCGTGGATGAAGGTTTTCTGGCGGCCTGAGCGTCGGCGATCGGGATGCGGGCGCGGAAGAGGGCGCCGCCGGAGGCCGATTCGGTCGCTTCGACGCTGCCGTCGTGGGAGGCGGCGACGGCGCTGACGATCGCCAGGCCGAGGCCGGTGCCGGTGCCGCGGGCGGTGTCGGCGGGCCCTTCGCCGCGGACGAAGCGGTCGAAGATCTGGGTTCGCATCCCCTGCGGGATGCCGGGGCCGTCGTCGGCGACTTCGACCACCGCATAATCGCCCTGCTGGGAGAGGCTCAGCTCGATCGTCGCCCCTTCGGGAGTGTGGCGGGCGGCGTTGTCGAGCAGGTTCAGGACCATGCGGTGGAGCTCGTCGGCGCTCCCTTCGACCCGCAGCGGCCGGTCGTTGTCGATGAGGAACTGGCGGGCGCCCATCAGCGGCGCCGCCTCGGCGGCCGCGTCACCGGCGATTTCGGCGAGGTCGCAGCGGTGGTGGGCGGCAAGCCGCCCGGCGTCGGCGCGCGCCAGCAGCAAGAGGTCTGAGACCAGGCGGCTCATCCGGCGCGAGGAGCGCAGCGCCGAGTCGACCACCTCGCGGTCTTCGGCCTGGTCGGGGCCGCCGAGCGAGGCCTGCAACAGCTCCAGGTTGGCGAGCACGCTGGTCAGCGGCGTGCGCAGCTCGTGCGAGGCGTCGGCGACGAACTCGCGCTGCTGCTGCATCGCATGCTCGCGCTCGGCCCGCGCCGCGTCGAGCGAGCGGAGCATCTGCTCGAGCGTCTCGGCCAGTTCGCCGACCTCGTCTTCGACCGGCGGGCGCGGCATGTGCTGGGACGGGTCGCGGGTCTCGGTGATCTTGCGGGCGCTCGAGGTGAGCGCCGCGATCGGGCGCATCGCGCGGGCCGCGATCGCCACCCCGGCGAGGCACGCGAGGCCGGTCCCGCCGATGACCCCGGCGATGATCAGCAACCAGATGCGCTCGATCGTTTCTTCGACGTGGGCGGTGCTGCGGCCGTACTGGACGTAGCCCATCACCACCCTGTTTTCCAGCAGGGGAGCGGTCTCCACCCGCAGCCCGTTTTCTTCCGTGGTGCCGGGCTGCGGCGTGCCCAGCTTGCCCGTGTTGGGGATGTTGGTGCCGGGATAGGTGGTACCGGCCAGCTCGCGGTGGCTGCGGTCGAATACACGGATCACGGCATCGTCGGGGAGCACGTACGGCGCCAGCTGGTGGGGCTCGACCTGCGGTTCGCCGACCAGCGGATAGGAGACCTGGAGTTCCCGCTGCAGCGCTTCGACCGCGTTATGAACCTCGCCGTTGAAGTCGTCGCGGATCCGCGAGGTCGCGATCTGGCCGATCACGCCGCCGAAGATCATCAGGATCACCAGGGTCAGGCCGGCGGAGACGGCGGCGATCCGCCAGCGGACCGGCCACGCCCGGGGATGCACGACGCGCCGCAGCCAGGCCGCGGTATTGCTCCGCGCCGCCGCGACCATCAGTCTTTGAGGACGTACCCCGCGCCGCGTTTGGTGTGCAGGAGGCGCGGCTCGCCACCCGCCTCGAGCTTGCGCCGCAGATTGGAGATGAAGAC
Source organism: Actinomycetota bacterium (assembly GCA_018268675.1). Lineage (GTDB taxonomy): Bacteria > Actinomycetota > Thermoleophilia > Solirubrobacterales > 70-9 > VAYN01. The sequence goes on from JAFDWB010000058.1 coordinate 7,857, forward strand.
GTCGATCGTGTTCGTCGCCGCCATCGGGTCATAGCCCCAGACTTCGTCGAGCAGGCGCTCCCGGGAGACGACCAGGCGCTCGTTGCGCATCAGGAACTCGAGCAGCTCGAACTCGCGGTTGGTGAGCTCGATTTCACGGTCGCCGCGGTGGACCTCGCGGGTGTCGGGGTTCAGCTGCAGGTCACCGACCTCGAGCGAGGCGGCGCCCCGGGGCGGGCGGCGGCGCAGCAGGGCGCGGATACGGGCCAGGAGCTCTTTGCGCTCGAACGGCTTCACCAGATAATCGTCGGCGCCGCTGTCGAGGCCGGTCACGCGGTCCTCGGTCTCGGCGCGCGCGGTCAGCATCAGGATCGGCACGTCGCCGTCGGTGCGCAGGCGCCGGCAGACCTCGATCCCGTCGAGGCCGGGCAGGCCGAGGTCGAGCACGACCAGGTCGGGGACGAACCCGACCGCCATGTCGAGCGCCTCGACGCCGTCGGCCGACGTGCGCACCTCGTAGCCCTCGTTGCGAAGGGAGCGGCGCAGGACGTCGGCGATGTCGGCGTCGTCCTCGACGACGAGGACGCGGCCACCCTGCTGGATCTCTGGATCGGCACTGAGCATTGCCCGATCTTAAAGGGCGAATCGCCCGCAATGCGGTTGTTTTATGGCGAATTTAGTGCTCCCGCGCCCGTCGGCACAGGGGATAGGTCGCCGGCGTCGAAGTCGGTCGCGTGTTCGTTCGACAGAAGCGCGCCCCTGCCCGTAAACCCAAAGCCAAGGCGAAACGCGGCAAAGCCGCCAAACCGCGGGGCGGATTCCGCCTCTTCGAGGGGCTCGAGCAGCGCCACCTCGACCTGATCGGCCTGTTCCTCGTCGCGGCCGGGATCTACCTGGTCTTCGTGCTCTTCTTCGGCTGGGAAGGGGGGAAGGTCGGTTACGGGATCGAAACCGGCCTCGTCTATCTCTTCGGCTCGGTCGGGGCGCGGATCTTCACCCTGCTGATGCTGGTCGCGGGCGGGATGCTGCTGACCGGCACCTCGATCTCGGCGCTGGCCCGGGGGATCGGCAACGGCCTGCGGACGATCTTCTTCGGCGGCGTCCGCGGCAGCGAAGCGACCGCCCGCACGGTCCGCGAGGGCTCCGAGGAGTGGCGGCGACGGCGCGGCGAGCGGACCGCCGAGACCAAGGCGGCCCCGACCGACGTGATGAAGGACTACCCCGAGGACGACGAGGACTTCGAGCCGACCGTGGCCCTCGCCGACGATCCCGACGACGACATCTTCGCCCCGGGGATCTTCGACGCCGACACCGAGGTCCAGTCCGGGGGCGAGGCGCCCGAGGAACGCGAGCCGTCGGCAGAAGAAGCCGAGGAACCGGAGCCCGAGCCCGCCCAGCAGTCGTTCCCGGAGCCGGACGCCCCCGAACGGCAAGATGCGCCGGCTCCCACCCCGATGGGCAACCTGCGCGGCGTCACCACCTCCGAGGAGATCGACTACCGGCTGCCGTCCCCGCGCGTGCTGGAGCGCGGCAAAGGCGACAAAGGACCGGATCCGCGCGACCAGCAGGCGACCGGGCGCAAGCTGATCGAGGCGCTCGGCCACTTCGGGGTCGAGGCGAAGATCGTCGGCGTGGTCAGCGGCCCGCACGTCTCCCTCTACGAACTGCGCCTCGCTCCCGGCATCAAAGTCAAGAAAGTCACCGAGCTCGCCAACGACCTCGCCTACGCGCTCGCCTCGACCGACATCCGCATCCTCGCGCCGATCCCCGGCAAACAGGCGGTCGGGGTGGAGGTGCCGAACGCGCGCCGCCGCATGGTCCGCCTCGGCGACATCTACGAGGGGCGCCCGCACAAGGCATCGCCGCTGGTCGCCTGGCTCGGCAAGGGGATCGACGGCAACGCGGTCTGGACCGACATCGCGAAGATGCCGCACGTGCTCGTCGCCGGCACCACCGGATCGGGCAAGAGCGCCTGCGTGAACGCGATGCTCTCCTCGATCTTGATGGCGGCCTCGCCGAACGAAGTGCGCCTGGTGCTGGTCGACCCCAAGCAGGTGGAGCTCAACCACTACGAGCACGTGCCGCACCTGCTGACCCCGGTGGTCACCTCGCCGCGGCTCGCCGCCAACGTGCTCGCCAACCTGATCACCGAGATGGAGACGCGCTACGGGGTGATGTCGCAGGCCCGCGCTCGCAATCTCGAGGAGCTGAACCGGATCCGCCGCAAGGCCGGGGAGGCGCCGCTGCCGCACATCCTCTGCGTGATCGACGAGCTCGCGGACCTGATGATGGTCGCCCCGGCCGAAGTCGAGGACTCGATCATCCGCCTCGCGCAGAAGTCGCGGGCCACCGGCATCCACCTGGTGCTGGCGACGCAGCGGCCCTCGACCGACATCATCACCGGCACGATCAAGGTCAACATCCCGAGCCGGATCGCCTTCGCGGTGTCCTCGCAGACGGACTCGCGGGTGATCCTCGACCAGGGCGGCGCCGAGTCGCTGCTCGGGCAGGGCGACATGCTCTTCCGCGGCGCCGGGACCTCGAAGCTGGCGCGCGTCCAGGGGGCCTTCATCACCGAGGACGAGATCGCCAAGATCACCGACCACTGGGCGCGCCAGGGCGAACCGGAGTTCGAGGAAGAGCTGCTGGAGACGCCGGAGGACGCGGGCGACGAAGGCGGGCGCGGGGACGACGACTTCGACCCCGACTCCGACGACCTGCTGGACGAGGCGATCCGCCTGGTCGTGCAGACCGAGACCGCCTCGGTGTCGATGATCCAGCGGCGCCTGCGGGTCGGCTACACGCGGGCCGGGCGGCTGATCGACATGCTCGAGCGGCGCGGGGTCATCTCCGGCTACGAGGGCTCCAAACCGCGCCAGGTGCTGATCACGCAGGCCGATCTGGCCCGGGTGGTCGGCGGCCCGGGGTCCGGCGGCGGGGGCGGGGCGCCCGCCGAGGCGGCGTCCCCGGTCGGGGCCGACGGCGGCGGCGAGCCTTCCTGAGCGGGCCGGTCCGGTAGTTTCGTCCGGCGTGAAGGCCGGTGTCGTCAGAGCGGGGATCGTGGTCACCGGGACCGAGGTCATCACCGGGCGGATCGCCGACGCCAACGGCCCCTGGGTGAGCGAGCGGCTGGCCGAGCTGGGGGTGGAGGTCGCCCACATCATCGTGGTCGCCGACCGACCCGACGACCTGGAGCATGCGCTGGACTTCCTCGCGGCGGAGGGGATGGACCTGATCGTCACCAGCGGCGGGCTCGGGCCGACCGCCGACGACCTGACCGGGGAGATCGTCGCCCGCTTCGCCGGGCGCCCGCTGGAGTTGGACGCCGAGATGGAGGCGAAGATCGCGGCCATCCTGCGGCGCTTCGCCAGCACCCGTGGCATCAAATTCGACGAAGCGGCGGTGATGGAGGCCAACCGCAAGCAGGCGATGGTGCCGGCGGGGGCCGAGGCCCTCGACCCGGTCGGGACCGCGCCGGGGCTGGTGGTGCCGGCCGGGGAGCGCGTCGTGGTCGTCCTGCCCGGACCGCCGCGCGAGCTGCAACCGATGTGGCCGGTGGCATTGGCGACCGACGCGGTGCGGGCGGTGCTCGCGCGGGCGACGCCGCTGCACGGGCTGACGATGCGGATGTTCGGCGTCCCGGAGTCCGAAATCGCCAAGAGCCTGCGCGAGATCGAGGCCCAGGACGGGGTGGACGTCGACGCGGTCGAGATCACCACCTGCCTGCGGCGGGGGGAGATCGAGATCGACGTGCGCTGGCGCGAGGAGACCGAGGCGACCGCGCTGGCGGTGCGCGACGGGCTGGTGCGCCGGCACCCGGGCGAGACCTTCAGCCTCGACGGCGAGACGATCGACGAGCAGGTGGCGAAACTGCTGCGCGGGCACCGGCTGGGGCTCGCAGAGTCCTGCAGCGCAGGCCTGCTGGCGGCGCGGATCACCGACGTTCCGGGGGCCTCGGACTACTTCGCCGGCAGCGCCGTCACCTACTCCTACGAGGCCAAAGAAGAGCTGCTCGGGGTGCCGAAGGCCCTGCTGGAGGAGAAGGGCGCGGTCTCGCCGGAGGTCGCCGCGGCGATGGCGCAGGGGGCGCTGGAGCGCTTCGGGGCCGACGTCGCGGTCGCGATCACCGGGATCGCCGGGCCGGGCGGGGGGACGGCCGAGAAGCCGGTCGGGTACGTGTGCTTCGACGCGCGGCTGGCGGACGGGACCGGGATCGCCGTCGACCGGGTGATCCCCGGCGACCGTACCGACATCCGCGAACGCTCGGCCCTGGTCGCGATGCACCTGCTTCGGCGGCTGCTCGGCGGCGAAGTTTCGGATTCGCGCCCCTAAATTCACAGAGATCTTGCAAACGCGCGTTGAGCCGCGCGCTTTGGCTCCCTAGCTTGGCCGTATGGAAGGTCGAGAGGGGAAAGGGGGGCGGCAGCGGCTGTTCGTGGCGCTTGACCTGCCCGACGCGATCCGCGACGACATCGCGGCGTGGGGGGAGGCCGAGCTGATCGACCCGGCCCTGCGCGCCGCGCGGCGGGAGTCTCTGCACGTGACCCTCGCGTTCCTCGGCGGGCGGGGACCCGACGAGGCGGCGGCGATCGCGGCGCTGGTGCGGGGGTTCGAGGCGCCGGGGGCGCCGCTGAGGCTCGAGGACCCGGTGCCGCTGCCGCGGCGTGGTCGGCCCTCGGCCCTTGCGCTCCCGGCGCCGTCCCCGGCCACGGCCGACCTCCACCGCGGGTTGGCGGAGAGGCTGGTCGCGGCGGGCCTGTACGAGCCCGAGAAGCGCGATTTCTGGCCCCATGTGACGGTCGCCAGGGTGCGGACGGAGGGGCGCGGGGCGCGGCGGCCGGAAGCGGTCGCGAGGTGGCCCGGAGACCTCCCGAAGGCGCTCAAGGAGCCGTTTTATGGCGTCCGGGTGACGCTTTACCGTTCTGAACTCCAGCCGGGGGGCGCCCGATACGTCCCGCTGGCCCAAGTCGAGCTGTCCTGAAGCGGGCGGCAGTGAGGTGATGATCTGAGATGGCGGAGAAAACTGTGAACCTGAAAGATGCCTCGGCGAAAGAAGCCAAAGCGAAGGACGCGGCTCTCGAGGCGGCCGTCACCGGGATCAAACGGGAGTTCGGCGAGGGCGCGCTGATGCGCCTGGGGGAGCAGGGCACGATCAAGGTCGACTCGATCCCGACCGGGTCGCTGGCGCTCGACCTGGCGCTCGGGATCGGCGGCGTGCCGCGCGGCCGGATCATCGAGATCTTCGGCCCCGAGTCCTCGGGGAAGACGACGTTGGTCAACCACATCATCGCCGAGGCCCAGGCCCGCGGCGGCGTCTGCGCCTTCATCGACACCGAGCACGCGATCGATCCGGTCTACTCGCGGGCGATCGGCGTCGACACCGACGAGCTGCTGGTCTCCCAGCCCGACTACGGCGAGCAGGCGCTGCAGATCGCCGACCGGTTGATCGCCTCGGCGGCGGTCGACGTGGTCGCGATCGACTCGGTGGCCGCGCTGACCCCGAAAGCCGAGCTCGACGGCCAGATCGGCGACACCACGGTCGGCCTGCAGGCGCGGCTGATGTCGCAGGCGCTGCGGAAACTGGCGGGGAGCCTGAACCGGACCAAGACGGTCTGCCTCTTCACCAACCAGATCCGCGAAAAAGTCGGCGTCCAGTTCGGCTCGCCGGAGACCCAGCCGGGTGGCCGGGCGCTGAAGTTCTACTCGTCGCAGCGGCTCGACATCCGCCGCATCGAGACCCTCAAGGAGGGGACCGAGGCGGTCGGCAACCGGGTCCGCGTGAAAGTCGTCAAGAACAAGGTCGCGGCGCCTTTCCGCCAGGCGGAGTTCGACATCGAGTACGGGGTCGGGATCTCCCGCGAGGGCGGCCTGCTCGACTTCGGGATCGAACAGGATCTGGTCCAGAAATCGGGCTCGTTCTTCTCGTATGGCGAGACGCGCCTCGGGCAGGGGCGCAACAACGCGAAACAGTTCCTCAAAGACAACCCGGAGCTCTCGCTGGAGATCGAAACGAAGGTGCGCACCGCGCTCGGGATCGGCGACACGCCTAGCGATGCCGCGGTCGAGGAGTCGGCACCGGTCACCGAGGCCCAGGCCGCCTAGGGCGGCCCGGCCTCGGCCTGCAAGCACCGCGTTCCTCGCACCAATAGGATTCCGCCCGCGCGATGCACGAAACGCTCTTCTACATCTGTGGCGGCATCCTCGCCGCCTCAGCCGTCAGCGTCAGCCTGTTCGGGCTGAAAAACGACAATTTCCCCGGCAAATACATGCCGCTGGTCATCGTGTGGTTCGCGGTCTTCGCGATCGGCGCCGGCACCTTCGCCGTCCTGCACGGCAAGGACGAGTCGGAAGCGCACGACAAGGAATACGTGAAAGCGAACCAGGAAATCGAAAAAAACGAGACCACCGGCCCGTTTGAAAAAGCCCGGGAAGAAGCGGCTGAAGAAGAAAAAGCCGCCGCGGGCGCAGAAGGCACGGAAAGCGCTGGCGGTGAAGAAGGCGGCGAAGCCGCGGCGGGCGGCGAAGAAAGCACCGAAGGGGAAAGCGAAGCCTCCACCGGTGGCGGCAACGCCGAAGCTGGTGCGGCTGTCTTCGCCCAGAACTGCGCGACCTGCCACGGCCCGACCGGCCACGGGGGCGGCATCGGCCCCGACCTGCGCACGATGCCGCTGGCGCAAACCGAAGAAGGCACGATCAAGCAGGTCACCAACGGCGGCGCGGTGATGCCACCCTTCAGCGGCGTTCTGTCCGAAGAAGAAATCAAGAACGTCGCCGCCTACGTCGTCCAGGACATCACCCACGGCGAATAGCGCCGGCGCTCGGCGCCCTCTCTGGCACTCGGTACCCTGGGCGCGTGAAGCGCTTCCACGTCACGACCTTCGGGTGCCAGATGAACGTGCATGACTCCGAGCGGATGCGGGGCATGCTCACCTCGCTCGGGTACGAGGAGGCGGCGGAGCGCTCCGAAGCCGACCTGATCCTCTTCAACACCTGCTCGATCCGCGAGTCGGCCGACAGCCGGTTCATCGCCCACCTGGGCGAGGCGAAGCGGCTGAAGAGCGAAGATCCGGCCCGCACGGTCGGGGTCGGCGGCTGCTGGGCCCAATCGGTCAAGGAGGAGGTCTTCGAGCGCTTCCCGTTCGTCGACGTCGCCTTCGGCCCCGGCCAGATCCACAAGCTGGCCGAGTTCCTGAACTCCGACTCGCTGACCGCACAGGGGTACTTCGAGTTCGAGGACTTCTCCGGCCACCTGCCGGCGCGCCGCGAGCGTGAGTTCCAGGGCTGGCTCCAGATCTCCCAGGGCTGCAACTGCGTCTGCTCCTACTGCATCGTGCCCTCCACCCGCGGCCGCGAGGTCAGCCGCGACCCGGCCGAGCTGCTCGCCGAGACCGAGGCGCTGGCCGCCGACGGGGTGCGCGAGGTCACCCTGCTGGGCCAGAACGTCAACAGCTATGGCCGCGACCTGCCGCCGGCGAGCCGGATCAGCTTCGCCGAGCTCCTCGCGGGCGTCGACGCCGTCCCCGGCATCGACCGCATCCGCTACACCAGCCCGCACCCGAAGGACATGAAGGAGGATGTGATCCGCGCCCACGCCGAGCTGCCCTCGCTCTGCGAGCAGATCCACCTGCCGCTCCAGTCGGGCTCGAGCGCGGTGTTGAAACGGATGCGCCGCACCTACGACCGCGCCCGCTACATGGACCGCGTCGCGCTGATCCGTGAGCACGTCCCCGACTGCGCGATCACCACCGACATCATCGTCGGCTTCCCGGGCGAGACCGAGGCCGATTTCGCCGAGACCCTCGAGGTGGCGGAGGAGGTCGGCTACGACGGCGCCTTCACCTTCATCTTCAGCCCCCGACGCGAAACCGAGGCGGCGACGATGGACGGGCAGCTGCCGCACCCGGTCAAGGTGGAGCGCATGGAACGGCTCGTGGAGGTCATCCAGAGGCGGGCGGCGGGGCGGGCGCAGCGGTTCGTCGGGCGGACGATGGAGGTGCTGGTCGAGGGGCCGAGCCGGACCGACCCGACCCGCCTGCGCGGGCGGACGCGGCACGGGAAGGCGGTGAACTTCGAAGGCGCCGCAAGCCCGGGCGAGCTGGTCGACGTGGAGATCGAGGGGGCGACCTCGCAGACGCTCTCGGGGGTCGCCGCCCGGCCGCTCTCGCCGCTCTTCTGAGCAGTTGCCCGTCCTCGCGATCTTCGGGCCGACCGGGGTGGGAAAGACCGGGGTCGCGGTCGAGCTCGCGGGGCTGCTGCGGGAGCGGGGCGAGGAGCCGGTGGCCGTCAACTGCGACGCGCTACAGGTGTACGAGGGCCTCGAGGTGCTCACCGGGGCGGCCGGCGCCGCGGAGCGGGCGATGTTGCCGCACGGGCTGCTCGGGATCGTGCCGGTGACCGAGGACTTCTCGATCCGAGAGTACATGCCGTTGGCGCACGCGGCGGTCGACGGTGCGCTGGCGGCGGGGAAGACCCCGATCGTGGTGGGCGGGACCGGGCTATACCTGCGGGCCGCGCTGGCGGACCTCTCACTGCGCAAGGTCCCCGCTTTCGACCAGGCCTCGGAGCTGTGGTCGGGAGCAACCAGGCACCCGACCCGGATCTTCGGTCTCGACATGGACCGGGCGCGGCTCTACGCGCGGATCGACGCGCGGGTCGACGCGATCGTCGCCGCGGGCGGGGAGGCGGAGGCGCGCCGCGCGGATGCGCTCGGCCCGGGGCGTACCGCCCGCAAAGCGCTCGGACTGAACGAGATCCTCGCCGGGGACCTGGAGACGATGAAGCGGCGCTCCCGCAACTACGCCCGCCGGCAGCTCACCTGGATGCGCAAAATCCCGGACCTGACGACGATCGACCGCACCGACCTGACGGACGCCGAGGTGGCGGCGGTGATCTACGACGGGATAGGGTCCGCGCGGTGAAATTCGAGAAGTGGCAGGCGCTCGGCAACGACTATCTGATCCTCGAGCAGGCGAACCTTCCCTGGGAGCTGAACGAGGCGCGCGTCGAGTGGCTCTGTGACCCGCACTTCGGGGTCGGCTCGGACGGGATCCTGCTGCTGTCGCGCTCCGACGACCCGGAGTTCGTCGCCGATCTGCGGATCTTCAACCCGGACGGCTCGGAGGCGGAGCTGTCGGGGAACGGGGCGAGGGAGGCGATCCTCTACCTGCGCCGCCACGGCTGGACCGACGCCGAGGAGTTCGCGATCTCGACCGTCGCCGGGCCGATCCGGCCGACGATCACCGGCGAGCTGACCTGCTCGGTCGACATGGGGAAGGCCTCGACCGCCTCCAAGGACTTCCCCTCCGGTGGCCCCGACGGCCGCGGCACGGTGCGCTCGGCGGGCCACGACTGGGAGTTCCAGCACGTCTCGATCGGCAACCCGCAGTGCGCGATCCTCGTCGACCCGGTCGAGCTCGCCGACCTCGACCTGGAGCTGATCGGCCCCGAGATCGAAGGTTCGACGCTCTTCCCGAACCGCACCAACGTCTCCTTCCTGGCGGTCGACGGCAGCCGGGTGCGCGCCCGCATCTTCGAGCGCGGCGTGGGGGAGACGCTCTCCTCCGGGACCGGCGCCTCGGGCGCCGCGGTGACCGCCTTCCTCGGCGGCGCGCCGAGTCCGCTCACGGTCGAGCTCGACGGCGGCGAGCTCACCGTCACCGTCGGCGACGATCTCGCGGTGCGCCTCGACGGCTGGGCCGAGCCGGTGTGCGCGGGCGAGCTCTCGCCGGAGCTCGTCGCCGCGCTCGGCGAGCAGGACTGACCCGCCCGGCCTCCCGCCCGGCCTTCCGTTAGGTTTCCGCGCCCATGGCCATCGCCGAACCGTCGAAGCGCCTGCAGCAGATCCCGCCCTACATGTTCCAGGAACTGGAGCGGCGGATCGCCGAGAAGAAGGCCGCCGGGATCGACGTGATCAGCCTCGGGATCGGCGACCCCGACATGCCGACCTACGGCTATATCGTCGAGGCGATGCAGCAGGCGGTCGCCGACCCCGCCACGCACCAGTACCCGTCGAACCGCGGCCGCGAGGACTTCCGACAGGCCTTCGCCGACTTCTACGACCGCCGCTTCGGCGTCGAGATCGACCCGGCGAACGAGGTGATCCCGGCGATCGGCGCCAAGGAGTGCATCTACAACCTCTGCAACGCGTTCCTCGACCCGGGCGACGTGGCGCTCGCCTCCGACCCCGGCTATCCGGTGTACACCGGCGGCCCGCTGCTCCACGGCGCCACCGCGGAGCTGATGCCGCTGGTGCCGGAGAAGGGCTTCGCGCCCGATCTGTCCGCGATCTCGCCCGAGGTCGCCGCGAAGGCGCGCCTGATGTTCATCAACTTCCCCAACAACCCGACCGGCGCGATCGTCCCCGAGGGCTTCTTCGAGGAGGTGATCGAGTTCGCGCGGGAGCACGAGATCCTCGTCGTCCACGACAACGCCTACTCGGAGACCACCTACGACGGCTACGTGGCGCCGAGCTTCCTGGCGACGCCAGGCGCCAAGGAGGTCGGGGTGGAGGTCTTCTCGGTCTCCAAGGGCTACAACATGACCGGCTGGCGCTGCGGCGCGATCCTCGGCCACGCCGACGCGATCCAGTCCTACTGGCGACTGAAGACCAACGTCGACTCGGGCCTCTTCGAGGCGATCCAGATTGCCGGCGCCACCGCGATCTCCGGCCCACCTGAGCCGCTGGCGGAGATGAACGCGACCTACCAGCGCCGCCGCGACCTCGTCGTCGCCGCCCTCGGCGCGATCGGCGTCGACGTCACTCCGCCGAAGGGCACGATCTACGTCTGGGCGCCGGTCCCGAGCGGCCACACCTCGACCTCCTTCGCCGAGACCGTGCTCGAAGAGGCCGCAGTCGTCGTCTCACCCGGCTCGATGTACGGCCCGAGCGGCGAGGGCTTCTTCCGCATCTCGCTCACCACCCCCGACGACCGGATCGAAGAGGCCGTCGAGCGGATGCGCGAGCACTTGGCCTAGAGCCCTCTAGCTCGCTTCGCGCTCCGCCTTCTTGCGCCAGTAGCGGTCGAGGCCGGCCCATTGGTAGGCGGTCGGGACGGCCTGGAACATCTCCGCGGCGGTCTCCGGGTCGAGGCGGGCCTTGATCCGCTCCTGCAGGTCGGCCTCGTAGGTGGCCTCGTCCATCTGCCGCGCCAGCTCGGCCTCCTCGCGCAGGCGCCGGCGGGCCTCGGCAAGGTGAGCGGCTGGATCCTCGATCGGGCCGAAGTGGGTGAGGGCGAGCCGCTCCGGTTGCCAGCCTTCGAGCAGGTCGAGCGAGGCTTCCCAGGCCTCGATGTCGATGTCGGGTGGCGGCGTGGGCGGGGTGACGAGGTTGGTACCGGGCAGGTGGCAGGCGGCGACATCGCCGGTGAAGGCGGTGCCGGTCTCCTCGTGCAGGTAGCTGACATGGTGCGAGGCGTGGCCGGGCGTGTATGCGACCCGCATGCCGCGCACCGTCTCGCCGCCCTTTAGGACGACGACGTTGGCCTCCGGGACCGGCTGGATCCTGCCCCAGAGGTACTCGAGTTTGTCGCCGTAGAGCCGCTCGGCGCTCGCCAGCAGCCGGGAGGGGTCGACGATATGCGGCGCGCCCCGCTCGTGCACGTAGACCGGCAGGTCAGGCCACCGCGCCACCATCGCCCCGGTCGCCGCCGCGTGGTCGAGGTGGATGTGCGTGAGTAGGATCGCCTCGGGCCGCTGCTCCCCGATCTTCTCCAAGAGCGTGTGGAGCGAGGACTCCGGCCCCGGATCGACCAGCATCCCGTCGACTTCCCAGCACCCGATCACATGTGGCCGCCCGAGATGTTCGACGTCGATCACGCGCATGGCGGCGAAGCCTAACCAGCCGGTTGGTCCGGGAGGCCGTCGCCTCGCGGCCCGTGCCGGCCGCCTCCCCGTGCGTTCGCACTTTCCCGCGCTATCCGCGGGTTTCTGCGAACTCGTCGGGCTCGTCTCGTTGCGGGGTTGGAAATGGTCGGCATGCGACCAAAACCAACCTTGGAAGGACGGGGCGCGCCGACGGGCGCCAGCTGCCCGCCTAGGCGGCCGCGGCAGGCGGCAGCTTGCCCTCGGCCGCGAGCATCGCGTGGATGCCCTCTTCGAGGCCGCGGGGTTCGTAGCCGAGCTCTTTCGTCGCCTTCGCGTGGCTCGCCCAGAAGGTGACGCCGTCGGCGGAGGAGATCAGCTCGCGCAGGTTCGGCGGCTGGCCCAGGATCTTGCCGACGAGGGGGCCGATCGGGGTCAGCGCCTTCATCAGGCCGGTCGGCAGGGCGCGCTTCGGCGCCTTCTTCCCGGTCTCCTTGGCGACCACGCCGATCGCCTCGCGCACCGTCGTCACCGGGCCGCTGAGGATGTAGGCCTCGCCCGGCGTGCCTTGGTCGAGCGCCAGCAGGATCCCGGCGGCGACGTCCTCCACGTGGGTCAGGCACATGCCCAGGTCCGGGAACGGGATCAGCGGCATCTTCCCTTCCAGGAACTGGTCGAGCAGGCGGCCGATCGAGGAGGTGTCGCCGGGGCCGTAGACGCCGCCCGGCTGGACGATCACGCACGGGAGCCCCTCGCCGATCAGCCGCTTGGCGACCTGGTGGGCTTCCCACTTCGTCTTCTCGTACTCCGAGGTGTAGCCGCCCGGGGGGTGCTCGTAGCTCTCGTCGACGACCCGCCCGTGGGTGTTGCCGAAGATGCCGACGGTGGAGACGTAGACGACCTTGCCGACCCCCGCCTCGAGCGCGGCGCCGAGCACCCGTTCGGTGCCGCCGACGTTCGCCTCCCGCATCGGCCCGCGCGCGCTCGCCGGGATCCCGACCTCGTAGACCGCGGCCGCGTGGATCACCGCGTCGCAGCCCTGGATGCCAGCGCGGATAGCCGGTTCGTCGCCCAGGTCGCCCGCGACCAGCGTGCAGCCGAGCTCCTTCAGTCCCGCCGCTTTCGCGGGACTGCGCACGAGCGCAACGACATCGTCACCGCGGGTGCGCAGTTGGCGCACCACGGCACCGCCGATGAAACCCGTCCCTCCCGTGACGAAGACCTTCACGCGAACAACCTTAATCGGCGGGAGCGGCCCGTACAATGGATCGGAGTGAGTGGATCGAGGAACGGCCGCGTCGCCGAGACGCGGTACGCAGCGGAAAGCGGGAACGGCGCGGGGGTCGTCAATCCCCGGGCGCGCCAGCGCGCGCTCGCGATCGGGATCACCGACGGCCACGAGCGCGGCGAGCCCCTGGCCGAGCTGAAGGAGCTGCTGCGCACCGCCGGCGTCGCCACCGCCGGCGTCGCCACCCAGCAGCGGCCCAAACCGGACCCCGACCGCTATTTCGGCCGCGGCCGGCTGGAGGAGCTGAAGGCCGAGATCGCCGCCGCCGACGCGAACCTGGTCGCCTGCGACGATGAGCTGGCGCCGCGCCAGGAGCGCAACCTCGAGGCGGCGCTCGGCGTGCCGGTGATCGACCGGACCGCGGTGATCCTCGACATCTTCGCCGACCACGCGCACTCGGCCGAGGGCAAGCTGCAGGTCGAGCTGGCGCAGCTCGAATACAACATGGCCCGCATGCGGGGCCTCTGGACCCACCTCGAGCGGCTCGGCGCGGGCCGGATCGGCGGCGGGATCGGCACCAGGGGCCCGGGCGAGAGCCAGATCGAGACCGACCGCCGCCTGGCCCGCGATAGGATCGCGGCGCTGCGCCGCCGCCTCACCCGGCTGGAGCGCAACCGCGGCGTGCAGCGCGCCCAGCGCGAGCGCTCCGGGATCCCCAGCGTCGCCCTCGCCGGCTACACCAACGCCGGCAAGTCGACCTTGCTGAACGCGCTCACCGGGGCCGAGGTCGGCGTCGCCAACCGCCTCTTCGAGACCCTCGACCCGACCACCCGCGCCTTCGAGCTCTCCGGCCGCGATTACCTCCTGACCGACACGGTCGGCTTCATCGAGAAGCTTCCACACCAGCTGGTCGAGGCGTTCAAGGCGACGCTCGAGGAGACGACGATGGCCGACCTGATCCTCCACGTCGTCGACGGATCGGAGACCGAAGAGCGACGGATTGCCGACATGCAGGCGGTCGACGAGGTGCTGGAGGAGATCGGGGCGGGGGAGAAGCCGCGCCTTCTCGTCCTCAACAAGGCCGACCTGCTGGACTCCGACCAGCGCCACGAGGTCGCCCTCGCCCACCCCGACGCGGTGCTCGTCTCGGCGCTCGGCGGAGACGGGCTGGAGGAGCTCCGCGAGCGGATCGAGCGTGCCTTCGCCGAGACCCTGACCGAGGTCGAGCTCCTCATCCCCTACAGCGAGGGCGGGCGCCTGCACGAGCTGCACGAGGTGGCCGGGGAGCTGGAGCGCACCGACCGTCCCGACGGCGTCCTCGTCCACGCCCGGGTGCCCTCGGCGGAGCTCCACCGCTTCACCGATCTCGCCGTCGCCTGACGGCGGCCAAACTCTCTAGGCTGCGCGGCATGGAGCTGCCGATCATCAAGCTGCACGAGGCCGCGGTGCTGCCGACCCGGGCGCATCCCGGCGACGCCGGGCTCGACCTCTACTCGATCGACGCCGCCCACATCGGCCCCGGCGAGCGCTGGTCGCTCGGCACCGGGATCGCGGTCGAGATCCCCGCGGGGCACGCCGGGCTCGTCCTGCCCCGCTCCGGGCTCGCCCGCGAGCACGGGATCACCCTCGTCAACAGCCCCGGGCTGATCGACACCGGCTACCGCGGCGAAGTGCGGGTGCTGCTGCTGAACACCGACCCGGCGGAGACGGTGCGGATCGAAGCCGGTGCCCGCATCGCCCAACTCGTGGTCACCCCGGTCGTGCTAGCCGAGCCGGTCGAGGGGGTCGCGCTCAGCGACTCGGCCCGCGGCGACGGCGGCTTCGGCTCGACCGGGCGCTAGACGTCCGCGTCGGCGAGACGCTCGAAGATCTCGACCGCTGCCTCGACCGTCTCGCGGTCCGCGTCGGGCAGCTCTTCGAGCGCCTTCACCAGCCAGCCCTCGCGGGCGCGGCGGTCGGCTTCGATCCGCGCCCTGCCCGCCGCGGTCAGCATGACCAGGGCGCGACGGCGATCGTCGGGGTCGGGCTTGCGCTCGACCAGGGCATCGGCTTCGAGGTCGCCGACCGTCTGCGCCATCGACTGCGGGCGAACTCGCTCGGCGGCGGCGAGGTCGGAGACGCTGCGTGGCCCGCAGCGGTCGAGCCGGCCGAGGACGGCGGTCTGGTTCAGCGGGAAGAGGTTCTCGGAACGCAGGCGACGGATCAGCTGGCCGATCACGACCCGCAGGTCGGCTGCCAGCGGGGCCAGGTCGGCGTCGGTCCGGGGCGTGTCCGTCTGGGTGGGCACCCGCCAACGATACCGCAACAGACAGGCAAACTGAACAGTCTACCTGTATACTCACTGCACATGCCTTCAGCCGCGAGCGTCAACGGAGCCGCGGCCCACGACGACCGGTACAAGTGGGTCGCGCTCTCGAACACGACCCTGGCGATCCTGCTGGCGACGCTCGACGCCTCGATCACGCTGATCGCGATGCCCGACATCTTCCGCGGCATCCACCTCGATCCCCTGCTGCCCTCCAACAGCTTCTACCTGCTGTGGATGATCCTCGGCTACCTGGTCGTCACCAGCGTGCTGATCGTCAGCCTCGGCCGGCTTGGCGACATGTACGGGCGGGTGCGGATCTACAACCTCGGCTTCGTCGTCTACACGGTCGCCTCGCTGCTGCTGGCGATCGACTGGATGACCGGCGCGAGCGGCGCCCTCTACCTGGTCGTCTTCCGGATCGTCCAGGGGATCGGCGGCGCCTGCCTGCTCGCCAACACCTCGGCGATCATCACCGATGCGTTCCCGCTCAATCAGCGCGGCATGGCGCTCGGGATCAACAACATCGTCGGGGTCAGCGGGATGTTCGTCGGCCTCGTGCTCGGCGGCCTGCTGGCACCGATCGACTGGCGGCTGGTGTTCCTGATCTCGGTCCCGGTCGGCATCTTCGGCACGGTCTGGGGGTACCTGAAGCTGAAGGAGCTCTCGACCCCGCACCCGGGCTCGATCGACTGGTGGGGCAACGTCACCTTCGCCCTCGCGCTGATCCTGGCGATGGTCGCCGTCACCTACGGCATCCGCCCCTATGGCGACGCGGCGACCGGGTGGGGGAGCCCGCGGGTGCTGATCCTGCTGGCGGGCGCGCTGGCCTCGATGGTCGCCTTCCTGCTGATCGAGCGGCGGGTCGAGGAACCGATGTTCCGGCTGCCGCTGTTCCGCATCCGCGCCTTCACCTTCGGCACGCTGTCGACGTTCCTCGCCGCCCTCGCCCGCGGCGGGCTGATGTTCATGCTGATCATCTGGCTGCAGGGCATCTGGCTGCCGCTGCACGGCTACGACTACACCGAAGCGCCGCTGCTGGCGGGGATCTACATGCTGCCGCTGACGGTCGGGATGCTGATCGCGGGGCCGATCTCCGGCTATCTTTCCGACCGCTTCGGCGCCCGCGGGTTCGCCACCGGGGGGATGGTCGCCGCCGCCGCCAGCTTCGCCGCCCTGACCCTGCTGCCGGTGGACTTCTCCTACCCCGTCTTCGCCGCGATCCTCGCCTTCAACGGGATCTCGATGGGAATGTTCGCCTCGCCCAACCGCGCCGCGGTGATGAACAGCCTGCCCGCGCGCGACCGCGGCGCCGGCGGCGGCATGAACCAGACCTTCCAGAACTCGGCCCAGGTGATGTCGATGGGGATCTTCTTCACGCTGCTGATCGTCGGGCTCGCCGCGAGCCTGCCACACGCGCTCACCAGCGGCCTCGAAGCGCACGGCGTCGGCGCCGCGAAAGCGCACCAGGTCGGCGGGACGCCGCCGATCTCGGTCCTCTTCGCCGCCTTCCTCGGCGAAAACCCGATCCAGCACCTGCTCGGCCCGAGCGCCCTGCACGAATTGCCGCAGCATGCCCAGGCGGCGCTGACCGGTCACTCGTTCTTCCCCCACCTGATCTCGGAGTCGTTCAGCAACGGCCTCGACACGGCCTTCGGCTTCGCGATCGTCGCCTGCCTGATCGCCGCGGCCGCCTCGCTGATGCGCGGTGGGCGCTATTCGCACACCGAGGCGGACGAGGCGCGTGCGCCCGCCGCCCGGCCGATCCCCGAACTGGAGGAGTCCCATGCGAGTTGAGTGGCACGGACAGTCGGCGTTCACGCTCGAAGGCGAGGAAGCGACGGTCTTCGTCGACCCGTGGGGGGACATGTCGGGCGCCGCGGCCCGCGGGATCGAGTGGGGGTACCCGGCGATCGAGGCCGCGGCGGAGGTCGACCTGCTGATCGTCACCCACGAGCACCGCGACCACAACGCGGTCGACGTGATCCGCGGCGAGCCGGCGCTGGTGCGCGCGCTGGCCGGGACGCACTCGACGCCGCTCGGCGACGTCGTCGCGATCGCCTCCGAGCACGACGCCGTGGCCGGGACCGAACGCGGCGCGAACACGATCGTCGTCTTCGACCTCGACGGAATCCGCGTCGCCCACTTCGGCGACTTCGGCCAGCCCGCCCTGCGGCCCGAGCAGCGCGCCCACCTTGACGGCATCGACCTGCTCTTCCTGCCGGTCGGCGGCGGCCCGACGATCGACGGTCCGACCGCGGCGGCGATCGCCAAGGACCTCGCCCCCTCCTGGGTGGTCCCGATGCACTACCGGACCGCGCGAGTCAACTTCCTCGACCCCGAGGACTCCTTCGTCGAGTCGATGCCGAACACGGAGCGGCTCCCGTCGCCGTCGTTCGACACCGCGGACCTGGAGAAGGGCTCGGGGCCCTTGGTGGTCGTTCCCGCCGCGCCTTGACCGCGGGAAGCTGCCGCCTGTGGAAAGGGACGCGAGCGTCTCGTCCACGGCCCTGCAGGCTGTGGCCGTGGCCGAGACGGCCGGGTCTGTCGGAGAGGAGGAAGGGCCGCCGGGGAGTGACGGGAGCGTCACAGTTCCGTCACCGAAGTGGGACTTCGCCGCCGTCAGGAGGACGAGGTCCGTACAGCTGTTCTTTATGCCGGTATATCGGCCATAAGGAACAGCTGGACGAGGTCGGCCGAGGAATTGGGAGGTCGTTCACTCTTCCTCCCGTCTTCCCCAGACGCTCGGGACGCGCTGCAGCGATAGGTGTCGCTATGGCGACCTAAATCCTTGCAGCTGTCCCGGGGGCCTCGGTCCCGGCCCTTCCGGGGCGCTCCTCTCACACGAGACCGCCACGGAAGTCCGACTTCGCACAGTCCTGTGTCTTCTTCCCCACGAACCCCTCACGTCCACCTCGGACGGCGCAGCGGCCTCGACGACGCTTGTCCTCGATACGTGGACAAGCGTCGGGAGGGCGGTGCGGGTCAGAGGCCGGCGGCGGTGCGGGCGCTCGCGTGGGCGGCGCGCTCGAGGGCGTCGGGGAGGGGCTCGAGGGTGGGGCGGGTGCCGTAGCGGTGCTCGAGGGCCAGTTCGACCAGGTGGTCGGCGAGCCAGGCGTTCTTGGGAAGGAGCGGGCCGTGGAGGTAGGTGCCGAGGAGGTTGTCGCGCCAGACGCCCTCGAGGCCGTCGCCGCCATTGTTGCCATGGCCTTTGACGACGCGGCCGAGGGGGCGGGCGCTCGGGCCGAGGTAGGTGCGGCCGCCGTGGTTCTCGAAGCCCGCCAGGATCCGCTTCTCGCCGCCGAGCTCGGTCTCGATCGCGACGTTGCCGATCAGCCGCGGGCCCGGCTCGCGGACCGTCCACAGGTCGGCCAGGCCGAGGCCCGGGAGCGTCTCGGAGCCGAGCTGGTAGCTCTCGCCGAGCAGCTGGTAGCCGCCACAGACGGCAAGCAGCGCGGCGCCGTCGTCGACCGCGGCGGCGAGGGCGGTGCGCTTGGTCTCGACCATGTCGGCCGCGACCGCGCGCTGGTCGCGGTCCTGGCCGCCGCCGATATAGAAGAGGTCGTGCGCGGCTAGATCGACCGCCTCGCCCGGCCCGGCGCCGGCCCAGGTGAACCCGATCCCCCGCCACTCGCAGCGCCGCCGCAGGAAGAGGATGTTGCCGCGGTCGGCGTAGATGTTCATCTGCTCGGGGTAGAGGCTGAGGACGCGGAGCTCCATCACTCCTCCTCGCCGAGGACGACGACGGTGGAGCCGACGTGGTCCGCCGTCGGGTCGATATAGAGGCGTTCGATCGCCACCAGGCCGACCTCCACGGCCTCGGCCTCGAGCGCGGCGGCGCTCAGGGTGCAGATCGTCACCTCGTCGAGGAGGTCGGTCAGCTCGCCGTCCGGGGACACGCGCTGGCGCAGGCGCCGGACGACGATCCGCTCCGGCCCGACCACCGCCTCGAGCGGCAGGCTCGAGTAGACCCAGCCGTCGACCTCGCGCACGTCGGGGAGGAGCGGCTCGCCTTCCTCGGGCTCCGGCATCCCCTCGACGATCGCCGCCGCGACGCGGCCGCCGGGGAGGAGCTGCGCGGCGATCGAGTCGAGACAGGCGAGGCGCTCGGCGCGACCGCCGAGCATCTGCAGCAGCTGCATCGGGGCGAGCGCCAGCGCCACCGGCTCGGGCAGCTCGAAGCCGCGAGCGTCGGCGAGCAGCGGGGTGGCCGGAAGCCCGGCGGCGCGCTCGCGCTGAGCGGCGATCAGCTCCTCGTCGCGGTCGAGGCCGATCACCTGGTGGCCACGGCGCGCGAGGTGGATCGCGAGCCGCCCGGTGCCGGCGCCGAGCTCGAGGATCGGGTCCCCGCAGCGGTCGGCGAGCGCGTCCCAGACCCGCAGGTCGGCGGCGTAGGCGCCGCACTCGACGTCGTGCCAGATCGCCGCCTCGACGGCCGGGGGGCTCGACCGCTCCCCGCTCACCGCCAGAACTCCTCGGCGAGGCCGCGATCGGAGAGCAGCTTGCGCAGCTCGAGCAGCGCCGTGTAGGTGGGGAGGGCGAAGACACGGTCCGCGGCGGCGTCCACCGCGGCGTCGAGCGAGGTGCCGATGTCCGGCTCGACCGCGATCCGATCCTCCGGCCAGCCCGCGTACTTCAACCGCAGCGCCATCTCCGGCGCCCGCGTCCCGGCGCAGGTGACGCGCCGCACGGCCGCGCCCAGAACCTCGAAGTCCGCGTCCCAGACCCAGGAGACGTCGCGCCCGTCGGCGATCCGGTCGTTGAGCGCGATCCAGAGGTCGATCCCCCCAGCGCGCTCCGCCTCGAGCTTCAGCGTGCGCAGGACCTCGTTCGCGCCCGCCGGGTTCTTGATCAGCAAGATCGAGAGACGCCTGCCGGCGATCGGGATCGTCTCCACCCGCCCGAACGCCGCCCGCATCCCGCCGAGCGTCGCCGCGATCCGCTGCGCCTCGACCCCGAGCCGCAGCGCCGCCGCGATCGCCGCCAGGGCGTTGTAGACGTTGTAGAGGCCGGGGAGGGGGAGCTCGACCTCGATCTCGCCGCCCGGCACCCGGACGGTCGCCGCCGAGCCCTCCATGCCGCGCAGCTCGATCCGCGTCGCGGCGACGTCGGGCCGCGGCCGCTGCGCGCCGCAGTTCGGGCACGAGTAGTGGCCGAGGTGCCCGACGAAGGCGACCTCGTAGGCATAGGGGTGCCCGCAGCGGCGGCAGTGCTTGGCGTCGAAGGCGTGCTGCAGCTCCGGCAGCGCCTGGGTGTGGTCCTCGATCCCGAAGTAGAGCGTGCCCTCGCGCGGGCGCTCGGTGTCGGGATCACGGCCGAGGTCGGCGATCAGCGGGTCGTCGGCGTTCAGCGCCAGGCCGGTCGCGGCGGGCGTCGCGGCGACCACGTTCGCCCACTCCTCGGCCAGCGCCTCCATCTCGCCGTAGCGGTCGAGCTGGTCGCGGAAGAGGTTGCCGAGCACGATCAGACGCGGGTGCAGCTGCTGGGCGACACGCGGCAGCCAGGCCTCGTCGACCTCGAAGAGCCCCTCGGCGCCGCGCTGCTCGAGCAGCGCCGTGGCGACACCCCAGGTCATGTTCGACCCCGCCCGGTTGTGGACCGGCGGGCGCCCCTCGGCGGCGAGGATCGCGGCGATCATCCCGGCCGTGGTCGTCTTGCCGTTGGTCGCCGAGACCAGGGTCGCGCCGCCGCGGAGGTCCCGGCCGAGCCGGGCGATCGCCTCCGGCTCGAGGCGCAGCAGCACCCGTCCCGGCAGCGTCGTGCCGCCGCCGCGCCCGGAGCGCCGGCTCGCCGCCCCGACCGCCCGCGCCAGCACCAGCTTGGTGCCGAAGACCGCGCCACCGCGCCGCGCTCGCCCGCCGAACGGGGCCGCGGCGCTCAAGCGGCCGGCGGGACCAGCACGCGCAGGGCGCGCGGGATCACACGCAGGTCGGCCGGCAGGTCGGTCAGGTGCTCACCGTCGGCGTACACCGCGAAGGGGCGGCTGGCGCTGAGGCCGATCCGCGAGGCGCGCACGACCCGCACCTCCGCGTTGTTCACGTGGGTGCCCTTGAACACCTTCGGCAGGTTACCCAGGAAGCGCAGCTTGCCGACCTTGGCGATCGTCACCAGGTCAAACTCGCCGTCGTCGAGCTCGGCGTCCGGCGCGACGTACATGCCGCCGCCGTAGGCGCTGTTGTTGGCGACGACGACCGAGTACCCCTCGAAGCGGGTGCGCTCGGTGCCGATCGCGATCGTGAAGCGGGCCGGCTTCCAGCCCACCAGCGTGCGCAGCGCCGCGTAGGCATAGACGAGGTTGCCGCGCATCAGCCGCGCCTCGTTGGCGCGCCGGTTGGCCTCCGAGTCGAAGCCGGCGCTGGCGATGCCGAGGAACCGCTTGCCGTTCACCTCGCCGACGTCGATCGCGCGGCTATGGCCGGCGAGCACGATCTCGATCGCCGCCTCCGGCTGCTCCGGGATGCCGAGCACGCGGGCGAGGTCGTTGCCGCGGCCGACCGGGACCAGCCCCAGCGGCGTCTCGGCGCCCGCCATCGCACCGCCGATCGCGCCCAGCATCCCGTCCCCGCTCACCACCACCGGCAGCTCGCCGGCGTCGACCGCGGCGAGCGCCTGGGCGACCCCGTGCTCGAGGCTCTTGGTGCGGACGACGCGGAACGGGGCGCGGCGCTGGTCGAGGACCGCCTCGATCCGCGGCAGCACCTTCAGCGCCCGGCCGCCGCTCGATGAGGGGTTGGCGAGCAGGACCAGCGGCTGCATCGGGCAACCCTACGCGGCGCCCAGGCGGGCGACCGCGAAGGCACCGTCGCCCGCGCGCCCCGCGGCGATCTCCTCGAAGCCGCACCCCCGCAGGCCACGGGAGAACCGTCTGGCCGCGAAGCCGCTGCCGCCGGCCTCGCCGCGGGTCGCGACCACGATCAGGTGGCCGCCGGGCCGCAGCACGCGGGCGAGCTCCCGCGGCGCCGGGCGCGCGTCGACCGCGGCGACGAGGTCGAAGTGGTCCTGCGGGTAGGGGAGGCGCCGCGGCCCGCCCACCTTGAAGGCGACGCGCCCCTCCGGATCGAGCCCGACCCGCTGGGTCGCGGCGGCGATCGCGCCCGCGTCGGCATCGATTCCCCGCACCCGCGCGGTGGGGAACTCGCGGGCGAGGAAGAGCGCCGCCTCGCCGTCCCCGCAACCGACCTGGAGGACGCGCTCGGGGGCGCCGACGTGGAGGACCGCGGCGGCCAGAGGCGTCAGCGGCGGCGGGCTCGACATCGATTCGATCGTAATTGCTCTACTCTCCTGGACCGACGGTGGGGGACCAGTTCGACAAACGGTGGTACATCCTGGGCGGATTCGCCGTGCTGGCCGCGGTGATCGTCGGGATCATCCTGATCTCGCGCGGCGGCGGCGGTGGCAGCTCGAGCACCGAAACGACGACCACCGCGAGCAAGGAATCCGGCACGGAAGAAGGCGCGAAGGAAACCGCGAACGCCGCCAAGGGCTGCACCAAGGTCGCCCAGCCGAAGCCGCGCAAAGAGAGCCTGCCGAAGCCGAAGATGACGACGAAGAAGGGCGAAAAGGTGACCGCCGTGGTCGAAACCAACTGCGGCACCTTCGACATCGCCCTGGCGACCACCGAAGCGCCGACGATCGCCAACTCCTTCGCCTACCTCGCCGAAGAAGGCTTCTACAACGAACTGACCTTCCACCGGATCGTCCCCGAATTCGTGATCCAGGGCGGTGACCCGACCGGCACCGGCACCGGCGGCCCGGGCTACGAAGTGGTCGAAGCGCCGCCCAAGAACCTCAAATACACGATCGGCACGGTGGCGATGGCGAAGTCCTCGGCAGCGCCGGCGGGCGCCTCGGGCAGCCAGTTCTACGTCGTCAGTGGCCCGCAGGGGGAAACGCTGCCGCCCGAATACGCGCTGGTCGGCAAAGTCACCAAGGGCCTCGACGTGGTCAAGCGGATCGGCGCGCTCGGCGGCCCGGAAGAAAAACCGACCCAGCCCGTGGTGATCGAAAAGATGTCGATCGAACGCGGGTAGAGGTCGCTACGTAAGCTCTGGCAGTGGCCAAGCCGAACGTCGGGGACATGGCGCCGGAGTTCGAGCTCCCCGGCACGGGAGGGCGCACCTACCGCCTGTCCGACTATCGCGGCCGCAAGGTCGTCCTCGCCTTCTACCCGGGCGATTTCACCGCCGTCTGCACGAAGCAGTTCTGCTCCTACCGCGACGAAGGCGAGCGGCTCGACCAGCTCGGCGCCGACGTGCTCGGGATCTCGCCGCAGTCGGTCGACTCGCACGAGCGCTTCACCGAGGAGAAGCGGCTGAACGTGCCGCTGCTGGCCGACGAGGACAAGGCGGTCGCCAAGGCCTACGGAGTCGCCGCCGGGCCCTTGATCCGGCGCTCGATCTTCGTCGTCGACGAGGAGGGCCGGATCGGGTACCGCAAGGTGAGCCTGGCGGGGCTCACCTACGAGTCCGTCGAGGACCTGGAGCGGGCCGTGGCAGGGGTCGGCTGATGCCCGCCGAGGCGGCCGAGTTCGCCGTCGGCCCGGCGGCGCCGGTGCTGCGCGGCTCCGCCGCGGGGGAGGGGCCGCCGATCGTTCTCTGCCACGGGCTGACCGCGAGCCGGCGCTACGTCGTCCACGGCTCGCGCTTCCTCGAGCGGGCCGGGCACCGGGTCATCACCTACGACGCGCGGGGGCACGGGGAGTCCGACCCCGCCCCGCCCGGACAGAGTTATGGATACCCGGAGCTGATCGCCGACCTCGAGCGGGTGGTCGCGGCGGAGGTCGGCGAGGGCCGCTTCCTGCTCGGCGGCCACTCGATGGGCGCCCACACCGCGGTCGGCTACGCGCTCGCCCATCCGGAGCGGTTGAGCGGCCTGGTGATCGTCGGGCCGACCTACACCGGGGGCCCGCTCGCGCCCGCGGCGCGCGCCTACTGGGAGGGGCTCGCGGCCGCGCTGGAAGCAGGCGGGATCGACGGCTTCGTCGAGTACCTGATCCGCGAGGGGAGGACGGCGGAGCCCTGGCGCGACTCGGTGGCGCGGGTCAGCCGCGAACGGATGGAGCTGCATCGCGACCTCGGCGCGATCGCGCGGGCCCTGCGCGAGACGCCCGCCTCGCAGCCGTTCGGCTCGCTCGCCGACCTCTCCGGGCTCGAGGTCCCGGCGCTCGTGGTCGCCTCCCACGACCAGGCCGATCCGGGCCATCCCTACGCGGTGGCGGCCGATTACGCGGCGACCTTGCCGCGAGGGCGCCTGATCAGCGAGGATGAGGGGCAATCGCCGCTGGCCTGGCAGGGAGGGCGGCTCTCGCGGGAGATCTCCTTATTCGCGCTTGAGCCAGAAGTGGCACTATCCAGCTAGAGGATTGGTATGAGTTTTCCGAGTGAACGAATTCTGCGGATCGCGATCGCCTTCATCGGCGTCGTCGGCCTCTGCGTGGCCACCTACATCTTCATCTCGGACTCGACCTCGGGCGCGCCGGCCTGCCTGGCCGGGGGCGGTGGCTGCGAGACGGTCGCCAAGAGCTCCTACTCGCACATCCTCGGGATCAACGTCGCCGTCTTCGGCATCGTCGGGTGGATCCTGATCCTCGGCACGGTTCTGTGGGGCAACGATTACGCGCGCCTGGCGGGCTTCCTGTTCACGCTCGGCGGCTTCGGCTTCAGCATCTACCTGACCTATCTGGAGATCTGGAAGATCGAAGCGATCTGCCAGTGGTGCGTCGCCAACGCGGTCCTGATGACGATCTGCTTCGCGCTCAACGTGACGCGGCTGCTGGGGTATGTCGGGACCCCCGACGGTGGCGCGGTCGTGGGCGGCGGGGGAGGGACCGCGCGGCCGATCGCCGAAGACGGCTGAGCCGGCGCGGGTCCGATGATCCGCAGATCACTAAGGTCACAAGACCGACGCCAGCAGGTTTTCGCACGTAAACGACACGGAGAGGGACGATGAGCAACCAGCGCGACAGGGAGAAACGCCGGGAAGAACGCCTCGCGGCCGAAGCGGAAGCGGCGAGCGGTGACCGCCGCACGCGCCTCCTCCAGCTCTCCGCCGGGGGAGTGTTCCTGGCCGTCATCGTCGTCGTCGTGGTGATCATCGTGGCGAGCTCCGGCAGCAGCTCCGGGGGCAGCGCCGCGAACCTGGTCGAAAAAGAGAACGTCGAAAAGCTGCTCGCGGGGATCCCGCAGAACAAGACCGTGCTCGGCAGCCACAACGCCCCGGTGAAGCTCTACGAGTACGGCGACCTTCAGTGCCCGGTCTGCAAAGCGTATTCGGAAGAAGTCCTGCCGAAGATCTTCGAAAACCAGGTGAAAAACGGTGAAGTGAGCATCACCTTCCGCAACTTCATCATCATCGGGCCGCAGTCGATCCCGGCCGGAGAAGCCGCCTACGCCGCCGGGGAACAGGGCAAAGGCTGGAACTTCATCGAGACCTGGTACCGCAACCAGGGCAAAGAGAACTCCGGCTACGCGACCGACGAATTCATCGAATCGATGGCCAAATACGTCGGCGTCCCGAACATCGCCCAGTGGAAACAGGAATGGAAGAGCGGCAAGTTCAAGAAGCAGGTCGAAGCGACGACCCAACAGGCGGAAAAACTCGGGTTCTCCGGGACGCCGTCGTTCTCGATCGAAGGCCCGAAATCCAACGGGCTCGAACTCCTGGGCACCCCCGGCTCGACCGAAGCGATCGAAGAAGCGATCAAAAAGGCGAGCTGAGGTGGAACCCGACCGGCGGGGCCGCCTGCTGCAGCTCGCGGCGGGCGGCGCCTTCCTGGCGATCATCGTCGTGGTCGTGGTGATCGTCGTGGCGAGCTCGGGCGGCGGCTCCGGCGAATCCTCGAGCGTGGTCGAGAAGCCGCAGGTGGAAAAGCTCCTCGGCGGCATCCCGCAGAGCGCGACCGTGCTCGGCAGCCACAGTGCCCCGGTGAAGCTCTTCGAGTACGGGGACCTTCAGTGCCCCTTCTGCAAAGCGAACGCCGAAACGGTGACGCCGGAAATCATCGAAAACCAGGTCCGCGGCGGCGAAGTCAGCATCACCTTCCGCAACTTCATCATCATCGGCCCCCAATCGATCCCGGCCGGGGAAGCGGCCCTCGCCGCGGGCGCCCAGCACAAGGCCTGGAACTTCATCGAGCTCTTCTACCGCAACCAGCGCAAGGAGAACTCCGGCTACGTGACCGAATCCTTCATCGAATCGATCGGCGAAGCCGCGGGCATTCCGGACCTCGCCAGGTGGAACCAGGAACGCAAGAGCCACAAGTACAGGCACCAGATCGAAGAAACGACCAAACAGGCCCGAAAACTCGGCTTCGGCGGCACGCCCTCGTTCGCGATCGAAGGCCCGCATTCCAACGGCCTGCAACTCCTCGGCACCCCCGAATCGACCGAGCAGCTCGAAGAAGCGACAAAAAAGGCCGGCTGACCCGGCGTGCCGCGGGAGAGGGGCCGGACGAGTCGTGTCTCCCGGCCTAAGTTGACATAACCATGATTATCGTGCGTTGGGGCTGAGGATGGACCGTCCTCGGCCTCCCGCGCGCGCCAGCCTCTCAGGCGCTGAGGGTGGCGGTGCCGCGGATCAGGGGGCGCACGATCGCGGGCGCCTTGGGGAGTTTGCCGTGATCGACCGAGTCGAGCTGAAACGACGAGGCGCGGAGATTGGCCTCGGTGTCGCGATTGCAGTGGCAGCCGTCGGCGAGGAAGCGCCAGGGCTTCTCGAGGCGGTCCTGCCAGCGGGCGCGGCCCGGGTCGTCGGAGCGGACGTGCTCGATGAACAGGAGACGGCCTCCCGGCTCGAGGACGCGGGCGAGCTCGGCGATCGCTGCGGTCGGGTCGGGGACCGTACAGAGGACGAGGGTGGCGACCGCGGTGTCGAAGGTGTCGTCGGCGAAGGGGATCGCTTCGGCGGGGGCGGCGACGAGACGGGCCGGCGGGGTCGCGCCCGGCGCGCGATCGGCGAGGCGCGAGCGCAGGCGGGCACCCATGTGCTCGTCGGGCTCGAGGAGCGTCAGGTCCTCGGCCGCCGCGCCGTAGAGGTCGAGGTTGACGCCGGTCCCGGCGCCGATCTCGATCACCCGGCCATGTGCCTCGGCCAGGAGCTCGGCCCGCATCGCCCCGAGGCCGTTCTCCTCGGTCGCCTTGAGGCCGCGGTCATAGCAGGCCGCGAAGAGACGCCCCATGGTGGCGTCGTACGCCTTTCCCATCGCTCCGGCGGCCATCGCCTGTCCATTTGACCACACCAGGGTGCGGCACCGCGAGCGAGGAGGCGCGGAGGTGGCGCTCAGGCGTCCTCGGCGTCGGACCCGGCGGCCGCCGGCGCCGCGTTGACGGCGCGCTCCTCGCGCTCCTCGGGGGCGCTCGCGGCCGCCGGGTCGCCGCCGGTGCTATGCGCGGCGCGCTCCTCGTAGGCGGCCCGCGCCGCATGGTCGACCTCGGTCATCAGCTTGTCGGTGCCCATCGCCCGGCCGACCCACTCGGCCGCGGCGCGCGGCATCAGCGCGGCCGCCCGGAGGAGCGCGCCGTTCGCCTTCGGCACGAAGACCTCGAAGCGCGGCACTTCGAGGGCCTCGACGATCGCCGCGGCGACATCGTCGGCCTCCACCGGTTTCACCCACCTCTGGCCGACGCCGGCGGTCAGTTCGGTGTTGACCACGGTCGGCATCACGCAGGAGATCTCCACCCGGCGGCCGCGCATTTCCGCCCGCACCGCCTCGCTCAGCCCGACCACCGCGTGCTTGGTCGCCGAGTAGGTGGCGATCCCGGGCACCCCGGTCTTGCCCGCCTGCGAGGCGATGTTGACGATGTGTCCCGTGTCGCGGGGCAGCATCCGCGCGAGCGCCAGCTGGGTGCCGTGGATGACGCCGATCAGGTTGATGTCGATCTGGCGGCGGAAGGAGTCCTCGGACTCTTCCACGAAGGGCGTCACCGGCATGATCCCGGCGTTGTTGACGACCACGTCGAGGGGGCCGAGCAGGCGCTCCGCCTCGCCCAGGAACGCCTCGAAGGCGCCGCGGTCGGACACGTCGAGCGCCAGCGCGACGCTGCCCCCGCTGAGGCCCGCCGCCGTCTGCTTCGCGAGCGCCAGATCGACGTCGCCGATCGCCACCCGGGCGCCGCGGCGCACCAGCGCCGCCGCCGTAGCCTTCCCGATCCCGCGCGCGCCGCCGGTGATCGCCACCACCTTCCCGTTCAGGATCCGCCGCTGCTTCGCCATCGCTCCTCCTCCCCGGCTCACCCGGCCGGCCTGTAGACCGTGACCACGGCCGCGCCGCCGAGGCCGATGTTGTGCTGCAGGCCTACCTTCGCACCTTCGACCTGCCGGCGCCCGGCTTCCCCGCGCAGCTGCCAGGTCAGCTCCGAGCACTGCGCGAGCCCGGTCGCGCCGAGCGGGTGCCCCTTCGAGATCAGCCCGCCGGACGGGTTGACCACGACCTGGCCGCCGAAGGTCGTCGCTTCCGCCTCGACCAGCTTGTGGGCCTCGCCCTCGTCCGCGAACCCGAGCGCTTCGTAGGTGATCAGCTCGTTGGCGCTGAAGCAGTCGTGGAGCTCGCAGACGTCGACCTCGTGTGGCGCCACCTGGGCCTCCTCGTAGGCGGCGCGCGCCGCCGCCCGCGACATCTCCGAGCCGACGATCGTCATGCAGTCGGCGCGCTCGTCGAAGGTCGAGGAGAGGTCGGTGACCATCGCCTGCCCGACGATCTCCACCGCCTTCTCCCAGAGCCCGTGCGAGTCGACATAACTCTCCGAGGCGACGATCGCGCAGGCCGCCCCGTCGGAGGTCGGCGAGCACTGCAGCTTGGTCAGCGGGTCGTGGATCATCTTCGCCGCCTTGATGTCGGCGAGGCTGTACTCGTCCTGGAACTGGGCGTAGGGGTTGTTGACCGAGTGCTTGTGGTTCTTCCAGCCGATCCAGGCGAAATGGTTGGGGGTCGAGCCGTACTTCTGCATGTGGTCGCGGCCGGCGTTGCCGAACATCTGCGGCGCGGGCGGCGAGGGCTCGGGATCGCGGAGCTCGAACATCCGGGTCGCGTGGCGGTCGAGCGCGTTGGTGCGGTCGGTGTACTTGACGCCGAGGCTGCCCGGCTCCATCTTCTCGAAGCCGACCGCGAGCGCGCAGTCGGCCAGCCCGCCCTTGACCGCCTGGCGGGCGAGGAAGAGCGCCGAGGAGCCGGTGGCGCAGTTGTTGTTGACGTTGACCACCGGGATGCCCGTGACCCCGAGGCCATAGAGGGCGCGCTGGCCGTAGGTCGAGTCGCCGTAGCAGTAGCCGGCGAAGGCCTGGTCGACGTCCTCGTAGGGAATGCCCGCGTCGGCGAGCGCCTTCTCCCCCGCCTCGACCGCCCAGTCCGGGTAGTCGCCCTTCTTGGTCCCGGGCTTCTCGAACCTGGTCATCCCGACCCCGATCACGAACGTGCGGTTGCTCAACGCTCCTCCTCCCCCGCGGCCGCGGCCTCCGCTCGCGGCCCATTTGGCTGGCTGGCCAGTAAGTTAGCGGGCCGCCGCCCGGCGCGCACGCGCACACGGTCCGGGCGGGCGCCGGCGCGAAGTATCCTTGGGGGTCGTGATCCTGGCCGATCTAAGCGGCGACCCCGCGGCGGGGGTAGGCATCCTCGCGGCCCTGGTGGCGGGGATCGTCTCCTTTCTCTCCCCCTGTGTGCTGCCGCTCGTCCCCGGCTATCTGTCGGCGGTCACCGGCGTCTCCGCCAGCGAGCTCGAGGACGCCGACTGGCGCCGCGTCGTCGGCCCCAGCCTGATCTTCGTCGCCAGCTTCTCCTCGATCTTCATCCTGCTCGGGCTGACCGCGACCGGGCTCGGCTCCTTCCTCTCCTCCAACAAGCCGCTGCTGACCAAGATCTCCGGCTGGCTGATCATCGCCATGGGGGTCCTCTTCGTCGGCTCCCTCTTCGTCACCCGGCTGAACAAGGAGTGGCACGTCGACGCGCTCCTCTCGCGCGCCGGCAAAGGTGGCCCGATCGTCGCCGGCGCCGCCTTCGCGATCGCCTGGACGCCCTGCATCGGGCCGACCCTCGGCGCGATCCTCTCTGCCGCCGCCGCCTCGGGCTCGGCCGGACGCGGGGCCTTCCTGCTGGCGATCTACTCGGCCGGCCTGGCGATCCCCTTCCTGGCCACCGCGCTCGCCTTCTCCCGGATGACCACCGCCTTCTCGGTGGTCAAGCGCCACTACCAGGCGATCGTCGCGGTCGGCGGCCTGATCCTGATCGCGATGGGGATCCTGATCGTGACCGGCGAATTCAAACAGCTGAACATCGAAGCCCAGAATTGGCTGTCGGGTCTGGGCCTCGACTTCTGGAACCACGTCTGAGCGGGCCTCCGATCGGCGCGCCTCGGCGTCCTCGCTCAGGGCTTAATTGTGCGTGACGGGGACCGCCGTCTCGACCTCCTGGCCGACCGCCTCGGTGATCTCGAGGCCGTCGTCCTCGAGGTCGCGGGAACAGACGATGCGGAAGCGACCGGTGCCGATCTCGCCGTCGGGGACGACCGGAAGGCCGCGGATCGTGTCCCAGCCGAGGCGCTCGACCTCGAACGGGTTCATCCTCACCTCCGCCGCCGGGAAGGGGCAGTTGGCGTTGTGCTGGTCGATCGCCTTGGAGATCGCCTCGAGGTTCTTCGCCTCGGCGGAAGCCATGGCCGAAGGATAGTGGGGCCTGCGACGAAGGCACCCTCGGGACCACCGCCGCGAGAGGACCGCGAGATCTCCCGCCGAACTCCACATCGTGAGCACGAACCGGCTCGAGGCCTTCTCGGACGGGGTCTTCGCGATCGCGATCACGCTGCTCGTCCTGAACCTCCACGTCCCGGCGCCGGGGTCGGGGAGCCTCGGCCACGAGCTGCTCGCCCAGTGGCCGAGCTATGCGGCCTACGTGATCTCCTTCGTCACCATCGGGATCATCTGGATCAACCACCACGCGGCGTTCAGCCGGCTGCGCGCGGTCGACCACTCGATCCTGATCCTGAACCTCCTGCTGCTGCTGAGCGTCGGATTCCTCCCCTTCACCACCTCCCTGATGGCGACCTACCTCAAGGAGGGCAGCGGCGAGAGCCTCGCGGCGGCGGTGTACGGCGCCTCCTTCCTGGTGATGGGCGGCGTCTTCGTCCTCGCCAACCGCCAGATCCTCTTCCGCCGACCGCAGCTGCTGCGCGAGCCGATCCCGCCGGAGGTTGCCCGCCGCACCCTCTTCTTCGCGGCGGTCGGCCAGGTCCCCTACCTGCTGGCGACGGTCCTCGCCTTCGTCTCCCCGTACCTCACGCTCGGAATCTGCGCCGCGACCGCGGTCTACTACTCGCTCCCGGTCGCCTCGCGCCCCGGCGACCACGGCCAGTCCGGCGCCAGCATCGCGTAGAGGATCGCGTCCTCGTAGCGGCCGCGGAGGAGCTTCGCCTCGCGCAGCACGGCCTCCTCGCGGAACCCGAGCCGCTCCGGGATCGCCCGGCTGCGCGCGTCGTCGGCGACGACCTCGATCACTACCCGGTGGAGCCCCCACTCTCGGAACGCGTGGTCGACGAGCATCCGGACGGCGGCGGTCATCAGGCCGCGGCCCTCCGCCTCAGCGGCGAGCCAGTACCCGATCGAGGTCGAGCGGTTCATCGTCTGCGGGCGAGGTAGGAGACGCTGTCCTCGAACCGGTGCGATTCCGCCCACGGGAGGCGACGCGCGAGGTGCTCGCGGTTCGCCGCCGTCAGCTCGGCGGCATCGGACTCGACGAACGGGCGCAGGAGGGCGCCCGGGGCGATCGGCAGCGGCTCCGGCGTCTCCATCTCCCCGATTCTGGCCGATCGGCCGGCAAGCTTGGCGGATGCCGACGCTCCCCGCCGACCTGCGCCTCGAAAGCGAGGAGGTCGTGCTGCGGGAGTGGCGCGACGGGGACGCTGCGGCGCTCGAGGCGGTCTGCGGCGAGTGGGACGTCTGCGCGTTCAGCTCGGTCCCCTGGTCCTACTCGAAGGCGGAGGCGTTCGCCTGGATCGAGCGGCAGCGACGCAAACGGGCCGCGGGGACGGTGCTGGCGCTGGCGATCGAGAGACGCGGGGACGGGCGCGCGGTGGGCAACGTGAACCTGGCGCGCTTCGGGGAGGAGGCACGCGAGGCGGCGATCGGCTACTGGCTCGCGCCCGCGGCCCGCGGGCAGGGGCTCGCGACCGCCGCCGCGCGCCTCCTCATCGACTGGGGCCTCGACGCCCTCGGCCTCGAGCGGGTCGAGTTCGCGATCCTGCCGCAGAACCTCGCCTCCCGGCGGGTGGCGGAACGGGTCGGGGCGCGGCCCGAGGGCGTCCGGCGGGAGAGCCACGAGGCCGAGGGCCGGTGGTGGGACATGGAGATCTGGAGCGTCGGCCGCTGACGACCGCCGTTGCCCGGGGACCGGGTCAGGTCGCCGCGAAACGCTCGCCCAGCCACCCCTCGATGTCCTCCCAGGCGGCGCGCGCCATCGCGGTGGGGAACCCGGTGAAGCCGTGCGGGGACTCGGGGTACACGCGCAGGTCGACCTCTCCCCCGGCCGCCGAGAGGCGCATCGCCATCAGCAGGCTGTCCTCGAGGACGACGTCCAGCGCCCCGACCGTGAGCAAGGCCGGCGGTAGACCGTGGAGAGCGCCGAAAAGCGGCGAGATGTCGGGGTTCGTGCGGTCCTCGACCGTGCCGACGTAGGCCTCGAGGTAATACTCGTCGGCGAAGCGGCGTGCGGCCGGCGTCCGCGCGCTGAGGTCGAACGCCCCGAACTGGAGCGCGGCGCCGACGAACGGTCCGGTCATCCCCTGGTCGCGGAGACGCAGCAACGTCGACATCGCCAGGTTGGCGCCCGCCGAGCCGCCGCCGATCGCCAGGCGCGAGGTCCCGAAGCGCGCTTTCCCCTGCTCGAGGAGCCAGAGGGCCGCGGTCTCGCAGTCATCCGGCGCGGCGGGCCAGGGATTCTCGGGCGCGAGCCGATAGTCGACGCTCACGACCGCGATCCCGGCCGCATCGGCCAGCCACCGGTTGCGCCAGTCGCTGCGCGCCGCCCACCCCATGTAGAAGCCGCCGCCGTGGATGTCCAGGTACACCCCGCCCGGCGGCCCGGCCTGAGGGGTCATGACCCGCACCGGAACCTGGCGCCCACCCGCCTCGGCGACGAGCTCCTCGGCCGGGGGCCCGTCCGGCGCGGGCCGCGTCGACAGCCCCGTGCGGTGCGCCTCCAGTCCCCCGGGACTGCGCGGGTCGACTGCCTGTATGGGACTCTCGGCCCCCGCCGCGGCGGCGTTGAACTCCCGTGCCTCCTCCACGAAGGCGGTCAACCGCGGGTCGACCAGACTGTCCATCCCGATTTGCATCTGGTGGTGTGCCTACCAGACCACGATCGGGCGCGGATGCGGATGCGCTCGCAGTGCCTTGTCTTTGCTGACGAGCTGGAGGTCGTTCTCGACCGCCGTCCCGTAGATCATCCGGTCCGCGGGGTCGCCGGGAAATGACGACGGGAGCGAAACTGCGGTGTGGGCGATCGCCGGGGTGATCGGGATGGTTCGCAACTGCGCCGCGAGTCCTTTGAGCCAGGAGGCGACCGGGATCCTGACAGCGATCCGCTCATGCTCGGCCAGCCACGCCAACTCGTACCAGGAGATCGCCGCCACCACGAGCTCGTCGGCCCCCTCGAGAACCCCGCGTGCCGGGGCGCTGACGCGCTCGGGCTCGGCCGACCACCAGTGGACCACGTGCGTGTCGAGCAGCACGGCCCCCATTTCTACGCTGCGTTCCAGCTCTCCCCGGTGGAGAAGAGATCCTCGTCATCCTCGACAGCGGTCATCGCCACTCCCTCGAAGGACCCTTTGAGCGTGCGGGCGCCGGAGGCGGGGACGAGCCGAGCGACGGGACGCCCGTGTCGGATGATCTCGATTTCCTCGCCCGCGGCGGCGTCGTCCAGAAGGCGCAGGATAGTTGCCTTGGCGTCGGTAGCGGTCACTTGTTTAGTCATGTGGACAGTATAGCGCCCAGATCACTCAAGCGAACGTGCGTTCGCTCCGCCGCGTGACGCGCTAACTTGCTGACGTGTCGATCGCTGGGTGGCAACGGACCGTGGCACATCTCGACATGGATGCCTTTTACGCGAGCGTCGAGCTGCGGCGCCACCCGGAGCTGAAGGGGCAGCCGGTGGTCGTCTGCGGGTCGGGGCCGCGGGCGGTGGTGACGACGGCCAGTTACGAGGCGCGGAAGATGGCCGGGATCCACTCGGCGATGCCAGCGGCGGTGGCGCGGCGGCGGCTGCCGAACGCGGTCTATCTGCCGCCGGACTTTCCCGCCTACCGGGAGGCGTCGGGAGTGGTGATGGACGTGCTGCGCTCGAATGTCGAGGTGGTCGAGGTGGTCGGGCTCGACGAGGCGTATCTCGACCTCACCGGGATCTTCTCGCCGAAGGCGACGATGCGGCGGATCAAGGCGGAGATCCGGGAGCTGACCGGGCTGACGTGCTCGGTCGGGATCTCCGAGTCGCGGCTGCTGGCGAAGATGACGAGCGAGCTCGGCAAGCCGAACGGGCTGGTCGCCGTCTCCCGCGAGGAGGCGCTGGCGCGCTTCGGGGGCGGGCCGCCCGGCGCTGTCCCCGGGATCGGCCCGAAGACCGCCGAGCGGCTGGAGAAGCTCGGCATCGCCACCCTGGCGGCGCTCGGGCAATGGGAACGGGCCGACCTCGAAGCGCGGTTCGGCCCCCGCTCCGGCGCCTGGCTCCACGCCCGCGGCAACCTCCGCGACGAGACGCCGATCAGCGTCAGCCGGGAGACCAAGTCGCAGTCGGTGGAGACGACCTTCGACGTCGACGTGGGCGAGCTCGCGGCACTCGAGCGGACGCTGCGCGAGCAGACCGAAGAGCTCTGCCGCCGCCTGCGCAAGAAGGACCTCGAGGGGCGCTCGATCGGGATCAAGGTCCGCCTCGACGACTGGACCAACGTGACGCGCTCCCAATCGGTCGAGGCGCCGACCAACGACCCCGCGGTCGTCTGGCCTATCGCCCTCGACCTGCTGCGCGTCTACGACCCGCCGCGCCCGGTGCGGTTGCTCGGCGTGCGCCTCGCGTCCTTCGACAACGAGGCCGACGCCGCCGCCGAGGAGGACGAGCCGCAGCTCCGCCTCGCCCTCCCCGGCTGACGCCGTCGGCACCCGCGTGCGGTCAGTGGTTCGCCATCACGTCGCCGACGCCGGGGAAGCCGAGGCGCTCCTTCGTCGCTTCGGTCAGGTCGTATTCCCGGCCGACGACGTAGGGGCCGCGGTCGATCACCGGGACCGTGATCTGGCGGCCGTGGTAGCGGAGCTTCACCATCGTGCCGCAGGGCAGCGTCTTGTTGGCGACGCCGAGGGTTCCTGGCTCCAGGGTGCCGCCGCAGGCGACGCCGTTGCCGTAGAGCCCGGGGCCGTAGTAGGACGCCCCCGCGAGGCGATACGAGGTCAGATGGCGGACCTTGCTGTGGGAGCCGCGAACCTGCTTGTCGTGGAGGCCGAAGGCCTCGAGCCCATAGTTGCCGATCTCCCCGGCTTCCCAGTTGGCGCGGAAGGTGCCGTTGGGCTTGGTCCGGATCGTCAGCACCTGCCGGGAGGGGCCGCGCAGGACGACCTTGACCTGACGGGCGCCGCTGGGGCGCACCTTGCCTCGCACGGTCACGTCGCCGCCGGTGAGCACCGAGTGGTTGGAGACGTGCAGCGTGACGTGTGACTTGACCCGCACGGGCGCCTGGTGCCGGTGCGCCCCGTGCTGCTGGGCGACCGCCGGCGACGCTCCGAGCGACAACGCCATGGCGGCGCCGATCGCGGGCAGGATGAATCGCATCGTGTTTCTCACTCGCTTTCTGCCTGCCTACGGGGTTAGCTGACGGGCTCGCGGACCCCGGCGGTCGGCCGGCGTCCGTTACGGGCGGCAAGCCGCCCGATTCGCCCCCGCGCCGCGGTCAGGGTGGTGCCGCGGCGCATTTGGGTCCCCCGCTCCCCGTCGCGCTGCGGCGAGGGGACTCGGCAGATGGGTTCTTTCCTTTGAGGAGGGAACACGCTATGGACAGGGCGGCTGCGCCCGTGTGACCGGACTCACAGAGGTGCTGCCGCGCATGAAAGCGTGCAAAGCCTGGCAAATGGCCCTGCAAAGCCAAAGAAATGCACCCACACGGCCTGAACGCCGTATGCGAAGATGACCACGTGGCCAACAACGACCGCCTGTCAGGGCTCGATTCGTCGTTCCTCCACATGGAGCGCGAGGGCGCCCACATGCACGTCGCCTCGACGATCATCTTCGAGGGCCCGGCCCCCACACACGCCGAGTTCCGCGACCACATCGCCTCCCGCCTGCACCTGGTGCCCCGCTTCCGCCAGAAGCTGCGCTCGGTGCCGTTCGGCCAGGGCCGCCCGGTCTGGGTCGACGATCCGCACCTGAACCTCGACTATCACGTCCGCCAGACCGCCCTCCCGGCGCCCGGCTCAGACGAGCAACTGCGCAATCTGGCGGCGCGGATCTTCTCCCAGCAGCTCGACCGCTCCAAGCCCCTCTGGGAGCTGTGGCTGGTCGAGGGCATGGCCGACGGCCGCTTCGCGGTGATCGGCAAGAGCCACCACGCGCTGGTCGACGGCGTCTCCGGCGTCGACATCACCACCGTCCTCTACGACCTCGACCGCGAGCCGAAAGGCCCGCCGAGCACGCCGCCGCCCTGGGTCGCCCGCCCCGAGCCGACCGGCACCCAGCTGCTTGCCGCGGCGCTGCGCGAACGGCTCACCAGCCCGCGCGAGTACGGCCGCGGCGTCCGCCACGCGCTGCGCGGCCCGCGCCAGGTGGTGCGCGGCACGCTGGCGACGACGAAGATGCTCGGCGCCGGCCTCCGCGCCCCCGCCACCCCGTTCAACGTCGAGATCGGCCCGCACCGCCGTTTCCAGATGACCCAGGCGCAGCTGGCCGACCTGAAGCGGGTCAAGGACGCCCACGGCGGCACCGTCAACGACGTCATCCTGGCGATCGTCGCGGGCGCGATCGGCCGCTACCTGCGCGCCCGCGGCCACGACACCGAGGGGCTCGTGATGCGGGCGATGGTGCCGGTCTCGATCCGCGAGGCCGAGGAGCACGGCGCCCTCGGCAACCGGATCACGGCGATGATGGCGCCGCTGCCGGTCTGGTGCGAGGACCCGGTCGAGCGCCTCCACGTCGTCACCGCCGAGATGGGCGACCTGAAGGCCTCCGGCCAGGCGGTCGGCGCCGAAATCCTCACCAAGCTGACCGACTTCGCGCCGACCACGATCGTCTCCCAGGCGGCCCGCCTGCAGCCCGCCCAGCGCTTCTTCAATCTCGTCGTCACCAACGTGCCGGGCCCGCAGTTCCCGCTCTACGTGCTGGGACGCCAGATGGAGTCGATCTTCCCGATGGTGCCGCTGGCGCGCAAGCAGGCGCTCTGCATCGGGATCATGTCCTACAACGGGCAGGTCAACTTCGGGCTGATCGGCGACTACGACGCGATGGCCGACCTCGACAGCTTCGCGCTCGACCTCGAGGAGGCGACCGACGAGGCGATCGCCACCGCACCCCCCGCCGCGACGCCGCCGGAGCTGAAGGCGCTGGCGTCGTCCAACGGCGCCGAGGCGACCGGCGCCGGCACCGTCGCCGACGGGTAGCGGCGCGCACCCTCGACAGATCGGGTTGGGCGCGCCGCGCGGTGCTGACCGCGATACTTCCCGCTTCTCCATGCGCGTGGCCCTCGCCCAGATCAACCCGACCGTCGGCGACGTCGACGGCAACGCGGCCAAGATCGCCGCCTGGATCTACCGCGCGCGCGCGGCCGGCGCCGACCTGGCGATCTTCCCCGAGCTCTGCATACCCGGCTACCCGGCCGAGGACCTCTACCTGAAGCGCCACTTCCTCGCCGCCAACGTAGCGGCGGTCGAGCGGCTGGCGGCGGGGCTCGCGCCCGGGATCACGGTGATGGTCGGCTTCGCCGAGCCGGTCGCGGGCGGCGGCGACCACCGCCACGCCCACAACTCGCTCGCGGTGCTCGCCGACGGCGCGGTCCAGCGCGTCTACCGCAAGAACCGGCTGCCGAACTACGCCGTCTTCGACGAGCAACGCTATTTCGTCCCCGGCACCGCAGGCGAGACGGTCGAGGTCGGCGGGACGCCGGTCGGGCTGACGATCTGCGAGGACACCTGGGCGCCGGGCCCGCCCGGGCAGGCCGAGGCCGACGCCGGCGCGCGCCTGATCGCCAACCCGTCCGGCTCGCCCTACCACCGCGGCAAGGGCCAGGAGCGGGAAGCGATGTTCGGCGCGCGGGCGCGCGAGTACGGGGCCCACCTCGCCTTCGTCAACCTGGTCGGCGGTCAGGACGAGCTGGTCTTCGACGGGCAGAGCCTGCTGCTCGACCCTGGCGGGACGGTGCTGGCGCGGGCGGCGCAGTTCGAGGAGGAGCTGCTGGTCGCCGAGGTGCCCGCGAGCGCCGGCGCCCCGGCCCCGCTCGCCGATTCTCTCCCCGACCTCGACGAGGTCTACGGGGCGCTCGAGCTCGGCCTGCACGACTACGTCGAGAAGAACGGGTTCGGCCACGTCGGGCTTGGCATCTCGGGGGGAATCGACTCGGCGCTCGTGGCGCTGCTCGCGGTCGACGCGCTCGGCCCCGAGCGGGTGACGCTGGTCGTGATGCCGTCGCCACACTCGAGCGCCGAGACCCAGGCGGACGCCCGCCAGATCGCCCGCAACCTGGGGACCGACCTGATCGAGGTCCCGATCGAGCCGATGATGGACGGCTACGCGGCGGCGCTGACGGGCGCCCTCGAGGGGCTGGCGGCGGAGAACATCCAGGCGCGAATTCGCGGCAACCT
The DNA here is from genome assembly GCA_018268675.1 of Actinomycetota bacterium. Lineage (GTDB taxonomy): Bacteria > Actinomycetota > Thermoleophilia > Solirubrobacterales > 70-9 > VAYN01. The sequence goes on from JAFDWB010000058.1 coordinate 46,976, forward strand.
GATGATGGCGCTGTCCAACCACCACGGCTGGCTCGTCCTCACGACCGGCAACAAGAGCGAGATGTCGGTCGGCTACGCGACCCTCTACGGCGACATGGCGGGCGGCTTCGCGGTGATCAAGGACGTGCCGAAGACACTCGTCTACGAGCTGGTGGAGCACCGCAACGAGCGGGCCGGACGCGACCTGATCCCCGCCGCGGTGATCGCGCGGCCGCCCTCGGCCGAGCTCCGCCCCGACCAGCGCGACAGCGACTCCCTCCCCGACTACGACCTCCTCGACCGCATCCTCGAGGCCTACGTCGAGCGCGACCAGGGCCGCGACGAGATGGTCGCCGCCGGGCTCCCGGGGGAAGTCGTCGACGAGGTGATCCGCCTGGTCGACCGGGCCGAGTACAAGCGCCGCCAGGCCGCCCCCGGGATCCGCATCACCCCGCGCGCCTTCGGCCGCGACCGGCGCCTGCCGATCACCAACCGCTTCGGCGGTTGATGGGCCGAAAACCGCTGATACAGAGCGGTTTTCGGCCCGTCAACCGGTGGGCGCGGGGCGGACGGCCATCGTCATCTTGGCGAGCGCGCACAGTCGCTCGTCGTCGTCGAGGACCTCGACCTGCCAGACCCAGGTGCTGCGGCCGCGGTGGCGGGCGACGGCGCGGGCTTCGGCGTGGCCGGAGGTCACCGGGCGCATGAAGCTGACCTCGATCGACTGGCCGACCGCGATCTTGCCTTCCTCCCAGACCGCCGCCGCGGTGGCGAAGGAGCAGAGGCTCTCGACCAGGGTCGAGTAGACGCCCCCGTGCATCAGGCCGTAGGGCTGGCGGAGCTCGTCGCGGAGCTCGATCCGGGCCCGCGCGTCCTCCGGATCCAGCTGTATCCACTCGGTACCGATGTAGGCGTCGAAGTTCGACTGCTTCTTAATCGGATCGTCGCTCGCCATCGCCGCGCACCCTATTAGGGTTCCTCGGGGTGGCGCTGAGCAACGAGCAAACTGCGATGCTGCGCCTGCTGGCCCAGGGCGAGCAGGGCTACGCCGACATCGCCGCCCTGATGGGCCTGAGCGAGGAGGAGGTGCGGGCCAAGGTGGTCGGCGCCCTCGCCCAGCTGCAGGCCGAAGGCAAGCCCGCGCCCGACGTCCCGCCACCGATCCCCGGCGGCGCGCATCCCGCGGCCGAAGCGACGCCGCCGGAGCCCGAACCTCCCCCCGAGCCGCCCGCCGCGAGCGAAGCGCCCGTCGAGCCGGCGATCGCCGACGCGGTCGCGCCGCGGGAAGGGGCGGGCGAGCCGGAGGCCCCGCGGCCGGTCGCACCGCCGCCCGCCTCCCCGTCGCCTTCCGACCGTCCCTCATCGGGCGGACGGACGATCACGCTGCCGACCGGGCGGAACGCCTGGCTCCTCGGCGGCGGGATCCTCGCCGCGATCGCGATCGTCGTCGCGGTGATCCTCCTCGCCTCGGGGGGCGGAGGCGGTTCCTCGACCACCGCGGGCGACGGCGCCTCGACCGCCGGCCGCGAAGGCAAGTCCGAATCGACGTCCACGGCGAAGGAACCGACCCAGGCGGAACTGAAGGCGGTCGACGGCAGCGAAGCTTCCGGGCGGGCGACGTTCGGCCGGGTGGAAAACAAGCTGGCGCTGCAGGTCGAAGCGACGGGGCTCGAACCGACGGTCGAAGGCAAGAACTCCTACGCGATCCTGCTCGCGCAGTCGAAGCAGCGGATGCTGCCGCTGGCCTCGACCGCGGTGAAGGGCAGCGGCAAAGGCGCCAACGCGATCGCCGCGCAGTTCGAAGTGCCGGTCGAAATCCTTGGCTACCTGGCGAACGGGACCTTCGACCAGATCGTGATCACGAAAGTCGAAAACAAGCGCTTCGAAGAAGCGATCGAAGCGGCGACGAAGAAGAAACGGGCGCCGACCTACACCGGCGAAGAAATCCTCCGCGGCACCATCACCGGCCCGATCGTCGGCCTCGCGCAGCGCGAAAAAGAAGCGAGCGAAGAAAAGAGCAAGAGCGGCGGCCAGTAGCCGTCGCGTCACTCGGGAGGGGCGCTCAGGTGAGGAGCTTGCCCGGGTTCATGATCCCGGTCGGGTCGAGGCGCTCCTTGACGGCCCGCAGCACCTCGAGGCCGGTCTGACCCACCTCGGCCTCCATGTAGGGGGCGTGGTCGCGGCCGACCGCGTGGTGGTGGGTGATCGTGCCGCCGCCCGCGACGATCGCCTCGCTCGCCGCCCGCTTCACCGCCGCCCACTGCTCCAGCTCGGCGCCGCGGCGGGCCCGCGAGATGAAGGTGAAGTAGAGCGAGGCGCCGTCGGGGTAGGCGTGGGAGAGGTGGCAGAAGACGAGGCCGGGCGTCCCCTGGCCCGCGAGGGCGTCCGCGATCGCGGCGCCGACCGCCCGGTGGAGCTCGCCGAGGCGGCTCCAGGTGTGGGAGGTCTCAAGGGTCTCCACCATCGCCCCCATCCCCATCAGCAGGTCGCGCTGGTAGGGGCCGCCGTAGCGCCCGCGCTCCCAGGAGCGGCCGGCCGCGCGCCCGAGGTAGACGGCGCCGCCCGCTCGCAGCACGCGGACGCTCAACGCGCGGGTCCGGGTCAGCGCCTCCTCCTCGCCCTCGAAGCCGAGGATCATCAGCGCGCCCTCGGCCCGCCGCCGCGCCCGCAGGTAGGCGCCGAAGGCCTTCCCGGCGGCGCCGCGGGGACCGGAGAGCGCCAGCGAGCCGACCGTCTCCTCCTCGTCGGAGACCCGGATCACGCTCGGCAGCCCCGGCCCCTGGGCGAGCAGGCGGACGATCTCGCGGCCCGCCTCGAAGCTCTCCGCCATCCACGCCTCGTAGCGGCGCCGCGGTGGCGCCGGGCGCACCCGGACGGTGACGTCGGGGATCACGCCGAGCGTCCCCTCGGAGCCGATCACGAGCTCCCGCAGGGCGGGCCCGGCGGCGGTGTGCGGGGTCTCGAGCGTGCGCAGGCTGCCGGCCGGGGCGAGCAGCCGCACCGAGGTGACCAGCGAGTCGAAGCGCCCGTAGCCCGAGGAGGCCTGGCCCGCCGAGCGGGTCGCGGCGAAGCCACCGATCGTCGCGTACTCGAAGGACTGCGGGAAGTGGCCGAGGGTCAGGCCGTGCGCGGCGAGCGCCGCCTCGGCCTCCGGCCCGCGCAGCCCGGCGCCGAGCCGCGCCGTCAGCGAGCTCGGGTCGACCGCGACTTCACGGAGCGCGGTGAGATCGAGGCTGATCAGCGTCTCATGCGTGCCGCGCAGCGGCTCGACCCCGCCGACCACACTGGTGCCGCCGCCGAACGGGACCACGGCGATGCCGTGCGCGGCGCAGGCGTCGACCAGCGCTCCCACGGCCGCCGCGCCCCCCGGGACCACGACCGCGTCCGGCGCGTGCTCCAGCCGCCCCGAGCGCATCCGCGCCAGGTCGACGTAGCCACTCCCGCGCGCGTGGCGCAGCCGATCCTCCTTGGCGTCGAAGACCGCGTCGGCGCCGACCGCGTCGACGACCGCCCGCGGCAGCGGCCGCGCCTCGGGCAGCTCGAAGTCCGCCGCCGTCGCGGCTGGTGGCCACGGCTCGAGCTCCCCGATACGTTCGCGCAGCACCCCGAGCGCCGTCGCGTCGAGCTCCGTCCGCCGCGCCGGATCGCCCCACCCCCACCAGCTCGTGTCGCGGCGCGGCTCCGTCACCTGCGCGCCCCGCTCACGCCAAGGCCCTTTCGATCCCGTCGAGCGCCGCGTCGAGGATGTCGCGTTGGCCCTTGCGCATCATCCAGCCACCAAGCCGTGACATCCCCCGCATGGTCTGCGACGAGGTCAGCACCACCCGCGTCTCGCCCTCCCCCATCCCGTGCAGCTCGACGTCGACCCGCGAGTCCTTCAGATGCCGGGCGAACGGCGAGCCCTCCAGCTGCTGCTCCCAGACGTAGCGCTCGTTCTCGGCCGCGGAGATGCAGCGGTAATCGGCCCGCACGCCGCGCCCGTGCTGGGTCTCGAGCACCTTGGTCCACTGGCTGCGGCGGCCGCCGGAGCGCGCGTCGACGTCCTCCACCCGCGAGACCCGCGGCCACCAGCGCGGCAGCGCGTAGGGATCGGAGACGAGCTTCCAGACCTGGGCGACCGGCGCGTCGACCGTGCGCCTGCGGGTCACCCGTGGCATGCGGCCGGCGCTAGTCGCCGGCGAGGCGGCGCAGGTCGCGGACCAGCAGCAGGTGCTTCAGGTGGCTGACGGTCGCGGCGAGGCTTTCGAGGCTCTGCAGCGCCTCTTTGCGGCGCTCCGGGTTGCGCGAGCGCAGCGACGGTCCCAGCAGCGCTTCGAGCAGTTGCGCCTCGCGGTCGGCGGAGGAACGGAAGATGCGCAGATTGCGCGCGCCGACACCGACTCGTGACAGTTCGTTGGCGGCGCGGACGATCTCGCGGTCGGTCTCGTCGTAGACGGTCCGCCCTTCGCGTTTCTCCGGCTGGACGATCCCGAACCCCTCCAGCTCGGACACCAGCTCCTCCCGCGCGCCGGTCTCCTCGAGGATCTCCTCGAGGCTCAGGTAGGTACGCGAGGTGTCGACGAGGATCGCCCGCCGCACCGCCCCCGGTGTCGGCTTGCGCTCCCCGCCGCCGTCCCCCAGCACCAGGTCGTTGCCGGCGGCGAGCTCCTGGCGGATCACCCGCAGCGGCAGGAACTCGTCGCGCTGGAGGCGGAGGATCGTGCGCAGGCGCTCGACGTCGGACTGACTGTAGAGGCGGTAGCCGCCCGAGGTGCGCCGCGGGCTGAGCAGCTTCTGGTCCTCCAGGTAGCGGATCTTCGAGATCGAGACGTCGTCGAACTCGCTCTGCAGGATCTTGCAGACGGCGCCGATCGTCAGCGCCTTGCGGGGACGGGAAGCGGAATCCGGCGAGCGCCGGGCGGAATCCGGGACGGCGGCCATCAGCGCTCCAGGTAGCTGAGCTTGTACTTGCCGATCTGGATCTCGTCGCCGTCGGCGAGCCGGTGGGACTCGATCCGGCGCCGGTTCACGTAGGTGCCGTTCAGGGAGCCGAGGTCGTCGATGTAGAGGCCGTCGCGGCGGCGCACCAGCAGCGCGTGGTTGCGGGACACGGTGACATCGTCGAGGAAGACGCCCGCGTCGGGGCTGCGGCCGATCGAGGTGCGGTCTTCGTCGATCGAGAAGCTCTCGCCGGCGCGCCCGCCGCCCGCCCGGATGACCAGCGCCGCGCCTGATTCCTCGACCACCTCGTCGATGTCCACCGGCTGCATGTCGCCGGTCTCGTCCACCCGGTAGGTCATCGTCGTCGGCTCCTCTTTGCTCTCCGCCGGGCCGCCCAGGTAGGCGCCGCATTTCTGGCAGTAGTTGGCGCCCTCGGGGTTGGCGTAACCGCACTCGGGGCAGTGGACGGCCGACATTCGGGCGAGCCTCGCGCTACGCCGCCGGATCCTCGCCCTGGGCCTTGCCCGCGAGGATGTTGGTCAGCTGCTCGACATCGTCACCGGAGATCAGCGAATCGCCGCGCTCCCGTTTCTGGCGCAGGCGGTTGACGAGCTCGGCACGGAGGATGTCGATTTTCCCGTGCAGGACGCGCCGCTTGTAGGAGATCTCGTTCTCCTCCGCCGTCAGGTTGTCGATCAGGTCCTTCAGCTCCTTGTCGCTGAGCGAACCGAGATCGGGAAAGGTGTCCTCCATCTTGCTCCTTGTAGAGAGTTGGGACCGGCCCCACCGCCAGCTTGCCGCGGAAGCGCAGTATAGATCGGCCGACCAAAAGGTTCAACCGCAGGTTGAAGGTTTTCCGAGACCGCGGGCCGCCCGCAGGCACGTGCGGCACGGCAACCCTCACCCTCCGCCGAGCGTTGCCGACTTGGCGGCGCGGACGGCACGGAGGCCGTCGCGGGCGTAGAGGAAGGTGGCGGTGAGCGCCAGCGCGAGGCCGAGGTACAGCAGCGCGGTCGGGACCCAGCCGCTGACCAGCATCGCGAAGAAGAGCGCCGCCATGATCGGGAACACCGCCATCCGGCCCGGCCAGTTGATAGCGATGTCGACCCCGTGGCGCAGGCCGTACTGGGCGAGCCCGAGCATCGTCAGCTCGCGCAGCGCGAGGACGACCAGCGCCCAGCGCGGCAGCAGTTCGAAGCTCCAGCAGACGACCGCGCCCGAAAGCACGGTCAGTCGGTCGACGAAGGGGTCGAGGAGCGCCCCCATGCGGCTGTACTGGCCGGTCACCCGGGCGAGGAAGCCGTCGAGATAGTCGCTCGCCGCGATCAGCCAGAAGACGACCGCGGCGGCGACCGAGCGGCCGTCCTCGGAGGAGTAGGCGAGGACGAGGAAGACCGGGATCCCGGCCAGCCGCACGTAGCCGACGAGGTTCGGCAGCGTCCACGGATGAAGCGGCTCCCCGGTCCGCGTCTGGCGCGGTTTGGGCCCGCTGCGGTCGAGTCCGAAGAGGCGGCGGAGCCTGCCGCGCCCGAACGGATCGACATCGGTCATGTCGGGAATCTATCTGGCGCCATGGGCGCCGTCCGAGGCCGGGGCGGGCGGCCGTCCGAGGTGCGTCCCGGGCGCCTCATGGGGGTCCTGGCAGGCTGTGACCCCCATGAGGCGCCCGGGACGTGAGGGGTGCGTGGGGAAGAGGGCACCGGTTCGTGACGAAGATGCCGGGACGTCACGCTTCCGTGCCATTTGAAGGCCGAGATCGGGGCCCCGGAGCTCGCTGCAGCGATAGGTGTCGTCCCAGCGACACCGATCGCTGCAGCGCGTCCTGGACGCCTGAAGAAGTCGGGAGGAAGGGTGACGGACCTCCCTTCCCCCGGCCGACCCCGGTCAGCTGTTCCTTTTGCCGGACTGGTCGGCATAAGGAACAGCTGGACGGAGGGGCGTCCTCCTGGCGTCGGCGAGGTACCACTTCGATGACGGAGCCGCGACGTTCCCGTGGCTCCCCCGCGACCCTTCCCCTCTCCCCGGACACCCGGCCGTCTCGGCCACGGCCACAGCCTGCCCGGGTCGTGGCCGAGACGGCCGCGTCCCTTGTGCTCCGGGCGGCAGCTTCCCCGCCCCCTACGCCCGAGTGAAACGCCTTCCGGCGGTCGGCGAGGCCTCCTCGTCGAGCAGCACCTTGTCTGACTCACCGCGTTCGACCGCTTCCTTCTCCATCGCCGCGATCTTCTCCGGGGTCAGGTCGCCCGCGTTCTCCTCCTCGATCTTCGCCAGCCAGGCGGCGCCCTCGCGCGCCTCGGCCTCGTCGACCTCGACCGTGCCGCGGTCGAGCGACTTGTCGATCTCCTCGAAGAGCGTGTCGACCAGCTTCGCCTGCGGGACCTTGCGCAGCGGCTTGCCGCCGGCGAAGATCAGGCCCTCGTTCTTGGCCCCGGCGATGCCGAAGTCGGCGTGGCTGGCCTCGCCGATCCC
>JAFDWB010000059.1 GCA_018268675.1 Actinomycetota bacterium
AACACCCCCGGGGTGACCGGCTTCGTCGGCGCCGAGCGGAACAAGCCGGTGCCGCTCTCGAAACCCGAGGTCGACCGCCTGCTCCACCGCGAGACCGCCGAGCGGCCGCGCACCCAGGCCCAGTTCTCGATCGGCGAATCGGTCAAAGTCATCTCCGGCCCGCTCTCCGACTTCTCCGGCGAGATCGCCGAGATCAACGAGGACGGCGCGAAACTCAAAGTCCTGGTCTCGATCTTCGGCCGTGAGACGCCGGTCGAGGTCGGCTACGACCAGGTCAAGAAGATCTAGCGAACGCGATAACCGGCGCGCTTCGGCGTCCTCGGTCGCTCACGTGCGAAGCACGCTTCGCTCCCTGCGTCCTTGAATCGCTTGGTTCTCGCGCCCGCTACACTCCACCACCGCCCATGGCCAAGAAAGTTCTCACCGTCATCAAGCTGCAGATCCAGGCAGGCAACGCCAACCCGGCACCGCCGGTCGGCCCCGCGCTGGGCCAGCACGGCGTCAACATCATGGACTTCTGCAAAGCCTTCAACGCGCAGACGCAGAGCGAAGGCGGGACGATCATCCCGGTGGAAATCACGGTCTACGAGGACCGCTCCTTCACCTTCGTCACCAAGACCCCGCCGGCCGCCGTGCTGATCAAGGAGGCGATCCGCATCCCCAAGGGCTCCGGCGAGCCACACATCAACAAAGTCGGGACGATCACCCCGGAGCAGATCCGCGCGATCGCCGAGCGCAAGATGCCCGACCTGAACGCCAACGACCTCGACGCCGCCTCGAAGATCATCGCCGGCACCGCCCGCTCGATGGGCGTCGACGTCGCCTAGGAGATTTCGCGATGGCCCACGGCAAACGCTTCCGCATGCAGCACCAGAAGGTCCAGCGCGACCGGCTGTACCCGCCTGCCGAGGCGGTCGCCCTGATCAAGGAGACGGCGAGCGCCAAGTTCGACGAGACGGTCGAGCTCCACGTGCTGCTCGGCGTCAACGTGCGGCACGCCGACGAACAGCTGCGCGGCACCCTCGCCCTGCCGCACGGGCTCGGCAAAGACGTGACGGTCGCGGTCTTCGCCCAGGGCGCCAAGGCGCGCGACGCCGAGGCCGCGGGCGCGGACTTCGTCGGCGCCCAGGACCTGGCGGAGAAAATCCAAGGTGGCTGGACCGACTTCGACGTGGCGATCGCTACCCCGGACATGATGCCGGTGGTCGGCCAGCTCGGCCGCATCCTCGGTCCCCAGGGCAAGATGCCGAACCCGAAAGTCGGCACCGTCACCGAAGACGTCGAAAAAGCCGTCCAGGACTCGAAGTCGGGCAAAGTCGAATACCGCACCGACCGCCAGGCGATCGTCCACATGGCGATCGGCAAGGCCTCCTTCGAGGACGACAAGCTGCTCGACAACTACCAGGCGGTGATGGACGAGATCGTCCGCGCCAAGCCGTCTGGCGCCAAGGGCAAATACATCCGCTCGGCGACCCTCGCCACCACGATGGGCCCGGGCATCCGCGTCGACACCGGCAAAGCCGTCGACCGCGAGCTGGTCGGCGCCGCCGCGTCGGACTCCGCCGAGTAAGCGGCCTTTCCCGCTGCCCCGAGGGGGCGAACCCGTACCCAAGAAGCCGCGGGCGTCGCCGCGTAACGCTCGTTCCGCGTTTCTTCCGCACGGTCGCTTGCCCGAGGGGGAGAGATCAAGGCGCGACGCGCCTTGATCCTGTGTGATCGGGGACTGGAGAAGCTCGCCTACGAATCGGCGCTGCGCGCCCTCGACAAGCAGGAGCGCCTGGTCGGGGAACTGCGGGCGCGTGCGGGGGTCGTCCTGGCCGCCTCGTCGCTTGCTGTCTCGTTCCTTGGCGGGCGGGCGCTTGGCGGTCCGGGCCCGGTCGGGCTCGCACATCTCGCGATCACCTGCTTCGTGGTCTCGGCCGGCGCCGGGATCTTTCCTGCTTCTGCCCAAGTCGGACCTGGCGTTCGCGGCGACCGCGTCTGATGTCATCGGTGGCCTATCCGAGTTTCGCCACGACCCGGCACAGTTGTATCGCCACGCAGCGGGCGAACTCGACCGAGCCTGGGACGCCAACGACTCACCGATCCGTCGATTGAGCACGGTCTTCGTGATCGCCTTGTGCGCGCTCGGCATCGAGGCGTTCGCCCTCGCCGCCCTCCTAACCGGTACCCTGATCTGACCATGGCAGGTTCGATCTCTTCCGAGCCGCGTTCCCCCGACACGCCACCGCAGGGTTCCGAGCCGATCCGCAGGTTCAAGATGCGGCCGGAGGTCTCCCGGCCCATCATCGGGAGCCCGACGGAATGGTTCCAGCGGATCAAGTCCAGGATGCGCGGCCGCCGCGCGTAGCGCCGCTCGTTCCGCCTTTCCTCTACACTGCGTCGCCGCCCACCTAAGACCACCGGCGTGGCGATGCTTGTAAGCCCGGTGCAGGAGAGACGATGAACCGCGAGGAAAAGTCAGCAACCATCCAGGAGATCGCTGCCCAGATCGAGGGCGCGGAAGCGATCTTCGCCGTCGATTACCGCGGCATCAGCGTCCCGCAGGCCGCCGAGCTGCGCGGCAAGCTGCGGGAGGCCGACTCGAGCTTCCGGGTGGTCAAGAACCGGCTGACGAAACTGGCCGCCGAGCAGGCCGGGGAGGGCCGGCTCGCCGATCTGCTGATCGGGCCGACCGCGCTCACTTTCGTTCGCGGCGACACGGCCGCCGCCGCGAAAGCGATCACGACCTTCAACAAAGAGCACGGCGTCCTCACCTACAAGGGTGGGCTGATGGGCGAAACCGTGCTCGACGAGGCGGCCTTCAAATCGATCGCCCGCCTGCCTTCGCGCGAAGTCCTGGTCGGCCAGTTCGCCGGCCTCGTCGCCAGCCCGCTGACCGGTGTGGTCCGCGGCCTGAACGCCCTGATCCAGGGCCTCGCCACCCAGCTGGGGCAGATTGCGGAGCAAGGCCTGGTCACCGGCGAGGCTCCGGCGCCTGCGACCGCGGGTCCTGTCCCCGACGACGGGGCGCAGGCGGAGCCGCTCGATGACAAGGCCGGAATCGAAGACGTCCCCCCGGAGGACGTTCCTCCCGCGGGTGACGCCGCAGGGGGGACCCTCCCCGAGGAAGCTTCAGCTACCGCAGGGGAGGGTGGGTCCCCTGCGGCGGCAGGACCCGCGGCCGCAAGCGCCGACAGCAGCGAACAGACTTCAGAAGATTCAAACGAGGAAGAGGGGTAGCACCGAATGGCAACTTCAACTGCTGAGTGGATCGAGGAGCTGAAAGGCATCTCCGTCCTTGAACTCTCCGAGCGGATCAAAGCGCTCGAGGAGGAGTTCGGCGTCTCCGCGACCGCGGTCGCGGCCGCTGCTCCGGCCGCGGCGGCCGGCGGCGGTGGCGAGGCGGACGGCGGCGGCGAAGAGTCCGGCACCGTCGACGTGGTGATCACCGAGGTCGGCGGCCAGAAAGTCCCGGTCATCAAAGTCGTGCGCAACGCGACCGGCCTCGGCCTGAAAGAGGCGAAGGCTGTCGTCGACGCCGCTCCCGGCCCGGTCAAAGAGGGCGTCGACCGCGAGGAGGGCGAGAAACTCAAGGCCGAACTCGAGGAGGCCGGCGCCACCGTCGAGCTCAAATAGCCGACGCTTCGGAGCCCGCGACTGGAGCCTAGTCGCAGAGCCAAATTTGCGGCCGGGGGATAGCGCATGCTATTTTCCCCGGTCGCGCGCTTTTCTGAGTTCGCCTGCCCGCCGCACGGGCCCTTTTCACAGTCCCTCTGACCGTCCGAGGAGTCGCCGACTTGGCACGTTCCAACGCTGCCCCAGTAACCCGTAGGAGCTTTTCCCGCCTAGAAAAC